>CAVSHP010000014.1:0-82175 GCA_963727635.1 uncultured Gammaproteobacteria bacterium | reverse complement strand
TATGGCAATCACCATGCAGTTTGGCCTGCGCCCAGCGGGCACACTCTACCGGTGTATCCGGCAATGGCCGTAACAGGTGTTGCTCGGTCTCGACAAAGCGCTTGAGGGGTGCTTCCCGGGTGGTGCCATGGCAACGGTTGCCGGCCTCGCTCATTACCCACGCCAGCAACTGCTGGTTGGCATCGGCAAGATCCCGGAAGTTGCGTAGTGGCGCGAAGTTATTCTTGACGTATTTTACGCCCGATTCAACACGTCCCTTTTTCTTTGGATCGGCCACTGGACACGGGCTGATCAGGAAGCCATAGCCCTCGGCACTCTCTGCGTATGCGCGTTGTACCTGTGGGTCGTGGTAGCAGGCTTTTGTGATGGCGCACTTCGGGTTGTCGATGATGACCCGGCTTGGAACCCCGTTAAAATGCTCAAACGAGCGGCGGTGACAACCCAGCCAGGTCTCGACCAGCTGATCGCGTACCAGCTCGGCATATTGATGCCGGCTCCAGGCCAGGGTCATGACAAAGAACCAGGTCTTGAACACCTCACCGGTGTACACATCGATGATCTCCGGGCCTTTACCAAAGTCGACCTGGGCAGCCTCGCCGGGCGCAAAATCCAGTACGGTCGTCACCTTTGGGTTGGTATCGGCAAGACCACGGATGAAGCGACGAACGCAGGAATAGCTGCCAGTAAAAGCGTACTTGCGCTTCAGTGCCTGATGAATGGTGGTGCCACGGATGCCATCTTCAACCCAGCCCTCAATGGCTTCGCGATGGGGCTCCAGGGTAGATTGTGCGCGTGCCCTGGCGGACTTGGGCTGGTGCAGTGCCTTGAGTAAATCCTGCTCTGATGGCAGAGGCTGTTCAGGCTCCAGCCAACCAGCTTTAAGTGCCTTCTTGCGCAATTTGGCAACGGTACGCCGCCCCATCAGGCCAGCAGCATCGATCTGCCGGTCAGACTCACCCAGACGCATACGCACCAGAATGTGACGATATTGATACATCTCAAACCTCCGATTCACGGGCCTACCTCGTAAGCGCCACATAAACCACGCCCTGTTTTCCTGATCTGATTCCGGTCACGCTCTATGCTCATAATAAACCAGGAGTAAAGCGTAATGCAAAGATGATCTCCGGCGCTGACGGAACGTCAGCGTTATTGGCTGGAACACATCCAGGCCTGTGAAGATTCCGGCAAGAGCATTGCTGAGTATGCAGCGGAACAGGGTATTGCTGCCCGGGCCATGTATGCCGGCAAGAAGGTGCTGGTTAAAAAAGGTGTTTTACCGGCGCACGCAGCCAGCCCGGTTCCAACGCGTGCAGGTGATGGATGCGGCGGCTAGCAGTCAATGGCGGATCGGCTTGCCCAACGGTGTATCGGTGGCCTTTGCCGGTGAGGTGGATGCACGCACATTAACCACCGTGTTGAGCGTGTCAGCATCGCTTGAATGAGGCGACCATCGAATGATCTGCCGGTGGTTTATGTGTGCCGGGATGTCGTCGACTTCCGTAAGGGCATCGGCAGGCTTGAGCTATGCTGGTCGAAGGCACCCTGGCACTGGATCCATTCTCCGAACACCTGTTCGTGTTCTGCAACCGCAAGCGTGACAAGGTGAAAGTCCTGTACTGGGAACGCAATGGTTTTTGCCTGTGGCAAAAGTGCCTGGAGACAGGCGCGCTTCAAATGGCCGCGCAAGGCACTCGATGAGGTCATCACCCTGACCGGCCAGCAGCTGAACTGGTTGCTCGATGGGCACGATATCCTGCGCATGCAGGCGCATGAAAGATTGCACTATCATACTGTTTTATAGAGGTATTTATACCCTTATTATGGTATAATACAGGGCATGGAAAAAGCCCTGAAACAGTTACCGGATGACGTTGATTTACTCAAGTCACTGGTCGCTGACCAGCTTAAAGCTCGCAACTGCAGCAACTCAGCACAACGAAAACTGCGAACAGAATAAGTACAAGGCCCAGGTTCTCACCCTCCAGGAACAACTGAACCTGGCCCTGGCCACGGCGCTATGCCGCCAGCAGTGAGAAGATATCCCCGGATCAATACCGCCTGTTCGATGAAGCCGAAGCTGACACCGAAGTCGAGCCGGAAGATGACGAAGATCATCGTACCGGCGCACACGCCGCAAGAAAGGCGGGCGCAAGAAGCTTCCCGATACCTTGCCACGGGTGGATGTTGTTCACGAACTGAGCGGTGAAGAGCGCATCTGCCCGCATGATGGCGCCAGCCTGGCCGAGATCGGCGAGATGACCTCTGAGCAGCTGGATATCATACCGGCCAAAATCCAGGTGATCCGCCACATCCGCAAGCAGTATGCCTGCAAGTGTGGCCAGTGCATTAAAACCGCAGCCTTACCCAAACAACCGATCCCCAAGTGCATGGCATCGCCGGGCTTGCTGGCGCATATCACGGTATCGAAGTATCAGGATGCCTTGCCGCTGTACCGGCAGGAAACCATCCTGCAGCGTATCGGTGTGGATATCCCCGCGTGCCACGCTGGCGAACTGGATGATCCAGGTCGGGCATATTGATCCAGCCCCTGATCAACCTGTTGCGTGAGCGGATGCTGGACTACGACATTATGCAGATGGATGAGACCCCGGTACAGGTGCTCAAAGAGCCGGACAAACGGGCGCAATCAAAATCCTATATCTGGGTACAGCGCGGTGGCCCGCCGGATGAGCCGGTGGTGTTGTATGACTATGATCCGGGTCGTGGTGCCGAGGTACCCAAACGCTTGCTGGAAGGCTTTAAAGGTTATCTGCAGACCGATGGCTATGATGGCTACAACGCGGTGGTTGCGGCCAATGGCCTTGACGCATGTGGGTTGCATGGCGCATGCACGGCGCAAGTTCAGTGATGCGGTCAAAGCGCAGGGCAAAAACAAGAAACGTGGCAAAGCCCATCGGGGCCTGGCCCTGATCAGAAAGCTGTACCGGATTGAAAGGCAGGCGCGCAAGCTGAAGATCGCACCAGACGTTATGCCCGGCGCCAGAAACATGCCCGGCCCATCCTGGATGAGATACGTAAATGGCTGAATGACGCCTTGCCACAGGTGGCGCCATCCAGTGCCACCGGTCAGGCGCTGAACTATCTGCACAATGAATGGGACCGGTTGATCCGTTATCTGGATGATGGCCGCCTGGAGATCGATAACAATCTTGCGGAGAATGCCATCCGGCCCTTTCGTCTGGGCAGAAAAAACTGGTTGTTCTGTGCCTCGGTCAAGGGCGTGAAAGCCAGTGCCAACCTGTACTCACTGATCGAATGCGCCAAGGCCAATGGCCTGGAACCTTATGCCTATCTGCGTCATGTCTTTACTGAACTGCCGAAGGCGGGTACTGTTGAGGCCATCGAAGCATTGCTGCCGGGGGATCTGAAAAAAGATCAGATCAAGGCCGGTTAAGCAAGACCGTCGTTCACGTGGCGCTTACCCTACCTCCATGCAAAAATGCTCAAGGTAGACGATTGAACGAATGTCTGAAACTTAAAAACCGGTCGCCAGTGGCGCCTTTAGGGCGATCCTTCCCTGGCGCCATTAGCCCGAACATCGGGTGGCGCCATCAGGGCGATCTTCAGGTGGCGCCTTTAAGGCGATCCTTGAATGGCGCTATATGGGTGATCATTAACACGAGTTGAGCAATCTGGGATTTGCAGCAAAATAGACCATAACTAACGTGACCCCCGCATACATTGTTGGTGTGAGTACCCCAATTTTGATATACGAAGACAGGGGAACAAAAAGAGCCGACCCAACGGCAAACACGTAAATTACGATTTTCGTTCCGCGTTCTGTCATTACACTGCGCTTTCCTGACACATAACGTTTGAGCTGAGCGGCGCGCACGCCGGTGCATGAGCTTGGCACTTTACCCCTCACGCGTCCGCTCCAGCGATTTGTTAGGCGGCAATCTTCGCGAGCGTATGAGCGCTGAAGTATGTTGAGACGGCATCCGTTACCCACCAGAGTTTTGCAATTCAATCTGGGTGGCCTCGCGCGGCGCCTCACTGGGCGAGAAGACCAGCCCGCGCTCCGTGTGATATGACACGATGCCTCCAAGGCCAAAGCGCGCCACCTGCACAGTAACGAGAACGTCGCCCTTCAAAAAGGAAGGTTCCGTCTGCCGGAAGATGGTGAGCTGGACCTCTTTCCCGGCGACAACGATATCCTTGCCCTCCGCCTCAGGCAGTGCGAGCGCCTGAGAGAACGTTAACTCACCCCTGAGCCGATCGACTTCGCTCCGGATCACCGCGAGAGCCTCGTCGTTGAACGTTGCCAATGCACTCACATTTGCCGCCTAACGTCTTAGTTAAGCGGCAAGCCCGTTTTGGCGTCCGGTGGAGCCAGCTTGCTGGCGTAACGAACTTGAACGCCCTGTTATGCTGCTTTCGAAACCGCATCTTGGGTTTCTTTGGAGAGGTTTGCATCGATAAAGCACGAGGCAGGATATAAATAGTCATCTCCCGACTCGTCTATCACTCTAATGTGCTCAATTTTCTCAGCATCTTTGTCTGGAAGAACCTCATAGATTTTTCGCTTCTCAAGTGAAGCTGGATAATCTGAGTTGTCGATACAAATGACAAATTTTGAGTCTTTCATAACTTAATCCACAAAGTGCTTAATTTTATATTCCTTGCGGCCGATACCTGTTGCTTCGTACCAGTGTACCTCCGCAGTTCGTATGGTTCCATCCTGGAACTGAATCTTTGCAATACCCTTTCGCTTCCGCCACCGCCCTTGACCATAGACTTTTCGCAGCCTGGCTATTTCCCTAATCTTACTACCTGCAGCGAAGGTTCTCTCTTGTTCGATTTTGCCAACGATCTTGAAATTCATTGACTAATTCTTATAGCTGCATAACGTCTTAGTTAAGCGGCAGCCACGGAGTGGCTGTCCGGTGGAGCCAGCTTGCTGGCGGAACGCACTTAAACGCTTTGTTATGTGTCATACGGATGGTGCCCATACATAATATATAGACCAGTCTTCTTGAATGTGAATATAGCATTGACCACTTTCATTTTTGATTAGCTGATAAGAACATTTTGGGTCTTTTGGTCTCAATGTTCGTTGCAACCCAATTTGGAATTGCTTCCCCTGTTTTTCTTCTGATTCTAGAGGAAAAAATACACCATTTTCTACTTTCCAACCAGTTGCAATCTTTGCGCCGTCGCATAGCGCTAAGAATTTATTTCGTTCAGCACCCTGTAGCTCTATTTTCAACCCAGTTTGTCGATTCTCGACCCACACAGTTTTAGGCCAACAGACAAAATCGTCAAACCCTGTACTCTTTTCAAGTTCCGTAGCTAGTTCATTGAGCTGAAGCATTTGATTTAACGAAAATGTTTTTTTTATTTGGTACTCATAAGGAAAAGACACTGACCATCCGTATGCAATACCCACCAAAATAAGTAGCACACAAATTACTCCAATAATCACTGGATGCCTCAACATTGTGATGAACTCTCCAGACACATAACGTCTTAGTTAAGCGGCGCATCGAAGCTGCGTCCGGTGAAAGCGCGAGCCGAACGAACTTGAACGATTTGTTATGCGGCGACGCTGACAATCTCAACTGTTGATAGGGGTGGGGGAATACACTCGCCTTGTTCCTGAAGCCCTTGCAGGTGAAGTTCGATAGCCTCCTGAATAAGTTTGACTCCTTCGGCTCTTGTTTCGCCAACGGCAATACAACCTGGTAGATCAGGAACATAAGCACCAAAACTTTCTGGGCCCTTTTCAATGACAACTGCATATTTCATTTCTTTATCCTACTCCAGCGCAGCCTGTTTTTGAATGCTTTTCAAAGTACCAGGCGGAATCTCCACACTGAGTTTACCAGTGACAGTTACGGTTCCAGGCTTATAGGGATGTTGGAACTGGCGATGGCTTCCTTTGATCCCGACCTGCCTCCAACCTTGAGCTTTGAGCTGTTTAATAATGGCTTTAACTTTCACTTAGCCTTTTTAGCAAGGCTGTGGAAATTCTGCATATCAGTGCATTTTTTCTTGATATGCCCCTTCTGATATTTCATTTTGTATAGAAACCCTCTGTTTTGCAAAGGTATATTGATTTTTTTGTTCTGAAATATAATTTTTTATCAGTCATTTGTTACTGCTATGAGGTGTGCTTTGCTTACGATATGTAGCGCAAATCGCCGCTTTTTGCTTTTGAGCAGGAGTTTTAAGCTTGCTTTCTCTTTGAGAGGCCGCCTATGTCAAAGCCGCTTGGTGAAGTCAGAAAAAATATTCGCGCTTATCGCCAGTCCAGGTACGCCAATAGTGTCTGGCTACAGATATAGCCTGCTTGAGGGGAGTCTTAGCCCCAGATCCGGTTGCGGATTTTACCGGTCAGCCATTTGCCCCGGCTGATAGCCATCTTGAGCCAATCGTTGGCGCGTCCCTCTGGACCATGACCCTCCATCAACGGGCGCAGTTCGGGGACAAGTTGGATGATGGACTCGCCCCTGAGGCGATCAAAAATGGTGGTGACGCGTTTGAATTCATTCATCAGGTAGAGAGAGTGTTCACCCATGCTGAGATAGGCGAGGACGCTGTCGATCTGGTTCAGACCCTCGGTTTCGCCAGCGAGTACGAGCCGGGTTTTCAGGGCTTGAAGACGCTCGGTCGCCATTTGCCTGAGGTCGTCGGGCAGGTGCTGGACATTGAAATAGTCCGGTATGGAAAGGTGTACGAGGTTGGGCATGGGACGGATAAATTTAAAACGCCCGCGGCAGTAGTCGATGAGTTCATGCAGATGGAAAATATTGTAGATTTGTACCGTGACGCTCAAGGTCGCGCGGCCCAGGTTCAGTTCTTCGTGCTGTTGGTCGATGATGTCGAGGTTGCGCGCCAGCCTGATCCATTTTGCCGGGTAGCGGATGTAGTCGTTCAACGGGCCGTAGGCGTCGATGCTGCACAGCAAGTTGACCGATTTGAACTGCGGCCAGAGCTCGCGGTGACGGGCAGGGATCTTGGTGACATTGGTATTGAAGGTCAGTTCGATATTGCCGGCGACACCTTGCTCGACACAGATCTCCAGCGCCTTGAGCACCTCGGGGATGATCAGCGGTTCACCGCCGGCGAAATGCAGGTGCTCGAGGTCCTGGCAATGGGCAGCTGAAATCGTCCCATAACTGCTGGTTGTGGAACCAGGTCATGTTTTCGTACTCGGCGGCCTGTGTGTCGCTGATCCTGAGCCTCGGACGGGCGACCTCGTTCCATTCGTCCATCAACAGTTTGCTCGCCCGCGGGTGACACATGCGGCAACGCAGGTTGCATAGATTGCCGAGGCGATAGTCGCGTGAACGGATACGCACGGGTGCAAAACCCTGCTCATCGGTATTCTCAAGTATCCACGGCAATATGCGTCTGGAAGTGCTGGTTTTCCGCCTGTCTGCGGCTGCAACCGCCAGTTTCCTCGGTCAGCCGGCAGCGCTCGCAGGCGGCGGGCCAGTCGCCCTTTAGCATTGACAGGCGGATATCGCGCATGTGCCGGGTGGCGCCGATCTGCTTGTCGCTGAGACCATCGGTGATGTTGATACGCTGCTTGTTGTCCTGGCGGATATAGCTGTGATCAAACTCCTCGGCGGTACAGCACAATTGCACCTCGCCACCGAGGTTGACGAAGCGGTGCAGCCACGGCAGTACGCAGAACGAGTGCTTGATGCCTCGTTGTAGTCTTGCGGCAGACGGGTTGGAGCTGGGTGGTCCTGTCGGGTCATGGTTGCCTGTAGTCCGGCGATTCAATGCATTTGGCCGTGTCAGGATACCTTAAACCAACAGCTGGGTTTGAAACAATTCAGTCTATCCGCCACGTCGAGATTTCTTGTCGCTGATGACGTTTTTTAGCATGCGGCCAAATGCCTTGTCGCGCGCCCTGCGCTCGGCGATGCTGGTGCTGTTGAAGGCTTCCTCGCGGACCAGTTTACGCCAGCGGTCCAGGCGATCCTGTTCAATTACACCGGCATCGATAGCGGCTTTCACGCGACAACCGGGTTCGTCTGCGTGGCTACAGTCTGAAAACCGGCAGGTATCTGCGAGGGCCGAAATCTCTGCAAAGACATCCTCTAGCCCGGCTTTAACATCGGTCAGTTGCAGTTCACGCATGCCGGGTGTGTCCAGTAGCCATGCGCCACCGGGCAGGCGGTGCATCGAACGCGAGGTGGTTGTGTGCCTGCCCCTGGCGTCGTCTTCGCGTATGGCCTGCGTGGAAATTTCCTCGGCACCCAGCAGCGTATTCGTGAGGGTTGATTTGCCAACGCCGGAGGAGCCGAGCAGGGCGATGGTTTGTCCGTTTTGCAGCCATGCATCGAGGCAGTCGAGTGATTCGCCCTGCAGTGCATTCACCGCTTCGACCTGGACGCCGCTCGCGAGCCTCGCTGCCCTTTGCACATAGTCCCGGGCATCTTCGACGAGATCGGCCTTGGTCAATACGATAACGCCCATGACCTGCGCTTCACGCGCCAGGGCTAGGTAGCGCTCAAGCCGCGCCTCGTTGAAGTCCATATTGCAGGAGGAGACGATGAACAGGGTATCGACATTGGCGGCGATCAACTGCTCACGCCGGTCCGCGCCGGGTGCTCGGCGCTTGAACAGGCTTTTGCGCTCGAGGCGGCGCACCAGGCGTTGCGTGGCCGTGTCAAACAATGCCCAGTCGCCGACGGTCAGGTTCAGAGCGTAATCGTTGCCGCTGAGTTCGACGTGCCGGTCGATGTCATCACCCGCAATCTGCAGACCCGACCTGTGCACATTCATGATCCGCACGGGCGCAAGTGAACTTGAATCCTCTGGCAGCAGTTGCCGTTGGAAGAAGAAATCCAGACCCAATCCGGGTAGTTTTGAAGCTGAAGTCATGTTTAACCCCAATAATTCATCAAGGATCCGGAATAAATCCGGATAGGACAAGGTTTAACTTTAGATTATCAACAAATACCCTTGTATCAATCTGTTTGTGAGACGGAATTTCCACGGTTCAGTCCGCTTTGGTGAAATATTGGGGTCAAGTCCCCGCACTTACCTGATTGTAGCCCGAGTTTCGTGTTTTGCTCACTGCTGCGTGTTCCGACGCCCCAAAAGCTCTGAATCCGTGTGCCTGGAGGGCGGCTGTGGTGTCCTTCTTTAGGCCCGGGTTTTGACAGTCCGGCCGGTCTGAAACCGGCGTTCGTTTTTACATCGAAAAGTGCTGTTATTCTGCTTCCGCGCTGCTTACACTCGTATTCATATCTCACATCGGAGTACCTGTCATGTTGCTCTTCAACCCCTTAAAAAACGACCGTCATTACGCCGACCCGAAAACGCGGGAATTGATGCAGAAGGTTATCGATTTTTTCGAGGACATGGGATGGAAAAGATCAAATCCGACTGGCACAGCAAGGTCTGGAATCACGATTTCGTCGATTTCATGAAGGACAACCAGGTGCTGGCGACGCTGATGACGCCTGCCGGGTACGGTGATGAGGATGCCTGTTGGGACACCTGGCGCAACACGGTTTTTGCCGAAATCACCGGGTTCTACGGGATCACCTACTGGTACACCTTCCAGGTATCCATGCTGGGGCTGGTGCCGGTCTTCACGGGCAGTAACGAGGGCCTCAAGCACAAGACTGCAGCCTTGCTAAAGGAGGGCAGGGTGTTTGCATTCGGCCTGTCGGAAAAAGAACATGGCGCCGATATCTACGCATCGGAGATGAGCCTGGCGCCGGCGGGTGACGGCGCTTTCCTTGCCAACGGGCGTAAATACTATATCGGCAATGGCAACGAAGCCGCGATCACCTCGATGTTCGGCAAGATGGCCGACAGCGGCGAGTTCGTTTTCTTCGCCACCGACAGCGGTCACGCGGCCTACGAGTGTGTGCAGAACACCGTCAATGAACCGAACTACGTGGCGGAAATTGCCCTGCACGACTACCCGGTCACGACTGCAGAGATCATGGAAACCGGCCCGAAGGCCTGGGACAACATGCTCAACACGATCAATGTTTGCAAGTTCAACCTGGGCTTTGGTTCACTGGGTCTGGCAACACACGCGTTCTACGAGGCGCTTGACCACGCCGCCGGGCGCAAGCTTTATGGCGGCTACGTGACCGATTTCCCGCACGTGCGGCAAATGTTCGTCGATTCCTTCTGCCGCCTGGCCGCCATGCGTCTGTTCGCCGACCGCGCCATCGATTACATGCGCTCCGCATCCAGCTGATGACCGGCGCTACCTGCTCTACAACCCGATGGTGAAGATGAAGGTCACCAGCCAGGGTGAACAGGTGGTGCGTCAATTACACGAGATCATCGCGGCCAAGGGCTTCGAGAAGGAACCGTTTTTCGAGATCGCCAATCACGAGGCCGGCATGTTGCCAAAGCTGGAGGGCACCACCCACGTCAACATGGCGCTGATCGTCAAGTTCATGAAAAACTTCCTGTTCGAGTCAGCGGAGTACCCGGAGATCGGCAAGTGTGTCGGCACCGCTGACGATACCTTCCTGTTTGACCAGGGGCCAACCCATGGGCTGGGGAAAATCCAGTTTCACGACTACGCGCTCGCCTATGAAAAAGTGGAAACGCCCAACGTCGAACGCTTCAAGCAGCAGATCGCTGCGTTCCGCTGTTTGCTGCTCAAAGCCGCTCCGGATAGCGCCCAGGTCAGGGATATCGACTACATGCTGGCACTGGGGGAGTGTTTTTGCCTGATCGCCTATGGTCAGCTGATCCTTGAAAATGCGCCGTATTTCGAGGTGGAGGAGGACCTGCTCGAACAGATATTCGACTTCATGGTGCGTGACATGTCTGGCTTCGCACTGAATATTTACAGTAAGCCCGGCAGCACGGAAAAACAGAAGAGCCTGGCGCTCGAGATCATCAGGGCGCCGGTCGCCGACCAGGTACGTTTTGACAACATCTGGCAACGGCACGTGTACGCTTTGAAGGGCCAGTACAGAACCGGGCTGTAAGAATTTCACATAGAAAGTGCAAGCACGGCTCGGGTGGGGAAATCTGGCAATGCCTGAAAAGACGTTGAAGGTCGTGGTCACCTCATTCAACCCGGTCAAGATCGAAGCGGTCCGGCAGGCGTTTTTGAGCCAGTTTCCGGCACATGAAATACAGCTCGTGCCGGTCCAGGTGGAATCGGCTGTCGCGGATCAGCCCATGTCGGACGATGAGACCCGGCAGGGCGCCAGGAATCGTGTCGCTGCCGCCAGGCTGAAAATGGCCGGGGCCGATTTCTGGGTGGGTCTGGAAGGCGGTCTGGATTATTTCGACGGCAGCCTGATGGCCTTTGCATGGATGGTGGTGGCCGGTTCTGATCAGCGTATCAGTGAAACCCGCAGTGCCACGCTGCCGCTGCCACCATTGGTCCAGACGCTGGTCGCGGAAGGCCTGGAACTGGGTGAGGCCAACGACCGGGTGTTTTCAACCCTCAACAGCAAGCAGGCCGGTGGCGCTTACGGTCTGCTCACCGGTGGCCTGATGACACGCGAGAGCATCTACACGCAAACGCTGATCCTGGCGTTGATCCCGTTCGTGCATGAATTGTGGACCTGAACCGGTCCGTTTGGTCGCTTGTTTCTATTCGGTGATGACCGCCACCCGCACGGCTTCCAGCTTCAGATGCGTGCTGTCGAGGTAGTGGTCCAGTTGGGCGGTTTCTTCCACCAGGTGCTCGATTTCCTCCTGGCGAATATTCGGGTTGACTTCCGCCAGCGCGCGCAGACGTTTTAACTCGGTCTGTTGCATCGATTGCATACCGGTCCTGGCCGCCTCGACAATCGATGGTTTCTGATTTTCCGCGAGTTCTTCCGCCTGCTCGATCATGCTGATGATTTTGCTCCGTGTATGCCGTATAAAGTCCTGTGCGGTCAGCATCCTGACGCGCTGGCCCAGTTTGTCGAAGTGTTTTTCCGCGAGTAAGCCGCTGAGGTCATTACCCTTGCTGTCGATGACCACGCGTATGCTTGGCGATGGCAGATAGCGTTGCAGTTGCAGGGCGGGCGGCGCCGGGCAGGTGGCGCTGAAAATGGCTTCGAGCAATAGCGTGCCTGCCTTGTAGGGCGCCAGTTTCATGCTGCAGAAGGTGGTGTTGCCGTATTCGCCGCTGAGGATCATGTCCATGACGCCGGTGACCATCGGGTGTTCCCAGGTCAGGTAGTGAAAATCCTCGCGTGACAGTGCCAGTTCGCGCTGGTAGGTCGCCGTCAGCCCGTCCTCCGGCAGACCCGGAAAGTTGTCTCCGGTCATGTGTTCGCCCGGGCGTAACACGACACTGTTGGCGCTGTGGTGCTCCTGTTCGACACCGAACTGGTCAAAGACCTTTTCCATGTAGTTGGATAGCTCGCGTCGTTGTTCGTATGCGTGCATGTCCTCGATGATTTTTTCCGCCCGTTCAGTGTCGCAGGAGTTCAGTTCCAGCAGACGGTCCCGGCCCTTCTGCAATTGCTCCACCAGGGCTTCTGAGCGCTTGCGGGTCTGCTGGATCAGGTCATCTGCCTTGGCGCTGTCGGCGGGCTGCAGCAGGCAATTTTTCAATTCGTTTTCAAACTCGTGGAAGACGGTCTGGCCGATGGCGCAGGTCGACTCAAAGGCGTTGATGCCCTCGTGGTACCAGCGCAGCAATACCTGTTGTGCGCTGTCGTGGTAATACGGTACATGCACCAGCACCCGCTGACGTTGGCCGATCCGGTCGAGACGCCCGATGCGTTGTTCCAGCAGGTCGGGGTTCAGTGGCAGGTCGAACAGGACCAGTTGGCTGGAAAACTGGAAGTTACGTCCCTCGCTGCCGATCTCGGAGCACACCAGCACCTGTGCACCCTGTTCCTCGTCGGCAAAATAAGCCGCCGCGCGGTCTCTTGCCACCAGGCTCAGACCTTCGTGGAATACCGCCGAGTTGACACCCTGCTTGAGGTTGAGATAGTCCTCCAGTTGCAGCGCCGTTTCGGCCCGGGCGCAGATCACCAGGATCTTTTCGCCACGCTGCTGTTGCAGGAATCCCACCAGCCATTCAACCCTGGGGTCCGTCTGTAACCATTGTTCGCCGAGTAGCAACTCGGGTTTAAGTTGTGCTTCGAGCGCTTGCACATCGCCGGGTGCCGGTTCTGTTGCGGACGGTGCCGCCGGAGGTGTGCTGAGCCCGTATGTATGTAACTGGCGTTGCGGAAAGCCCTCGACCGAGGCGCGCGTGTTGCGGAACAGCACCCTGCCTGTGCCATGCCGGTCCAGCAGTTCACGTATCAGGCGATTGATGACCTCGCGCGGATCGGCGGCGCTGTCACCGAGCTCGCTGTTGAGGGCCGCAAGTGCTTTTTTACCGAGGAAGTCCGTAAGCTGTTTCTGCACGGCTTTGGAGCTAAAGTTTTGCGCGCCGTCCTCGGCCAGCAAGCGTTGCACCAGCTCGTTGACCGGTTGATAACGCGCCTCTTCTTCGAGGAAGCGCTCGATGCTGTAATAGCGCGCCGGATCAAGCAGACGCAGACGTGCGAAATGGCCTTCGATACCCAGTTGCTCGGGGGTCGCGGTCAGTAACAACAGGCCCATGGTCCGCTGCGACAGGGTTTCGATGGCGAGGTAGGCCGGACTGGCGTGCTGTTCGTTCCACTCCAGGTGATGCGCCTCATCGACCACCAGCAGGTCCCAGCCCGCGTCGGCGGCCTGCTGCAGACGCGCTGGCTGTTCACTCAGCAGGGACAGGCTGCAAAGTACCAGTTGTGCGCTGTCGAAGGGGTTTTCGCCGCCGGACTCGACCAGCGCCTGGCAACGTTCCTCATCAAGGATGGTAAAAAACAGGTTGAAGCGCCGCAGCATCTCCACCAGCCACTGGTGCACCAGGCTGTCGGGCACCGCGATGAGCACGCGTTTGGCCCGCCCGGTGATGAGTTGCTGGTGTATGATCAGGCCGGCTTCAATGGTCTTGCCGAGACCGACCTCATCGGCCAGCAGCACCCTGGGTGCATGACGACCGGAGATTTCATTGGCGATGTACAACTGGTGTGGCAACAGCTGGATACGTGCGCCGAGCAGACCCGCCACCGGGTTCTGCTGTAACTGGCGGAAATGACGCAGCGTTTCCAGACGCAACTGGAATGCGCGATTCTTGTCGATCTGGCCGGCGAACAGACGGTCCTGGGGCTTGCTGAACTGGACAAAGCTGTCCAGTTCCAGTTCCGGTACGACCATGACCTCGCCGTTTTCATCTGTACCGAGATAGATCAGGCAACCGTTGTTCTCGGCGATCTCGGTGATATGCACCTGGCGACCTTCGAGGGTGCTGATCTGTTGGCCGACTGCATAACTCACACGGCTCAAGGGGGCGTTATCGATGGCGTAAACACGGGTTTCAGCGGCGGCGGGAAAGCTCATTTCGACACGGCGGTGTGCAACCCCCGCGACGATGCCAAGACCCAATTCAGATTCGGTGTTACTGACCCAGCGTTGGCCGGGTTTGAAAGCAGGAACAGACACAGGTACAACCCATTAGTGATACAGGCGCGGATAGTAAGGGCATATGCCGGGCGGAACAAGGGTCAGACAACCCGCCCTGACACACACCCGGCAGTAAATCTGCTGCCGGGCGTGGTTTTACAGTCAGAGGTCCACGGGCTCGCGTGGCAGGTGCTTTTTGCCGCTGAACATGGCAGAGATCAGGGTTCCCTCGCCACCGCTATCGGCGCGTATCACCGCTACCAGGTGAACGATTATCATGAGCCACAGGATGTACACGGTATACACGTGTATGTCGCCGAACGGTTCCTTGAATGCCTGCAGTTCGGCCATTTTAGCGGCATCCGTGCCGGTCTTGTCATATGGCTTGATATCTGCGGCCGGCACCCCTTCGGCGGCCACTTGGCTGGCGAATATATGACCCAGCGGCGGGTAGTAAATATCGGTTCCGGCGCGCACCAGTCCGGTCACTGCGATGACGGTGAGCAGCAGCATGAGCAGCATGACCGAGAGACGTCCTTTCGGGTTGTGGCCGACAAAGGTCTGTGGCAGGCCGGATTTGATCGAGGCGGCGTAATCCCGCAACTGCTGCCTGAAGTTTTTACCCGGCAACAGGCTTCCCCAGCGCGCACGCCGGCTGCCAATGAAGCCCCAGACGATGCGCACGATCAGGTTCGTCACGAATACGTAACCAACCAGCACGTGCAGCGTTTTCAGGCCAACACTGGCCTCCGTTCCGCTGATACCGATCAAGCCCTTGTTCAGCATGACCAGGCCCAGGAAGGACATGATCATGACAGACAGAAAATTAATCCAGTGAAACAGCCGCGTGGGCAGGTCCCATGCTTTGTAAGGTCTGGTGGCAAGGTCGGTCATTTTGTTGGTCTCCGAAAAAACTGAATCAGCATATGTAAATACCTCGAATCTTTTTAGAAGATAACCCGAAATATTCGTTCATTATATATCTCTAATATACCAATGAGTGTACAAATCATGAGATAATTACAACTGGGAATTAACTCTCTCAAGTGCATTAATAAAGCATGTTTTTAGCCGTCGGTTACAAGCCACTGATGCAGGCTGAACCCGTCGATTCACACCAGATTAATTGCAGGGATCAGGCAAGTGCCGGTAAAGGGACATTTTAAACTCTGGCGGCATTGGATAGTGATTTTTATCATCACAATCTGCACTACATTCAACGTATATTCCGCTGACCTTTCAACCCCCCGTCCCGTGATGCAGGCGACTGCCATGATCGTCGCGCCGGTGTTGGACGGTGATGTGCTCGGTGACCCCGCCTGGCAGGGCGTTACACCGGCCACGGGTTTCTGGCAGGTCCAGCCGAACGAGGGTGAGGCTGCCACACAGAAAACCGAGGTTTACATCGGTTACCTGGATGATGCCCTGTACATTGGACTGGTGGCTTACGATGACGACCCGGACGGCATCATCGTCACCGACGGCAGACGCGATAAGAGCCTCGATGAGAGCGACAGTTTTCGTGTCATTATCGACGGTATGCTGGACCGTCAGAATGGCTATATTTTCGGCACCAACCCGGTAGGGATGGAATACGATGCACAGGTGATCAAGGAAGCGTCCAGCGGTGCAATGGGCTTTAACCTCGACTGGGATGCAAGCTGGAGCGTAAAAGCACAGATATCTGAAATTGGCTGGAGCGCCGAAATGCGCATTCCGTTCAAAGGTTTGCGCTTTGGCAATGCTGAAAACCAGGTATGGGGTATCAACTTTCAACGAAATATTCGCCGCAATAACGAGGTAGTCTACTGGGCGCCCCTGACCCGCCAGTACAACCTGAACCGCGTCTCCGAGGCGGGTACCATCGAGGGCATTGAGCCATCTGAGACTAAAAATCTTAAAATCACGCCTTACGGCCTGGTGCGGTCTTCACGTGGCGGTGACCTGGACGGAACGGAGACGGATACGGAGTTTGGTTTCGACGCCAAGTATTCGATAACACCGAGCCTGACGCTCGATCTCACCTACAACACCGATTTTGCCCAGGTCGAAGCCGATGAGGAACAGGTCAACCTCGACCGTTTCGACCTGTATTATCCTGAAAAACGGCCGTTTTTTCTTGAAAATGCCGGACAGTTCACAGTCGGTAACAGCGAGGAGGCGCAACTGTTTTTCAGCCGTCAAATCGGTATCACCGAAGATGGTGACGTGATACCCATCAATGGCGGCGCACGTGTCTCCGGCAAGATCGGTGACAACACCAATGTCGGTTTCCTGTACATGTCCTCCGAGGCCGTGGAGGGTCTTGCGCCCGCTAACAATTACACCGTCGCCCGTGTCAACCAGGAACTGGGCAAGCGTTCGTCGCTTGGTGCGATTTTTGTCGAGCGCAATGGCGACGGCTCCTACCTCATTCCCGAGCCCCTGGACAAGAACCGCACCTATGGTCTCGACGGGCGTCTGGCCATCGGCGACTACACGCAGATAAACGGCTGGTTTTCCAAAAGCGATACGCCTGGACTCGACGGCGATGATTACGCCTATTCGATCAAGGGCAATTATGACTCGGCGGCCTGGAGTCACGGGATCGAATACACCGAGGTGCAGGCCAACTTCAACCCTGAAGTCGGCTTCCTGTCACGTACCGAGTACCACAAATTTGCTTTCAACAGCCTGCTGCGTATCAGGCCGCGGGACCTGTGGGGCCTGCTCGAGGTGCGTCCGCACTACAGTTACAAGCGCTACTGGGATTTTAACAGCTTCGTAGAAACCGGCTTCGTCCACCTGGACGTGCACTGGGAATGGAAAAACGGCTATGAATTACATACCGGTTACAATATTTTCCGGGATGGCGTCACGGAGGCTTTCGAGATCATCAATGACGTCTGGGTTGAGCCCGGCACCTACCGGGCAAGCGAAGCATCACTGTATTTCACTACCGATGAGTCACAACCGCTGTCATTCGGTATGAGTACGACCATCGGCGGCAAGTTTGGCGGTGATCGCGTGATACTGTCACCGTACGTTGTTTACCGCATCGGCGACAACTTCAGTTCCAGCCTTTCGGTTGACTATAACGATTATGACCTGCCGGTTGAAGGCGGGGATTTTTCGGTGACGCTCGCGCACCTGCGGCTTTCCTACTCGTTCACGCCCAAGATCCTGTTGCAGGCGCTCGTCCAGTACAACGGTGAGGACGACAGCCTCTCGACCAACCTGCGGTTTTCCTGGCTGCGGACCGCCAGCACCGGTCTCTACCTGGTGTACAACGGCTTTGACGAGAGCGGTGTAGGTGCGCCACCTGCGGGTCGTGAAATCATTCTCAAGTACAGTTTCATGTTCGATGTGTTCAAGTAGCTGAGACTTCCGGGACCACCTGGCCCTTGCCATATTTTGCATAGATCGAATTACGCCTGGCGGGATCGATATTGACCTTGCCAAGATCGCCTTTTATGTGCGGCAATGCCAGCAGGCGTCTGTCCATGACCCGGTACCAGAGCCAGGGCACATAGGCGAGCAGGTAGGTGCCGAAATAGCCGTTGGGCAGTTCAGGAATATTGGCGTAATTGCGCAGGCTCTGGTAACGGCGCGAAGAATTGGCGTGATGGTCCGAGTGGCGTTCAAGGTTAAACAACACGACGTTGCTGAAGATGTAGTTGGCATTCCAGGAATGATGCGGCTTGCAGCGCTCGTACCGGCCTTCGCTGTTTTTATCGCGTAACAGCCCATAGTGCTCGATATAGTTGGCACTGGTGAGTTGGTACCATGCCCAGACATTGTGGATGGCCAGGAACGGGATCATGATCCAGCCAAAGGCGATGACCAGACCGCCCTGCAATAGCAGACTGCCCGCGTAGGACTGCAGGATGTTGTTGTGGATGCTCCAGGCGGCCTGACCGCGTTGCGCGAGACGCTCCGCTTCCGCCTGCCAGCCTCGCCGGAACGCACCCGGTATCTCGCGCAGGGTAAACCTGTAGATCGACTCACCCATGCGTGCACTCGCCGGGTCATCGGGTGTTGCCACGTAACGGTGGTGACCACGGTTGTGCTCGACGCAAAAATGGCCGTAGGCGGGGATGGTCAGGGCAATTTTTGCCAGCCACTGCTCGAGCGGCAGTTTCTTGTGACCGAGTTCGTGCGCCGTGTTGATGCCGAGACCGCTGTAGGCGCCGGCGGTGATGGCCATCACCAGCATTGCGCCCCAACTGAGATCCTGCGTTCCTACAAACCAGGCCGCCGTTATCAGCGTGACGAAATGCAGTGGCACGGTAATCCATGTCAGGTAGCGGTAATAACGGTCTTCTTCCAGTTGCGGGACAATTTCTTCGGCTGGGTTGTTGGTGTCGCAACCGACGAGCCAGTCCAGCAGCGGAATTACGCAATAGTTGATGGACAGCGGCACGGCCAACAGCCATTCGGCGCCGAAACGGAAGTAGAGGAAAATCCCGAGCAGGGGCATCAGCGGCAGGAATACCGACAGGCTCCACAAATAGCGCTTCCTGTCCCGGTATTCCACTTGTCCCTTGTCGGGGTTTTCAAAGATATAGTTGACGATGGTCCTTATCCTCGCGTGGTTATATTGATAATAGTTCCGCAGTCTTCTTTTCGCAGCGAAAAAATGTAAATCCGGAATGAAAACCCGGAACCGCACAAGTTCAAAAATGTCTAACTATCGCTAGGTAAAAAGCTTTGTGAGAGAGTTGCATTTACCCATCGCAAGGAGCAAATTATGAACTTAATTCAATACAATCCATTCAGAGAAATGGATACATTTATCAATCGTTTTCGTCAAGATCTTAATAGTGATTATAACTTACAGAACTTCACCCAGTCAGACTGGGTGCCGGCGGTTGATATCAACGAATCCGACAAGGAGTTTTTAATCACCGTTGAAGTGCCGCAAATCGACAAGGACGACATCAAGATCCAGGTTCAAAACGGCATGCTGAATATTTCTGGTGAGCGTAAATATGAAAACGAGGATAAAAAAGCACACAGAATCGAACGCTTTTACGGAAGTTTTCAACGCTCATTCAAGCTGCCCGACAATGTGCGGGAAGACAAGATTCACGCGGATCACAAGAATGGCGTGCTGTATGTGAATCTGCCGAAATCGGAGAAGAAGGAACCGGCAAAGCTGGATATCAAGGTTCACTGATAGGCGTTGAATGTTTGTTCCAGCGTGCTCTGCATTAACTGAACAACGCCGGTTTCATCCACCCCGGCCAATGACCCGTCTGGGCAATTGGCCGGGGTGAGTTCACAACCGCTGGATCGATACGTTACCAGTTGCCGACACTCGGCATGGATGCCCACGGCTCCCGTGGTGGCAACGAGTCTCCCTTCTGCAGGAACTCGATCGAGATGCCATCGGGGGAGCGCACGAAAGCCATGTGGCCGTCCCTTGGTGGACGGTTGATGGTCACACCCGCATCCATCAATTTCTGGCACAGGGCATAAATATCATCAACTTCGTAGGCCAGGTGTCCGAAGTTGCGCCCGCCGCTGTAGACTTCGGGGTCCCAGTTGAAGGTCAGTTCGACCTGGGCGTCCTCGTCACCCGGGGCCGCCAGGTAGACCAGCGTAAACCGGCCTGCGTGCGATTCGTGCCGCTTCAGTTCAACCAGGCCCAGCTTGTTGCAATAAAAATCAAGTGACTCGTCGAGGTCGGTCACCCTGACCATGGTATGCAGGTATTTCATAGGTTTTCTCCTGTCGGGATATACGCAGTTTACCCGTCTTGATGGCTTCAATCATCTTCCGCATAATCGGCAAGCGTAAATGTCCATGGAAAACCTGGCGGGAGTCATCAACCAGGCTGCGCAGAGCCGGAATCGCCGCCGTCATTGTCAACAAAACAAGGACAAACAGGACCCCGGCGCGTAGAATGCGCACCCTCTGTCAGCTGCAATTTAACTTATGCCCTTGTTACGTCTCGATAACGCTTCATTACACTACGGCAACCTGGACTTACTGGACGGGGTGGATTTCAGCATTACCAGGGGTACCCGGCTCGGTCTGCTGGGCCGCAATGGCGCCGGCAAAACCTCGCTGCTGAAAGTATTGGCGGGCGATATCGGACTCGATTCCGGTGAGCGTTGGCTGCGACCCGGTACCCGTATCGCCTGGCTACAACAGGACCTGCCGGAGGCCGATGAGCAGACGGTTTACGAGGTGGTGGCCTCGGGTCTTGCCGAGACCGGCCGCCTGCTCGCTGAATATCATCACCTGGTGCAATCCCACGACATGCAGAGCATGACCGCACTGTCCCGTGTGCAGCAGAAACTCGAAGCGCTGGATGGCTGGAGTCTGCAGCAACGGGTGGAGACCACCATCACCCAGCTGGATCTGCCCGCTGACGTCAAAATGTCGGCCTTGTCCGGTGGTTGGCGCCGCAGGGTGGCGCTGGCCCAGGCGCTGGTCAGCAAACCGGATATCCTGTTGCTCGACGAACCCACCAATCACCTTGATATTCCGGCCATACGCTGGCTCGAAGAGCAACTGAGAAACTTCAAGGGCGGCTTGATTCTGATTACCCACGACCGGCGCTTCCTGCAGAACGTGGCCAACTGGATGGCCGAGCTGGACCGGGGTCACCTGACCCTCTGGCAGGGTGATTACCAGGGTTTCCTGCGTCACCGGGAGCAGCAGTTGCTGGCCGAGGAACGGGCCAATGAACTGTTCGACAAGAAACTGGCGCAGGAAGAAGTCTGGATACGCCAGGGCATCAAGGCCCGGCGGACACGTAATGAGGGTCGTGTACGCGCCCTGAAAAGCCTTGCGCGAGGAGCGCGGCGAGCGCCGCGAGCGCATGGGCAACGCCGGTTTTGCGGTCGAGGATGCAGCCAAGTCAGGCAAGATTGTTGCCGAGCTCAAGCACGTCGGCCACCGCTTTGGCGACAACGAGGTGATCAGGGATTTCTCCACCGTGATCCAGCGTGGCGACCGGATTGGCATCGTCGGGGCCAACGGCGCGGGTAAAACCACGCTGGTGAAAATCCTGCTCGGCGAGTTGCAACCGACCTCGGGTGAGGTCGCGCGTGGCACCCGGCTTGAGATTGCCTACTCGGATCAGTTACGTGAGCACCTCGACCCTGAAAAAAACCTGATCGACAACGTCTGTGGCGGTCAGGAGTTTATCGAGATCGGCGGCAGGCGGCGTCACGCGATTTCCTACCTGGGTGATTTCCTGTTCAGCCCGGACCGTGTCCGGATGCCGGCCAGGGCGCTGTCGGGCGGTGAGCAAAACCGCGCGGTGCTGGCGCGTCTGTTCAGCAAATCGGCCAACCTGCTGGTGCTGGATGAACCGACCAATGACCTGGACATCGAGACCCTGGAGTTGCTCGAGGAAATCCTGCTGGATTTTGAGGGTACGGTACTGCTGGTCAGCCACGACCGGGATTTCATGGACAACGTCATCACCAGCCTGATCGTGCTCGATGGCAAGGGTAACGTGAACGAATACGTCGGTGGTTACAGTGACTGGGAGGCGCGTGGCGGCAGCTTGTCGGAAGCCCGGGCAGGCGCGGCAACAAAGTCCACGCAGGCTGCAACTGAAACTGTGGTCGTCAAGCCGAAGGAGAGCGGCCCCAAGCCGGCAAAACTCAGCTACAAGGACCAGCGCGAACTGGGCAGCCTGCCGGCCAGGATCGAAAAGCTGGAAAAACAGCAGGCCCAGCTTGCGCAGCGGATATCAGAACCCAGCTTCTATCAATCCGACCGGGAAAAGATACGCATGACAGTACAGGAACTGGAGGAAGTGCAGACGCAACTGGAGGCCGCTTTCGACCGCTGGAGCAAACTGGAAGCCGCCAAATTGTCCTCAGATTGACACAGGTCAGGAAAAAATCTGTGGTTTCAGTCCAAACTATGTAGGGTATTAGCCAGGATCTGAATGCAGTTGGGGGTGACCGTTGAGGGTGTTAGTCGTTGAAGACAACGTTGAGCTCGCAAGGCAGGTTAAAAGCACCCTGGCACATGAGCGCTACGTCGTCGATATTGCTGAAGATGGCGAAGAAGGGCTGTTTCTTGCTGAAACGGAACCATATGATGCGATTATCCTGGATCTCGGATTACCCCGGCTCGATGGACTGAGTGTCCTGCAGCAATTACGTTCAGCAGGAAATGAAGTGCCAATTCTGATTTTGACTTCCCGTGATACCTGGCGTGAAAAGGTCACGGGTCTGAGGGCAGGGGCTGACGACTATCTTGCCAAACCATTCGAATTCGAAGAACTGCTGGCAAGGCTGGAAGCCCTGATCCGGCGAGCGTCTGGCCACGCCAGTCCGCTCCTGACGTGTTGTAACGTCGTGCTGGACACCAACGGCGCGCGTGTCACCGTGGACGGCAATCCGGTTGATCTGACGGCACTGGAATACCGTACGCTGGAATACCTGATGCAGCATCCTGACAAGGTTATTTCCAAGACCGAGCTAACCGAGCATATCTATGACCAGAATTTTGACCGTGACTCAAACGTCATCGAAGTGCTGATCAACCGCCTGCGTGGGAAACTGAACACGGATCTGATCAAAACCCGCAGGGGGCTTGGTTACCAGGTTGGAGAATTGGATGGCGATACGTAATACGCTCGCCTTCCGGATCATCGCCCTGTCCAGCATTTGGGTCGTAATTGCCCTCGTATTTACCGCAAATATGCTGGTAAGAAATCATCGTGAACACACTGCGCATCATTACGATGCGCACGTGCTGATGCACATGGAGGAATTGACAGGCGCCAGCCAATTTACGCCGGAAGGCAGGTACACACTGGCTTTCTTTCCCAGCGACCCCCGCTATCGCGATCTCAATTCCGGTTGGTACTGGGAAGTTAAACAGTCGGGTAAGACGCTGAAGCGATCGCCATCGCTGGGTGAGAACAGTCTGAATTTGAGAAATACGCAGCCAACAAGCGAGCTGACCGTTCATGAAATCAAGGGGCCAACGGGGGAAACGCTGCGCGCACACGTCATTGAGATCAAGGTGGATCCTAACCAGGAGCCGCTGATTTTCGTGGGCACGGCACCCACGGAGGGTATCACGGAAGACGTAGTCGACTATTCCAACCATATCGTCTTCAATTTTATCGCCCTGGGCATCGGCTTATTGCTCGCGGTCCTGTTACAGGTTCGTGTCGCGCTGAAACCCCTCAAGGCAATCAGTTTACAAATCAGCGACATCCGTGCCGGAAAGGCTGCCCGGCTGACCGGGGGTCAACTTGAAGACGTCCAGCCACTGGTCGATGAACTGAACAACCTTCTCGATCACAATGCGGTACTGGTTAAACGTGCGAGGAACCAACTGGGAGACCTGGCGCATTCTGTCAAGAACCCTTTGACGGTTATCAACAACGAGGCCCGGCTCATGGAGCCTGAGCAAAAGGATCTGATTCTCCGGCAGACCCGTGATATCAGTCGCAGTGTCGATCATTACCTCTCACGTGCGAGGACTTACGGCACGGAGAAGGTGCTTGGTTTCCGCTCCAGCGTCAGGACCGTTACAGAAGACCTGGTTTTCGTGATGCAGCGAATATACCAGGGGAAAGAGCTGGTTTTTGATCTTTTCCTCCTTCAGGATTGCTGGTTCAAGGGTGAGGTCCAGGACCTTGAGGAAATGTTGGGCAACCTGATGGACAATGCCTGTAAATGGGCAAAAAACCGGGTACTGATTGAATGCTCGTCGCAGGACACACGGCTGCAAATAAGGGTTGAGGATGATGGCCCCGGGATTGCTGAGGCAGAATACAAAAGCGTGTTGCGCAGGGGCTATAAGCTGGATGAGTCAAAACCGGGTCATGGCCAGGGGCTCGGTATTGTCAATGACATAGCTGCACTTTATGGCGGCTCGCTGACGCTTTCGAGAAGCGAGTTGGGCGGATTGCGGGTTGAACTGGACTTGCCATCTGCCTGAATGCAGCTTTGATCAAGTCAAGTTTCAACTGTGACTGGCAGGGGTAGGCAGTACGACACTCTGTTTAAAAAATACGCATCCCGGTGGTAGCCACGGGTCAGCTAGCCTGAGAACGGGGGTCAGCGTCTTGAGTGATCAATCAATCAGATGATTTGGTCGGTCCGTGTGGCCAGTCATCGAGGTGCACATCCTTGCGGATGACCTGTGACGGTGAACCCACGATCAGGGGGTCGGGTGCGGTCACGGCTTCGAGGTCCTTGTCCGGGTAGTCAAGTCTGTTCAGAAAGTCCTGCATGCAGTTGAGACGGGCGCGTTTCTTGTCGTCTGACTTGATGATGGTCCACGGACAGGCCGCGGTATCGGTGTAGAAAAACATCGCTTCCTTGGCCCGCGTGTATTCACTCCACATACTGACTGCGGCCATATCCACGGGGCTCAGTTTCCACTGTTTCAATACATCGTGTTCGCGGGCCACGAAACGGGCGCGCTGCTCCTTGCGGGTAACGGAGAAATAGTATTTGAACAGTTTGATGTCGGAATTGACCAGCATCTGTTCCAGTTCGGGGCACTGGCGCATGAATTCGAGATATTGGACTTGTGTGCAGAAACCCATGACCCGTTCGACACCGGCGCGGTTGTACCAGGAGCGGTCAAGGAAAAGGATCTCACCACGTGTCGGCAGGTGTTTGATATAGCGCTGAAAATACCACTGACCCTGCTCATGATGGGTGGGCTTTTCCAGTGCGACGACCTTGGCGGCACGCGGATTCAGGTGTTCCATGAAACGCTTTATGGTGCCGCCCTTGCCGGCCGCATCACGGCCTTCGAAAATGACGACGACCTTTTGCCCGGTCATCTTTACCCAGTTCTGAACCTTTAACAGTTCGATCTGGAGTTTTTCTTTTTCGACTTCGTAGGTCGCACGGTCGATGCGGTCGGTATAGGGGTATTTGCCTTCCTTGAACAGCTTGGTGATCGATTCCGGCGACTGCCTCAGCTTCTTGATGGTCGCCGAAGAATAGTCGCCGCCGAGGTATGAATCCTCGAGTTCCGGGTGAGTATTGATGACTTCATGCGTGCTATCTTTTTCCGTGGCTTTAGCTGATTCGGATTTATCTTTCTCGGAATTATCTTTTTTCTTTGCCGAAGCAACTATTTTCAAGTCTGAACTCATGTTCCTGGTTTCCTGTCTCTCTGGTTCTCAAATGATTACGGCAGCTGAATTTTACCCGGGGCAGCCAAAAATCCTGATGAGATAGCCGCTTGACGTGGCGCTGAAACAACCTCATGCAATCACGCGCCGTGTATTAGAAACATATTATCAATTGCGGGTTATTACAAGTTTTATGCACGATTCGACAAGCTGCAGATGTCAGCCTGAGGGGCTTCCGGCGGTCGTTACGAGGGGGGGAGTCACTGTGGTGGCAGGTTACGGATCAATAATGAAAATTGATCAATACCAGTCGGGTCCAGACCGTCCGGAAGCGGAATTTTTACGATGTGTCCGGAACCCGGCGCGCTGCCGGTTACGTTGCCTTGCTGGTCTGTGATGGTGGTTAAATCAAAAGAGACATTGCCTCGCGTGGTCATCAACTGCAGACGGTCTGCCGACTCGAAACGGTTTTTGACATCCACTGTCAGCCAGTTGTCGTTGCAATCGAGCACGGCGCCGACGAACTGTTGCCGGTCGCTGGTGGAAAATCCACGTTCGTAGTTCTGGTATTCACCTGGCGGGTGGCGGCGGTAAAAGCCCTCGGTAAATCCACGGTTGGCCATGCCCTCAAGCTCATCCATCAGGCCCATGTCGAAAGCCCTTCCAGCCACGGCGTCATCGATTGCCCTGCGATACACCTGCGTGGTACGGGCAACATAATAGACGGATTTCGTGCGTCCCTCTATTTTTAATGAATCGATGCCCATCTGTGCCAGTTTCCCGACATGTTGAATGGCCCGCAAATCCTTTGAATTCATGATATAGGTGCCGTGCTCATCCTCGTATGCCGGCATCAGTTCGCCCGGCCGATTCTGTTCTTCAAGCAACACCAGCGCGGCTGACGGTTCTGCATCCGGTGACCGTTCAGCAAGCGGCAAAATATCACCGGTGCCGGTTTCACGGGCATCGATCACCGCGTATTTCCAGCGGCAGGAGTTGGTGCAGGCGCCCTGGTTTGAGTCGCGGTGGGACATGTAGCCGGAGAGCAGGCAGCGGCCGGAGTAGGCGATACACAGGGCGCCGTGAACAAAAGTCTCGAGTTCGATATCCGGGCACTGTTCGCGAATTTCACCGATCTCATTGAGCGACAGTTCACGTGACAGGATGATGCGCTTGAGCCCCATGCCCTGCCAGAACCTGACCGCCGCATAATTCACCACGTTGGACTGGACCGACAGGTGGATGGTCTGTTCGGGCCAGTGCTCACGCACCATCATGATCAGACCGGGATCGGACATGATCAATGCGTCGGGCCGCATTTCAATGATGGGCTCAAGGTCCTTGATATAGGTTTTCAGCTTGCTGTTATGCGGGGCGATATTGCTGGCGAGGAAAAACAGCTTGCCCATGGCGTGTGCTTCCTCGATTCCGGCGGCCAGTATCGCCTCCCGGCTGAATTCATTATTCCGCACGCGCAGGCTGTAACGGGGCTGTCCTGCATAAACCGCATCCGCACCATAGGCAAAGGCGAAGCGCATGTGCTGCAGTGATCCGGCGGGGGACAGGAGTTCTGGTCTTTTCATTGCTACCGGCCGTAGAATTGGTCATCCGGATTTTACAGGATTGAACCAAATGGTGCGTGCTTTGCCTGATTCTTTATGCGCCGGTGTAAAGACACCAGGGATTAATCATTTTTGGAGAAAATTCATGAACGTTCTGAGTATACGAATTTCGCAGGGTCTGCTGGCCGTGCTTGCCGGTTGTGTTTTGGCCATGACAGCACAGGCTGAGGAAGGTCAACATTACGGTCCGGCTTCATTTACAGATTTCGACGTGAATAATGATGGCTCAATCAGCGAGACAGAGTTCAATACCGTGCGTGAGCAGCGTATGGCTGCGATGGCCGCCGAAGGTAAAAATATGCGCTGTGCTGCCGACGCCCCGGTCTTTGCAGATCTCGATACGGATAGTGACGGCGCGATAAATGCCGAAGAACTGAACGCAGGTCAGAAAGCCCACATGGAAAAATGCCGCGCGATGGGGCAGGGCGAAGGCAAGGGCATGGGTATGGGTATGGGTGGCCACCACCACAGGCCCAAGTTTGCCGATTTCGATACCGATGGCAATGGCATGATCTCGGAAGCTGAATTCAATGACGCACATGCGAAAAGAATGAGTGAGATGGCAGCCCAGGGTAAACCGATGAAGCATGCGGACAACAGACCGGTCTTTTCCGATCTCGACACCAACGAAGATGGCGGGATCAGTGAACAGGAATTTGCAGATCACATGACCGCGCGTCACAAGCAAATGCAGGAGAATCAGCAAAAGCAGGAGTGACCGGCAAATTGGTAATCAACCATGATCCGGTTTGAACTGTTTTGACTGGTCCTTAAAAATATGTACATCTAAAAATATTTACATTATTCGATTTAGTGATTATACTTACCTATAAGTAAGATTGATGGATCGACAATGGTACGCTTGAACGACACACGCGAACAGATCATGGACCGGGCAGCACAATTGCTGATGAGTCGCGGTTTTAACGGTTTTTCCTACCGTGATATTTCCTCGCACCTCGGTGTCAGGAACGCCGCTGTTCACTATCATTTCCCGGCCAAGACAGATCTGGCCCTGGCGCTGATTGACGAGTACAGGAAAGTTCTACGCCGCGGTACGGCCGAGTTCATGGCCTACGGTGGTTCGGCGCTCCAGCAACTCGAAGGTTTTTTCGCATTTACAGGAAAGCAGTGTCAACTGGGCCGCTGTATTTGCCCGTTCGGTGCATTTTCAATCGATTACAACGAATTGCCTGAGGAATTGCAAAAAGCAACCAGCAGTTTCATGGATGAAACCCTACGTTGGATGAGCAAAGTGATGGAGATGGGCAGGGACTCCGGCGAGTTCAGTTTCGCGGGTGATGCCAGCGCCAAGGCCCTGGTCGTACTTTCTTCATTACAGGGTGCCAGGCAGTTGGCACGGATTCATGACGTCAAATTGCTGGATCAGGTTATCGGCCAGATACGTCATGATTTGGGTATAGTCAGTTAAAAAAATTTGCTTAGTACACTTACCTATTAGTAAGTATAATTAATACCAGGAGAGCTTTGTGAAAACATTAACAGCACCGTTACAGCAGTATCGGAAATTGAAATCAGACAGCCGGGAAAGTTGGCTCGGGTTCGCGGTAACGCCCATGCGTAATGTCCTGACCCTGGCAGTAGCCGTGCTGACGGCGGCAGTGGTGATCACGCTAGCGGTTTGGTCGGCGGGAATGGGGGCCAATCCAGTGTTGGGAGTCGCCACCTGGGGACTGGGGTTTATTTTTCTTGGTCTGGCGGTGGACAGTCAGGGGCTACCCGCCCTGTTGCGCACGGCAACCGGAGTTGCCTTGCTGGTTCTGGCAGTGTTACAAGCCCAGCTGTCAGCCAACCTTATTATCGTTTCCGGCGTCCTGTTGGCCGCCTGGGCCGGTTTTATCGTCCTGAAGCTCTTCCTGCTTCAGGAAAACCATTGACCGGCAAGGACAGTGTCGATGGCTTTTAAGGTTGCATCATCCAGAACGATGCCCGATGCCCTGGCATTTTCAAGCACCTGCGCCGGTTTCGACGCACCGATAATGGCCGAGGCCAGGTTGGGTTCACGCAGTACCCAGGCAAGGGCGAGTTGCGTCGTGCTGATTCCCTGGTCATCCGCAATCGAATCGAGGTCATCAATGCTTTTTAGCAGGTCTTCGCGCAACCATTTATCCATGAAAATGTTCATTTTCGGATTTACCGCCCTCGAATCTTCGGGCGGCTTCTGACCTTTACCATATTTGCCCGTCAGCACACCCTGGGCCAGTGGTGACCAGACGATCTGGCTGATCCCGTATTTTGTGCATAACGGGATGACCTCGGCCTCTGGTACACGGTAGAGCATCGAATACTGTGGCTGGCTGGAAACAAATGAGACGACACCCGGAATCTCCATGGCAGCCCTTATTTGTGGCGCTGTCCACTCACTAAAGCCCACGTAGCGGACCTTACCTGACTCGACCACCTCGGTTAAAGCTTGCATGGTTTCATCAAGCGGTGTGTTTTCGTCGTAACGGTGGCACTGGTATAGATCGACGTAATCGGTGCGCAGACGGCGTAGGGAATCATTCAGTTGCTTGTGAATCTGTGCGGCTGACAGGCCCTTGTCGGTCTCGCTCATCGGAAAAAAAAGCTTGGTGGCCAGGACGTAGGAGTCACGGGCGCGGCCTTGCAGGTTATCACCCAGAAAAGACTCCGCCGCGCCTTGGCCATAAACATTGGCGGTATCTATAAAATTAATACCGCAATCGAACGCGGCATCCAGGCAGGCCCGCGATTGATTGGTCTCTACCCCGACCCCGTAGGTCAGCCACGATCCCAGCGCGATCTCCGAAACATTCAGATCGCTGTTACCCAGTTGACGATATAGCATGTGTAATTCCTCTGTGCTGGCCTTTGTGCTGGCCTTAATCCACTACCCTAGCTTAGCAAGATACACATGCCAAGCATTGCTTATTTTGCCAGAAGCAACTTACCCGGTATTCGGCAAATATTTGCAGCGGGTGTAAACTGTATGCGTCGATTTTACTCCAGGTAGTTTTATCACCGTGACCCCGTCGCAAATTTGGCTGTTCCGATTATTCATCTCCTTGGCATTGGTATCTGCGGCCATGCAGGTTTCGGCCCTGGACTGTGGAGCGGCGCCCGTGCCGTACAGCGCAAACTATTCAGTGACCCGGAACGGAAATCCGGACGGTTCAATGTTCGTGACGCTCGAGCGTCAAAGCGCAGACAGCTTTCGCTACAGCATGGATACCCGTGTGAATTGGGGTGTTTTTACCGTGTATATCGAAGAGCAGTCCGATTTCTATTGGCGCGACGGAATTGTCTTGCCCTACAGTTTTCATTCGACGCAAAAGGTTTCTTTATACAGGCGCCACGAAACCGTTGAGTTCGACTGGGCGTCCATGAAAGCCACGGGTAACAGGAAACGGGCTGATTTTGAGGTGAATATCGCCCCGGGTATGCAGGACAAACTAAGCGTTTACCTGCTGCTGGCAAGCTCGGTTTGCCGGGGCGACTACAACATCGATGCGGTCGTGGTAAGCGGCCCGGAACTGCGGACCTACGCCTATCGATTCCAGGCGCTGGAACCACTGGTCACCGTACTTGGCCTGGTACAGACCATCCACATCCGGCGTGGTGCTACAGACGATGAAAAACAGACCGACATGTGGCATGCCGAAGAGGCGCATTTTCTGCCCGTGAAGATGGTTTACCGCGACAACGACAGCATCACAGATATGCGCTTGCTGGATATCTCGTTCAAGTACGAGTGACTATCTTTTCACGCTTTCGGCTACAATCCTACATCAGCTAACTCCAGGTAAAAATGTATGCCCAGTTTGATCCGTTCATTAATCCTTGCATTCTTGTGCCTGTTGCTGGCCGCCTGTGCGACCAGTCCGACCGGACGCCGTCAGCTGATGCTGGTGTCCGAAGAGTCCGCCATTAACGCTTCCAAGGAAGCCTACCTGTCCACCGTCGAGGAACTTGATGACGCCGGTAAACTGGAAACCAACCGGGCCGTTAATAACAGGGTCAGGCACATCACCGGTCAGCTGATCACCGAGGCGATCAAAATGCGCCCCGAGACCGCCAATTGGGAGTGGAGCGTGGTGGTGATCGACGATCCCGAGGAGGTGAACGCCTGGTGTATGGCCGGCGGCAGGATGGCGGTGTACACGGGCCTGCTTAAGCAGGTCGATCCGACCGATGATGAGTTGGCCCAGGTGATGGCGCACGAGATTTCACACGCGCTGGCAAAACACTCGGCCGAAAAGATGTCGGTGCAGCTTGCCACAAGTGTCGGTGTCGCGGCGGTTGGGGTGGTTTCTGATAATCAAGGTGTCGCGCTGACCGGCGCGGCATTGGCGGCCATGCTCGCGGTCAACCTGCCGAACAGCCGGGCGGCTGAAAAGGAAGCGGACGAAATCGGTATTGAACTTGCTGCCAAAGCCGGATTCAACCCGGCTGCCGCTGCCAGCCTGTGGAGAAAAATGTCTGCCGTAAACAAATCCAGTCCGCCGCAGTTTCTGAGCACCCACCCGGCACCTGGCAACCGGGAGAAGGAACTGGAGCATCTTGAACCCAAGATGATGCAGTACTATTCACCGGATGCCAACCACCCGGTTTACCCGCTGAAATAGAAGTCCTTCAGCCCGGACCCGGGCTGCGTTTTGCCAGCATCCTGAAATAGGTCCGGGGCAACCAGCGTTTCAGACGCCAGGCGCCGCGGGTCTGAGCGTGTGTCAAAAGCAGGAATTTGTTTTCCGTGATGGCTTTGGTGATGGCTTCGGCGACCTGTTCGGCACTGACGCCGGATGTTTCCATCCAGCGGCTGACCTTCGCATGGGCATCGGGCCGGGTTGAGCGAAATGAATCCAGCAAACCGGTTTTGACAAAAGCCGGGCAGGCGACCGTAACCCCGACACCAAAAGGACGCATTTCGGCCCATAACGCCTCGGACAGGGCCACGACACCAGCCTTGGCCACACCGTAGGCGGCGATGAAGGGCAGGCCGGCCAGACCTGCGAATGAGGAAATATTGACGATGTGGCCTGACTTTTGTTGTTTCATCAATCCGGCGAACTGGTGACAACCGCGTACCACACCCATCAGGTCGATATCCAGCACCCAGACCCAGTCTTCCATGCTGGTGTCCTCGACATTGCCCGCCGCGGCCACCCCGGCATTATTGACCAGGACCTGGAGACCACCCCAGCGTTGCACGACGGAGTCCTGCAATTGCTGCCAATGTTCTGCGCTGGTGACATCAAGCTGCATGGAAAAACTGGCACCGTCATGGCTGCCTGTTTCGGCCAGTGTCCGGCGGGCGCGTTGTTCATCGATGTCGGTGACCGCAACATTCCAGCCGCGGGCCGCGTAATGATGTGCCAACGCAGCCCCAAAGCCACTTCCGGCGCCGGTAATGGCAATGGTGTTTTTCCAACGGGGTTGAGTCATCAGGTATTCCTTCTGTGATACGCTAATTATTGCATAACAAACTGGGTGAAAATCACATGCGTCGAACCAGCATCGTTGCCACGCTGGGTCCGGTATCGTCGGATCCGGAATCACTTGAGAAACTGATCAGGGCCGGTGTCAATGTCGCGCGTCTGAATTATTCACACGGGTCACATGAAGAACACCGCCAGCGACTGGAAAACGTGCATGCGGCAGCCAGGAAGCTGGGAACCGCGGTGGCCTGTCTGCAGGATTTATCCGGACCCAAGATCCGCACCGGGCATATCGCCGGTCAGGACGGTGTATTGCTCGAGGCGGGCGCCCGTTTGATATTGACCACCGAAGCGGTCGAAGGAACGGCTGAAAGGATTTCGACAAGTTACCGGAATCTTCCCGCGGATGTGAAAACCGGCGAGAGGATCCTGCTGGATGACGGCCTGATCGAAATTGAAGTGGAATCGGTCCACGGCAATGATGTCATCACCCGGGTCATCAATGGCGGCCGGCTGAAATCGAACAAGGGTATCAATCTGCCCGGCACGAAGTTGTCCGTATCCGCACTCACTGAAAAGGACAAGTCAGACGCCCTGCACGGTATTGAAATCGGGGTCGATTACATGGCCCTGTCGTTTGTCAGGACAGCGGCGGACGTGACGGAACTCAAGACGTTCCTGGCCGCTAACGGCAGCCCGGACATGCCGGTGATCGCCAAGATCGAAAAGCCGGAAGCCATCGACAACCTCGAAAGCATACTCGCCGTGGCTGACGGCGTCATGGTGGCGCGTGGCGACCTGGGTGTGGAACTACCGGCCGAACAGGTGCCGATGCACCAGAAAAGAATTATTTTTGAAGCCTACCGCCGCGGTCTCGTGGTTATCACGGCGACACAGATGCTGGAATCCATGATCCATAACCCGCGACCAACGCGCGCCGAAGCCTCGGACGTGGCCAATGCGATCCTGGATGGATCCGATGCCGTCATGTTGTCCGGGGAGACCGCGGTTGGCGAACACGCGATCGAGACGGTTGCGACCATGGCGCGTATCGCGAGCCATACCGAATCGAAACATCCCAGGTTGCCCTGGCAATGGCCATCAGGCATGTCGCTGCTGGACCGGCATTCGACGTCGCGGGCCGTCGTCAAGGCTGCCTGCCAGGCGGCGGATGAACTGGATGCCCGCTACGTGGTCACGTTTACCGAGTCCGGGTCCACGGCCAGGCTGGTCAGCCATTTCCGGCCAAACTGCCCGATCATAGCGTTTACCCCCTCGCTGGAAGTTTATCGCCGCCTGGCCTTGCCCTGGGGTGTCACGCCGATTTTGTCGGTCCATTACGAAAGTTTTGAGAAAATGCTGGATGACGGCCTGGGAATCCTCAGGCACCTGGGTATCGTCGATAGCGGTGATCTTGTCGTCGTCATTTTTGGCACGTCCCTGACGCCGGGCGCAACCAATATCATGAAGGTTCATGAAATTTGACTTGAATTTAAGGACATCACTGACTTCACTGTACGGAGTGCGTTTTAACCTTGCAGGCAGACGGTTTGAGACAGTCTTGTCACCACCTTATACTGCTGGTGGTGTTGATGAGGGTTTGATCAGGGATACTGATCAGGATACTATTTCTGTATCTCTTCCTCTATGGGTTTTGTTGGCTCATCCGAGGCCATCAGTCCCTGGTGGTTTTCCACGATGAGAAAGTTGGCGGACATGTCCGCAATATCCCGCGCGTCGGGTGTTGGTGCGACGAGGAGAAATAGCAGGGCGGTTAAAAGCAGTATTGGTTTGAGTGAGTTGTCTTGCTGGCGCGACTCTGCCGATCCGGACATCCTTTCCAGATTTTCGGCAGAGCATAATACCTGCCAACGACTCGAAGATCCTTTTCGTGCGTTCATGCAAAAATTATCTTCCTATTTTGCCGGGGGTACACCTGTCACTTTTTACAGGATTTTCAAATACCAAGGGCCTTTGCGATTGTTTCGATCTGCGCTTTGGTCGCGCGATCAACGCTGGCGACCCTGCCCCAATCCCGGTCGGTTTCCGCAGCGATTTTATGCGTTGCGTCAATTCCCATCTTGCCACCCAGACCCGGCCTGGGGCTGGCGAAATCGAGATAATCGATCGGCGTGTTTTCAACCAGCACGGTATCGCGGACCGGATCCGAGCGTGTGGAAATGGCCCAAATCACCTCTTTCCAGTTGCGTATGTCGATGTCATCGTCGGTCACGATAATGGTCTTGGTGTAGGTGAACTGTCTTAACCATGACCAGATTCCGAACATGATGCGGCGTGCGTGGCCCGGGTATTGCTTGCGGATGCTGACGATGGCCACGCGGTAGGAACAGGCTTCCGGCGGCAGGTAGAAATCTGCGACCTCGGGAAACTGTTCCTGCAGAAGGGGAATGAACATTTCGTTAAGGGCCGAGGCCATGATCGAGGGTTCGTCCTCGCCGGGTTTGCCCATGTAGGTGGTCAGGTAGATCGGGTTGCTGCGCTGGCTGACACGCTCGACGGTGAAAACGGGGAACTCCGCGCACGAATTGTAATAGCCGGTGTGATCGGCAAACGGTCCTTCCAAGGCCATTTCACCGGGATAAATATTTCCTTCGAGGACGATTTCCGCGCCGTGCGGGACGGGCAGACCGGTCAGGCCGGATGTCACGATCCTGCTTCTGCGACCACGCAGCAGGCCGGCAAACTGGTATTCTGACAGGGTGTCGGGTATCGGCGTGACCGCTGCCAGCAGGGTGGCCGGGTCGGCGCCGATGGCGACAGACACCGGGAACGGTTTGCCGGGATTGGTCTGCTGGAACTCGCGCAGATCCTGGGCGCCGCCGCGATGGGGCAGCCAGCGCATGATCAGCTTGTTTTTGCCGATCAACTGTTGGCGGTAAATCGCCAGGTTGACCCGTGGTTTGTTCGGACCGCGGGTAATCACCATGCCCCAGGTGATCAGCGGTCCGGCATCCTCCGGCCAGCAGGTCGATATGGGCAGGGTTTCAAGATCGACATCGGCGGCTTCGCTGACCTGCTCCTGCCAGGGCGCAGCCTCCACCTGCTTCGGTGTCACATGCGCCAGGCGGGCAAAGCCTGGGATCACATCGAGTGCCGCCTGGCGGTTTTCCGGCAGGTGCGGGTTTCTCAGGAAAGCGAGTTGCTGTCCCAGCGCATACAGGTCAGAGCGCTTTTCAAGTTCCAGTGCCGCCAACACCCTCTGTTCATTTCCAAACAGGTTGGCCAGCACCGGTATGTCATACCCCTGCGGGTTTTCAATTAACAGGGCAGGGCCGGCATTGACCAGGCTGCGGTGGCTCAGAGCGGTGATCTGCAGACGCGGTGAGACCGGCTCGGCTACCTTGATCAACTGTCCGGCGGCCGTCAGCGTGTCCGTGAACTGGCGCAGGTCCTGAAAGGCCTTGCGGTTCACCTGGCGATGGTGGTGATCAAGAAGCTTGCTGATTCTCATGGGACTGCCCAGGACCCAAATGCATACCCGCCTGCTCAACGAGGTAGCCGTTACACGCGCCCAGCGGTAAAAAGCCGAGCAGTTCCTGAACCAGTGGATCAAGGACGGCGCCCTTACGGGCAGCGTCGAAGATTGCAATAATTTCCATGTTGTGGCTGGACTGGGGGCTGATACGCAGCACATCCACGCCGAGCGATTCCAGGTCGGGCAGTTGATCCAGCACCTGGTGGGTCAGCGCGGACTGGGTCTGAATGCCATTGAGCGTAAGGAACTCCTGGCCTTCCCTGGTTTTCAGTAAAAGCCCGTCCGGGTAGTCCAGGCATTTAAACCGGCAATCGTCCTTCGGCAGGTTGTGGGAACGAGCGGTATAACAACGCGCCGAGTACGCCAGCGGCAGACGGCCGAGTGCAAAGACTTCCGTTTCCACACCCGCCGGTCGCGCTGCCTGCAAATCCTTCAGGGTGTCCAGACCCAGTTCAACCGGCAGGACCCAGCGCTTCAGCCCCTTGTTTGCCAAAAGCTCAAGGGTGCGGGAGTTATAGATATTCACACTTGGGCCGGTAACAAATGGCCGGCCCGCCTTGCTCAGTAATTGCACCGCCGAGATGTCATTGGCCTCGACCATGAAATCCCCGTTATTGCACAGCCTTTTCAGGCTGCTGATCTCCGAGGCGGCTTCCAGCAGGGTCAGTGAGGACAGGATGACCTGTTTGCCGCATTGCTGCAGTTCAGCGCCGATCGCCAACCAGTCTTCGGATTTGACGAGCCGGCGTTTCGAACAGATGACCTCACCGAGGTAGATGATTTCGGCTTTGCTGTCCGCAGCCTGCTGATAAAAATCCAGCACCCGCTGACGCTCCCAGAAGTAAGTTATTGGCCCGACGGACAATTGCATCATCTGATTCACCTACTGCCAGGGCCGGTGATAGGCGCCGAGGGTGGTCTGGGAGCCTTCCGAAACATCGGCGAGTTCCCGCATCCACTGGTCTTTTGGCCGGTAGCTATCGGGATTCAGCATGCATTGGTCGATGGCAGCGCGCATGACGGCGGTCACCTGGGCGACGTAGGCCGGGCTACGCTGGCGCCCCTCCACCTTGATGGCGCTGACACCGATCTTTTTGAGTTCCGGAAGGATGGACAGGGTGTTCAGGCTGGTCGGTTCTTCGAGTGCGTAAAAGGTATGTTCGCCGACCTGGAATCGTCCCTTGCACAGGGTCGGATAACCGGCCTTTTCACCTTCGCCGTAATGGTCGATCAGAACGCCATTGAGACGCGTATTGGTGCCGTCGCCTGTTTCCTCCCAGCGGACATGGGACGCCGGCGAACAGGCGCCGTAGGTATTTGGCGACCTGCCGGTCGCATAACTGGATAACAGGCAACGGCCCTCGACCATCACGCACAGGCTGCCAAAGCCGAAAACCTCTACGGGAACCGGAGATTCCGTGATCACCTGGGCGACCTGGCTGACCGACAGCACGCGTGGCAGAACGACGCGTTGAATGCCGAAGTTCTCAAAGTAGAAGCGGATACCCTCGGCGCTCGTAACCGATGCCTGCACGGACAGGTGCAGACGCAGGTCCGGCCACTTTGTGCTGGCGTAATCGAGCACGCCGATATCGGCCATGATCAGGGCATTGACGCCGTAGGAAGCCGCCTGGTCCACCGCCTCTTTCCAGCGCTCAAAGCCCTTGGGCTGGGGGAAGGTATTGATCGCCACGTAAACTTTGCGGCCATTGTCCTGCGCGTAGCGCACGGCCTTGTCAAAGGTGCGCTCGGTAAAGTTCAGACCGGCAAAATGCCGCGCGTTGGTATCGTCCTTGAAACCCACGTATACGGCATCCGCGCCGTTATCGACGGCGGCTTTTAACGACGGCAGGTTACCCGCCGGACAGACCAGTTCCATACACCATCCAGTTTGCGCTTACTGGCAACACATTCTAGATGCAGAATCTATCCTCACATTGATCTGTATCAACACATCGCGGTAAACGGCAAATATACTGATGCAAATTCATTGCGGGTCACACCATGCTGCCAATTCCAGATTCCGTCCGGCCCATTGCCAGGAAAATTATCGGCATTCCCGGTCGCTACATTCCCTATGCCATTCAGAAACGCGTATTGTCGCTGGCCCTGAACCAGGCGTTCCGCGAACCCCTGCACCATGGTGAACTGGAGTTTCTGGAAAACGCCCGGGTCAGGATCAAGGTGTCCGATCTGTGCATCGACTGGCTGATCCGTGTTGGCAGTGACAAATTCACGCCACTCGACCGCACCCAGAAGGATGACGTATGCATCAGCGGCGAGAGCAGGGATTTTGTCCTGCTGGCGACCCGGCAGGCCGATCCTGATACCTTGTTCTTTCAGCGCCGGATCCGGATTGAAGGTGATACCGAGCTTGGGTTGGGGATCAAAAACACCATGGACAGCATGGACTGGGACGATTTGCCCTTGCCCCTGCGCAGGCTGTTGCAGGGCATCAGCCTGGTGATTGAAAAACTGCAGAAATTAAATTTTGCGCCTAAATTATGACAGGCCCCGGGTTGTGACAGACCCGGGGTTATGACAGACCTCCGGCTATGACAGACGCTTTGCGGCCAATACCTGGAAATTGTCGAAGAAAAAAGTGTCCTTTTCTATCCGGTAGGAATCGTCCGTGTTTTCTTCAATTGCCTCAGCAAGATCAAAGCTGTCCCACATTTCAGTTGCATAGGGTTCGAAAATTTTAAAATAGATACGTCCGAGCAATTCCAGGATCTTCAATCTTGGTTTGTGGAACTCACCAAAAACGACCTTTCCACCCGGCTTTAAAACCCTCTTTGCTTCTTCAATGTGCTGGATTTTTTTATCGAAGGGTAATTCGTGGGGCAGGAAAAACGCGACGACGTAATCAAATGACTGGTCTTCGAAGGCAAGGTTTGTAGCGTCCTGTCTGCTGTAGGTGCAAAGCTTTCCAAATCGCTTGAGCTTTCTTTCGGCATTGTCCAGTTCGCTCTGCATGATATCGGTCAGGACAAATTCCGCGGCGTCCTGCTTTGCACAGCTTTCGGCTATTTTTTCAGACACGTTGCCGAAAGCACAGGAAATCTGCAAGACCCTTTTGCCTTTCAAGGATGGGTTCAGGCGTTTGACTACGCAGCTGACCAGCTTGCTGTATTGAAATAACAATATGCTTGATACCACGAACATCCGATCGGTCAACCGGATAAAAAACGGACTTTTATAGATCCAGTAAATATGGGCCGTATCAGGATCCGACTTGGCGCTGTTGGCCTGGAAAATCAGCGAAAGCCTGGTCAGGATAAGAAAAAACAGACCGATTGAAGCCAAAACTGCGACAACGATTGTGACGGGAGCAATCAGGTTATCAGGTAGTGCATTCATATCGTATTTCTTCTGTAGTCAGCGCAATTAACAATGTTGTTTTGGATGGCGTGTTTTGCCAGCCAAAATGCGAAATATATATTTGAAAAATTGGTTTTATAGTGGTGCCGTAGCAGGCGAATTGTATACATCCATTATCTAAGTTGAGGAAGGGTCAAAACCCTCTGTTCTTAGTGGTTTAATTTTACGTGGTTGGGCTAACCGAGACAACAGAATCTACCCTGTTTCAATTGATTTAAATCAATATAACGACGATATCGAAAGACCGTGGGAAATTGACAGGAAAAACCGTTTTCCAGGCTGAATTTACTGCAATTGCTGAACTTCCACCAGGGTCGGAGACGATTGGGCGCCCATCCTGGTGGTGGCAAGGGCACCCACTACACAAGCCTGCTCCAGCGCTGCCTGAGGTTCGAGGCCGCTTACCAGTCCAACGGTCAGCGCCGCGGTAAAGGCATCACCTGCACCAGTGGTATCCACGACATTAACGGTTGGTGGCATTGCCCTGGCAATTTGCACGCCATTACGGCTCAAAACAGCACCCCTGGCGCCATAGGTACTGGCGAGCAGACCGTGAAAGCTGTCGAGTTCCGCGCCCAGCGCCAGCGCTTCCAACTCGTTCACCACCAGCAGGTCGACATGCTCGAGCAGTTCATGGGGTACCGGCTTGGCGGGTGCGGCGTTCAAGCAAAAGAAATTGTCATTTGCACGAGCGGCTTTCAGAATGGTCCTGACCGGAACTTCGAGTTGTGCGATACAGGCATCGGTGGTCGGCAGTTCAAGATGATCCGCATCGAAGGCCGCATTGGCGCCGGGTGCTACAACGATCTGGTTTTCGCCGCTTGCATTCACAACGATAAGCGCCAAACCGGTGGCGTGGCCTGCAAGCGGTTTACAGTAGCCCAGGTCCACCCCTTCCGCGCGCAGCGTGTGCAACGCTTCTTCCGCAAACGGATCGTTGCCAACCCTGCCGACCATGAAAACCGAGGCGCCGAGGCGGTGCGCGGCCAGCGCCTGGTTGGCGCCCTTGCCTCCGGGATAGCGGCTGACCACCGCATTGGTAATGGTTTCACCGGGCTGCGGAAACTCCTGCACGCGGGCCACGATATCCAGGTTGATCGAGCCGATCACGGCAATTGAGACGTTCTTTTTCATGCCCTGAGCCGCTCGGTTAACAGTGCAAAAAAGCCATCTGCGTCCACCTTGTAAAGCCAGTTTGCATTGCGGACCCTGCCGGTTACACCCCAGAAATCAACCGCGGTATGGCCACGGGTCAACGCCGAACCGGTTTCAATTTCGACATTACACATCTTGCCTTCAAACAATTCCGGCTTGAGCAGGTAGGCGATGGTGCAGGGGTCGTGAAGCGGGGCGCCGTCACTGCCATATTTCTTGCTGTCAAAGCGGTTGAAAAACTCCATCATGCCGACAATCGCTGTCCCGACCGGTGAATTGAGTGCACGGATCTGCTCAATACGTTTGCGCGAGACCAGCACCTGGTGGGTCACGTCCAGCGGCACGATGGTCAGCGGCCGTCCACAGTGCATGACGATGTGCGCGGCATCCGGGTCCTCGAGAATATTGAACTCGGCGCTCGGGGTGGTATTGCCAGCCTCGCGCATGGCGCCACCCATCAGCACGATCTCCCGGATCTTTGGCAGAATATCCGCTCGCCGTGTCATGGCCTGGCCGATATTGGTCAACGGCCCGGTCGGCACCAGCGTGATGCTGTTGTCGTCTGCCCCAAGCAGGGTTTCTATGATGAAATCAACGGCGTGCTGATCCTGTAATGGCATGGCAGGCTGGTAAACGGCCACGCCATCGATACCGGTCTTGCCATGCACGTTTTCCGCGGTGATCAGTTCGTGCCGCATGGGCTTGTCACAGCCGGCATAAACGGCAACGTCGGTCCTGCCTGCGAGTTCGCACATGATACGGGCGTTACGCTGCGTCAAGTTCAAGCGGCACATTGCCGGCCACCGTGGTGATGCCGAGGATATCGAATTCATCGGGGCAGGCGAGCGCCAGCAGCAGCATGACCGCATCATCCTGGCCGGGGTCGCAATCGATAATTATTTTTCTCTTCTGTCATTCTTGTTCTGATGAAATCGGCTGCAGGGAATTCTACTCAATGTACCCGGTTTTGTCCGGATCAAAAACATAAAGCATTTGACTCCGGAGCGGTTTCACTGGATTCTTCATCACTTTCCTGCCGCGGCAATACACGAAGAAAAATATGAACGAAATCGCAAACGAGCAGCAATTCCACCATGGTGAAGAGTTCTGGGGTCAACCCAAGGGTCTGTATATCTGTTTTTTCACCGAGATGTGGGAGCGGTTTTCATTTTATGGAATGAAAGCGCTTGTTATTCCTCTACCTGATCAAGTACCACCTGTTCGGTGACGCACCGGCCTACCAGTTACTCGGCGCCTATGGCGGCATGGTTTATGCGATGCCGGTCATCGGCGGCTTGTTGGCGGACCGCTGGCTGGGTATGCGCAAGGCGGTCATCGCTGGCGCCATGCTGCTGTGTGCCGGGCATTTTGGCATGGCCATCGAGGGTGTACAGGCCCGCCTGGTCGACGGCGAGGTCCAGCGTGACGCGGGCGCCCTGCAGGTGTTTTACTTTTCACTGGCACTGATCATCGCGGGTGTCGGTTTTCTGAAACCCAATATTTCCACCATCGTTGGCAAACTGTATCCGCAGAATGATCCGCGCAGGGATGGCGGATTTACCATTTTCTATGCCGGTATCAATGTCGGCGCGCTGTTCGCCAGCCTGATCTGCGGCTACCTCGGCGAAACATTTGGCTGGAAGTACGGTTTCGGCGCCGCCGGTATCGGCATGTTGCTCGGTCTCACGGTGTTCCTGACGGGACAGAAATACCTGCACGGTCATGCCGAGCCAAAACAGCCTGCGTTGTTGAAACAAAAAATACTCGGGCCATTGAACCGGGAATGGGCCATCTACCTGGGGTCCCTGCTCGGCGTGGCGGTGATCTGGCAGTTGATGCAGCATACCTGGACCGTTTCCGGCGCCATGCATATCATGTCCGCGGTGCTGGTGGCCTGGTTCGCCTGGTTTGTCACCGTCAAGTGCAACCGTGTCGAACGCCAGCAGATGATCAGCCTGGTCGTACTTATCCTGATGGTGCTGGTATTTTTTACCCTGTACGAACAAACCTATGGCTCCTGGGTCGCTTTCACCGACCGACTGCTGACCAAGGATATGTTCGGCGCCATAGGCGTCACCCCCGAGCCGGTGTTGCCGTGGACCATCGTCCCGCTCGCGCTGAGTCCGCTGACCATGCTGCTGGCTTTAAGGCTGGCGGGTCATGGCAGGCTTCTGCTGGGTGAAATATTGCTCGGATCAGTTGTTGTATTGATGCTGGCAGCGTTTGTCCGTGACATGTCTTTTGTTCAGCAGACGGCGGGTTCGCTGACTTTTCTCGGGGCCTTTTTCATCGTCGCCTTCACACCGTTTTTTACCTGGTTGTGGCCATGGCTCGACAGACACGGTCTGAACCCGAGCAAACCTGCAAAGAGTGCGATTGGCTTGCTGATGGCCGGACTGGCTTTCCTGCCGATGGCGTACGCGGCGCACTTGGCCGGTATTAACGGTGTAGCCAGTGTCTGGTGGCTGGTGCTGGCCTACGGCGTTCTCGAACTTGGGGAACTCAGTATTTCACCCATCGGTTTGAGCGCGGTAACACAGTTGTCGTTGCCCAGTGTCGTCAGTGTCATGATGGGTGCGTGGTTTCTCGCAACCGCTTATTCCGAGGTGCTGGCGGCCAAATTTGGTGAATTGACCGCGATCGATGTACCGGAAGGGGAAAGCATGGACCTGGTCGCTGCCGCTGCCAGCTACGGCGACCTGTTCATCATGATGTTCTGGATTGGAATGATCGCGTCAGCGGTTGCGTTCGCCTTAATCCCGCTGATCAGGAAGGGCATGCATGGCGTCAAATGATGTTGAAATCTGAGTCAGGCTGAATTCATTCACCTGTATCCCGGACGATGGCGAAGGGCAGCTGTGGCCACAGCGATATGCGGCTTAGCCCGTGCTCCAGGCACGCGGTTTTTTCATACCGGCAATTTTGCATGCCTGCTTGACATAACCGTAAGGGAATATTTCAAAAACGAGTTGTTTCGCTTCTTTTTTACTGCAGTCCATTTCAGTTGCCAGGTAGCTGATGAGGTGACGCACATCCGGGGCGATATCATGCTCGCGCAAGTACTCACGCATAAAGCCCAGTGCCAGCCAGCAGGTAGCGTTTAATTCAATACCTTCTTCAGTTGCGATTTCGCGTGCAATGTCTTCATTCCAGTCCTCGGGGTCAAACAGGTATCCCTCGGAATCTCTCGGGGTTTCGGCATTCATTTGAACTATCCTTTGTGTACACACGGTATCAATTGTAGTGATATTGCAGCACTGTTGAAACAACAACTGTTTTTGTGCCGCAATCGTCCTGCTAATGTCAAGGGCTTGCTTGCCCGGCTACGTACTTTTCTCCGGTTTTTGCGTACACTGGGATATGCATTGCAAGTTTTTCACCTCGATCGCCGATATTCCTTCTTCTGTTTGGAATGCGCTGTTTAACAGTGAGAATCCGTTTATACAGCATGCCTTTCTGCTGGCCCTGGAAGAGAGCGGATGCGCGTCTGCACAAAATGGTTGGCAAGCCCGGCACCTGATGCTGCTGGAAAATGATCAGCCATTGGCGGTCATGCCTTTGTACGAAAAGGACAACTCGTACGGAGAGTTCGTTTTTGACTGGGGCTGGGCGGAGGCCTATCAACGCTACGGCTTGAACTATTATCCAAAACTGGTCACGGCGATTCCGTTTACACCGGTTGCCGGGCCGCGCATCGGGTTTGCGTCCAACCTGGCGCCCGCTGAGGTATTCGGGCCCATGCTCGATGCGTTACACCAACTGGCTGGACAGTCTCACTACTCAAGCTGGCATTTGCTGTTCCCCGGCAGGCGTCTGCAAGCGGCCTTGCTGGAGATGAAAGAAGAGGGCGCTTTTCTGCATCGCGAGGCCGTACAGTTTCGCTGGTTCAACCGTGACTACCGTGGCTTTGATGACTTCCTCGCCACGATGCGCTCGGCAAGACGTAAAAACGTGAAACGGGAGCGGCGAATGGTTGCGGAGCAGGGCCTCACCGTGTGTAAGAAAAACCGGCTGATGAGATCAGCGACGAGGAGTGGAGCGGCTTTTATCAATGTTACGTTGACACCTACCGTAAGCGCAGCGGGCATGACGGTTATCTGAATCGTGATTTTTTTGACCGTCTGCGTGCGTCCATGGCTGCGCAGCTGATGCTGGTGGTTGCCCGTCATGCCGGAGCGATTGTCGCGTGTTCACTGTTCCTGTTCGACAGGCGGCGGCTGTACGGCCGTTACTGGGGTGCGCTGGAAGATTTTTCCTGTCTGCACTTTGAGACCTGTTTTTACCAGGGTATCGAGTTTTGTATCGAAAATGACCTGCAGGAATTTGACCCTGGAACCCAGGGTGAACACAAGCTGATGCGTGGTTTTGAACCGGTCAAGAGCAGTTCCTACCACTGGATTGCGGACCACCGATTCCGTGCCGCAATCGCGGAATTTCTGAGCCACGAAAGACGCAGTACCGACCACTACAAACAGCAGGCCGAGACGTATTTGCCTTACAAGAAGATGGTTTGATCAATTTTGCAAATACACCCGCTTGCTGATCCGATTAATCCGGAAGGGAAGCTGGGGCGGGTAGTTATTACCAGGACACGCCCATGAACCCATCCCTGGGGGGCTCGATACACGGCCTCGGCGCCCACGCAGATAAAACATCAATGTCAATTATGGTCTGCAATCCGAAATTGGGCATTTACTTGAGCATCAGTGATTTAGCTTAAGAGGGAAAGCAACGAACGATACCCATTTCCCCCGGATAAACCGCTGGTACTGCTTTCCGCAGTATTTTTTGCGATCTCCATAACCAAACCGGCACTATGGTCATAAGCGGAGCCTGGTGACAATGCCTTTCGTCCACGCGGTCTTCATTCGAGTCGGTGTAGTGGTGCCGGTGTCAATTCCGCCGGTGGTTTCCGGAATACATCGCTGTCCATATAAAATCGCCCATCTTGCTGCTCCTGCCGCGGCCACCAGCCCGGAACACCGGCGAGGGGCAGGGGCGAAAGACAGGCCGGGCTGTTTAAAACATTGCCACTTACCAGGAGTTCCGCAATCTCCCGGTCGAGTCGCCCGGGTCGCTCCTGCTTTGAAAGTGCGAGGAATTCCGTATTCACCTGAACCAGTAGTGCATTGGCGGTCATCGCTTTATAGGGTGACAGGTATTTCTCCAGCATTGCGTGACCGACGACCGATACCAAGACGGATGTGCCGAACGCATCGGCCAGGAATGCGTCCCGCCAGCGTCGCTCCGCCAGGGCCTGAAGGATATCCGGGCGGTCGGAAATCACGATGACGCCACATTCGTCAAACAGGGTCAATGCGTCACGCAACGGCCCCGGGCGCCACTCTGTTGTGCGGCGCCGGCCTGGTAATGCAGTCTGGTTCATCGCGGTTTTGATACGCGGGAAGCGCATCCATACCAGGGCGTTGAACAGATCGTGCCAGCTTTCGCGCGTCGTGTACTGACCTGGCCGGTGGTAAAAATACGCTGTTCATAGTCATCATCTTTGAGTTGTCGCTGGCGACGAACCGGATAGCCTGTCCCCCGCCGGAACGTAAGCCGGCGGGCAGTATTGCATTCAGTTGCGAGCAGGAAGGGAATTCCGGGCCTGCAAGCCGGTCGCAGAAACGGCAGGTAGTCCTGCCAGTACGGCAGGTCGGGACTAAAGTGTGAGTTTGATAGAATCACGGCAAGGATTTCCAGCGCCGTCTGCTCGCAGGGCGGCAATTCCGCATCACTTTGCTTCAACGGCACCGTGCGTTCACCCCAGCGCAACAAACCGGCCGCACGGGTCAGTCCGGCGCCGAAAGCGGCCAGCAATATACGGTCCCCGGCCTTGATACGGCCGGCTTCCAGTGCCTCGGTCAGGGCAACCGGAATGGTCGCGGCCGAGGTGTTGCCATAATTCTGGATATTGACTTCGACCTGCGACATATCGACCGACAGGTGTTTTGCCAGCGATTCAATGATACGCAGATTGGCCTGGTGCGGAATGATCCGGTCGATATCTGCCTTTGTCAGCCCCAGCTTGTCCAGTACGATCTCGGTTTCATGGGTCATGCCCTTGACCGCGCGGCGGAATATCTCGCGGCCATCAAACTGGACACCGAAAGCTGCGTAGTTTTCGACAAAACGATTTCCGGCCGTGCCAAAATTGGGTATTTGCAGGGCATCTGGCGGCCTCACCTTCGCAGCCGAGATGTGCATACAACAAACCGGATTCCTGTCCGATGGTTCGACCACCACGGCGCCGGCGCCATCGCCAAACAAAACCGCCGTGTCACGGTTGGACCAGTTCAAAAACCAGGTGATACGTTCCGAGCCGATCACCAGAACCTTTTGGTAGGCGCCCGAGCGGATCATGGCGGTCGCCACTTCCAGGCTATAGATAAAACCGCTGCAGCCGGCATTGAGGTCGAACACAGCAGCATTGTGCTGCGCCGATCTTGCGTTGCACGTGCGCGGCGGTACTGGGTATCACGGTGTCCGGTGTGCAGGTCGCAACGATCAGCAGGTCCACATCCGCTGCATTGACATCCGCCGCCGCGAAGGCGCGTTGCCCCGCAACTGTCGCAAGATCACTGCCGGGAACATGTGAAACACGCCGTTCACGGATACCGCTGCGTGTCCTGATCCATTCATCCGAGGTATCGATGACGCTGGCAATTTCATCGTTGGTCAATATCGCGGGTGGAATACATTTCCCCCAACCGGTGATTGCAGCATATTCGGCCATGTTCTTATTATCCAGAGCGATTGTGGGCGTGAGACTATCAGCGAAAATGGTAAAACTCAATTATATGCAAGTATATGCCAGATTTTTCGCAGGGGGAGTTGAATTTCAAGCTGAATGTCCCGACTTTGGGATATCCATCAATGCGATCCTGACGGTGTATGCGAACTCAGCGCTTGCCGACGGCTAGCAGTTGCTGCACCCTGCATACTAATTTTTCGGACGGGCGATAAAATGACCAACCAACTTCCCCTGGAAGTACGTTTTCTGAAACGCTACGCACGCCAGTTGCACATGGCGGGCGTACCTGCACACCAGTTTGAACGCATGATGACCGCGCTGGCTGACAAGCTTGGTTTAACTGCCAGGCGCTGTCCAGTCCGACCTCGATTTTCCTGTCTTTCCAGTACCAGGACGACGAAGAAGACAACCGTCCGATCCCGATGCAACTCGACCGTATGAATCCGCCCGAGATCAACCTGGGCAACACGGCCGAACTCTATGACATCGGCAACGGCTTGCTCGAAGGTGAAATTACCACCGAGCAGGCTTACCTGACGCTCAGAAGCTGGCAGCCCAAGCACTTGTATCCGGCATGGTTGCAGATTATATGCTGGGGACTGACCGGTGGCGCGGTTGCGGTGATGCTCAGTGCCAGTTGGCCCGGCACGGCGGTTGCCGCAGCAATCAGCGCGTTGACCGGCCTGTTGGTAAACAAGGCCGGCGTTGTGTTACGTGAAGGTGGACTGGAAGCCATCGCCGCTTTGTTCAGCACGTTCCTGGTATTCGCCTTGAACCGGTTTCTGCCGGGGCTTGATGTATTCGTGATCATCATGTCCAGCCTGATCGTGCTGATACCCGGTCTGGGTCTGACGATGGCGGTCACCGAGCTTTCAACCAACCACCTGGCCTCCGGTTCGGCGCGTTTGTCGGGCGCCCTTGTCACCTTGCTGAAACTGTCGCTCGGCGTATTGATAGGAACAGTGGTAGTAGGCTGGTTTGGCTGGCTGTCGGAACCCGCGTCAGCGGTACATCTGTCCTCGCCGCCGGGCTGGTTTCGCTGGCCCGCGTTGCTGGCCGCGGCATTGAGTTTCGGCGTGTTGTTTTCGGTGCGCAGGAAAGAGTTTCATATTGCCGTGCTCGCGGCCATCGTCAGCTACCTGATCAGCCGTGTCGGCGTTGCTGCCGGCGGTCTTGAATTCGGTGTATTGCTGGCCTCGATGTCGGTGGCCATACTGGCCAACCTGTACGGGCGCAGTTTCAAACAAACAGGCGCGTTGATAAGAGTGCCGGGAGTGATATTGCTGGTTCCCGGAACCATCGGCTATCACGGAGCCACGGCCCTGTTACTCGAGGGCGGAGCCAATCTGACCGAAATCAGCCTGTTGGCCTTGCGTCTGTTGATTTCGTTGGTGGGTGGTCTGCTTTTTGGCAATACGCTGTTGCCGCCGAGAAGAGGGCACTGAATACTGACGATTCAACCGGCACGGGAACCCATCATTTTTTTCTTCATTTCATCCCAGGAAAACCCGGATTTACGGTCGATACGCCGCTCCGCTGTGTCGGCTGGCCATGGATGGCTTCCGCTCAGGAAATTACCGTCAATAAAATGGTGCAGTGTCGGCGCGCCTGGCCGGTTGAGCGTTGCCGGTGCAAGGTCCAATCCCCGGGATGCGATCAGTTGGTGGGAATTGGCCGGCGCCATGTAGACCGGCACTGCTCCGATCCGTCCGCTGAGATCGGTGTGGCAATGCCCGCAGATGACCAGTTTCACCTGTTCGTGTGCGGCGATGACCGACTTCAGACCCTGGTACCATTCCGCTCCGCCCATATCGATTAACTCGATACCCGTGATCATGGGCGGATGGTGGATGGCGATCAATACGGGTTTATCCGAACGGCCGAGCTGGGCATTCAACCAGGCCAGTTTATGCTCATCAAATTCCGGCAGTTCGGTACCGTCTGAACGACTGTTGAGCGCCAGGATTCTGAAAGGCAGGTCTTCAACCGCGTACTGGCGGGTTTCATCAGATACGGGGAAGCAGGGCGTTGCGGCAAAAGATTCCTGCATGACTGCCGGGTCATCGTGATTGCCCGGCAAGACCCAGGCCGGCATTTTCAAGGGTTTAATCAGGTCAATGAAGTATTGATAGCCTTGATTGTCGCCTTTCTCCACGAGATCACCGGTGAAAATGACGGCGTCAGGCAAGGGCCGCATTCGGTTAATTTCCTTTACCGTTTCCCTGAGATGAAGCGCGGTGTCGATAGTGCCATACAGCACTTCTCCCGGTGGGAGAATATGGGTGTCCGTGATCTGTATGAGCAGCGTCATGTCAATCTGGATAGCGCCATTTCTTGGAGTAAACTTCAGTCCCTCAACGACACCTGGAGCGCATGCAAGCGGTTGGCTGGCATGATTTTCAGATAGCCGCGCAGAAGAATATACACGAAACAGCCCCGTCAATCATTTTGTGCAAGTCCCGTGTTATGAAATTTTCAATTCGTGATACGAGATATTGCGTCATGATCAATCCGCGACAGGCTTGAATCCCAGGCATGCCAACCTTACATATATTATCAATATTTAATATACGATCCGGCGACCGCCGCTTGAAGAGGAAGGAAGTGAGATGAGTTTTTCCAGAAAGGTTGTATGCCCTTATTGTGGCGCCGTGAACAGGATTCCCGCTGAACGGCTTGGTGATAACCCGTTGTGCGGAAAATGCCGCAAGCATATATTCGCTGCGAAGCCCATTGAGCTGACCTCGGCCAGTTTCCACAAGCAGATTGCCGGCAGCGAGATACCGGTGTTGGTGGATTTCTGGGCCCCGTGGTGCGGACCCTGCAAAATGATGGCGCCGGCTTTTGAAAAGGCGGCGATTGCGCTTGAACCGGAGGTAAGGCTCGCCAAGCTGAATACCGAGGAAGAACAACAGCTGGCCGCCCAGTTTGACATACGCAGCATTCCGACAATGGTCCTGTTTAAAGACGGCAAGGAGATCGCACGGCAATCGGGCGCCATGATGGGTGGACAGATTGAACAATGGACAAGGCAGCACCTGGCGTAGTTAGGGCAGGCGGCAAACCGCTAACTCCGAACCGGGTGCCTGACTGAGGTCCGCTGCCCGTATTGAAATATAATTTACAACGCGGCGTGATTGGGATCACGCCGCACGCTTGACCTTCTTTAACGTTTGCCGGAAATTAATGAGTTTTCACTGATCCGGCGCGCCCGTGTCCGCACTTTTTGCTCTGACCGATTACACTAAGGTAATTGCTGTTGGAGTAGCTCAATATGACGGTAAAACAGGGATTCGTAATTTTCAGTATCGCGCTGTTACTGCTGGTCGGCCTCTGGAGCGCCCACTGGCCACCTGCTGCGTGGTTATTGATGGTGGTTCTGCCATTGATCGCCCTGGGTGTCTATGACATGGTACAGCGCAGGCATTCCGTTTTACGCATCTATCCCGTACTGGGGCATATCCGCTACATGTTTGAATCCGTCCGCAAGGAGATACAGCAGTATTTCGTGGAGTCGGAAACCGACGGCACGCCCATCAACCGGGAGTTCCGCGCACTGGTTTACCAGCGCGCCAAGGGTGACAGGGACACGCGTCCTTTCGGCACCATTTTTGACGTCTATGCCGATGGTTATGAATGGCTCAATCACTCGCTGGCACCCTGTGAGATTATTGATCACAACCCACGCATTATTTTTGGTGAAGGTGTCTGTGCATTACCCTACGCCGCATCGCCTTTGAACATATCGGCGATGAGTTTCGGCGCCCTGAGCAAAAATGCCATCATGGCGCTGAACAAGGGTGCAAAAATGGGTGGCTTTGCCCACAATACGGGGGAGGGGGGCCTGAGTCCCTATCACCGGAAATTTGGCGCCGATATTATCTGGCAGATAGGCACGGGCTATTTTGGCTGCCGCAACGAATCGGGTGGGTTTGACGCCGCGCTATTTGAACATACGGCCAATTTTCCAATTGTCAAAATGATTGAGATCAAGTTGTCCCAGGGCGCGAAACCCGGTCATGGCGGTATCCTTCCGGCCGCCAAGCTGACGGAGGAGATAGCCGGCATACGCCATGTGCCCATGGGCCAGGATGTGGTTTCGCCACCCGCGCACAGCAGTTTCAATTCGCCTGCCGGGCTGTTGCAGTTCGTGGTCCGTCTGCGTGAGTTGTCGGGTGGAAAACCGGTCGGATTCAAGTTGTGTATCGGCAATAAATCCGAATTTCTAGGTATCTGCAAGGCCATGCTGGAGACCGGAATCAGGCCTGATTTCATTACCATTGACGGCTCTGAAGGTGGCACCGGCGCTGCCCCGGTCGAAATGACCAACTCGGTGGGAACACCGTTGCGTGACGGGCTGATATTCGTCGACCGTGCATTGAAAGGTGCCGGGCTGCGTAAAAATATTCGCCTGATCGCGGCGGGCAAGGCCCTGTCTGCATTTCACATGATCAGGCTGCTGGCCCTGGGAGCCGATACGGTCAACGCCGCACGCGCAATGATGTTTGCCCTGGGTTGTCTGCAATCCCGCAGCTGTAATACGGACAAGTGCCCGACGGGTATCGCCACGCAGGATCCCGCACGGTATAAAGCGTTGGATGTCGAATTGAAAGGCCAGCGCGTGGCAAATTATCACAAGGCCATGATTCATAATCTTCTGGAATTGCTTGCCGCCGCCGGTGTGAAAAGGCTCGACGACCTGACACCAGCCCACATCCACCGGCGCGTCGGTGGCACCGTCGTGATGAATTATGATGAAATGTATCCGCCCATACCGGATGGATGTCTTTTACAGGCGTCCACGGTTCCGGATGACTGGCGGCCGGCATGGAATAAGGCCGATCCCAACCACTGGTAAACGAATTTGTTTTGCGAAGACCGGTGCTGTAAAACCCGGCAGGAGATAACTTGTTTAAAAACATCCTTTTATTCTCAGTGTTGATTGTCCTTGCATTGTCAGCCGGTGGCTGCAGGACCGCTTCAGAACGGCAGCAAGCCCATGTGGTCGTTCCGGCCTGCATCATTATCTACGATGCCGGTAGCAGCAAGACCCGCATGTTTGTTTACCAGCAAACAGGGTCAGGCTGGCTGCAGCATACGGGTCCAGCCACGGACGCGCTGGCCGACCCCATACGTGGAAACCGTGGAAAGACCATGGCTGATGCCGATACTGTGATCGATGCTTTGCTCGACACGCTGTCCGACTTGCGCAGTGACGGCCCGCTCAACAAGAACGGAAAACCACAATGGCAGGCATTTGACTGGCAGCAACACTGCAGGGTTGAAACAGCGGCGGTCTACGGCACGGCCGGTATGCGCATTGCGGAACAACAGAATGCCGAGGCCAGTGGCCGGTTTTGGAAGATGCTCAATGCAAGACTTGCCGAAACACTGGGGGTGCCGGTGATCACACGGACTTTGTCGGAATACGAGGAAGGGCTGTACGCCTGGCTGGCGCTGGGTGAATCACAGGCGGATGCGAATTTTGGTATCGCGGAAATGGGTGGAGCCTCAATCCAGGTGGCCTTTCCCTGCGGCACTTGCGAAGGGGCCAGGAAGGTCAGGGTGAAGGGCCGGACAATGAAAGTATTCGGTCATTCGTTCCTCGGTTGGGGACAGGATGAAGCCTGGAACAGGTTTGGCCACGTGCCGGCCTGCAAACGCGGCGCAGGTGTGGGTAATCCAGGGTGGAGAATTGAAGACTGCGGGGCCGCCATGGCCGGATTTGCGCACGCTGCTGCTGAAGTTAAGGGATATATCAAGAAAGCTGACGGTCTGCGCTGGCGTCTGACCGATGCATTCCGCTATATGCGCGACAGCGATATTGAAAATTTCTGCAAAAAAGGAGTCGATAGTGGATTCGAACCAGAATCTTCATGCTTCCGGGCAATTTACCTGCAAAATGTAATTAAAGACCTTGCATTGCCGCCGGATTCTGAAAAAAGTGATGTGAACTGGACACTGGGCGCCGTGGTTTGCACGGCGACCCATTGTCTTGAAACCCGCTAGGGGACTTGCCGTCTGTCAGCCTCTGTCGGGTATCTGTATTTCGCCCTTTACACCATTGATGCGGATACTGCCGCTACCGTCTCTGAGCACGCGGAAATCACCGTCAACGTCGCTTGCACTGATATCGCCGGAAGAGTCACTCTCGACCACGAAATTGTCTCTGACCCGGGACACATCGATATCACCCGAACTGTCTGACACGACCAGCACGCTGCCATTGATGTCCCTTGCACTGATATCACCGGAGCTGTCTGACTCGATGGTTACATCACCCTCCGCCCCTTCGATGTTGATGCCACCGCTGGAGTCGCTGATTGATATGGGCCCACGGCCACCCTCTACTTCGATATCTCCCGAACTGTCCTTGATTGTCACTTCGGCAATATTTTTCAGCAGCATATCACCACTGCTGTCCCTGACATCGAGGGCAAGGTCCTCCGGCACTTCAAGATGCATATCCACCAGGAGGTAAGTGTTGCCGAATGACCAGTTGGAGTCCATGTCGGGCAGGTCTGCGCCAATCTCGGCGTGTTTCCCGGCGTTGGCGTATATATCGGTGTTTTCCAGCCATACTTCTTTTGAAGCGCAAACCCTGCCATGGATCATGGCCTGCCCGGTACCCGGCACACCGACGACTTCAAGATCTCCCGCCGCGGATGTTATGGACAGCAGTTCGCTTTTTGACAGGTCAAGCGTCTTCTCAATTTTCTTTTCAAATTTACACTCATTGGCCGAAGCACTGCTGCTGAATTGGTAAATCAGGAGGGCGATCAGTACGATTGCCCAAAAGCGGATCGAAAAAGTCATGGCGGTTCTCTTCATTTTCATTGTCCTCACTGCAGAAAATTTACGGCTTAGCGCGTTCTACTATGCAAGAATAGCGCCAGTTGAAGGCGCCGTCCCAAAAGTGCAACAAATACGCGTTTCCAGTGCGTAAGACGAAGTGATGGGCAGAAAGGTTGCTGTTGATCAGCGGAATCTGAGTCACGAATGGGCGAAAAATGCCATCGGGATGCAAATTTCGCCATTTTTCCCGCAGATTTAAGCTTCTGGTTTGATCAGCAGAAAATTGCCAGGTCGCGCGGTAAACAGCTAATCTCCACCGGCGATCTCCCGCAGAATTCACCATCCGGACCCAATAGCAGGCCATCTGGCGAGCGGATGCTGATATGCGTGGCTTTACAGGTTGATACCTCCGCGTATTCAACGTGCCGCCCGCTGTAAATGGTCGGAAACAGTTTGAGTAACCGGCGCCGCGGCAGGTTTTCAAGGATCGTTACATCCATTAAGCCATCATCGAGGATGGCCTCTGGCGCTATGAGAAAATGCGTGCCGGTGTAACGGCTGTTGGAAATCGCGATAAATACGTTGTTGTTTTCGCGGAGCTTGCCGTCGATCTCCATGACCAACGGGTAACTCTTCAGTTTCAACACCTGCCACAGGGTCGCAAGCGTATAGGCCGATTCGCCGAGAAATTTCAATTTCTGCGCCGTCAGACTGGCGTCGACCGCGAAGCCCATCAGTAGGATATTCAGAAAGTAAAAACTCCGGTCTGCTGATTTCACGTAGCAGACGTCCACCGTGCGGATATGACCGCGATGCAGGATGTCGATGGCGTTCATCAGCACATCTGCCTTTAAATTCAACTCACGCGCAAAGGCGTTACCCGTGCCGATGGGCAGCAGCCCGATGGGCGGGCGCTGCGCTTTCGGGTGTTGGTACAGACCATTGAGGACTTCAAACAGGGTGCCATCACCACCCGCTGCGACCACGCCGTCAAATCCTGTTAGCTTGATGCCTGCGACCAGTTCCGTGCCGTGCCCGGGATGCGTGGTGGGCATCAGCATCGCATCTATACCGAGGTCTTTGAATCGCGCCTTGATTGCCTCAAGTTTGTCAACCGATCGGCCGTGGGCAGCATGGGGGTTAAAAATAACAAGCAGCTTCAAAAGGATAAGTTTCCGCTTTTCAGGAATTTATTGTGGCAAGCCATTCTATTGTACTTGTATTTTGTTTGGTATCCTTAAGCGCATCTGGTGGAAGGAACCAAAGATCCGGTAAGAGAATGACAGCAAGGAAGACAAGTTTCAGCCGAAAACTGCACCTTGCGTTTGGCGCAATGTTGGTCATTACGCTGGCCCTGGCGTGGTACTTCTATGACAGTGTTCAGTGGTTTGAATATGACGTGGAACGTGTCACCATCGCCAACTCCGTATTGAACGGTCAGCGTATTCTGTCCGCGCAGACCGCACAGAAACTTAACCTGATTGAAGAAAGCGTTGCCAACGAACGGATCGGCGATCTGGCGCGCTGGCATGACAACATCCAGAAATTGCGAACCGCAATTATCGATATCCGCCATGCACTTGCCGAAGAACACGAATTACTCAGCACCGGAACTGAAGCCGGCGAGATGGACGTTCTCAACGATATGGAACGCCTGGTTGAGATCATCGTTGCCTCGGGTGAAACGATACGCACAGCCCTCGAAGAACAAAGACCCGACGATGCCCGTGCTGAACTGGAAAAATTGCGCAGCTCAGGAACAGCGGAGATATTTGATGACCTGATGGCTGACACGCTCGCGGCAAGCCGCAACAAACTGGTGATAGCAAATACCGAGACGATATCCCTGGCGCATTACATTACCGGTGTTTTACCACTGTTCATGGTCACCCTTGCCGGTCTGACTGCGATCATTGCCTGGCTTTTTTCACGCAGTCTCACACGCTCCGTCAACGAGTTGCATCATGGCGCAGAAGCATTCACCAACGATGACCTGAACCACCGTATCCCCGAATTGCATGAAAAGGAGTTTGCACAACTGGGTGCTGCATTTAATGTCATGGCCCGTCAATTGGCCGAACACCGGGCTGCGATGCGTGACTCCAATATCCGTCTCGAGGCCATAGTCGAGGAGCGCACACGCGCGCTGAAAAGCAGTAACGAAACTCTTGAGCTCGTCGATGAAAACAGGAGAAAACTGCTGGCGGATATTTCCCACGAGTTCCGTACGCCGCTGACGGTCATCCGCGGCGAGTCTGAAATTGCCTTGCGGGGTAAAGTCAAAAGCAAGGGGGAATACCGGGAAACGCTGATGCGTATCATGGAACAGGCTGACCAGACCACGCGCCTGGTCGATGACCTGTTGTTTATCGCACGCGCGGACGCCGGCGAACCCCGCCTCAAGATCCGCCCGGTATCGGTGAATGATTTGCTCGCTGTGGTATGTGCTGATTTTGCGGTCAGCGCCGAACAAAACGGTATCGAAATCGAGCAGGACTTTGGCAGTAAGGAAGAAACGGTCATGGGTGATTCTGGACGGTTGCGCCAGGTTTTCTCCATTTTGATTGATAATGCCTTGCGTTATTCAGCACAAAACGGCACGGTAACAGTCAGTCTCGGCAGCAACGAAAAGGAGATTGTCGTGAAGGTCAAGGACACCGGTATCGGATTGACGGAAGAGGAGAGCAGGCAAGCATTTCAGCGCTTCTTCCGCGGAGGCAAGGCGCAGAGCCACGCCCGTGGCACCGGGCTGGGTCTGCCTGTCGCCAAGGCGATCGTTGAAGCACACAAGGGCAGGATCACCCTCGAGGGTAAACCTGGAGAAGGTGCACTGGCGAGCGTATTTTTACCCGCTGAAAAGCAATTAAGGGCTGTCGCATGAGAATATTGATTGTTGAAGACGAAACACGTATTGCCGATTTTTTACAGCGTGGTTTACGCGCCGAAGGACATTTTCCGGTCGTGGCCAACGACGGTGAAGCGGGTCTGGCACTCGCACTTGAAGGTGATTTTGACCTTCTGTTACTTGATATGATGTTGCCGGGCATACACGGTCGCGAGATTTGCCAGCAGTTGCGCATGAATAAGATCAATACGCCGCTGATCATTCTTTCCGCCATGGACAGCCTTGATGATGTCATCGCCGGTTTGCGCATGGGCGCTGATGATTACATGACCAAGCCATTTTCCTTTGAGGAATTGCTGGCGCGTATTGAAACGGTTATGCGGCGCACCACGGAAATTGCCAATAATGCGCGATCTCTGGCCGTCGGTTCACTGGCATTCGATCGCCAATCGCTACGATTTACCGTGGAAGGCAAGGAAATCAAGATGACCGCGAAGGAACTGGCCATCATTGAACTTTTGATGAGCCATCCCGGCACTTTATTCAGCCGTGAACGCATACTCAGTAACGTGTGGGGACTGAATATGGATCCCCTGACCAATGTTGTAGATGTCTATATCGGCAAATTGCGTAAAAAGATCGATGCCAACGCTGGCGACTCGATCATCGAGACCGTCCGCGGACTCGGCTACCGTTTGAATGTTTGAGTCTTATATGGCGATTTCATTAAAAATTTAATCTATCTTCATCTTTGTTTCAATATCTGTTCAGGCGTAGGGTCTAGTATGAACTCAGGTTCTTGAGCACTAGTTCAGTTTACCCCTTGCTGACTTCCCAAGTGCTTCAAGAACCTAATCGACCCTACCACCGCCTGAGCGTTTTGATCGGTGGCGAAATGAACGACCAGGCAGGTGGGACGGGTGTCGGTTACCAATCGGATTGTTGAGCTGTTTTTGTGTACGGAAACAAAACTGCAGCTGTTAAGCCGAGGAACCGACTGGAGTGAAAGTATCATAGCCGCTTGACAGGGATGTCAGAGCGGCTTTTTTATTCCCGAATATCGTAGCGCAGTTGCTGGGCTGACAGTCTTGCATCCGCACTGTAAACCGTGTTGCCAAATTCTATGGTGGCCGGGCCAAGATGAATCTTGGTTGGCAGGGGCTGTATGACCAGTTCTGTCTGTCCGCGGAAAAACGCCGCATCATCACCTTCAATAAGCGATTCAACCTTGCTCACCGTCAGGCCAATATTACAACTGGCCAGTAGTTGCGGGTTGTCGACAAATACAGATTCCAATGGCGATGGCTGAGTTTCGATGGTCACACCGAATCCGGACCAGTTGGCCGTTAGCATATTGGTGGACTGTTCCAGGTCGCTGAGTAAATTGTTGATCTCCGGTGTGCTCGTAAACCTGCTTTTGAACGGCGCTTTCCATGCTGCGATGCATTTGGCCAGGGGCAGGGTTTCTTTAACGGGATTGAAATTCAATTCACCCGTCAACTGGAAATTCGACTGCAGACTCAAATCCAGTTTCAGACGCTGCAGGTCACCCTCGAGCAGAAAATTGGAAAAATGGACGCTGAGGCTGCCAACGGTTTGTGTCCGGGCTTCGATCTGCGCCAGCGGTTCTTCCTTTTTAAGTGCTTTCAAACCAGCCCTGACCCCTTCACAGGCTGATTCATTAAAACCGGATTCAATCTGACAACTCTCAAACGCCTGCGCATTGAGCAAATCACATTCGCGTTTGGCATTTTCTGCATGGGCAATGCAGGTGTTGCGCTCTGCTTCATAACGGGCGTTCTGGCGGTTGCGTGAAGCCTCGCACAATGGGTCAATCGCCTCGCTGACACAACGGTTGTTGAGCGGGTTGCGGAACTGGCAGGACGAACAATTTCGTGTGTCCCTGAGTCGCTTACACGGGATCAGGTTAATTTTGCACTGCGGTGCCGGGGCGCAATCGCGATGCTCGCAAATGATATCCTTACTATCAAGGGCCTGAAGCTGGGCAGAAAACTGCAGTTCAGACAAACTGTCACTATCGAAGCTGGCATCGAGGTTCAAATCGGCCAGCGAGGATTGGAGCACAGCTAGCAGGAACGGCCGCCGGACTTCAATCAGATGCAATACCGGGCTTGTCAGCTGGCAATGGAAAAATCGCTGGTCCGGCGGTTGAATTCGTTTTTGAATTCGTCGAAAGATTGCTTGGCCTGGGACGGGTTGACCCGCGTTATCAGGGTCTCGGATTCAAGCTTGCGTATGGATTTTGAGGCCAGTATACAGCCTGATTCCTTTTCCACGACCAGTACTTCCCATTGGGAGACCTCACTGTTTTCGGCACGGTTGACCGACCAGGTTCTCCAGCGCTCACTCGGCCCGACCGGCAACTCTTCAACGGTCTGTGGCAAGCCGTCGGCAAACCAGTAATGGATAATGGTCAGGGGACGCTTTGCGCCCGATATTTCGGAGTAAAAGTAGCGTGCATCATCGGTGTTCGTCATGGTACGTGTAATACCTACGGGTTCCCTGGACTGAACGTCCCTGGCGAATTCGGCACGCGAAACCGTAACATCGGCTGGGCAGGTCGAAAGATCCGGTATAAACGCCAGATCCAGTGCGACGCTGGTGAACGGTGAGTCAATCAGCACGGCGCTACCGGCGACCATGAACACACCCCTGAGCGATCGTGTGCTGCTGGCAGTCGACTCGGTCAATTCCGGCAGTGATGCGCCAACCTGGATTTCGCCCAGCGGTACGGGGTTTATCGGTATGGTGTTTTTATTGCTGTCGACAATGGCCTGCGCGATATCCGTGTTCAGATTCTGAAGCAAGGTCCGGGTTAGCTCCGGGCTGGCTTCTACGTAGTTGCCATCGGCAAATGCAAAGTCCCTGGAATTGATTTGGAGTTCACTGAAACGGGGTCGCCATTCGAGACCGCTGCCCCTGTACTGCAGGTTGATGTCACCGGACAGGTTGGCGGCTAACTGGTTTCCAGTTTCATCTTTAATATGAACTATAGCTTCTAAATATATGATTTGACTTATAAATGAAAACTTAATCTTGTCAAATATATAGGTATCATCATTTTCGGTCTGGGCTCTTAGAACACTTTCAAACTGATTTTCCAGCCAGTGGTTATCCAGCTTGATCAGGGTGTCGATATTTTCCATTTCCGACAGGGCAAACAAAGCGTTCACCGCATGCTGATTTTGCAGCGAGGCCAAATCGGTTACCGGTTCCCCGGTCTGTAATACGGAACAGCCGGCCATGAACTGCAAGCTTGCGGCCAGGAAAATGATGTTGGCAATGATTCTACGCATGCTGAATTTTTGCTGCTATCCCTGCATTTATTCCATTTTCGACTTTTCTGCATTCCGTTGCTGCATGTTAAGCCATTTTTCAAGTTCCGACCTTGCGTATTGATAGCCGGTTTCTACGATCTGTTCAAATGCGGCTACATTTGTCAGGCCAAATTGTCGCACAACTAGCCAAAACAGCAGGTCCGTTTGCTTTCCCGAAGCCCCAACTTGCTTCTGTGTGTCGATTTCCGTCGCGCTTAGTATAGTGGGTTGCCAACGATGGAACACGATACTTTCGCATGAAGGACAGCGACCTGCCGGCAGAACACTCGATAAATGGCCGGATTCGTGCGGGCTCATTCAACCACGGTCGAGCTTGCTCGAAAAGCGGTGTGTGTGGTGTGAACAGCGCCGCGGTTTGATTTCGCGAGGTACAATACAGCCACTACCGGCGTACTCCGAGAGGGTGAGACCATGAGAATCGACAACGATGTGAAGCTGGATTTCAGTGATGTACTGATCCGACCCAAACGCAGCACCCTGACCAGCAGGAAAAATTTTGACCTGAATCGCACGTTCACCTTCATGCATAGCGGTCGGACATGGACAGGTGTGCCGATCGTGGCTTCGAACATGGATACAACGGGCACCTTTGACATGGCGCGAGCGCTGTCTGTACACAGGATGATTACAGCACTACACAAACATTATTCCATTGATGACCTGACGGAATTTTTTGCAGGTTTTGAAAATCCCGACTACGTCGCCTATTCACTGGGAATTCGTGACGAGGATTTTGGCAAACTCCATGCAATTCTCGATGCGGGACTGGGCGAAAAATTCAACTTCATCGTGCTGGATGTGCCCAATGCCTACCTCGAACGGTTTGTGTTGAAAGTGGAAGAGCTACGCGAGCTGTGTCCCGGGCATACTATCATTGCCGGTAATTGTGTCACCAACGAGATCACCGAGGAGATCCTGCTGCGCGGCGCCGACATCGTCAAGGTCGGTATCGGCAGTGGCAGCGCATGCACAACGCGCAGGATGACGGGTGTCGGTTATCCGCAATTGAGCGCGATTATCGAGTGTTCGGATGCTGCGCACGGCATGAGTGACCCGGCCACCGGTGTCGGCCTGGTCATGTCGGACGGCGGGGCAGTGTACCCGAGTGACGCGGCCAAGGCATTTTGCGGTGGCACCGACTTCCTGATGAGCGGACAATTTTTCTCAGGCTTCAAACAATCCGGCGGTGCGCTGATCGAAAAGGGTGGCCAGCAATTCAAGGAGTACTACGGCATGAGCTCGCAGGCGGCGATGAAGAACCACTACGGCGGCGTCGCCAAGCACCGCGCCAGCGAGGGTCGCGAAGTGCTGTTACCGTACAAGGGAGACGTGAACGACTTTGTCGACGAATTATTTGGCTCCCTGCGCAGTACGGCAACCTATATCGGCGCCCTGAAACTCAAGGAGTTTTCCAAGCGGGCGACGTTTCTGTTGGTCAACCATCAATTGAATCGTTCGCTGGAGCAGTATGAGTGAGGCTGGCAAAGCCGGATAAATGCCGCCGTTTGCCTATTTCCAGACACAACCAACGATCACCAGGATCAGGCCGCACTTGACCTCGGTGCCGTATTTGGTGCGCCAGCCGAATTCGGGGGTGATGACATCCCAGAAACGTTGCAGGTCGCCTTTCACCCCCGGGGCGTAGGCAAAATAGACCAGCCCTGGAGTATAGGCAAACGGCATGTCCGGCAGGGGTTGGTCGAGCATCTCGATCAGGTCCGGTCTGAGCGGGTAATGAAACTCTTTTTGAAAGTCATTGCTGTCCTGTACCAGCGGTTTACCAAACAAGCGGTCGGCTGCCGATTCCTCGGTGATGTATTGTCTCGCCAGGATGGTGCTTGTCAGCACGCTTTTTTCCAGTTCGCTCATGCTATCCAGGTCACGTTTCAATTGCCGTGCTTCGAGTTTCGCGACTGGCGGTTCTGCCAGGGGTTCGGCCGGCCCGGTTTCCGCCTGTTTTTCCACCAGGGTTTCGCGCGGTTCGGGTAAGGATTCCGGAGTCGCTTCCGGAACGGGCTCCGGCGGCGCAGGTTTCTCTTCGGGCTCCGGAACGGCGGCGGGTGGTTGCTCCTGGACGCGTGGTCAACTCAATTTCGATCGCTGTCTGAAAGTTTTGTGTAAGCGGGGATTGCCTGACAACAGGCAACAACAGAATGATCGCGTGCAGACCCAGCGCCAGGGAAAAAGCAAGCCAGATACCGGCCCTTGTCCCCGTCCTGAATTGCACCTGTTTTTGGCCATTTTCCCGCACCGCGAAATGATATCAATTCGGCGTTAAATGGGTGTTAAAGATTGCTGTCAAAGATTAGTCTGGGGGGCACTGGATCCGGGGGGACACTGGGGCGGGTAGTTATTACCAGGACGCGCCCATGAACCCATCCCTGGGGGGCTCGATACTCGGCTTCCTGCCTCGTACGGTCCTGGTAATAACTACCCACCCCAGCGTCTGGCAACCGCCGTGCAAACCCTTCAGAAACCATTGACCTATGATTAGGCACAGCGGCGAGGGTGTGCAGTACCTTACTTCAGGACCGTGAGCGACATGGATGTCGCGACTCGAGCGTACATGGACATATTCATAGCGAGTCCTGAAGTAAGGAACTGCATGGCCTCGGCGCCCACACAGATAACGAGTCAATCCTCAAGAGTGGTCAGCTCCGAGCGAAGAGATATAGCGGTTACTTGAGCGTGAGAAATTCAGATTTGTGGGACAGAAATGGGTGTTAATCTCTTCTAAGTGTTGCACTTGTGATAGCCTTGTCTATTGTCTGTAAATTGCGGGAATAGGGCAGATGAACAAGCTACAGCGAAACGGAAATACGTCCTTGTTATGGCCGGATCGCGTGGCGCGAAACGCAGGCCTGATGACGGCCGCGATGTTGCTCATGTTGTCACTGTCAGGCGCGTTAAAGGCAGCGGAACCGTCTGATGCAAAGCAACTGGTGCGCGCCGCGATGGACCACTGGCGCGGCGTGACTTCCTATTCCGAAATGACCATGACCATCCACCGGCCCGACTGGCAACGGTCGATGTCGATGCAGGCCTGGAGCAAGGGCGAGAAACTCTCACTGGTGCGGGTGACAGAACCGAAGAAAGATGCCGGTAACAGCACCCTGCTGAAGGACAACGACATGTGGTCCTACTCGCCAAAAATTAACCGCATCATCAAGATCCCGTCATCGATGATGGGCCAGGGCTGGATGGGTAGCGATTTTTCCAACAAGGACATCAGTAAATCAACCGATATCCTCGACCAATACGATCACAGCCTGACCGCTCGCGAACAGGAAAACGGTCATACGGTGTACACCGTCGAGGCCATCCCGCATGAAGACGCCGCCATCGTTTGGGGCAAGGAAGTCCTCAAAATCCGTGACGATTTTGTCCTGCTGGAGGAACAGTATTGGGATCAGGACGGTAAGCTGGTAAAAGTTATGCAGGCGCACGATATCGCCGAAATGGGTGGCCGCCAGGTCGCCCGGGTCATGCGGATGGGAAAGTTGGACACGCCGGATGAGTGGACGGAAATAACGGTTTCCGCCATCGAGTTCGATATCGATCTGGCCGAAAGCCTGTTCACGCTTTCAAGTCTCAGAAACCCGAGGCAATAGCCGGGTCATGAAAACCGGGCGCCCGCAACGGAGATCCTTGGCACTCGGTTTCCGTCTTGCCTGGCGAAACATCTGGCGCCAGAAACGGCGCACCTGGCTGACCGCGCTGGCGATGATTTTCTCCAATATATTGCTGGTCTTCATGATATCCCTGCAGTTCGGTTCCTACGACATGATGATCAATAACAGCCTGGCCATGTTCAGCGGCCAGGTGCAGGTTCAGCACGAGGGTTACCAGGACAGCCAGAAGATTCGCCAGACCATTGACGACATTTCCCCACTGGCCGGCGCCATACGCGCGAAATTCCCGCATGCCGGCGTCACCGCCCGCGCCAGCGCATACGTGCTTGTGTCAAGCGAGGACCGGTCCTTTACGACACAGATCGTGGGTGTTGAACCCCGCTTTGAACCCGCCGTGTCGAGTCTCCCGGGTCTGCTCACCGCCGGACGCTACCTGGATAAGCCGGATGCCGCCGAGGTGGTGATCGGTCAGGTAATGGCGAGAAACCTTAAAGTTGGCGTGGGTGATGAACTGACTTTTCTCGGCAGTGGTCTCGACGGGTCTTTTGCCGCAGGTGTGGTCACGGTGGCCGGGATCTTTGCCTCCGGTTCGCAGGAACTTGACCGCAACCTGTCGGAGGTTCCGCTGGCCTATTTCCAGGACGCTTTCACCATGGGTGACCGTGGTCATGTTATCGCCTTGTCGGTGCCTGACCTGGCAGCCGTGCCGGCCATGCTTGAGCCCCTGAGGACCATGATCAGCAGCCGGGACGGCCTCGTGGTGCTGGATTGGGAAGCCCTGATGCCGGGTCTGAAACAGGCCATCCAGGCCGACATGACCAGCGCCTGGTTCATGTATGCGGTGTTGATCATGCTGGTGGCATTCAGCGTTCTCAATACGCAGTTGATGTCGGTGCTGGAACGTACCCGTGAATTCGGCGTGATCATGGCGCTGGGTATCAAGCCAAAACGTCTTGCCCTGCTGGTCTTCCTGGAAACGTTCCTGATGGCCGCGATCGGGCTGGTGATCGGCGTACTGCTGGGTTCGCTGTTGTCCGCCTACTATGCGCATACCGGTTTTTCGTACCCCGGTATGGACGAAATGGCCGCGAAATTCAATATGTCACCGTTGATGTATCCGTCACTGGAACCTGTTTCCCTGTTGCTGGGACCCTCGGTGGTTTTTGTTTTCTGCCTGTTTGCAACCGTTTACCCGGCCCTGAAGCTATACGGCCTGCACCCGGTCGAAGCGATGAGGGCGGTCTGATGGCGATGCCGCTCAGCGCGACAACCGTATTGGCCTGGCGCAATTTGTGGCGTAACTACCGGCGTACGCTGATCATGCTGCTGGCGATAGCCCTGGGCGCCTGGGCGATGATTTTCATGACGGCCCTGTTGCGCGGCATGGTCGATGACATGGTCAAGCAGGGAATCGCGACATTGCCCGGCCATGTGCAGATACACGCTGCCGCATTTCGCGATGATCCATCGGTGACCCACAGCCTGCCGGCCCCGGACCGGGCCCTGCTCGAGGTGCTCAATGGGCAGCAGGTCAGTGCGTGGAGCAGTCGCGTCAAGGTGCCGGCCATGATCTCCAGCGAATACGAGAACCGCGGGGTATTTTTGCTCGGTGTCGATCCAGCAAGCGAGCTGGCCATGGGTTTCAAAACGGCGGATATCGTCGAGGGCCGCTTCCTCGAAGGCATTGATGACGACGGCATTGTCGTTGGCAGGAAAATGCTCCAGCGTCTCGAGACCCGCCTGGGTAAGCGCGTCGTGTTGATGAGCCAGGACCCGGATAATGCCATCGTCGACCGCGGCTTCAGGATCGTCGGCGTTTTCAAGGCGGAACTGGAGAGCCGTGAGGAGACTTACGTTTACGCCGGCCGTGCCGTCGTGCAAAAAATGCTTGGTATCGGCACCGGGGTCTCCGAAATCGCGGTGCTGGGCCGGGACTACAAGGAACCCGAAGCGCTCGCGGCGAGCATCCGGGCGGTGTTGCCACCGGATCGTGAAGTGTTGACCTGGCTGGAGCTCGATCCATACCTGGCGACCATGATGCGGGTCATGAACGGCTTTGTGCTGGTCTGGATGGTGGTGATCTTCCTGGCGCTGTCTTTCGGCCTGGTCAATACCCTGATGATGGCGATTTTTGAGCGGGTTCGTGAAATCGGATTGATGCGGGCTTTGGGCATGCGCCCGTCGGCAATCGTCTACCAGATATTGATTGAGTCGTTGATGTTGCTGGCGCTGGGCTTGCTGGCGGGAAACCTGTTGGCGTTGGGTACCATTATTCCACTGCGGGACGGGATTGACATTTCGGCGGTATCAAAGGGCGTGGAAATGATGGGCGCATCCAGCATATTGTACCCGGTGCTGTTATGGCCCGACCTGTTGCTGGCCAACATGGTGGTGATCACGCTGGGAACGATCACCAGCCTGTTGCCGGCCTGGCGCGCGGCGCAGTACCGGCCGGTCGAGGCGCTGACGAGAACCTAGTGTAGTGCAGCATAATGACATGCATGGAGAAAACCATATGACGGCAGTACCGGGATCAGGAATATGTCTTTCATAAGCTGTACGGACCTGTGCAAGTATTATCAACAGGGTGATGCCGTGATCAAGGGGCTCGACCACGTCAGTCTCGAAATCGAACAGGGTTCGTTCATCTGCCTGTCCGGTCCTTCTGGTTCCGGTAAGACCACGCTGCTCAATGCCATCGGCGGACTCGATTCCCTGGATAGTGGTGAAATCGCCATCGACGGTGAACGTGTCGACCTGCTCGGTAAAGCCGCGCTGGCCGATTTGCGTCTGTACCATATCGGCTTCGTATTCCAGGCCTACAACCTGATCCCGGTACTCAGTGCACGGGAAAATGTCGAATTTGTCATGCAGGTGCAGGGTGTGGGCCCGGCAGAACGCAAAAGCCGTTCATCGATGATATTGAAGGAGGTCGGACTCGAAGGCATGGAGGACCGGCGCCCGGCGCAGTTGTCCGGCGGCCAGCAGCAACGCGTTGCAGTGGCCCGGGCCATCGTCAGCCGGCCCAAGCTGGTGCTGGCCGATGAACCGACCGCCAACCTCGATTCTGCAAGCATGGAAAAGCTGATGACATATTTCCGTGAACTCAACCGTGTACACAAGGTCACGTTTATCATTGCCACACACGACCAACGGGTGATGGATTGGGCCGAACGGCGGGTCAGTATGGTGGATGGAAGGGTGGTCGGCGACGAGCTGCAGCAAGCCCGTTAAACCGCTCAAATGGAAAACAAGACCTGCATTATTCATGTCCTGATCCTGCTCGCCGGCTGTTGCGGTCTGGACCGGCAGGTCATGGCGTCCGAGCCGCCAAGCAGTAGCTTTGACTGGACGTTTGGCGGGCACGCCAAGTACCAGTTTATCGATACCACTATTCCCGCAAACAGCGTGCTGCAGGATGTCAGCGGTGACCATCTCGAGGAGCGCAATCTTGAGGTCCGCCTGAAGTTTTCGCTGCGGCGCGGACATTGGGATTTCGACACGCATGCGCAATTGATCAAGATTCATTCGGACGCGCTGGCCGGCTATGCCAATCTGCCGGGTCTTTTTAACCCCGGTGCGGATGTGATCAATGACAAGCGGCGCTGGTTTGATCTGACACACGAAATCAGCAACGGCAACAGCAACGCCGCGCTGGTGCGGTTTGACCGTGCCAACGTGACCTATAGCGACGCCAAAACGGTGCTGCGTTTTGGCCGCCAGGCGATCTCCTGGGGTAATGGCCTGTTGTTCACGCCGATGGATATCTTCAATCCCTTTGATCCGACTGCGGTCGACAAGGAATACAAATCGGGCGATGACATTTTCTATGCCCAGTATCTTCTCGACAATGGCAACGACGTGCAGGCCGTGGCCGTGGTGCGTCGCGATCCGTTAAACGGCGAGGTAGAGACGGATCAATCATCGCTTGCAGTGAAATTCCACGCGCTCCGAGCGGGCGCGGAGTATGACTTCATGGCCAGCAGGCATTACGGCGAGACCGTGCTCGGGCTTGGTCTCAGCAGTGACCTTGGCGGGGCGATCTGGCGTGGCGACCTGGTCTGGAACGATACCGAAACGGGATCCGCATGGACGGCGGTTGCCGGGGTCACCGCTTCGTGGGTCGGTGGCGGGCATAACTGGACGGGCTTGTTCGAATACTTCTACAACGGCTTCGGCCTGTCCGGCAGTCATTATTCGGTCACCGGTCTGGCTGCCGATCCGGAACTGCTGGCACGCCTGGCCAGGGGTGAGTTATTCAATATTGGGCGCCACTACCTGGGGGCCTCGGTAACGCTGGAAGCAACTCCTCTGCTCAACCTCACGCCGAATATCTTCATCAATCTCATCGACCCTTCAGCGTTTGCGCAGTTGGTCCTTGCCTACGACTGGAAACAGGATGTGCAACTGCTTGCCGCCCTTAATTTTCCGATCGGACCGGATGGCAGTGAATATGGCGGTATCGAGGTGACACGGCAGAATCTGTACTTTTCAACCGGTCCCGCGCTTTTCGCGCAGTTGGCCTGGTATTTCTGAGCAGGTGACGGGCTAAGACCCACCAGCAGCTTTCGGCGCCTTGTAAGCATTGCTTTGGAATTTTCCTGACGAGTTCCGAAATTTCCCGTTGACCGGCTTCTCGACGAAACCGATCTGGCCAATATCCCGGTTCAGGGCAACGTCTTTATCATCGTGCATTGATCGGTTCCGCGTGACAGGACTGCTGAACGCTAAGCAAAATACAGTTTGCGTTCCAGCCACAAAAACGTTGCGCACAGCACCAGGATCAGCCATAGCCAGAAGCGACTGAGTGGCTCTGAGACCTTGGTTTCCGTTGGCGTGGCTAACGTAGTTTTGCTTTCGCCCGCACGGATGCTGGTGGCCTCCACACGGCGTTCACGTTGCTGGTCACGCCACTGGTCTGCTTGAAAAACGTATATTGCCTTCTGATCCAGAATAGTTCCGCCCGTGCCCGAAAGAAGCTGTATCCGGTACCATCCACCGCTACGCGGCCAGAAATAGGCACATTTCCGCTGTGACCTCAGCACATCCGCCGCCGGTTGCAATTCCAGGGAATCTGACTGCGCGCTGCCAACCACGATATGTGCATCGTCGTCTTTGCTGAACGCGCACACCGCGGTTCGCTGCGCTACCCGGAAGAAATCCGTTGCCGCCGGCGGCAGCAGGAAACTGTCAGCACGTTGCCTGGCCAAGGCGGTAAACAACGCTGCCCAGTAGTCACTCCACTGTGCGCGGTTACCCGCGGTAAGCCAGCTGTGGCTGTGGCTGATGAGGCTGATTCCGACCTGGCCCAGGCCGGTGGCGCGTTTAACCACCAGGTCCCTGCCGTCGCTGCCAGTGACCAGGACATCCGCGCCGGTTGCGCTCAACTGCATGGCGGCGGTTGCAACCGGTTCCTGCCAATCCCGTGCGCCAGCGGTGGGCAAACGCGGGATGAGCGTGGTTTCGGCATCGCTTAAGGGGGTGAGCGAAAATCCGTTTAACAGGCCCGTTTTGAAATTGCCAAATTCCTCGACCAGGGTCGAATCCGCCAGCAGCAACAGGCCGAGACCGTTTTCGACCGCATCTGACAGCCATTGCATGCGGGCAGCGGGCAGGGCGGCAAAGGCCCTGCCATCCATGATCAGCAGATCCTGTCCGGCGAGCACCTGTGGCGAGAACGTGGTGCTTGCATCAGCGGGCAAATTGGCGCTCTGATTGATGTACTTGCCCGTGCTGATGTCCGAGTTGATCCTTACACGATGCCCGTTGGCGGCGGCAAAGTCCTTCAACTGGCGGGTCTCGTAAGATGGGGATGATTGTTCAACCATGATGTTGAGCGGCTTGTCTGCACCTACATCAAGCGGCAATACCTCCTCGGATAGAAGCTTGTCGGCGTCCCAGGCCTGCAATTTGAATTCCAGCATTCCACGGGTTTTGACAGGTGCCGCCAGGCTGAAATCCTGGCCTTTCTTCAAGCGGGTTTCGGCGACGGTATTGGCGGCCGGATCAAGCAGACGCAGTTGGATGATGCCGTCGTCTGCGACCTGCCCGAAATGACCGTTGACACGCAGCGTTTCACCCTCGAGCAGAAACCGTTGCCAGCGCATGCCGGTGAAACCGCCAATCGCGGGTGCTTCGAAATCTATATCCAGGGGACCGGAAAGGCTCAGCCATTGTTGCGATTCGAGACCATAGCCAAGCACCTCGATTGATTTGAGCGCCGGCTCCCTGAGTTGCAACTGTCCAATGTCGAGCAGCCAGTTTGCAGTTGCAAGATCACGCCGTGCTTCGCCGGATGCGGCGACACCTGGCGCCACGTACACTTCGTCCGTGTCCGCGCGAAGTATTTTGCTCAGATCAGCGCCTTCCGTCACCAGGGTAACGGACTTTGTCCCCGGGTGGCTGATACGTGGTTCAAGCAAAATCAGCAATACGGTGCCGTAGGCGAGGGCGTTGAGCGCCAGTACCGTCAGCGCAAGCAAAGGCGAACGATGGAGAAGCCGCCGGACCACACCACGCGCACTCAACAACAATGAGGCCAGCAACACGATACCCAGGACGATCAGCAACGGATTGCTGAAATCAAACTGCAGGCCTCCGATGTCGATCATCGCTGTTCTCCAGCCCGGTCCATGGCCGTGTCCTGCTGTAAAAACTGCTGGTAAGCCTCGATCAGCCCGTCGTCCGCATACCAGGTGGCATTGCGCCGGTGTAAGGGCGCCTCGCTTGCCCCGATCTGGTTCCAGATTGCTGTTTCGAGATCCTGCAGGCAGGTGTCACAGGACGGCAGTTGCATGCGTCCGCCGACGGACAGCTTTTCCAGGCTGGCGGCAAATTGGATTAATCCGGCCCGCTGTTGTGACCAACGCGTGAAAACCCTGCCCAGGCTTGCCAATCGTTCACGTTCATCCGCGTTGAATTCAGAACCTGAAGAGTGTTCTTTAAGTATCTGATAAACATCTTTTAAAAGCATCTGATCAGTTTGCTGATCCTGTGCAGCAACGGACGCTTCCGGTGCTGACAGGCGGTAGCTTATGATCTCATCGCGTTTACCACTGAGCCTGCGCTCTTCACTGACGGGCGGGGGTTCGAAGCCCAGTCTTTTGACATAGATCCGGTCTGCCTGGCGGGCCAGTTTGAGGTATTTGTAGGCTTCATATTCGAATGGCAAGGCCAGCGCCGGTTCGGCCTGCATCAGGTGTCGCTCGGCCTGCCACATCTCGCTGACCGCACGTTTCATCAGCGCCACCGGATTGCGTCGTGTGATCGGTCCGATTTCCGGGTCGCCGTGGTTATGTCCATAAAGCCGGATGATGTCGGCGGTGTTATTGAGGTTCTTATTGGTATCGCCGGGGCCGTGTCCATTTTCATGCTGCGCGTGGCTATCGCCCGTACTTCCGGCGTTGTCATGTGCATCATCGAGTTGCTCGCCGGGTCCCTCACCAAACTCATCGCCGAGGTATTGTCCGTACTTCTCCTTGAGGCTGGCCTGCGCCCGGCCGATGTCATAGGAGGTGTCTTTGAACAGCTGTGGGGCGAGCTGCGGCTGGTCTGCGATCAGCTGTTCGGTTTCGATGATGATCTGGCGCTGGCTCTTGAAGTATTCCGGAATGAAATCGATCCCCAGTCCGTCCGCGGCGAGGACGGACTGCTGATCCTCCAGCCAGCGCACGATCACGGTCTCGGAGCGGGCGGTGTTGGCCAGCGGTTGGCGGTAGTCGGTGGCGATCACCGTGAAATAGACCTCATCGCCCGGTTCCATGCCAAGCGCCTCGAGGTCCCACTGCCGTTGATAGAGTCGGCCCTTGCCGGTGTCAACGGACTGATCAAATTCCAGCGTTTGATCGCGGAATTTAACCCCTTCGCCCGAGCCCTTGGCGACCGAGGCCAGGATCGCCACGCTTTGCAGTCCGTAATCGTCTTTGACCAGTGCCCGGCTGCTGAAACGCGCCGGTCCCTGTTTGGGTATTGCGAGTACCGGCACATCCGGTTCAACCAACCGGATGTCGGGAGGCTGGTCCAGCCTGACTGTCAGCGAATGGATTTCGCCAATGGTTTGTGCAGCACCGGCCCGGGTGCTGACAATACGGTAGAGGTCGGTTTTATCGATGACGGCGCTGGCGTGCAGGTACCGGTCGTCTTTCCGCTGCAATTGGATTTGTTCTCCGCCCGAAAGCTGTAGTGCGTATTCGCCATCGTCTGCTACAAAATCCAGGCGCCAGTCAACCAGGCTGCCCTCGGGTAGTTCGAGGTCCAGTTGGTCAGTCGTTGTCGCTGCGAGACCGGTGTAGGCAGGCGGCTCAATACGTACATCGATGCGCTTGAGTCCTGTGCCAGTGCCGGCGGCGGCATCGCCTGCCGGGGTCGGCATGTCCTGCGGCAAAAGCCGGCCTGTCAGCGTCAGCAGTTCCGCGGAAAACATGCCGAGCAGCAAACAGCCGACGATTATCGCAAGCACCGCACGGTACCTGACGGGTGTCTTCCAACGCGTCACCTGTGCGAGGTTTTGCCGGTAGACTGAAAGAACCCGCTCACGTTGCAGGTGTTGCAGCGCTGTCAGCCCGTCCGCGTCAGCCAGCAACAGGCCGGCGCTTTCCTCGAAATCCGGAAAACGGCGATTGAGGTGCTCCATGAAGTTGTCCGGGTTCGACCTGCGCCATGCCGGACTGAGCCAAAGCTGTGCAAATAAAACCAGGCCGAGGGCCACGATTGCCTGCATCAGAGTGGTTGGCGGTGTGGCGAGCCAATGACCGAGCAGCAGAAGTACCGCGATGGCGGCCAGCACATTGAGTAAACGTTGCCATATCAGCCTGCGCCGCCACAGTTGCAGGCTGTGCTGGATTTCAGCGCGAATCCCGGTCGTCATAGCGGCCTGTGCATCAACGTTTTTCACGCCGTTTACTCTCGCTCAGCCAGCGTTCCGAAACCCACAATATGAGCAGAAGTATGGCGAGTATTCGCTGTACGGAACGGCGCGGAAGGGTTATATCAGCGGCCGGTTTGAACCGCGCCGCCGGCAGATTCGCCGGACTGACACGGGCATCTGCGAAACGCTGTAAGTCGTGGTCGGGATCCAACATCAACTGCAACAATATTTCCGGAAATTCGGGCTGTTGGACAAGCGAGCTCCAGTTAGGGTTAAAACGGCTGTGGAAACGCAATACGCGTGTCTGGCCGGCGTGGAACTCCTGCAATAAGGGACGGCCGTCGGCGGTGGCCAGCAGGACCTGTCCCGCCGTCAAACCGTCTGTGCCCGCCATGGGCCCCGGAGACGGGTTGTAGCGCTCGAGCCTGAAGCTGCTGAATGGATAAAAGGGCAAACTGATGAATTCGTTTGTTGTCGCGGCGCCATCGTCAGCGGCATCGGCAAGCAGGGCCGACGACGAACCGGCTGGCGCCGCTTGCGTGAAATCCGGAGCGCCGCTTCCGAGGTGGATAAACCAGTCGGCGCCGGTGGTTGGCGCAGTGGACTGACCCGATTCGATGCTCTCCCACACCAGCCCCGGCAGGCGATGTTTCTTCAGAGCCGTCAGGGCGGCAGTGAAAGCCGGAACATCGGCGATGCGATCCGGATCGTAGGCAATCAATACCCGTATCGGTTTTTGCCGGGGCACGGCCGCTGGTGGCGGATGACTGACGTGCCATTGCACATCGTGGGGCAATGCCGGCTGGTTATAGCCGAATTGCAGCAGGCGATCTGTGGCATAGACCGTCACCTCACCAAGGTGGCGTTCGAGACTGAGCCGCTCAGCCAGCAGTGACCAGGTGTTGCCGGTATCTCCAGTAGCGGCAATCAAGGCTTGTCCGGTTGTTTCCGCTGTTAGCCCGTCCAGCTTCGGGAAGCCGGGCTGAAGCAGCAGGACGCGGCTGCCGGGGTCCGCTTCAGCGGCGTCCATGACCGTCTTGAGGTCCTCGCTACTGGATGTCTGCAACCAGCCGGGTGTCAGGTAGACCGTATTTGCATTGCTGCTGTCCAGGCCTGTTGTCGCAAGACCTGCCAATATCAGTGCAGCCAGGGCAAAAATACCCAGTCTCAGTAACAGCAACAACCATTGCGTCAGCCTGATCTCGGTCACCTGCAATTTGCGCGCCTGCCTGATCAGGTCGATGTGGCCGATATGGACCAGCCGTCCGCGGCTGCGGCTGAACAAGTGGATCAGCAGGGGGATCGCAAGCGCCAGCAAGGCCCACAATGCCGCGGGTGAGATGACCGACAGGGCGGATAGCATGGCTGGCATGTCAGCCGCGGATTTTGAGCCGTTTGGTCAAAAAATCGAACAGCGCCTTGTCCATTGGCATATCGATATTGATACGGTTCAGACTGACCTGTTGTCGTTGCAGGAAGCGCTCCAGTTCCTGCTGGTGTGCAGCCAGCGATTCAAACCATGTCTCACGTGCGGCGGCGGCGGACACCAAAACCTGTTCGCCGGTTTCCAGATCCTCGAAACGGATCGCACCCTTGAACGGGAACTGCAGTTCGTCATTGCTCTGCAATTGCATGGCAACCACCTCGTTGCGACCGGCCGAGACCTGGCTTATAAAGTCATTTAATTCATTAGATAACTGGTAGAAGTCACTGATAATAAATATTAAACCAGTTTTCTGTAGTCGTTCGATGGCGGTTTTTACCTGGCTCGCGTCGGGAAAACTGGAGCCGCTCCGGACCGCTGTCAGTTCCTTCAAAAGCCGGTGCCAGTGGCGCTCTCCACTGCCCGGTGGCAGCAGGTATTGGCGCTCGCCGGACAATGCCAGCAAGCCGATGTGGTCACCCTGTTGCTGACCGATATAGGACAAGGTTGCAAGCAGGTGACGGCCATACTCAAACTTGCTCCAGGCGCCCGGTTTGCCTTCCGGGGTGAGGTTCATCGAGGCGCTGGCATCGAGCACGAACCACATCGCTATTTCACTCTCCCGCTCGGCTTCGCGGACAAAATAGCGGTCCGAACGCGCAAACAGCTTCCAGTCGATGCGGCTTAACGGGTCGCCGGGCTCGTAGGAGCGGTACTGGCTGAATTCGATACCGATACCCCGTTGGTGGCTCTGCTGCAGTCCGTGCAAAAATCCGTCGGCAACGGTTTTTGCGATCAGTGGCAGGTCCTTGACACGGGCCAGGGTGAGGGGATCAATGAAACGTTCCACGTTAGCCGGGGCCTGTTAACCACGCTGCAAAAAAATGACCGCTGTCGATGGGTGTCCGCATTGTGTTAGCGGGCCCTAATCAAGCGGACTGGCCGGCAGGCTTACAGACTCGAACAGGTTGTCAATAATATCCTCGCAGCTGATATCACTGGCCTCGGCCTGGAAATTGAGCAGGATACGGTGACGCAGGACGGCCTTTGCAACCTGGCGAATATCATCCATGGTAACGGCAAAATGGCCATTCAGCAGCGCCCGCGCCTTGGCGCACAGCACCAGCGCCTGGCCGGCGCGCGGGCCGGAACCCCAGCGAACATACTCTTTTACCATGCTGCTGTTGCTCTCGCCCGGTCTGCTGGTGCGGACGATGCGGGCGATATAGGTAAGCAGGGCGTTGGATATTTCCACTTCGCGCACCAGTGATTGCAATGCAACCAGATCCGCAGCGTTGAGTATGGTGTCAAGCGCTACATTCGCGGTTACCGGTGGTACGGCTGAGTATTTCGACCTCCTCGAGCTCTGACGGGTAGGGTACGCGGATGAACATCAGGAAGCGGTCGAGCTGGGCCTCGGGAAGCGGATAGGTTCCAGCCTGCTCAACCGGGTTCTGCGTGGCGAGCACAAAGAACGGACACGGCAGCGGGTGGTTATCACCGGCGTAACTGACGTGTTTCTCCTGCATGGCCTCGAGCAGCGCCGCCTGGGTCTTGGGTGGTGTGCGGTTGATTTCGTCCGCCAGCAGAATATTGGTAAATACCGGTCCCTTTTGGAATTTGAAAAAACGCCTGCCACTGACATGGTCTTCCTCGAGGATTTCCGTGCCGATAATGTCGCTGGGCATCAGGTCCGGGGTGAACTGGACACGACGGAAATCCAGGTCCAGGCATTGCGCCAGCGTGCTGACCATCAGGGTCTTGGCCAAACCCGGGACCCCCTCCAGCAGGCAATGGCCGCCGGCCAGCACACTGATCAGGAGTTCATCCACGATCTGTTTCTGGCCAACGATCAGCTTGGCGATCTCCTCGCCCACCAGCGGCAATTTTGCCAGCTTGTCCTCGATTTCCTGTCTTTGCATCGGCTGATCGTTTGTTTTTTGCATTGGCCTGGTCCGGTCCTGTTGTGGCGTGCTGTGTTGTCGTTAGGCAGTCATGGAGTAAATGACGATATTGACCGCGAAACGGGTGTTGTCCTTGCGCATGAAGCGCTTGTTCCTGAAATCATAGTCCCATTCACAGCCGAGGTCCTTGTTGGAATACAACACGGCGATACGGCCATTGACCTCGATTGCTTTCAGGTATTTGTGCACCAGGTCGTCACCCCAGCCGTTGAGTTCCTGGGAGGTGGCCGGCGGCCCGTCGAATTCGAAAAAGGCCCGGTAGATGGGGTGATCATCCGGCAATGTCTGCAATGCATCCGGGCCGAAAAGGTCCGCCATTTGCTGTTCGAAACTGCGTGCAAACATGCCGTCGATATCGTGGTTGCAGTCATCGACGAATACGAAACCGCCATTGTTGACGTAGCGGCTGAAATTTTCCCGTTCCGCATGGCTGAATTGCACCAGCCTGCGGCCCGCAAGATAGCAAAATGGCGCACTCAGCATGGCCGGATCGGCCAGCGCGACGACCCGTTCGGTGGGATCGACACGCAGCGTGGTGTACTCGATCAGTGAATTGAGCACGTTGGCCGGCATGCGTTCATCGACATCCCAGTCACCCGATTCGTAGCTCAGGCGGGTAAAGACAAAATCATATTCGCCCAGGCTCGCACCTTTTACCTGCAACGGAACCATGCCGGCAGCAAGACCGGTCCCCAAGAACACGAAAGTATTCAGAAACTGTCTTCTAAGCATGAGCACAGTGCCGGTCCCGGGAGTGGACATGGATCCACTCCCGGTAATTCCTAGCCGTAACGGTGGACATTGACGTCCACCTTATACCGCATCGGACAGACTGCTGAAGGTGAAGTCACGTATCTTCATCGGTGGAATCAGGCTGCCGTCAATACGCACCGGTTTGCCGAGGGCCTCGATATTGTTCAGCATCACAATCGGGCTCTCGTTGAAACGGAAGTTCTTGATCGGATACTTGATCTCACCGTTTTCAATGTAAAACGTACCGTCACGTGTCAGACCGGTGTAGAGCAGGGTTTGCGGATCCAGTTGGCGGATATACCAAAGCCGGGTCACCAGCACACCGCGGCGGGTGTCCTTGATCATTTCCTCCAGTGTCTGCCCGGTGCCTTCCATGATCAATTGCTGGTTGCCACCGAAAAGACCGCCACCGGCATAGGCGACCGGATAATAATCCGCACCGGTTTTCTGCGCCCAGTAACGTGTATTGGGCATGGCTTTAACAACGCCTTTTTCAATCCAGCGTGTCACGCCGACAGCGTGTCCGTCACCGGCGAATGGTGCGGTCGGACATTCGGGGTGTTGCGGGTCGCTATAAATGGTGACGCGTTCGTCGAACATTTTTTCACCCAGGCGGTTGGTGGCCGCGCCTTCGACCGCTTCCTCGCCTTCGGCCGGCTTTTTGCTGAGAAAACTGCGGCCTTCGTCGGCGCTACGCTGGTCCATGCTTGCAAACATGTTGCCAAGCAGTGTCACCGATGCAGCCGGTTCCATGATGACCGTGTATTTGCCCGGTTCCATTTCCTTGGCGTCCACCGAACTCATGGCTTTTTTGATCGCCACGGCAGAGGCCTCGCGGGTGTCCATTTTGGCCGCGTCATTGAAATCCCGTGACACCCAGCCGGAGCCCGTGCCGTCCTCGGTACGGATGGTGGCGGTAAAATTGATGTTGGTCGACAGGTAATAGGCGAACATACCCTTCTTGTTCATGAGCGCGTAAAAGGACTCCGCGTCATTCAGGTAACCGGAAGCTGTAAGTTTGTTTTTGCGTGACGGCACGATACTGGCTTCGGCCGCCTCGGCGCGTTTTTCCGGGGACATGGACGCCGTCGATGCAAACCAGCCATCGACCTTTTTATACTCGGAAGGTCCAAGATTGGGCATGTGTTCGGGATTTTCCGGCGCCAGTTTCGCCAGTTCCTCGGAACGCCTCACGACCTTCTCCAGCGACGCGTCATCAAACTCGTTGATGGTCGCCGTACCGGTGCGGCTGCCATAACAGGATTGTACGGCGAGTGTCACGTCGCTGACCTCTCCCGAGGTCGAAACCGTGTTCCTCGCATAGCGGATGTTGCCTGCATTTGAGCCATTCAAATTACATTCGCATTCATCGGCCTTGGACATCGCAATGACCTTCGTCATCAGTTCCTTGGCTTTCTGTTCGTTAATAATTGCCATTTGTAAACCTCTTGAATTCTGTGAATTGCCCAGCAATCAACCGGCGCTGCTGGCGGTGTTGATTACATTGATGTTGTTGAAGCGCGTCGTCGGACAACCGTGCGAGACAGCACTGACCTGCGGTGGCTGGCCCTTGCCGTCAAAGAACGAACCGCCGATCCGGTAATCGGACTGGCCGGCGAGCTTGACACAGCTGTTCCAGAATTCCTGGGTGTTGGACTGGTAGGCCACGTCTTCGATCTGATCGGTGATCTTGCCATCCTTGATCTCGTAAAACAGCTGACCGCCAAACTGGAAGTTGTAGCGTTGCTGGTCGATGGAGTAGGAGCCACGGCCGACGATATAGATGCCGTTTTCGACATCCTTGATGATGTCATCTGCGGACAGGTCATCGCTGCCCGGACGCAAGGACACGTTGGGCATGCGCTGGAACTGCACATCCGCCCAGCTCTGCGCATAGCAGCAACCGTGTGATTCCTTCTGATCGATGATGTGGACCTGGTCGCGTATGGCTTCGTAGTTCACCAGGATGCCTTTATTGATCAGGTCCCATTCCTTCGTCTTGACACCTTCATCGTCATAATCCACGCAACCGAGCGTGTACTTCTGGGTTTTGTCGGCAAATATGTTGACGACTTCAGAGCCGTAATTGAAGGTCCCGCTGCGCCACTTGTCCAGCGTGGCGAAACTGGTGCCGGCGTAATTGGCTTCGTAACCGAGAACACGGTCGAGTTCGAGCGGGTGTCCGACGGATTCATGGATGGTCAGCATCAGGTGGTGCGGATCCAGCACCAGGTCGTACTTGCCCGGTTCCACGGACTTCGCCTTGAGCTTGGCCTGTAGCTGTTGCCCCGCGTCTTTCGCGTCCTTGACCATGTCATAGGAAAAGCGGTAACCGACGTTGGCGCCCTGGATGTGGATCTGTTCGGCAGGGTCGCCATCCAGGTATTCGTAACCCATGCCGACCGGGTTACCGAGGCCGGTGCGTTGTTTGAAGCCGGCGGGTCCGATCGCCGTTGCAAAGAAAGGCGCCCACAGCCGGTGGATATCCTGGTCGATATAGGAGCCATCGGTCGAGGCGAAATACTTTTGTTCGTTGACCAAAAACAACACGGACGTTATGTAATTGGCGCCGTTGTCCAGGGCGGCGTTGTTGACTTCCATCAACAGGTCGACCTTGTCCTTGATCGGGACTTCCATGGCGTTCTTCTTGATCGGTGTCTGCCACGAAACTTCCCCGACACCCTTTACCGGTGCAAGCTGGACGGGTTCGGTTTGAAACTTGGAATTGGCTTTGGCGACCGCCACGGCCTGCTCGGCGGTCCGCGCAACACTGTCCGGTGACATGTCGGAGGTCGCTGCAAATCCCCAGGTGCCGTTGGCGATGACACGAATGCCAACACCGGCGGATTCCGTGTTGACTACATTATCCACGCGTTTTTCCCGCGAGGTGATGAACTGGTTGAGATAGCGGCCAATGCGGACATCGGCATAGGTGGCGCCCTTGGCTTTTGCCGCGTTAAGGGCGATGTCCGCGAGGCGTTTCTTGAACGCGGCCTCCATTGGGTTCGCAGTCAATTCTGCGGCTGAAATATAACTGCCGGGCAGGGCGATGATCAGTCCGCCCATGCCGATCCCCGTGAGTTCAATAAATTTCCGTCTGTCCATCTATCCTGCCTCTGCTTGTTTTCGTGTAGGAATTCATTCTGTTTATTTGCGCTCCGGGCGGGATCCAGTTGAACCCATTAGCCCGGTTTCTTGCTAACACCGGTTCGTCATGTTTATTTTGACCCGCGCATAATAGGGCCCCGGGACACCAAGTTACAGTGGAATAAGTCACGGAAAAACCCGCGGTGAGAAAAAAACAAATTTGACTTGTCTTCCGCTCTCGTTATTTAGTCTATTGCTGAGCACCACTAAATGTGGAAAGCTACCTTGGCGGGTTCCAGTTGAATCCAAAAAACAATTGAATGAATTTTTCCAGGCAACGCGTCAACCGCGGCGGGCATCGATGAGAAATATTCCACTACAGGTTTGGCGCCTGATGCTGACCTATGCGCTGATGATGGCCGGAACATCACTGACGGTGCTGATTGCGGGGATCATCGGCACACAGTTTGCGCCGTCGCCCGGCCTGGCCACCCTGCCGATCGCACTGGTGGTCGTCGGTCTGGCTGCCTCGACACTCCCCACCGGCAGGTTACAAAACCGCTACGGTCGCAGAAGGGTGTTCATCAGCTACGGGTTTCTCGCGGTAGCGGCGGCACTGCTGGCAATGCTGAGCCTGGTTTACCAGCATTTTGGCGGGTTTTGCCTTGCGGCGGTATTGATGGGCTGGTCCGGGGCGGCAGGGCACCAGTACCGCTTTGCAGCGATGGAATGTGTGCCCGCCGAGCAGGCGCCAAAGGCGACCTCGGTGCTGCTGTTTGGCGGCATCCTGGCGGCTGTTGTCGGTCCGGAAATCGCTGTCCGGGGCCAATTTTTGCTGGCAACGCCATTTGCAGGTTCCTATCTGTTACTGGCAGTCATTTATGCGTTGGGTATCGTCCTGATGGTTTTCTATCGCGACACAGGGATTGGCGGCGTCCGGCAAACACGGCATGGACGTCCACTGCTGCAGATCATGCGCTCGCCCGTGATTATTCTCGCCGTTGCCGCCTCTGCGCTCGGATATGCTGTGATGAGTTTCGTGATGACCGCGGGTCCGGTCAGTATGCATGAACACGCAGGCCACAATATGCAGGCGACCAAATGGGTGCTGCAGTCGCACATAGCGGCGATGTATCTGCCTTCTCTGGTTTATCCCTGGCTATACAGCAGGATGGGTTACAGGGGATTGATGTGGACCGGCGTGGCTGCCTTGTTACTGTGCCTGCTGATCGGCTCGGTGAATACAGATTTCATTCATTACTGGCTGACGATGGTCATCCTCGGTATCGGCTGGAATTTCCTCTTCCTGAGCGGCACCAATATGCTGCGATACGGGTATCGTGAAGAAGAACGATTCAAGGTGCAGTCGTTCAACGATTTCCTGGTGTTTTCGATCCAGGGCGTCGCCAGCCTGAGTTCGGGCTGGTTCCTTTATCACTGGGGTTGGCAGGGGTGCTGTTCGCGGCGTTGCCGTTGGTGCTTGTATTTGCGTTGTTGGCCTGGTTGATTGCCGTACCCCGGACACAGTCACTGTTGCAGCCCTAGGAAATCGTTTGCATATTTCGTGCAGTTACAATGACTTCTTCAAATGCGCATGCCGCCTGCCAAACCGGCGAGTTTTGCGATTACAATGTAGCCGTGAAAGCCATGCTCGCAATTGAGAATTTGCAGGAATGACGGGTAATCGATTCCTGAGTTTCGACAATGCGCCCGGCAATCTGGTTGTCAACCTCAAGGTTGCTGGATATTTGACGAGGTCCTCGCGCCTGAGCAAGCAACCGCATTGGTATTGCCGGTGGAAGGGAGTCCTACGTTCCAGTGTGCGGATATTGACGACATTGATATCGCCGGTGAATGGGTGCTTTATGACCGTACCCAACAGTTATCCCAACAGGGGATAAAGTCGGAATTTACCTGTTTCAAAGCCGCTCACTTCAAATTCCTGCAGAATATCATCGATACGGCGGCAATCAAGCGGGATATGCGGAACCGGTCGTGCAGTCCGTCCGTCCGAAGCGCTTCAAGAAGGCCATTGAGAAACTGGGGCAAAAACCGCCGGTGTCATCGAGGATCTTGGCGAGATCGCACGATCGATACTCGAAGGCACTTATCGGCCATCCCTGTTCATGGTCGGTGAAACCATCAAGCA
>CAVSHP010000013.1:0-14921 GCA_963727635.1 uncultured Gammaproteobacteria bacterium | reverse complement strand
CATTTAGGTGGTAATTCAGGCATATCTGGCTTTTTGTCCAGATATGCCCACCCTGAAATCTCATTCTGTCTAGAAACTCTCTGTTTTGCAAAGATATATTGATTATTTTGATGTTGAGAAAACTTGTTATCAATCACTTTTGCCTGCCATGACGGGTGCTTTGCCTACAAAAAATGTTGTAAACCACATGATTTTTGCTTTTGAGCAGGAGTTATAAGCTAGTTTCCTCTTTAATAGGCCGCTTATGTCAAAACTGCTTGATGAAGTCAGAAATACGCTGCGTGTTCATCACTATGCGATGAAAACCGAGCAGTCTTACGTGCAATGGATCAAACGCTTTATTCTTTTTCATAAAAAAAGACACCCGATGGAAATGGGTAAGTTGGAAGTGGAAGAGTTTTTGACCTGGCTGGCGGTGGAGCGGCAGGTTGCGCCTTCTACACAGAATCAGGCGCTGCAGGCCATACTATTTCTTTACAGGAAGGTATTGAATATTGAACTGGCGTGGTTGGATGATGTGGTGCGGGCGAAACGTCAGCAACGTATTCCGGTTGTCCTGTCCCGCCGGGAAGTAGCGGCAGTGCTGGCGGCTTTAACCGGAAGTTATCAGCTGATTGGCAAACTGCTTTACGGGAGCGGTCTGCGTCTGATGGAATGCCTGCGCTTGCGGGTGATTGCATTGGATCTGAATCGGCAGAGCATTACAGTTCACGCGGGCAAGGGTGGTAAGGACCGGGTCACCGTTTTGCCGGAATGTCTGCTGATCGATATTCGCAATCAAATTCATCGGGTTCGCTTGCTGCATCAAAGCGATCTGGCAAAGGGTTACTCCGGGGCCTCCATGCCGCCGGCCTTGTCACGCAAGTACCCCAATGCCGCGCATGAGTTTGTCTGGCAATATCTGTTTCCATCTAAGCAACTCGCCTTTGATCCGCGCAGGCCGGATCAGCTTTGTCGCCATCATGTCGTAGATTCCAGCATGCAAAGAGCGATGCGGCAAGCGGTGCGATTGGCGGATATCAACAAACGCGCCAGTTGTCATACCATGCGACATAGTTTTGCCACCCATCTTTTAGAATCTGGAATGGACATTCGTACCATCCAGGATTTGCTCGGGCATAAGGATGTTTCGACCACGATGATCTATACCCACGTTGTTAACCGCGGAGCAATGGGCGCCCGCTCACCGCTTGATCATTTCTGAGCTGGCCGGTAAACACTGACCGGCTGTTTCATCCATGTTAAAGACGGTGCCCGGGGAGCCACTGATTTAATCCGGATGCAGGGTAACGAATTTAAGAATAGATCAGTGATTCCCAAATAATATTCATTGCCGGAAAGTTAACGGTTTGTCATGATCAGCGGGGCAATCGTCATGCGATCTGGTTTACGCATGACTCTGAATTGAATACTGGAATTACACAATATGTCTCAGACCCGCATGGAAATCACACTGCCCTCATCCTGGTATCTGGATACCGATATCTTTGCACTGGAACGTGAGCATATCTTTTTTCAGGAATGGCTTTGTGTTGGCAGGGAAGAGGAGATTCCAAATCCGGGTGATCACCGTGTCCTGGAGGTGCAGGGCGAGAGCGTCATCCTTTTGCGTAACAGTGAAAACCAGTTGAGGGCTTTTTATAATGTTTGCCGCCATCGTGGCGCGCGCTTGTGTGCGACAGGTGGTTCAGGAGAGTCTTTGATCAAAGGCGGTGTGAGCAAAATATCCATCACCTGCCCCTACCATGCGTGGGTCTACGACCTGAATGGTCAACTCATCCGGGCACGTGATATTCCTGAAGACTGTGACTTCACTACCGCAGACATTCAGTTGCATCCGGTGGCTGCGGAATCCTGGGGCGGTTTTGTTTTTATTCACATGACACCTGCAGGGGCAAAGCCACTGAGCGAGCACGTCGCAATCGTCTCGGAACGTTTCAAACGCTACCGCATGCAGGATTTGCGCATTGGTAAAACCTTTCATTACACGGTTGAAGCCAATTGGAAGGTGGTCTGCGAAAACTACAATGAATGCTATCACTGCGGCCCGGTTCACCCGGAACTTTGCCGCATCGTACCGGCGTTTCGCGAACATGGAGGCGCCGGCCTCGAGTGGGATAATGGTGTTCCACACCGGCCGGGCGCGATCACCTTCACCGCGACCGGCACCACCAACCGGCGCACGATCCCGGGTCTGAACGAGGATGAACGAACCCGGCATTTTGGTGAACTCGTCTATCCAAACCTGTTCCTGAGTCTGTCATCCGACCACGTGGCGGCGTTCACGCTGCACGCCGATGGCCCGGACCGCACGCAGGTCGCATGTCACTTGCTGTTTGAGCCCTTTGAAATGGAACGCCCGGAATTCAACCCGGCAGACGCGGGTGATTTCTGGGACCTGGTGAACCGCCAGGACTGGGAAATTTGCAAACGCGTGCAGCAAGGCATGTCGTCACGCGTGTTTGAGCACGGGTTTTGTGCGCCGATGGAAGATCTCACGCTCGACATCCGTAAATATGTTACCGACAGGATCGGGTCTTACCTGTAAAAACCGGGCGGATTATTTACCAGCCCGTATAAACCTCTCCGGGCGGATGCTCGGCAATCTGGATATCTCTTAAGTAACCGCGCCCGCCGTTGCTGTCGAGTTGCTGTGCATATTGATGACCGGAATATACGGCGTGCACGATGGCGCCGGGGGCCAGGGCGTCACCGATACGTTCGACCGACTTGATACCGGCATCGGCGAACGCGTCTTCTCTTGCCAGCAGTTCGTGGTAGACCTCATCGCAGGGCTGACGATGGCCAACGATGACGACCGAACTGACATCCAGCGTGTAAGCCGCAGCCGTGAAAATGTTTTCGAGACGGACGCTGTATCCGTCGAAGTCCTTTAACAGCATCTGCGTGGCGACATCGATGTTGCGGTCATGCAGGGCGCGGTGAACATAAGGCTGCTCATTGGTCATAAACGTCCATGCAGACGCGTGTCCTGCCGGTGTTGCGTAGCTGACCTTCAAGCCCTGGTCAGCCAGGTATTCGGCAACCAGACCGCCCATGTAGTAATTGTCAAAGTCATAAACCAGCACCGGGCCATCGGGTAAGCGGCCTGCGGCCAGGTCGTCCGGGGTAAACACCGCGGGTCCATTTAACTGGCCCACCGGGATTTCCAGCGAGGAGTACAGGAACCGCGTCCAGCGCGATCCGGTCGCAATCACCAGTCTGGAATGCTCCATGGCAAGCAGGTCATCTGCCGTCATTTCACTGCCGGGATACATGTCCACGTTGGCGAGTTGCTGCAGGGCCTGCACACGGTAGTCGCGGACCCGTCCCCAGGCGTTCAGACCGGGCATGCTGGTTTCGAAGATCAAACGACCGCCAAATTCCTCGCGGCGATCCGCCAAAGTTACCTGGTAGCCGCGCCGGGCAGCGATCAAAGCCGCTTCGAGACCCGCAGGGCCTGCTCCGAGGATCAACACACTGTCGTCACTGCCTGCTGCTTTGAATTTTTCAGGATGCCATCCACGGCGCCATTCCTCGCCTGCTGTCGCGTTTTGCGTGCAGCGCACAGGCACGCCATCGTGCCAGCTGGAGATACAGATATTGCAGCCAATACACTCGCGGATCTCGTCAATCCGTCCGTCTCGAATCTTGTTTGGCAGGAAGGGGTCGGCAATCCCCGCACGGGCGCCACCGATCAGGTCCAGGATACCCCTGCGCAACTGCGACAGCATCATGTCCGGTGACGTAAATCTGCCAACCCCGACCACCGGTTTGTCGGTTATCTTCTTGACGAAGTCGATCACCGGTTCGTGCGCGCCTTCTTCACGAAACCTGGAAGCGCCGCAATCGGTCGGACTGGAATCCATTTTTACATCCCACAGGTCCGGGCAATCGCGCAGCAGGGTTACCACTTCGTGTGCTTCCGACGCGTAGTGCTCACTGGGTTTGCCGCGTAATTCCTCGAGGCTGATACGCAGGGCGACACCACAGCTGTCACCGACCGCTTCCTTGGTGGCCTCTACCATTCCCGCACAAAACGCACGCGGTTGGCAACCGAACCGCCGTAAGCATCGGTTCGATGGTTGTACTCCTCGATCAGAAATTCATAACCGAGATAACCCATACCGGCATAGATATAGACGATATCGAAGCCTGCCTGTCGCGCCCGTTTCGCGGCCGCTACCTGCCATTTGATGACATCGCGGATATCCCCTGCGTCCATGATGCGCGGGCGTTGATTACCCATGAAGCCGACGTGCGTGGCGGCCCACGGAATGCCCGAAGGGGAATAGGGCGCGACCCTCGAGGTACGGTTCATCACCGATGCACCGCCGTGCCATAACTCGATAGCCGCCAGCGCGCCGTGCGCGTGGACGGCGTCGGTCATCATCGCGTGAGAGCGGATATCGTTATCATCCCAGAGTCTGCCGAACGGTAGCGGGCTGTCATCTGAAGTGGGGTGTGTGGAAACCGCGCCGGTGGTCACGACCCCCCAGCCGCCTTCGGCCTTCATCGCCCGAAAAGCCGCCCGTACCCTCGGGTTGGCCTCGGTCATGCCACTGGCGTGGGGGACCTGGTAAAAGCGGTTTGGCGCCGTCACGGGTCCAATCTGAACCGGTTGGAAAAGAATGTCGTACTTTGATGCCGCGCTCATTGACAGGTCTCCCGTACTTGCTTTGATAAGTTGATCGGCTGACACCCAACAGTCGGCGGCACCTGCCGGGTCAAGACATACCGCCTTGCACGAGGGTTATTTTCAGGTCTGCGCTGGGTTCTTTCCGGCTTATGGCCACTGTCTTTCTCACTTGGTTATTGATGCACCCGGATACCGGTTCCTGGGTCGCGTTTTCGAATCGTAGAGTTACATTCAGTCGGGGTCAATCTCACCATTGAAACCGGGGATTTTTGCAAAATGTAAAAAAATCGTTATTTATTGGTGTACATATTAGCGATTCATGATATTACTAATAGTGCTAATAAGAATTGGGCGTTACCTGGAAATATATAAAACCGCTGATTTAATGATACCCGGGTCCTTGGGTCACACTCGGATTTCGCGATAATCAGCAAGCAAAAAAACTTAAATTCAGTCGATTAAAATCATTAGGGAGGCATCATGCAGAAAACCAATCGGAAACCGTTATCCAGAGCTATTTCCATGGCATTGTCAGGCTCGGTAATCACAGCGGCTATCTGTGCTCCTGTATACGCTGAGGATTCCTACCAGCTCGAGGAAGTCATCGTTACCGCGACCAAGCAGTCGGAAAGTCTGCAGGACGTCCCTGTTTCCGTCCAGGTGCTGGGTAATCAGGAGTTGCAGGATCTGCAGATAAAAGGGTTCGAAGACTACATGATGTACATGCCGACGGTGTCCTACACCACGGCAGGGCCGGGCTTTGGTCAGGTCTATATGCGCGGTATCGCAAGTGGTGGCGATGGTGTCCACTCAGGCTCGATGCCCAGTGTTGGCGTCTACCTGGACGAGCAACCGGTCACGACCATCAACCAGATCCTGGATGTCTATGTTTACGATATCGAACGTATCGAAACTCTCGCTGGACCCCAGGGTACCTTGTATGGCCAGGGCAGCCAGGCGGGAACCATCCGCATCATTACCAACAAACCGCAAATTGGTGTCAATGAGAGTGGTTATGACATCGACCTCAATACCGTCCACAGCGGTGATGTCGGTTATGGTTTCGAAGGTTACACCAACATCCCGATCAGCGACCGGATGGCCATCCGGCTGGTAGGCTGGTACCAGGAGACCGGCGGCTATATTGACAATGTACCGGGGCAAATTGAATACGCCGCCAGCGGTATCATCAAAACCAATGATGACCTGGTGAAAGAAAACGTCAACAACAATACAAAATATGGTGTGCGTGCCTTATTGAAAATCGACCTGAATGATAAATGGACGTTGACGCCCGGAATCATGTATCAGAATTCGAAAAGCAATGGCTACTGGGGGCAAAACACCGTTGTAGAACAAGACCTGGCCTCCGTCCGGTTCTCTGACGAATATGCAGATGAAGACTGGTACCAGGCTTCATTGACCCTCGAAGGCAGTATCGGTGATCTGAATGTTGTCTATGCCGGCGCCTATCTTGATCGTAACCTCGACAGCAAGTACGACTACTCGGGTTATGCCGAATACCTGGAAGACCTGTACGCTTATTACGGCTACGACTGCCTCTACTACAATGCCGATGGTGGTTGCGCCGATCCATCCCAGTACGTCCTCGGTGATGAGAACTTCAATCGCATTAGCCAGGAGCTTCGTATCAGTTCAGACCAAACCAAGCGCTTTCGCTGGATAGCAGGTATGTTCTATCAACGGCAGGAGCACCTGTTTGATCTGCAATGGGTGGTGCCGGATATGAACCCGGCCGATTCCGTGGTTGAGAACGGTGTAACGACATGGCAAACCAACCAGGATCGTGTCGACCGTGATACGGCAATATACGGCGAGGGTTATTACGACATTACCCCCGATCTAACCATCATTGGTGGTCTCCGCTGGTTCGAGTATAAAAACTCCCTGTATGGTTTTAACGGATTTCTCAGTCACTGCACCGGTTACTACGATGACAATGGCGATTTTGTCCAGGATCCCGAAGGCGAACCACAGTTCCCATGTTACGACACCGGGATACTCGATGATGTTTCCCAGGGTCACGATTTCGCTGTGAAGGGAAGCATGGAGTACCGAGTCAATCCTGACGCAATGATCTACCTCACGTATTCACAGGGCTTCCGCGCCGGTGGTGTTAACCGCGCCCGGGTACCTGGTATTCCGAAATACGAACCGGATTGGGTTATAAATTACGAGTTTGGCTGGAAGACCACATTTATGGATAACCGCCTGCGTTTCAACGGCGCCCTATACATTGATGACTGGCAGGACTTCCAGTATGGCTTCCTCGATTTCAGCGTATCCAACCTGACCATCATTCAGAATGTTGGTAATTCCCGTACCAAGGGTGTTGAATGGGATCTTACTTACGCCGCCACGGAAAACCTGACGCTGTCTTTGGCCGGTTCCTATAACGATGCCAAGTTGCAGGAAAACTTCTGGCGCGTCGACACGGATCGTGTCGAAGGACTGCCACCAACGGCGCCGAAAGGCACTGCTATGCCATACGTGCCGAAATTGCAATTGTCAGCCATTGGCCGCCTGAATTTCACCGTGGGGGACATGCCCGCGTTTGGTCAACTGGCCGTATCGTATCAGGATAGCGCCTGGAACAATCTCGATGTGGCAATACGCCAGAAAATGGATGCGTTTACGCTGGTAAACATGACTGCCGGTATCGACAAGGATAACTGGACGCTGACTTTCTATGCCAATAACCTGTTTGATGTTCGCGGCCAGGTCGACATTCTCGATCCCGGCTACTTCAGTCCCTCCGGTATCGACTATAACGAGAACATTGTCCGGCCACGCGTCTTTGGCGTCAGGTGGGGACAACGGTTCAGATAATGAAAAACGACTAAGCTGTTATGAAAATGCCCCGCTGGCCGGGGCATTTTTTTACCTTGAGGAAATCGGGATGCCGAGCGCCTTTGGCGGCTAAGGCGGTAGCTCCACTGATGCGCCGGGTCCCAGGACACCCGTCACCGGGCACGTAGCGTTTGAACGATTTTGGGTGGGTCCGCGCAAATACGGCCAGCGTATCTTTTACTTAAATCCGAGCGTGGTGATCAAAGGGGACACATCTCAGTGCGGTGATTCACCTCAGCTGAAGTAATACCTGGCAGCCATGTAGCTGACATACACGAGCAGGAAAGCCGCACCGATCTGGCGGCTCATGATGGTTTTTCCGGCGATAAAAACGGGTATCAGGGCGATACTGAAAATGAGTGAAACAAATATGTCGAGACTGCCGCCGGCCGGGACCTCCAGCGGGTGGATCAGTGCGCTCACCGGCAGCACGAACATCGCGTTGAAGATATTGGAACCGATGACATTACCGACACAGAGGTCCGCGTCGCCCTTCAAGGCGGCAAAAACAGAGGTCACCAGTTCCGGCAAACTCGTGCCGATGGCCACCACCAGCATGCCCACGATCACCGGTGGCGCGCCCAGCGTGGTTGCCAATTCTGCGCCGCTGTCAATCGTCAACTGCGCACCAAGGGCCAGCCCGATAATACCGATGGCTACCATGATCCAGTTGGCCCTTTTCTCCATATGGGAAATGAGATGCAGTTTGTCGATAGTCGTCAACAGCGGATCCTGCCGTTGGCGCAGAAAGTCCAGTACGGTGATGTAAATAAATATTCCGAACAGCAGCAGCATGACGACGGCGTCGGAGCGGTCCAGAACCGGCGCCGTCGACCGCAGCGTTATGTCGAGTGTCATGGTCAACAGGACCATCGTCGCGAGCAATAACAAGGGCAGTTCACGGCGAATAATCTGGCCACCCAGTGCGATCGGCGTGATGATCGCCGCCGCACCGAGCACCAGGCCGATATTGGCCAGGTTGGAGCCCGTGATATTGCCAAAGGCAAGCGCCGTTTCGCCGTGCAGGGCGCCAACCACGTTGACCACCAGTTCCGGTGCGCTGGTGCCGAAAGCGACCACCGTCATACCGACAACAAGTGGCGGTACGCCATAGGCCTCCGCCAGGCTTGAAGCGCCACGGACCATGCTGAAACCACCGGCCAGTAACAGGAATATGCCAAAAATTAAAAGGGTTAGGGTGATAAGTCTGTTCCCGGGAGCCTGGTGCAAAGTCATCATAACAAATATTTTCCACGGCTTGTCCCCGCCGCGTAAATTTGCGCACCGGCATTTTCACCGTCGGTTATGATGAGTGTGGAATTTTCATAAATCCATAAACGAAGTTTCGAGGTTAAGTCAATGCAGGTTAAAGAGAGAAACACCTGGGAAGTTTTGCGTGAACACCTTGCGCATGACGATACGACCGGTCTGAATGAGTATCTCAATGCCCTGAGCGGTGAAGAAACCCTGCGCGCATTGATGCGTCTTGAACTCGAAGAGCAACAGCAAATACTTGCCAGGCTGACACCCGAATCGGCAGCCGAAGTATTTGAATTCATTCCCGACGAATCCGCAGGTGACCTGCTGGGCGAGTTGAATCCCCAGGTGGCAGCATCCATCGTCAGCGAGATGTCCAGCGACGAGCAGGCGGACGTGTTATCCGAGTTGGACGCCGACGATCTTGAAGAGATTCTGCGCCACATGGATGACGAGGATGTCGTCGAGGCGCGTCAGTTAATGGCCTATGACGATGACGTCGCCGGCGGTCTGATGATGAAGGAATATTTCAGTTTCCCGCAGATGTACCGGGCGTCTTCGGTGCTCAGGGACCTGGCGGGTCGTGAAGAAGAGTACGAGTTGAATCACGTACTCTATATTTACGTGACTGGCCGCCGCGGCGAATTGCTTGGCGTTGCGCGTATACGCGACATTATCGTCGCACCGCCGAAAGCGCGCCTGGTTGATATTTTACACCCGGCGGTTTCGGTCAAGGACACGACAAAGCTCGATGAACTGGAAAACTTCTTCGACGAGAACAACATTTCCGCAGTCCCGGTGGTGGATGAAAATAACCGCATGCTGGGCGTGGTGCGGCGAAGGGCGGTATACGATGCGGTGGCCGAACGCGCCGATGCCGATCACCTCAAATCCCAGGGTATTATTGGCGGTGAGGAACTGCGCTCGATGCCCACCTCAATCCGCTCGGGTCGCCGCCTGTCATGGCTGTCGGTCAACATCGTTCTTAATCTGATTGCCGCGAGTGTTATCGCCCAGTTCCAGGATGTCCTCAGCGCGATGATCGTGCTGGCGGTCTTTTTGCCGATTGTCTCGGACATGAGTGGCTGTTCCGGCAACCAGGCGGTGGCGGTCAGCATGCGGGAACTGTCTCTGGGTATCATCCGCAAATCCGACCTTTTTTATGTCTGGCGTAAAGAGGTGGTGGTCGGCATCATCAACGGTTTCGCCCTGGGTATCATGCTGTCATTGATTGCATGGGTCTGGCAGGGTAATGGCTGGCTCGGCCTGGTGGTGGGCCTGGCGCTGGCCGTGAATACGATCCTGGCTGTCTCAATCGGCGGAACGGTACCGATTGTACTGAAGGCCCTGAGGGTTGATCCGGCGGTTGCATCCGGTCCAATCCTGACCACGGTAACCGACATGTGCGGGTTTTTCCTGCTGCTTGGGACCGCGTCGCTGATGCTGCCGCTACTTACCGGTACTTAAACGCATTGTCCTGACGGGAAAGCAGGGTCAGGTATTCAGGTAATTAAGCGAAAACCGGTTGCGGACTTCCTGCGCCTGCCTGCGCGCCAACGCGACCTGTCTGCGTGACAAATCGGGTTTTTACCATTCCAGGCAATACGAGATGCAGGACATCATCGATCGCGTGGGTGGCGGTGACAGTTTTGCCTCGGCGCTGATCTATGGACTGACCGCGTATGACGACCAGGGTGAGGCATTGAATTTCGCGGTGGCTGCAAGCTGTCTGAAACACTCGATTTCCGGTGACTTCAACCGCGTATCCGTAAGCGAGGTCGAAAAGCTGATGCGCGGCGATGCGTCTGGCAGGGTTCAGCGCTAGTTTACGGCATCGTGCACATTTTTTACCCTGGCCACAGGGCGGATGGAGAACTATTAAAGCCGCCATCCGCTTTGTTAAAGAAGCTTGGATGAACAGGATTTTTTGCCTGCCATAGGCCGTTTCAATGGTGCCAATCGCATAAATCAATTGTACGTTTACATAAGAATTCTCTAACATATTACAGACGTCATGACGACGCTTGTCGGACACCATTTTCGTGTGTCGCAGTTGTTGAAAAAGCACCTCCAGCGCCCGGTTGGAAAGGAGTCATTGTGGAATGGTTTGATCCGATCCTGTTGGCCCGTATTCAATTTGCATTCACCATCAGTTTTCATATCCTGTTTCCCGCCTTTACCATTGGACTCGCCAGTTTCCTGGCCGTGCTGGAAGGCTTGTGGCTCGCCACCGGGCGTGATGTATACCTGCAAACTTATAAATACTGGTTATCCATCTTCGCGGTGGCTTTCGCCATGGGGGTGGTATCCGGCATCGTGATGAGCTACCAGTTTGGCACCAACTGGGGGCCGTTCGCCGAGAAAACTGCACCCATCCTTGGACCATTGCTGGCTTATGAAGTATTGACCGCCTTTTTCCTGGAAGCCGGATTCCTCGGCGTGATGCTGTTCGGACTCAACAAAGTCGGACCGCGGCTGCACTTTGCGGCCACCGTGCTGGTGGCTTTTGGCACGCTGTTTTCAGCCTTCTGGATACTGGCCGCGAACAGCTGGATGCAGACACCGTCCGCCTTTGTGCTGGAACAGGGGAGGTACCTGCCGGAATCCTGGCTGGGTGTAATCTTCAATCCCTCGTTCGTATACCGCTTCGCACACATGGTGCTGGCGGCCTATCTGACCACCGCGTTCGCGGTTGGTGCGGTGGGCGCCTGGCATCTGCTGAAGGACAGGCTGAACAAACCTGCGCGCGTGATGCTGGGTATGGCGGTCATCATGGCGTCACTGGTGGCGCCGACACAGTTACTGGTCGGTGACATGCATGGCTTGAATACGCAGGAGTACCAACCGGCCAAGGTCGCTGCCATGGAGGGTCATTTCGAGACCCGCGCGGGCGCTCCCCTGATCCTGTTCGGATGGCCGGACATGGACGAGGCCGAAACCAGGTACGCCGTGGGGATTCCCGGTCTCGGCAGTCTTATCCTGAAGCACGACTTGGACGGTGTGGTCACCGGTCTGGACGCGTTTCCACGCGAAGACTGGCCAAACGTGCCGCTGGTTTTCTGGTCTTTCCGGATCATGGTCGGTATCGGCGTGCTGATGATACTTTACGGCCTGACCGGCGCCGTGCAGCACTTCCGCAAACGCCTGTTCGATCACAGCTGGTATCACCGCTGGGCGGTGCTGATGGGGCCGCTTGGCTTCGTCGCCGTGCTCGCGGGCTGGTTCGTCACCGAAGTCGGTCGCCAGCCCTGGCTGGTTACCGGGCTGTTGCGCACCTCAGAAGTTGCCTCGCCGATCGGCGCACCCGGCGTGGCGGGTTCATTGTTGGCGTTCCTGATCGTTTATCTCACGGTTTTCGCGGCGGGCGCTTTCTATATCCTGCGGTTGATGGGGCGGACACCCGAAGGACCCGAAGCTGGCGTCGATCAGAAAGGGACCATTGCGCAGCGCCGGTCCAACCCGTACCGAAGCGGATACTCCGGATCATGTTTAGGAGGATGAGATGATGCCTGACCTTGCAACGATCTGGGCCGTGCTGATCTGTATCGCGCTGCTCGCCTATGTTGTTCTCGACGGTTTTGATCTTGGTGTTGGAATCCTCTTCCGGCTGGGCCGGAATCGCGAGGAACGCGACACCATGATGAATACCGTTGCGCCCGTCTGGGACGGCAACGAAACCTGGCTGGTGCTGGGCGGTGGCGGCCTGTTCGCTGCCTTTCCATTGGCTTATTCGATCCTGCTGACTGCTTTTTATGCACCGGTCATCGCCATGTTGCTGGCGTTGGTATTGCGTGGTGTGGCCTTTGAGTTCCGCTTCCGCACCGAACGCTGGCAGCCGTTGTGGGATATGGCGTTCATCGGCGGGTCGACCCTGGCCGCTTTTTTCCAGGGTGTCATGGTTGGTGCATTCGTACAGGGCGTGCGAGTTGAAAATGGCGCTTACGCGGGTGGCTGGTTTGACTGGTTGACACCGTTCACATTGCTGACGGGTATTTCGCTGGTAGCGGGTTATGCACTGCTCGGCGCCTGCTGGCTGGTCATCAAGACAGAGGGGCCGTTGCAGGAACGCATGCGTCGCCTGCAGATACCGTTCGGCGCAATGGTCGTGGTGCTGATCGGCCTGGTCAGCTTTGGAACCGTGCTTGAGAACAGCATGGTTCGTGATCGCTGGTTCGAAATGGGTTCTTTCCTGTTTCTCTGGGTCATTCCACTGGTGACCATTGCAATCGCAGTGGCATTTTTCACCGCGGTGCGGGCGCGCAGGGAGCTTGTGCCATTCCTGCTTGCACTATGTTTGTTCGTATTGTCATTTGCCGGTCTCACCTCCAGTCTGTATCCCTACATGATTCCACCGGGTATCAGCTATACCGAGGCGGCGAATGCTGATGTCAGCCTGCAATTCATGTTGGTGGGAGCATTGGTGATGTTGCCGGTGATCCTGGGCTATACCGGCTACGTGTACTGGCTGTTCCGCGGCAAGGTGCGTGCCGGCGAGGGCTATCATTGAAAGACCGGTCCAGCGAACGGATAGTGTTCAAACGGATTGGCTGGTTTGTGCTGCTGTGGATTTTTGGGGTATTGGCCGTTAGCCTGCTCGCGTGGGTCATCAGGACGGTCATGTCAGTGATTTGAACAGCCCCAAAAAAAACAGCCTTAAAAAACAGACGGCCTGGCGGCCGTCTGTCTGTAACCCCAGATGTGAATTGAATCACTTCACAGAAGAAGGGGGGTGGAGACTGTGTGAGGTTACAGACTGATCATAAGTGAAAAGCCCTTCCGGTTAAAGGTATATTTGATTTCTTCCCGCCGAAATAAGAGCAATATCTTTGACATCGCGCTCATTTAACACTTTCAGTGAATACGGGTGTTCCCAGCCTGTGCTCAGCCCTCCGGTTCTTCCTCAAAGTAGAACATGCTGATACCGGCGGTAATCTGGTCGGTATCCTCTTCCTGCTGTTCAAATGGTCCGATGAGCTTTCTCGCTGCATCGTCCGACTCCATCAGGAAAGACCTGACCAATTGTCTCAGTTGCTTGCTGTCGGTTCTTTTCAGGCGATTGGTCCAGCAACCCTGTTGATAAAAAAGCGCTTCATCATGGTCAGATGCGTTCAGGTTATGCGTGATGGTATCGACGAGATTGCCGATCACCGCCATGCCGACCCTGACGCTTTCCGTCTTGTCTTTTGACTGGGAGGGCAGGTAGCGCTTTTCGATCATCCGGACTTCATTCTGTTTCCTGTCAACCACGATTGACTGGCTGGCTTCCAGCCTTTGCAGGAACGATGTCAGCGTTACGCCGCGGGCCGACACGGACTTGCCTATCAACGTCTCGAAACTGGGCGCCGGTCCGGTGATTTTTAAGCTTAGTGGTTTTCCGGTCCTTACATCCCGGTACTCGGGATTGCTTTCCCACACATCGAGAATGCTGCACTCGGGCGTTATTGAGCTTAAAAACCGTTCCTTCCTGTAAAATGATTTCAGGTAGTTGTCATTGCTCTTGATTTTTACAATTTTTCGCGTGTCGTAACCGGCGATGACCGCCAGTGTCGTCAATGCCGCGTTCTTGCCCGGTGTCTCCTGCCGGAGTTTTTCCTCGGCCTCTTCGATAAAGATCACCTGGATCATTTCCTGTAGTTTTTTCAGGGACATCCGGCCGATCAACATGCGAATCAGCTTTCTGAAAACACCTTCAACGGCGCGTGTGAAAATGGCTGAATCATGCAACAGGACTGCGCTTGGTGATGCCCGTAATGAAGAAGTGCTGGATGATGTCATTTGGCTCCCCAAATTTACCAGGATTGATCCAGCCGACACGGATTTAAAAGCAAATCAAAACCGGGCGTAGCTGGACGGGTTGCTACAGACTATACCTAAGTCGCAGTCCAATAAAAACAAAACCCAGCAGACATGGTCAGCTGGGTTTCATTATCCCTGATGACGCGCAATTGCAGATCTCAAGGCTGGTCAGATGCGGAGTCACCCTCCGTCTGTCCTGCAATCCGAATCACCGCAATTCAGGGAACTTCCACCCTTCTTCCTGATTATTGCTATACATCGCAATTATTGACATTAATGTCATAATACGACAGATATGTCAATTTAATAAATTACCAGCCAATCACTTTTTTAGGTAAAAGTGATCTATATCAGTACC
>CAVSHP010000012.1:0-41111 GCA_963727635.1 uncultured Gammaproteobacteria bacterium | reverse complement strand
TTTCCTGCACGCCTGACAACTTCCTATGCTACCAGACCAACGAGGACCCTGGTGTCCGTGGCGACGACATTGTGGTAGGCCATCCACTCCTCGACATTGTATATGTGGTTATTCAACGGACGCTCAAAACGGCCCAACCGCTTTTGTTCATTCACATAGGCGTTGAGATGACCCAGGTATTCGTCACGCTCTGCGGGGACTGTCGAGTTCGACAAAATACTGTACCCAGACGGCCTCGGAATTCAGCCATTGCTCAAACGAGGCAATATCCTCATCCTTCCAGCCCCAGTCGCTGCCTTCGGACTGCAACTCGAGGACACGCGTCAGACTATACGGAATGAACATCTCGTTGATTTCCTGGAAGGCGCCATTGATCGGATCGTAAAAACGCGGTGTTGGCTCCCAGGTATCGATGACCCCGACCACCTGGAAACGCGTGTCGTTCATGGTCAGTGATTTTCCAACACTGTTTTCGCCGCCGAACAAACGTTCGTTGAGCTTTTTGGTCAATACGACCACCGGTTCAGCTGCGCTGTCCGCCGACTTGTCCCAGCCACTGCCATAGATGAACGGCACATTGAACATCGGGAAAAAATCGGAGTAGGTGACACGCGCGCCTGCCTCGAACGGCAACTCATCATCGCCAAGCGGCTCGATGATCAGGCTGGATTCAAACATCGCGGTCTGGCGTTTACCCCCGGCCAGCGCAACCAGGCGTTCAGCATCGTGAAAGGTCAGTTGGTGCGGCGCCCTGTCCGGTTCATCGTCGTCAAACGGGCGCAACGGGTTCCAGCTGTCCAGCGTAACGGCGAACAGCACATCGCTTTTCTCCGGGATCGGGTTGCTGCTCATCATGTGATAGACCGACAGCGTGGTCATGCTGACACCGATGCCAACGGCGACCGCCGCAACCATCAAGACCGTCATGATCGGATTGCGCCGCATGCTCTTGAGCGGCGAGTTTGATGATTGTATTTGAACATTAGATCGGCCCGCCTCAGGCCCGCGCGGCCAACGGTTCAGCTTCCGCCTGCCCGTACATCTGCGGTATTTCAATCCGATTGTCCATGTCCTCCGCAGCCAGCACGCGGCCGTCCGCCAGTTGGATATTTCTGCCCGCGCGCGCTGCGAGCAGCGGATCGTGGGTCACCATGACGATGGTGGCGCCGCGCGGCGTGGATCTCTTCCAGCAGGTCCATCACCTGGTGGGCCATGGCCGTATCCAGGTTGCCGGTCGGTTCGTCCGCCAGCAGTAATTTTGGTTCACCCGCGATGGCCCGGGCGATCGCCACCCGCTGTTGCTGCCCGCCGGACAACTGCGCGGGGATGTGTTTCATCCGCGAAGCCAGGCCAACGGTCTCCAGCGCGTGCTCGATCCGTTGCCTGCGCTCGGCTTTGGGAAGCTTCCGGTAACGCAGCGGCACGTCGATATTTTCAAACAGGTTGAGATCCGGAATCAGGTTGAATGACTGAAAAATAAATCCGATTTTCTGATTGCGGCAAACAGACCGCTCGTCGTCACCAAGGTGACTGACGTCCCTGCCATCGAGCAGGTAACTGCCGGCGTCAAAGGATTCGAGCAGACCGGCAATATTCAGAAACGTGGTTTTACCGGAACCGGACGATCCGGTCAGCGCGACGAACTCCCCCGCTTCCACCGTTATCGACAATTCCCGCAAGGCGTGTGTTTCCACCAGTTCCGTGCGGTAAACCTTCTTGATTTGTTTCATTTGCAGCATGGGCTTCCCCGTGTATTGAATGTTGGGTTCTTCCATATTGGATGTGATGAAGCGCAAAAAGGTTACTAAGCCGGCGTTAATGGAATTAAACCGGTCGGGTCAGCCGAATGCACGTATAGATCTCAATAGCCCTGGGATAGCTGACGATCCATCAAAACTGGCGTACGTCGTTCAGCAGCCGGTTCATTTCCTTCTTCACTACGCCGTAGCATTCGCAGCTCTGTGCTTCCAGTCCGCGCCGGTCCAGCACAGAAATGTGGCCACGGCGGTAGCTGATCAGACCGGCGCGCTGCAGGTTTCCAGCCGCTTCCGTCACGCCTTCGCGGCGCACGCCGAGTATGCCGGCCACCAGTTCCTGCGTCATCGTCAGTTCCTGGGTCGGGAGCCGATCCAGCGTCAGCAACAACCAGCGGCACAATTGCTGCTCCAGAGCATGGTGCCGGTTGCACGCGCAGGTCTGCGCCATCTGGGTTATCAGCGCCTGGGTATAGCGCAACAGCAGGCGCTGCATAGCGCCGGAGCGGTCGAACTCCTGTTTCAGCAGGCGGCGGCTCCAACTGGTACCCGTAGCCCGCCGTCAGCACCATTGCCGAGCTGGGCGTGGTGTCACCACCCATGAACAGCGACACACCGACGACGCCCTCATTACCCACGCCTGCGGTCTCGGCCGTGGCGCCTGATTCGGTCACGTAGTGCAGCGAGACGATCGATGTGGTGGGGAAGTAGGCGTGACGCAACTGACTGCCCGGCTCGTACAATGCATCGCCGAGCAGCATCGGCACACCTTCGAGATGCGGCGCCAGTCGCTCGAAGTCCGCAGCCGGCAGGGCCGCAAGCAGATGGTTTTGCAGGGGACTGTTAGCCAAATCCACGGCGGGTTTCGGTAGGGAAGCCATCAGTTGTTCTCCATGACCTCGAGGCCGATGCCCCGGTATCCCAGGAAGCGGCAGGACTCGTTGAACATCGGCTGGCCACTGACCCGGAACTGCCGGGTCTTGCCATTGGCGTTGACGCGGTGGAATACGAAATCAATGAACGGCTGGCGTGCGGCGATGGTGGCGCGCAGCTCGCTACGCTCGTCTTCGTTCCAGCCCGAGTCATCCGCCACCCCCGGCGCTCCGGCCAGCGGTTCGACACGCACGCCGAGCATCTCCAGTACCGGGCCGGACACCTTGGTGAAGGTACCGTGTTCATCCTGCTCCCAGTACCAGTCGGAGGCCAGTTCAGTCAGGCTGCGAAAGCGCGCCTCGCTTTCACGCAGTTCAGCGGTGCGCTCCCGCACGGTCTGCTCCAGGAGCTTGCTGTAGTCCTCGATCTGCTTGTACATCAGCCGCACTTCCAGCATGTTGCGGATGCGGGTCCTGACTTCGACCAGATCAAAAGGCTTGCTGATGAAGTCCTTCGCACCGGCCTGCAGGGCGCGCAACTTGTGGCCGGGCTGGGCAGTCAGCACGAGGACCGGCAGGTAGGGGTCCTCGGTGTTGGTCTTGAGACCCTCCATCACCTGGAAGCCGTCCATCACGGGCATCTGCAGGTCGAGCAGGATGAGATCGTAATGATTCTTGCGATGCAGCGCGCACACCTCCTCCGGATTCATGGTGGAGCTGACCTGGGTGTATCCCTCCTGCAGCAGCAACTCTTCAAGCAGGTTGATGTTGGATGCCTGATCGTCCACGATCAGGATGCTTGCATTGAGGATATCGGCGGGGCTGACTTTCATGGGACTTCCTTTGCGGTTGGCAGGCTTGACTCGGTGATGGAAAAATTCATGGCGGCGTCCAGCGTCTCCGTGAACAGGTCGACCTTGATTGGTTTCGTAAGGTAGCTGAAGAAACCGGCCTCCAGGCCGGCCGCGATGTCGCGCGGCACCGCATTGGCGCTCAGCGCAATAATAGGGATATGCGACGTGACCGGATCCGCCCGCAGGATTTTCATCGCATCGACCCCGTTGATGCCGGGCATGTGGATGTCCATCAGGATCACGTCGGGCAGGTGCGTGCGGGCGAACTCGATGCCCAGGCTACCGTCGGCCGCACTCAGCATGCGCAGCTCCGGGCGACGGGCAATCAGCTGCTCGACCAGTTCGAGGTTGGCGGGATTGTCTTCTACGTAGAGTACCGTGCGACGGTGAGGGCCATCGGGCACCGGCTGCACTTCCGTCAAACTCAGTGCCTTCGTCCCGGATAGCGCATCGCGTGCAAACTGCGGCGGGGTGGTCTGGGGCAGCTCGATCCAGAACAACGTCCCCACCCCGACCGTGCTGTCCACTCCCACCTTTCCACCCATACGTTCCACCAGCTGCTTGGTCACCACCAGGCCAATGCCGGTGCCTTCCTCCCGGCTGGATTCCTTGCCAAGCCGGTTGAACGGCTGGAAAAGCTGCCCGAGAAGATCAGGAGTCATGCCTTCGCCGGTGTCCCGCACGCTGATACGGATCGAATCCGGCAGCCACGGCTTGCACTCCACGGTGACGATGCCGCCGGGCCGGTTGTACTTGATGGCGTTCGACATAAGGTTGATGAGGGACTGCTTGAGCCGGGTCCGGTCGGCTTGCACATACAGCGGCTGCAGCAGTTGCGGAAACATCACGGTGATGCCGCGCTGGTTCGCCTGCGGTTCCATCATGGACCTGCACTCATTCAGGACTTCGGCCAGCACCACCGGTTCGACGGAGATGGCCGTCCTGCCCGATTCGATCAGCGCGAGGTCGAGGATTTCATTGATCAACTCCAGCAGGTACCAGCCGGCTTTGAGTATCTGGTCCAGGTTGCGCTGCTGCATCGTGGTTGGCTCCGGTTTGCCAGATGCAATGAGCTGGGCAAAGCCGAGGATGGCGTTCAGCGGTGTGCGCAGCTCATGGCTCATGCTGGAGAGGAAGTCCGACTTCGCAACATTAGCCTTGTCGGCCACGGCGCGGGCACGTTCCAGCTCGGTGTTCTGGTCCCGCAAGACCTGCTCCAACCGCACCCGCTCCGCTTCGACCTGCCGGCGCGCGGTGTTGTCGGTGCCGATCAGCAGATAACCGATGATGGCGTTCTGGTCGTCGCGCAATGCGGTTACGGACACGACTGCCGGGAAGCGGCTGCCGTCCTTGCGGATATAGGTCAGCTCGTAAATGTCCTCGATGCCGCGTGACGCCTTGAACACCAGCGCCTCGAAGCCCGGTGTGATCCGGGTGTCGAGCTCGATACTCAGGGCGTGGGCTCGCGAGATCAACTCCTGCGAATCTGAAATGTCTGCCGGCGTGATCTTGTCCATCACTTCCGCCGCCGTGTAACCCAGCATGCGCTCAGCACCTACGTTGAAAATCTGGATCACGCCGTGGGCATCGGTGGCAATGCTGGAGAAATTGGCGCTGTTGAAAATCGCGCTCTGCAAAGTGCCTGCGTTCAGCAAGGCGTCTTCAGCCCGCTTGCGCGCGTCGATGTCGGTGATCACGATACGCAGTATTGGCACGCCTTCTTCGTGCGCACTGGAAACGGCCAGATGTACCCAGAACAGCGTACCGTCGCTCTTGCTCATACGCAGTTCGCCGGCCTGCGGCATGTCGGCAAGGGTGATCTCGCGGATCATCTCCTGGTAGATGCCGGCGTCTTTCTCGAAGACATAGTGCGCCGCCGGCTGCCCAAGCAGCGCGCTACGGGCCAGCCCCAGCAGGTTGGCAGAGGTCAGGTTGGCCTCCCTGATCAGCCCCTCCCTGCTCAGTGTGCAGTAACCTAGCGGGGCCAGGTCGTACAGGTTGGAATAGCGCGCGCGCGCCAGCTCCAGCGCCGCCAGCAGATCCCGCGTCTCGTCCTGCATCAGGTTTTTGACGCGATGTTGCATTTGCTGATAGAGGTAATAGGCGAACGCCAGTGTCAGCAGCACCGTTAGAAGGCTGGCGACCACAATACTGTTGAACAGCCGGGTCATTTTCAACTGAAACTCGGCTTCCAGCTGCGCCACTGCGGCTTCTTCCAGGCCGATGAAACCAGCCATCTCGGTGCGAATCGCATCCATCAGGCGGTTGCCCTCACCATTGAGTATCAATGCCATTGCGTCAGACATGTCGCCGCTGCGGCGCATATCTATCACACGTGACATGAGAGCCAGCCTGGCGGCGACCAGCGGCACCAGTGCATCGAGGTGACGGTCGGCTTCGATCACCAAAGTGCGGTCACGCAATTCCTGAAGGTGCTTGACAATGTCGGTACGCACGGCCAGGTAGGGTACCAGGTAGGACTCGTCGCCCGACAGAAGGTAGCCGCGCTGGCCCGTCTCGGCATCGACCAGGGAGGCCATAAACTGGTTACTACTGCTCAGTAAGGAGGCAGCTTGCCTGCGCTCGTTGGCGGCATCCTTGATCTGGCTGAAAGACAGGAACGAGATCGTCACTCCCAGTGCGACCAGCAGCGCTACGGCAGCAATCCAGGTTAAGAGCTTGCGGGAGATTTTCATGTGAAAGCCCCCCCATGATCGATGCGGAAATGGGACCGGAAGTTCGGTTTGCGCGGCTCGCCCGGGGCGTTGAGTGTAGGGCTGATCAACATGGACAAACTCCGTGAGAACGTCGGTAGATCCGGGCGGACTGTTGCGCAGGACGGATGAGCAACAAACAAAGCGGTCTGTACAATCTAACCGGATTTTTCGGGTGCGAGCCGGAAGTTGCAAGTATCCAAGGCTACAGGCTATGTGTCTGTGCGGTCTCGAACATTCGGTCCGAGGCCGTTGCTTATTTCCTGTTCCTGCCGGATTTCGCTTATCATCTGCTTCATGCTGGCGGGTGCCGGGTTCTGGTTACATCCGCGCCGCCATGTTCTTTCTTCAACTTCAGAAATAAAAACATAATTAGGAAAATCACCATGATCCAATTCCGGCCTCTCTTTTTACTTGCGTTGATCCCGCTTTTCCCCGCACTGTCGTTTGGCGACTCACGCGATTCGCTGATCAGCACGATCGATGACCACTATACACAGAACCGCGAGATTGCACTCGACATCTGGGGATACGCCGAATTGGGATTCCTCGAGACAAAGAGTACGGCGCTGTTGCAGGAAACGCTGGCCGCGGAAGGTTTCAGTGTCAAGGCCGGCGTGGCCGGTATCCCCACCTCGTTTATTGCCGAGGCGGGTTCGGGCAAGCCCGTGATCGCGGTGCTCGCAGAGTTTGATGCCTTGCCCGGCATCACCCAGACCGCATCGCCCGTGCGTGAGGAAATACCCGGAAATGCCGGCGGTCATGCCTGTGGTCACCACCTGTTTGGCACCGCATCGGTCAGCGCGGCGATTGCCGTCAAACAATGGCTCGCCGACAATCAGCTCAAAGGCACGATCCGCGTTTACGGCACACCGGCCGAGGAAGGTGGTTCGGGCAAGGTGTACATGGTCCGCGAAGGCCTGTTCAATGACGTGGACGCCGTCTTGTCGTGGCACCCGGGCGATGTCAACCGGGCCACGGCAACACCGACATTGGCCAACCGCTCCGCCCGTTTCAATTTCCATGGTGTTTCCGCGCACGCTGCAGGTGCTCCCGAAAAAGCCCGCTCTGCACTCGATGGTGTTGAAAGCTTTGACTACATGGTCAACATGATGCGCGAGCACGTGCCGCAGGAAACCCGGATTCACTATGTCATCACCTCCGGCGGCAAGGCCCCCAACGTGGTGCCTGACTATGCGCAGGTGTATTACTACGTGCGCAACCCGGACGCCGATATGGTCAGAAGTATCTGGGAACGTGTAGAAGCAGCAGCCAAAGGTGCTGCCGCCGGCACCGGCACCAGCGTTGACTGGGAAATCATGCACGGCAATCTCAGCCTGTTGCCGAACAGGCTGATCGCCGGACTGATGGAAAAAAATCTCCAGCGGCTGGGTGGTATTACCTATACCGATGACGAAAAGGTCTTCGCGGAAACCATTTACCAAACCCTCACCACACCGGAGTTTGAACTCGGCAGCCAGCAGAACGTATTTGAAACCGACACCTCCATCAGCATGGGTTCCACCGATGTGGGCGATATCAGCTGGAACGTGCCAACCGCCGAATTCACCACCGCCACCTGGGTACCCGGCACACCCGCCCACAGCTGGCAGGCAATCGCTGCCGGCGGCACAGACATCGGTATCAAGGGTCTGCAGCTGGCAGCCAAGACAATGGCGCTGACCGCTGCAGATTTTTTCGAGAATCCTGAGCTGGTCAAACAGGCGCATGCCGAACTGGTCAAGCAGCGCGGTGCTGATTTCATCTATACCCCGCTGCTGGGGGACCGTGCGCCGGCGCTTGACTATCGAGTTGAATAAGGTCTGAACCGTCGGGACTTTTAGAACATTTTGATCTGCGTGGGCGCCGGCCGCGCGCGGTACCTTGCTTCAGGACACGCCGTTAACCCGTCCCTGGGGTCTCGTTCTCGACTCCTGTCTCGCACGGTCCTGAAGCAAGGTACCGCACACACCCGGCTATGTGGTAAATCACGCCACGATGGTTTCTGATGCTTGCACAACTGTTTGGCCGAAGCTGGGGCGGGTATAGCCTACCAGGACCGTACGAGACAGGAGTCGAGTACCGAGCGCCACAAGGATGTGCTTGAGCGTGTCCTGGTAGGCTATACCCGCCTCAGCGCCCCCACCTTACAGCTGAAAGAAGAAAAGTGAGGGACTGCTCGTGCGGATGAAATTATTTTGCACTGCGATGAATTCCATCCATCTCTGTTAGCCTGGTGGGCCTACTCCGCTTTTTCCGCCCTCGGCGGCGCCGGGGCGAAATACCCGACGACCAGCAATAATCCGCCGATGGCGATAAAGGAGATGATGCGCGCGACGGTGCCGGTATTGCCGAGGTCAACGATGAACAGTTTGATGACCACCAGCACCATGAATCCGACACCGGCCATCCACAGCAAACGCTGCGAGCGGCGGGCGCCCCAGATCATGCCGGCAAATCCCTAATAAGCCCCAGTAAACCGACAGGGCTGTCTGCACGATGACACTGTCGAAGAGCGTCTCGACATTCCATGGCACCCCGGCATAATGATGCACGCCGCGCACCAGCGCACAGGTGGTCAGGATGAAGAACGCCGCCGCCAACAGTATTTGTCCCGGCACCAGCAAGCCGCCAACCGTGAGGCTGGCTTTTGCAGCGAAAGATTGCCGCCACAGCGGCAGGATGCGCACGACCGTCAGCATCGCGAACAAGGTCGCCAGGTCGTATGGGTTCAGCACCGGGATATAGGGCAGTGGTGCGGGATCGCCCGGGTCCGTAAGCGCCAGCAATGTCAGCAAGGCAACCTGGCTGACGACCAGGACGATTCCTGCGAAATGATAGACACTCGGGTGGACGGGAACCGGCCACGCCGGCCGCTGGCTAAAGCGCCTTGCGAGCAAGGCAACCAAACCCGGCACGGATAATGCGATGGCGAGTCCCCAGGCATCGGAGGCGATGCGTTCGGTCCACCACGATGACTCGAATGCCGCCAGCGCGGTCAGCAACAACAATGAACCAAAGTGCCATGGCCCGGCCAGGCTTTCCTCGTATTCATCGAGCTTGCGGAGCACATAGACAAGCACCAGCGAGGCCAGGGGCCAGTTCAGCCAGCCGAGCCCGAATAGCAGGTGTCCGTAGTCACCCCAATAAATCAATGCCACCGGCACCAGCATTAGCGGGTAAGCCAGGGTTGCCATGCGCATCTTTTGCCACTGACGCGAACTTCCCAACCAGGCGGCAACCGCGACGCTCAACGACAGAAACAACAGGGCGATATGATTACTGAACTGCTGACCGGATGCGTCAAGATAAGCGACGCGGTCATTGATTTCCATCCAGCCGGTGACCAGCCACCAGAGTGCGCCCCAGACAAACAACAGGATGGAGGCCAAACTGAAAACAGAGGCCAATATCGTTTCATCCCTGGCCTCGATTTTCCGCGAAGCAAACAGTGCGCTGATACTGACCAACAGACCGCCCAGCACATTACCGTTCAATACCGGCAGTCCCAGGTCATCGTGCCAGCCGTCTTGCATGAACGTAAACCCGCTCAGACCGATCAATGCTGTACCGGCCAGTTTGGCCAGTTGCCGACCCTGTCTCGCGCCCACCCAGACCAGTGCCGCGCCTTCGACCGACCAGGCGGCGGATGTCCAGCGCGCGTCGAAGGCCAGCGGGATTGCGATGGTCGCAAAAACCACTGCCAGCGCCGTGAAGGATTCAACCAGCAGACGTAACGGTTCACCCTTGCTGCGCCACAGCAGGGTCGAGGTGAGCGCGTAGAAACCGGCCACGACGACCGCGCTCCAGGCCAGCGCATACTCGATGCCTTCGACCAGTGCGGCCTGCAAGGCAAAGCTGACGATCGGCGTGCCGAACACCAGCGCCACGTCGACGTAGCCCAGCCGCTGGGGTGGCTGACGCAGGGCGAAAAGGATCGCAATCGCCTGGTAAAAGAGAAAATACAACACCAGGAACGGCTGCGTACTGTGCAGTAGTTCGGGTTTGTAGTACTGAATACCCCAAAGGCTTCCGATCACGAAGGTGAACACCCAGCCAACCAGGTTGAGTCCACGCCATGCGCGGAACCAGGCAATGCCGAGAATTGCGATGTTCAACACCAGGTAATAGCTGAACAGGACAATATGGCTACCCTGCCCTGTCGAGGTCAATACCGGCGCCAAAAAGCCGCCCACGACACCGAGAATGGCTAACGATCTCGAGTTTTGCATGACCGCCAGCACACCGGTGCAGACGGTCAGTGCCACCAGCAGGACAAATGAAAGGGTCGGCGGCAGCAATTGCCACAAGCGCAGCGCCGCGAACACGGTCAGAAACAGGATGCCGATTCCGCCGCCCTGCAAACTGAGCGCGTAAACCGGTTTTTTATTGCGCAGCCGCCAGCCGGTCAGCGCCATCGCGATACCGGCGACGGCCACCGCCAGCAGCCGGAACTCGAGCGAAATCACCACCAGCCGGCGGTCCACTGCGTACTTGAGCAGGAACGCAACGCCAATAAAAGAGATGATCACGCCGACCTTCACCGGGACATTACCGGTGGTCAACCACTCGGTAGCCTTGCCGGTCAGTGTCTGTAACAGGGAAGGTCCTGGCGCCGGCGAATCATTCTCCCATTCGCGGCCGTCTTCCCGTGCGATCTGCAATTCGTCTTCGCGGCTTTGCCGGAGTAGCGCTTCACCGGACGGAAGCGTATCCCATGGCACGGAACTGTCGCCCCCGGCATCGAGGCTATCCGCTTCAGCCGCCGGTGAAACGGTCGTTACAACAGTAGCGGGCGATCCCCAGGCGGACGCGGGTTGGGGCGTCGTTTGCTGGCCGGATGACTCGAGCTGGCGCACACGCCGATCGAGTTTAACCAGGCGTGCCAGGACGATGCCAAATAAAAGTCCGGTTATGGCGCCAAAACCAAAATGACCCATCGATTCAGAAAAATAGATACCTGCAATCAGACCGACAAGCGCAAAAGTTATATACATTTACGGGTCAACTCCTTCGTCATCGGCACCGGGCACGATATGAAAGGCAGGGATAGCCTTGCTCCATATTACCTTTCAAACCGACAATAGACCAAGCTAAACCGGTGTCCCCCGTCCAGCTGATTCGGTGCCCTTGTCGACAAGCCCGGTATATGCAGAAACTACATTTCGCGGTAATTTGCGTCTAATATGAAAGTGTCCGATTTCTTATTGTTGCGAGGGAAAAATGGATCTGCAAATGCTGGCCAATATCGCCGAGATAGTCGGTACATTGCTGGTGATCAGCGGTGTCTTTTTTGGCCTGGTGGAAATCCGCCACTACCGTCAACAACGGCAGGAAACGGCTGCGATGGAAATCATGCGCACCTTTCAGAGCCGTAATTTTACAAGCGCGTTGCGACTGATCATGGACTACGAGCAGGAGTGTCTGAAGTGCAGGGAGGAATCCATCCCGCAGGAATTACAGGATGCCGCCTTGCTTGTCAGCACCACCATGGAGGCAGTCGGGCTGATGGTTTACCAACGACTGGTAACTTTCCAGACCGTGCAACTGCTCATGGGTGGCACCGTCCAGGCGAGTTGGCGGGTCCTCAGGCCACACACGAATATGCTGCGGAACAAGCTGAATCGCCCGTCCGTACATGAATGGTTCCAGTGGCTTGCAGAACGGCTCGATCAGTACCCCGAGTACCGCGACGCGGAAGGGGCTTACCTGAAGTACAGCAAGTGGCAACCGGAACCTGGCCCGAACAAAAAGGATGGCGCTTGAAAAACCCAGGCCTTCAAGACAATCCGCAAGAACACCTATCATTTCGAGGCGGAGCTGGTCGATGAGACGGGGCAAGTTGTTGCCCGCGTCTCAAAAGAAGTCTATGTGCGCTCCAGATCCGGACCCGCGAAAGCGACTTAGCTATTCTGCAACGCTATCTTTTCTTTCCAGATCGCCGGGCCTATCTTGTGCACCGATTCGCCTCTGATATCGACGGCGACGGTCACCGGCATATCCTTGACCTCGAATTCGTAGATCGCCTCCATGCCCAGTTCCGGGAAACCCGACCACTTTTGAGGACTTGATCGCCTGCGCCACCAGGTAAGCCGCGCCGCCGACCGCCATCAGGTAGACGCGCCTGGCTGTCTCGGATGGCCTCGATCGCTGCCGGGCCACGCTCGGCCTTGCCGATCATGCCCATCAGGCCGGTCTTTTCCAGCATGGTACGGGTGAACTTGTCCATGCGGGTCGCCGTGGTCGGACCGGCGGGGCCGACCACCTCGTCGCGCACCGGATCGACCGGTCCGACGTAATAAATGAAGCGGCCGCTCAGATCCACGGGCAATTGCTCGCCTGCGTTCATCATGTCGACCATCTTCTTGTGGGCCGCATCACGGCCGGTCAGCATCTTGCCGACTGAGCAACAGCGTATCGCCGGGTTTCCAGTCTTTTATCTCGCTCACGAGTTACCGTATCGAGATTGACCTGCCTGACGTCATCACCGGCCTCGCAGTGTCACCTCGGGCCAGTCGTCCAGGCTCGGGGGCTCGAAATGCGCAGGACCGGTGCCGTCCAGCACGAAATGCGTGTGCCGTGTCGCCGCACAGTTCGGGAATCATCGCGACGGCCTTGTTGGCCGCGTGGGTCGGGAAATCCTTGACCTTGACATCCAGCACCGTGGTCAGACCGCCCAGACCCTGGGCACCGATGCCCAGCGCATTGATCTTGCTCGTACAGTTCCAGGCGCAGTTCTTCGAACGGTTGTCGCGCCCTTCTCTTTCAGGTCCTGGATGTCGATCGGGTCCAGCAGGGCTTCCTTGGCCATGATCATGGCTTTCTCGGCGGTGCCGCCTATGCCGATGCCAAGCATACCGGGCGGGCACCAGCCGGCGCCCATGACCGGCACCATGTTCAATACCCAATCCACCAGCGAGTCGGACGGGTTGAGCATGGCAAACTTGGATTTGGCCTCGGAACCGCCACCCTTGGCCGCCACGTGCACTTCGAGCTTGTCACCCGGGACAAGCTGGTAGTGGACCACGCACGGCGTGTTGTCGCCGGTGTTTTTACGCGCGCCGTCGGGGTCTGCGAGGATCGAGGCACGCAGCTTGTTGTCCGGGTTCAGGTAGGCGCGTCGGACACCTTCGTTGACCATGTCGGTGACACTCATGTCGCCCTGCCACTGCACCTCCATACCGACGTTCAGGAATACCGTGACGATACCCGTGTCCTGGCAGATCGGGCGGTGACCCTCGGCGCACATGCGCGAGTTGATCAGGATCTGCGCCATGGCGTCTTTTGCCGCGGGATTGGCCTCCTTTTCGTAGGCCTTGTTCAAAGCCTCGATGAAGTCAACTGGATGGTAGTAGGAGATGTACTGGAGGGCATCGGCTACGCTTTCGATCAGATCGTTTTGACGGATGATTGTGGCCATTTTGAGAATCCCGTGGTTGTATTGAAAATACCGGCGAAGGAGCGCCTTTTCAGAAAGGTAATTTTACACCATGCACCCCTGCAGGCGAAACGTGAAGTACCCTTTTGTGCGAGTGCAGCCAGTCATTTACCGGTAGTACACAAGAGGAAATGAACCGTCAGATGGACGATTATCTTGTCAGGCTTGGCAGATACAACTTCAACCACGTTGAAAAAACCGGTAGCGAATACCGCTTGAAAACCTGCGGCACACCGCATATCGAAATTTATGGACCCGACAGGCAACTGATTGCGACGGACCAATGTGCAGAAAGAAACAGCAAGAAAGGCCTGGCATATATAAAGAAATGGATAACAGCGGAGCAGCGCTAATCTGCCCGGTTCACCGCCACGGGACCGTGATCACCGAATAATCCATTTTCAAGCATCATACGGTTCGAACACTGCAAGCAAAGACTCTCATTGAGCTTGATCAGGCGCTTCGATATTTGCTGCAAGTAATCCCATGCGCCGGGCACGCTTCTCCCAGTTTTTACGCGCCAGCGCCTGCATATCATCCGTGCTGTCCGATTCATCGGTAATCTCCAGACCCAACAGTGTTTCCATCACGTCTTCCATGGTCACGATTCCTGCCATCCCGCCGTATTCATCAACGACCAGGGCGATGTGCTCACGATTTCCCAGGAAGTGGTCAAACAGGGAGGAAATCGGAAAGGACTCATGCGCCACGTGGATATTGCGCTTGATGGAACCCAGGCTGCGCTCACCGTCACCCTGCAACAGGTGTTCCAACAATTCACTCTTCAGGATGTAACCGGACACATGTTCTTTTATCCCGCCCTCGTAAACGGGTATCCGGGAAAACGGCAGTGCACCCGCGGACTTGTAGAATGCCGCGATCGTCTGCTCCTCGGAAGCCAGCCTGACGACCGTACGGGGTGTCATGATGTCCTTGACCCGCAGCGTGTTCAGGCGCAACAGGTTTCTGATGATCTCGGAGTCCTGTTTTTCAACGATGCCTTCGCTGACGCCGATTTCGGCCATGGCCATAAATTCCGAACGGGAAAACACGCTCTGTGATTCATCCTTTTTAAGTGTCCGCGTGATGATCTGGCTGGCCCATACCAACGGATAAAGCAGGAAGATGATTACTTTGAGGGTGGCAACGGTGAATGGCACCAGCTTCTGCCAGTGATTGGCGCCCAGTGTCTTGGGTATGATTTCCGACAGGATCAGAATGCCGAGGACCATGACCACGGGTATGACCACACCGGTGAGCATGGGATTGGTGTCCGCCCAGATCCTGGAAGATTGTTCGCCCACACCGATCGCTCCCACGGTGTGGGCGATCGTATTAAGCGTCAGGATGGCGGCCAACGGGCGGTCAATATTTGATTTGAAAGCTTCAAGCTGACGCCCAACCTGACTTCCGTCCTGCAATTTAAGCTGGGCATAGGCCGGTGTGATGCTCAGCAATACTGCTTCCAGCAAGGAACAAAGAAATGAGGCCACGATGGCCAGCACAAAAAATGTGATTAAGAGGCTATACATGTAGTCTACATTCGGTCGCTTTGTCTCTGCTTCAATAGGTCTGCGTATTCCCGTATGTAATCGGGCAATTGGTTTTTTTCCACGAGGCCCATCAACATCGTCAGTAAATCGCCTGGCCGGCAGGCGTCAAATATCCTGAAAATCTCGTCCCTGCCGTGAGTCATTATAGCGGTCTGGCTTTCAGCAACGCCCTTGTCCATGAGCCCCTGTTGCAGGATACGGGCCACCAGCCTGGGTTGTGTCCCGTCGGCACGCAAATGTTCCTTGCAAAAATAAAAGTCAAAATGGCCTGCGATGGAATGGCCCATGTGCCTGATGGTTTCATCGGACCTGTTGACGGTTGCGGCAAAGGCGATCAGTTTGCGGCCTGTCGGCTTTTGCCGGTCAATGAACTCACAGATGTGACGCATCCCGTCAGGGTTGTGGGCAAAATCCATGATAACGCGGAACGGCAGGTCATCGAAAATATTCAAGCGGCCGGGTGTGGTTGCATAATTCGCCTCGAATCCGCGTAAAGCCTGACGAATAACGTCGATACCAACCCCCGCCAGGTAGCTGGCTACGGCCGCGTGCATGGCATTGCTGACCATGAAACGCGCGACGCCCGCATAGCTGGCCGGAATGTCATCCACCGCCATGACCGGCAGACGTCTGTCATGGTCGTAGATCACCATGAACTCGCGTTCATCAACGTCCTCCAGCACACAGCAACAGGTCAGCACTTCGCCGTGCCGGGCAAATAACTGATCCCGGCTCGATTGCATCGACACCAGGCATTTTTGTTGCGCGGTCATTTGCTCCAGCATGGCGAGGGTATGGGAATTGTCGGCATTCAGCACGACCGCGTGGCGGGCACGCTCCGGCAGGGCGCGCTTGACTTCAGCCATCTGTTCAACGGTATCGATATTGCCCAGGCCCAGGTGGTCCTCGGTAACATTCAGGCAAACCGCTATGTCACACCAGTGAAAGGCAAAACCGCCTTGTAATATGCCGCGGTGGTGGGTTTCCAGAACGGCAAAATTCACCGCTTTGCTGATCAATACTTTTGCGTGACCCGAGTTTGCGCTCGAGTCACCCTTTTGGATCATCTGGCCGTTCAGGTAGATTCCGTCCGTGCATACCATTCCCGGCTTGCGTCCGGTGGCTGACATGATCTGGCTGACCATACGCGTGGTCGTGGTTTTGCCATTGGTGCCGGTAATGGCGATGATCGGCATTTGAGACGGTTTCTGCAGCGGGAAAAGCGTGTCCAACAGGGTATCTGCAGCAGAATTCAGGGCTGCGGATTCCGCCAGACCGCGTTTGACCGCCTGCTGTTTCACCGTGTCGAAAAGAGCCGAGAAGTCCTTCTTAAGGTCAATACAAAAGACGCCATCGAGAACCCGCTGGTGTTCCCCGTGCCCCAGCATCAGCAGCCCGTTGGGCTGTATACATCTGCCACCGGTCAATTCCTCGAAATCCGTGCGCTTGAACGGATCACGTTCCAGCTGGGTGAAGGGAATGCCACGCCGTTCCGCGGCCTTGATGATGGCCTCGGTTTCAAGCGGCAACAAGCGGTCCCCGGCAAACTTGCTGAACATCCTGAACGGCTCGGCCAGCAGCCTGCGCTCCCCGGTAAGGAGTTCGCAGGCGAGCTTGACCGCGGTCATGCCGACATCGCAGTGCTCGTGCTCGAGCAAGGCCAGGCTGCGCTTTTGTTCCGGCATGACGGAAAAGGAAAAAAAGTTCACCCGGTGACCGGTTTTGCGTTGGAACAAAAGGGCCGTCTGGACCAGCAGGGACGTATACCAGGCCATTCTCTCATCGGGCAATGCCTGTTCCGGGAAAACCTCGTCCGGCGTCAAGATACCGCCGCTGATCAACAGCTCGCTGATTTCCGACACCTGGCGAGGAAATCCGCTGTCATCCGCAGGGCCGAATTTCAGCAGAATTTCGACCACCTGTGTGTCCATGCGGCGGTTTGGCCCCCGGTAGGGGAAATACTCAATGACGGGCATCAGAGTATGAAGTCGAAATCGACCGTGCGGATACCAAGACGGGCCCGCAGGTAGTTCAATTCCCGGATGCGGCGTTGCTCGTCCGGCAGATGTCCCTTGACCACCTCGGTCTGATCGCCGTTCATCCTGATACTGGCGGTATCACTGACGCAAAATGCATTGATGATGCTGCGTTGGTTACCGTCCGCCTGGTAAATGCAGTCCGGGGCCTGGTTGGCAAATATATTACCCTGGCCAGACAGATGACAGGCCTCTTCGCTGAGATAGTAGTCCAGGCTGAATGGCAGGTCGCTCATCTGTGCGGCAGTGGTTTGCCGGCCTTTCAACGCCAGCCGGTCACCGATCATGACCAGCGGCAAACGGGCGCCGGCCGCCTGGCCAAACGCTGCAATCTCGGCGGGGCGAAAGGGGGTCAGGGCTCGCTGGTCACTGGTGACGATCAACAGGCCATCGCGGAAGAAGTCCATGTTGTCGAGCGCCTTGATGAACCCGGCCAGGGCCCGGTCGGCGTAGTGGAAAGCCGCTTCCTCGCTGGCCTGTTTGCTGTCGGGGTCGATGAACGGCGGGTGCGTGGTGACAGTCTCCACGAAGGCGACCACGGGTTTGGATCGTGGCCGTTCGTTTTTGAGCCAGTTGATGGTCCGCTGGTAAAGCAATTTATCACCGACCGCGCTGAACTCGAAGCGGTCGGCGTTGGCGTATTCCGCCTGGTCATGGCCCTCGACATGGTCAAAACCCAGCTTCTTGAGCCAGTCGCCCTTGCCGAGAAATGCCAGTTGGCCCGAGGTCAGAAATGCACTGTAATACCCGTCCCGCGCCAGTCGCCGCGGCAGGCTGTTGTCATCAATTTCGTAACCGCTAAAGACACCCAGGCTTCTGTAACGGTTGACCGCAGGCAGGGGCAACTGCCCCGCCAGCATCGCGATCAAGCCATGGTCGGTAGTGAAACCATTGGAATAGAAGTGATCCCACCAGCTGTTGTCCCTGGCCGCCGCGTCGAGTAACGGCGTGGCCTGCATCGATTCAGGCAGCAGCAGCGACGAGTGGTACCAGGACAGTGATTCGATCGCGACGATAATCACGTCACCCCCCGTTGCCAGGCCCGGTTCGCAGATCTGCGTCGACAGTTCCGCGGGTGGTTCACGCAGCAATTTGTCCACGTAATCCTGCGAAAACGGCTCGTCCGTGCCGGTGGGCCAGTTGGCTTCAAGCAGGTTGAGATAGGTCCAGGGCAAGGCGTGGGCGGTTCTGTCGGGCAAGACATAGAGCAATGCGGACAACACGCACATCGCCAGCAAACCCATCCTCGCCCTGTTATTCGAAAGCTTGCGCCGCAGGGTAAAGAACATCAGCCACGGCAAGCCGATGATGAGAACCACGGCAAGCGGTATCCAGGACCAGCCCAGCAGGTTTTGCAGGTATTCGACGATAAACATGGGTTGCCGGCCAAACTTGAAAATATCGGCCAGGAACAGACGCAAGCTGAATTGCTGCAATGTCATCACGTCGGCAATCAGGATCATAACCACTGACCAGACCGCCGCCACGCAAAACCAGCGCAGCGGCCGGATCGACCAACTGGCGAGCAACAGCAACAGCCACAGCAGCAGCCAAAGACCGGCTTCATGCTGGATCATGGTGATGGCCTGGCATGAAATGCACTCATCCATGCCTTCTACGGAATGACGCGTGATCACAAGCCGCGCCACCGTGATCGCCAGCAACAGCGCCTGGATGACCAGTATCGATAACCACGTATGGGGCTTGTTCCTGTTTGCCTTCATCCCGATTTTTCTTATTTCAGCAAGCCTGCGATTATAGGTCAAAAGGGTCTGCAAGATACTTTTGCAGTTGCACGAAACGGCCGAAGATTCCCGCAAACAGGTGATGTATACTCGCAAGCCAAAATATTAAAAAAACTCAAAATATTATGCTTTTCAATCTCCAGGCATTAAGAGGTATCGCGGCTTTACTGGTCGTCATGCACCACTCCCTGGCGCATTTCAAGGCAATGGGTTTGTCCAATCCGATTTTTGAGTTTGTCGCCCTCCACGGCAGCCTCGGTGTGGATATTTTTTTTGTGATCAGCGGTTACGTCATGGCCAGGACCACGTCATATGTTGGTCATGGCCCGGATGTCAGCCGCTATTTTATCAGCAAGCGCTTCGCACGCATTTACCTGGGTTACTGGCCGATCTTTTTCATCGCCTTGCTCATTTATCACTTTCACAGCCCCGAGTACCTGGCGGACAAGCAGCTGTTGCAATCATTTTCATTACTGAAGTTTGGCAATTACGCCGGCCTGGTGATAACACCCGCCTGGTCCCTGACCTTCGAATTGTATTTTTACCTGCTCATCAGCCTGTTCCTGACTTCAAAATGGATCAGGCCAATCCCGGTTTTTTTGCTTGTTGCATTACTGATTATCCTGAAAAGTGTTTTTACCCGGCTCGGGGATAACGACTTACTGGACTTCTTTTTTTCGCCGTATATTTTCGAGTTTATTGCCGGGTATTTTATTTTTTGTTACTGGCAATACCTGTCGGCCAAAAAATGGATCTATGTCTCCCTGGCGCTCGGCATCATTGCGCTGTCTGTTGGTGTGCAACTCGGAGACGACCATGGATATTTCAGATTCGCCGCCATCGCCACATTTTCCGCCAGCATTGTCTGGCTCATGCTGCTGCTGGAATCGCACGCTCTCATCACCATGCGGGGTTTGATCAAGAAGGTCGGAGATTCCTCCTACACCCTGTACCTGACGCATACGGTCCTGCTGGGCTTGTTCTATTCCCTGGGTATCCGCGATTACCTGGTTGCAAATGACTTCGCGCTGAGCGGTTTCATCGCCTGTATCGTATTCATTACGTTTATCAGCTGGGTGTTTTATATTTTTATTGAGGCGCCCTTATACCGCGGCGTGAAATCGCGACTGAAAAAATCATGAGCTGAATTACACCGTTTCCTGTCTTGCACGACCATTGGTTTGTAATTTCTGTGACCGGGGGGGGACACTGGGGCGGGTAGTTATTACCAGGACTCGCTCAGGCACATCCTTGTGGCGCTCGATACTCGGCTTCCTGCCTCGTACGGTCCTGGTAATAACTACCCGCCCCAGCGTCCGGCAACCGCCGTGCAAATCCGTCAGAAACCATTGACCGATGAATTACCACATAGCCAAGGGTGTGCAGTACCTTACTTCAGGACCGTGCGAGACAGGAAGTCGAGACTCGAGCGCCCATGGATGGTTCATAGCGAGTCCTGAAGTAAGGTACTGCATGGCCTTGGCGCCCATGCTGAAATCGAAACAAGGTTCAATTGTGGTCAATACCAGGCAAACTGAAATAGGGCTTTTACTTAAGCAAGAGGAATTTAAATAGATCAAGTATCCGGCTCGATCACCTCAGGCGCATCGACAAATGGGCGGATGCCAAATTCAGGGTAGATCTCGCTCGGAAAATAGAAGGTACCGTCCTTGACCACCATCGAAATGGTCTTGATGGCTTTCAGGTCGGTGGTCGGATCACCCGGGATCAGGAAAAAGTCGGCGAGTTTGCCGATCTCGATCGAACCCAGTTCATCCTGCTGGCCCAGGTAGGCCGCCATATCGTAGGTCGCCCATTTCAGGATCTCCGGCGGGGTCATGCCGGTCAACTGGTAGAGTTCGAGCTCACGGTGATAACTGAACGAACCGCCGAGATCGGTTCCGGGCACCAGCTGGATGCCCTTTTCCCGCATCAGCGTGACGGTCTCGATAATCTTGTCAAACGCCTGCCAGTAGGCCGTATCGTCTTCGGGGGTGGCGATATCCGCCCAGGCGGTTTTTGCGCTCCTCTGGACCTCTACCGGCATGTGGTCGATATAGTCGACAACACCGGGTGCGGTCGTGCCATTGCGTGCGCGCAGCAGATTTTCATGAATCTCCAGTGTCGGATCGATCGCGACATGATTTTCAACCATCGCGTTGATCGTTTTTGCGATCGCCGGATCGTCCATTTCGAGGGACGGCAGACGTTTCAGCGCGGTCAGGCGTAACAGCGTACGGGTGTCCTCGCCTTCCTCGAGCACCCAGCCGAGCATCACCTGGTTAATGTGGGTCATCTCGTCATAACCCGCCGCGATCATGGCATCGGCATTTGAGAAAGCCGGCACGTGACCGGCCACTTTCAGACCGTTGGCGTGCGCCTCCGCGATCATCGCCGGCACCCAGTCCGGGTTCATGCTGTTATAGATCTTGATCTGGTAAAAATCGCCGCCTTCATAGGCCTTGACCGCGGCCACCGCCTCCTCTTCCGATGCAACGATGATGCCGTTGTTGGAACTGTACGGACTTTTCCCCTCGATGAATCCACTTCGGGTCACACGCGGGCCGGCCAGGCGACCATCCTTGATTTTTGCGATCAGGTCGGACAGGACTTCGTTGTTGTTACCCATGTCGCGCACCGAGGTCACACCGGCGAGGACATTCAGCAGGGCCACACCTTGCTGGAGGTGCGCGTGCATTTCATAGAAACCGGCAACCAGGGTGCCACCGGCGCCGTCAATTTCCACTTCATCCGGCACAGGGGCAGACCCGACCGGCTGGATGCTTTCGATCCGGTTACCCGCCACGACCACCGCCACCGGTTCTGTCAGGGCCTGCGTGACCGGATCAAATATACGTACATTGTCGATCCGCACATTGGAAGCGTAATTCCGCGCCAGCCTGTGCTGGATGTCTTCAAAGCGTTTTGCCTCGTAGGCGGCAGAAAGGCCCCTGAGCCGTTCATCCTCCGCCTCGTAACCGCTCCGGATGATGGCGAACCTTGGACTCATGACCGCGAAGAAATCGTCGTTCTGATCGAGCATGAAATAGGTCGGGTTGATATCGATACCGGACAGGGCATAGGACGTTACTTCGATCTCCCCGCCCTCACCGGCCACGTTCATCTTTTCAATTTCATCCAGACGCAAGGTGCCGCCCGGCAGTACGGGCATGGCATGGTCTTCATCCGCCAGCAATGCCCTGGCGTAAATGCCGATCGCATATGGACTTGCGTCCTGGGCGACATAGATGCTCGGCTCCGCCGGTGTCGTTTTGGCTGCCCCGGTTGCGTCCTTCCAGCTGGCCTCGCCACCGTTCAGCGCAAATTGTTCATCGATCCTGTTACCAAACGTCGTGGCGCCCGTGACCGTCCAGCTCGTGGGCAATCCATTTTCGCCAATGACAACCGTTTCGGTAATCGTGGGCCCACGGCCGTTGTTGCGGTATTCATATTTGATCTGGCTGTTGTCTGAGCTGTGCTGCGCTTCGAGTTTTCCAACCGGCGTACCGGCAATCAGGATCGAAAATGATTCAGAACCGCTCAAGGGTGCGACACTTGCGCCCGCTGCGTCTGCAGCAGGCGCGACGGCCGCCTGCGGCGGCGGTGTGGACTCGGTACATGCGGTGAAAATGGTGGTTAACGCCAGGATTGCCAAAGTTGAACGAACACGCTGCATACGGAACTCCAGTGATGATGTCGATTTGTAATTATTAATAATGCTACGGTGTGCGGCGGCTACTCTGAATAACGCCGGCGCACGAAAAACGCTATTCTGCCAGAGAATCGATCTGCCTGTTCAATCCTCCCCGCCGCCACGTCCCCGAGGATAGCGTTTGCAGTCATCGTCAATGCTCAGCCAACTGACCTGGCTGTCGGTGTAGATGTGATAATTGGGCTTGTATGAATTGGGCTCATCCAGTGATGTGATACTCAACGTAAGGTAGTCCGGATACTGTGTGCTGCGATAACTCAATGATGAACCGCATTTGGGACAAAACCCGCGCCTGATGTAATCTGAGGATGCGTATTCGGTCGGTGTTCCGGTGGTCCAGCGGACCTGCTCTTTTTTAAAATCCATCCAGGCGGCAACCGGTGCGCCGGTGGTCAGCTGGCAATCCCGACAGTGGCAAAAATCGGCATCGAAGGGTGCGCCCGAAATTGCGTAGCTGACCAATCCACAATGACATCCGCCTTTCATATTTCTTTCTATCTCCCAGGCTTTCCAGGCCTATTTTGTACCAGGGGTATATCCGCAGCCTACAGCAACCGAGTCTGTTTTATGTACTGATCCTGTTTCACGTCAGTGATGATGTTCTTGCTCCGCGGCCGGGCCGAACCCAGGGAATCGGGTCGTTGCATAAAGTGAATGACAATCTGCACAGCTTTCAACCAGACGTGAATAATGGTAGCTGGCGAGTTCAAAATCGCGGGCCTCGGCCGCCCGTGCCAGTTCTCCCGCACGGGCATGAAATTCTGAATCGAGTTGTTTGAATCTCGCCGGCAGACTCGATTCCAGCGTCTCTGACTGTTCGGCGCTCAGCGCCCTGGCCATAATGTAGCTTGAACGGATGGCTTCTCCCGTTTGCAACAGCGTGTCCCAATCAGCCTGCGCAATCGCCACCGGGATTTTTTGCACGCCAACGGTTATCTCCCGCATTTCAGCCTGCAGGAGCGCCATCAGGTCAGGCGGGAGCGCAAGGGTTTCCGCGTGGGCTTCGCTGGCACTGATCCGGCTGGCAAAGGATACAATCAACAGGCTGAAAATCAAGGTACAGATGGTGAGAATCCGGTTCATTTGGCAACTTCCAGGTCATTATTCGTTGTCGATATTCCGTGTCACAATTTTATCTATTAAATTTGCTGAGCAAACAGTGTGCGACACGCTGTTTAACCGGGTCAATATCACGCCCGGAAAAGGCAACGCACGGCGCTGCATGCAGAACAGACTGACCCACGTCAATGCGGCCACGACTGTGAAGTGTATTCTTTTGACCGGGTTACGCGCGAACCCGGCATCAACAAAAACGGGCAGTTCATACTGGTTTGCACAACAAATGCTTGAGGATAAGATCATTAGAGTGGGTTGCCCTTCGCATAATTGCGGTGGCCGTTGCCTGCTCAGGGTTCATCTCCATGAGGGTGTGATCACGCGTATCGAAACCGATGACCGCCCCGGTGACACGGTCGCCGACCCCCAGTTAAGGGCCTGTATCAGGGGCCGCTCCTACCGCCACCGCCAGTATCACGCCGACCGCCTGAAATACCCGATGAAGCGGGTCGGGGAACGCGGTTCGGGACAGTTCGAACGGATCAGCTGGGATGAAGCCACCGACCTGATGGCGTCAAATATCACGCGCATAAAAGCACAATACGGTAACACCTCGCTGTTTGTGCCCTATGGCACCGGCGGTTATAACCAGATGAGCGGCAAGTGGTGCGCCGACCGCCTGATGAATTTACTCGGCGGCGCGCTGGGTTATTACAACTCCTATTCCTGGGCCTGTATCACCCGGGCGACAATGACCGTTTACGGCACGGACGTAACAGGCAACCAGCGGCAAGACTGGCTCAACAGCAAATACATCATTATGTGGGGCTGGAACCCGTCGGAGATGAGGGACGGCACCAACAGTGAATACATCCTCAAGGAAGCCCGCAAAAAGGGTGCTCGCGTCATCTGCATCGATCCGCGCATGACCATGAGCGCGGTTGCACTCGCCGATGAATGGATACCCATCCGTCCCGGGACTGATGTCGCCCTGATGAGCGCCATGGCCTGGGTGATGATCACGGAGGATCTCTACGACAAGGACTTCGTTGCCAGGTACTGCATGGGTTTTGACAGCAGCCAGATGCCGGCGGCCTACCGGGATGAGGAAACCTACAGGGACTACATTTTGGGTGTCAGGGATAAACAACCCAAAACTCCGGAATGGGCGGAAAAGATCACCTCCATTCCGCATCAGGACATCATCCGCATTGCCCGGGAATACGCGACTGCCGACTCCGCGGTTTTGTACCAGGGTTATGGCATGCAAAGACGCGCTTATGGTGAACAGGTGGTGCGGGCCGGTTGTGTGCTGGCGGCCATGACCGGCAATGTCGGCAAACCCGGCGGTTGGGCAAGTGGCATTGCCCTGCAGGCGGGTGGGGGCCCGTTCTGGAATGTCCTGCCGCTGAAGGACAACCCGGTCAGCGCACAAATCCCTTCTTTCCTGTGGTCGGAAGCCGTTGTAAGGGGGGCCGAACTGAGCGACAAGGACGGCCTGGTCGGGATAGATAAATTACCCCATGGCATCAAGATGATCTGGGCAGTCGCTTCCAATGCCATCGTCAACCAGCACGCCAATATCAACCGCACTATCGGGATCATCAAGGACACCTCGAAACTGGAATTTTTCGTGGTACAGGACAACTTCATGACGGTCACCGCGCAATTCGCGGATTTGATTTTGCCCGCCTGCACCCAATTTGAAACCTGGGGTATGGAAGATGGCTGGAAATATGGCGAAGAATTGATCATTCAGCCAAAGATTCTGGAACCACCCTGGGAAACAAAAAGTGACTATGCCATTTGCGCCGCGGTTGCCGACAAGCTCGGAATCGGCGGAGCAATATACCGAGGGCCGCAACGAAAAACAGTGGATCAGCGCGTTGGTGGATACCTACCGTGAATTGAGATTCCCCGATTTGCCCAGCCTCGAAGAATTCGAGGAGAAGAACCTCGGGGTGTACTCGCGGGCCGTTGCTGAACCGCAGGTGGCATTTCGCAAGTTCAGGGAAAACCCCGAAGAGAATCCATTGCCGACCGCATCCGGCAAGATCGAGATTTTCTGCGAAGAGATGTTCAGCAGGCATTTACCGGATGAGGTGCCCGCCATTCCGAAGTATATCCAGGAGTGGGAAAGCCCGTTCGGCGAGGAAAGCCGGAAATATCCGCTGCAGGTGATCGGCACACATTTCATGCCGAGGATTCATTCCACCCTCGGCAATGTCGACTGGAATATGGAAGCCTTCCCGCAACGGGTCTTCATCAACCCGATCGATGCCGGCGCGCGGGGGCTCAAGAACGGCCAGAAAGTAAAAATCTACAATGATCGCGGAACGGTGATACTGCCCTGCCGTATCACCCAGCGCATTCTGCCGGGTGTTGTGAATATCCCCGAGGGCGCATGGTGGAAGCCGGACAAGGATGGCAATGATATCGGCGGATCGGTGAATACCCTGACCTCCGAGCGCTGGACGCCGTTCGCTTTTGGCAATGCGCAGCACACGATCATGGCCGAGGTCGAAGCGCTCGGACCCGGATCATGAAGCGGTTGGCGTTTTATTTCGACTCGGGTTCGTGCTCAGGTTGCAAGACCTGCCAGATGGCCTGCAAGGACAAGAATGACCTGGACCCGGGCCAGCTCTGGAGAAGGGTATACGAGGTCACCGGTGGCGGCTGGAAAAAACAGGGTTCCACCTGGCGGCAGGACGTATTTGCTTACAACTTATCCATGTCGTGCAACCACTGCGAAGACCCGATCTGTGTCAAGAACTGCCCGACGCACGCGCTCTGGAAACGCGCGGACGGCATCGTACAAATCGACCAGGGTTTATGTATCGGCTGCATGTATTGTGCGTGGGTCTGCCCATATGGCGCGCCGCAATTCAACCCCCAAAAGGGTGTCATGGGTAAATGTGACTTTTGCGCGGATTACATAGACCAGGGCAAGAACCCGAGTTGCGTCGATGCCTGCCCGATGCGCGCGCTCGATTTTGGCGACTACCAGCAACTTGTCGATAAATATGGTCCATCCGACTGTATCTATCCCCTGCCTGATCCGTCGATAACCGAGCCATCGGTCTGTATCAAGGCGCATCAAAAGGCCGCCCATCCGAACCCCGGACTGAGCAATATCGAGGAGGTGAAGCTTGGCTAACCGGGATTGGTCGCTGGTGTTTTTTACCACCCTGGCGCAATGCAGCATCGGTATGGTCCTGTGGTTCACCCTGGCGGGTTTTATCAACCATGGCCCGGAATCGGTTTTCCAAGCGGGTCTGAGTTTCAGAAATCCTGTTTTACTGGCGCTTGTACTTATCCTCAGCGCAACGCTCAGTTCCTTTTTACACCTGGGCAACCCCGTCAATGCCCCCAGGGCTCTGAACAACCTGAAAGGTTCCTGGCTGAGCCGGGAAATCCTCGCTATCGGTGTTTTTTCGTTGAGTTTATTGAGCGCGTTGATCGCCGGATGGCGCTTTGAGAACCCGGCTTATCTGCACTACCTGATGGTGTTGAGTTCAGCCTGCGGGCTGGTTTTATTGTGGATGATGATCCGGGTTTACATGCTGCCCACCATTCCACCCTGGAATAGCTGGCATACACCGGTGAGTTTTGTTTTGACATCAGTCAACCTGGGGCTTTTAACAATGCTGGCTTTTCATGTTGCCGGCATGGCTAACATTGACGGCGATGTATTCAACAGGCTCGTGGTTCTTCTGCTGCTGATTTTGTTCGCTATTACAGCATCGGGGATTTTCCATCAATACCAGCTGCAAAAACTGAACACCGGTATTTATGCACCCGTGTATGACCAGGGATTGTATTACAGGATATTCCTGTTTCGTACGGCGTTGTTGATCATAGCCTTCCTGGCGGTTTTCGCCGTTATTCTCAACACCGGTCCCGTACCTGGAAATAGCGGCTACGCCTGGCTGTACCCCATATCTGTCCTGATTGTCATCGAAGAACTTTCAGGGCGGCTTTTATTCTATTCTGCCTATTTCAGAACAGGGGTTTGATCCACAAACAAGGAACGCGCGCCTCAAAAGTCATCGGTATGGGTTTTTCTTCGCCAGAAATTGTTGCCGTCGATACGACGTGACACAATGACGGCAATATTCTTTCGACTGTCAAAATCATGCTCAGCTACCGTCACGCTTTCCACGCTGGTAATCACGCCGATGTGCTGAAGCATTTTATCGAGTTGCAGTTGCTTCGCCACCTGGCTCGGAAAGACAAGGCGTTCTGGTATATCGACACCCACGCCGGCGCAGGTTGCTACGCGCTGGACAGTGGTTACGCCACCTTGAATACCGAATACACGGGTGGCATCACGCGTTTGTGGGAGCGTGATGACCTGCCGCCGGCGCTGGCGGACTATGTTGAGGTGGTGCGGAGTTTTAATCCTGACGGCATTCTGAAACTTTACCCGGGTTCACCGTTGCTGGCGCAAAAGTTGCTGCGGGAACAGGACCGCATGCATCTGTTCGAGATGCACCCCGCTGATAACCTGCTCCTGCATAAAAATATCAGCGCCCGTGGCAAGCGGGTCCTGATACAGGCCACGGATGGTTTCAATGCTTTGAAAGCGCTGTTGCCGCCGCCGCCAAAACGCGCACTGGTGTTCATCGACCCGCCCTATGAAGACAAGCAGGATTACCAGCGTGTCGTGACTGCGTTGGCGACTGGGCTCAGGCGTTTTGCAACCGGCGTGTATGCATTGTGGTATCCGCAGTTGCAACGGCCCGAATCGGGGCAATTAGCCGAACAGTTGAAATTATTGCCAGCGCAGAGCTGGTTGCATGTTGCCCTGAATGTAAACGGACCTGCCGCAACCGCCGCCGGCATGCGCGGCAGTGGCATGTTCATACTCAACCCGCCGTGGGGATTGAGAGAAACACTTGAACAGGAGATGCCTTACCTGGTCGATCACCTCGGACAGGACGAGTATGCGGACTTTGTATTGGAATACTACGAAAAACCCCAACACCCTGAACCCGGTTCCAGACGGGTCCCCTAAAAGAAAACCCTGGCGGAATTTCCGCCAGGGTTCGCTTCGTGCTTGCCGGATATGTGACGCCGAAATATCCGGGCCTATCGGCTATTCGCTCGAACTGTTATTCGTCTGAGCCGCCTTCAGCTTCTCAATATCCGCCGCGCTGAGGACCGGACGGTCGACCTTGAGTGTCAGCTTGTCGAGCTTGGCGGTCAGCGGGAACGGCGGCATATAGTCCGCATCGTTTACACCGGTCAGCGTATCGGAGCCGATGTCGAAAGCCTCGTCCCACTGCAGGATCATCGGTATTGTTTTCTCCATCCGCTTGGTATCAACGACCTTACCGTCTACCGACAGCGTGCCGGTTCCGGCTTTGGCAAGTCCGCTCATGTTGTTAAACGCGAGCGTGCCGGCGCCGAGACCCTCGTATTTGAAATCGAATACGACGCTGTGTTTGCCGGGTGTGAGTGCTTCCGTACCTGCCCACTTGATGACGCTGCAGGTCGATCAATGTTCCACAGGAACACCGGTTTGCCCTCGAGCAGGTAGAAACCGTAGCCGGCAAAACGTCCACCGGAGGTGACGATCATGCCTTCCGCGCCACCTTCGGGTACTTCGATATCAGCCGTGAAGGTGTAGGAGGCGTTGAGGATGGCCGGTGAATCGCCCTGCGGCAGACCGGTCATCGCGTGGGTGTATACAAACTCCGTACGACCCGCAGTAATATTCGGCCGGGGGGCGACCAGGCGGGCGCCGACTGACGCATCCAATGGGAAGACCTGGTACTTCTTCGCTTCGGCGATGAACAACTTCTTCATCTCCTTGACCTTGTCCGGATATTGAGCGGCGATGTTTTGCGACTGGCTGAAGTCCTTTGTCAGGTCGTAAAGTTCAAGCACCTGGTTATTGAGCGGGTCAGTATTGGCAGGGCCAAAAGCCTCCCATGGCGCACGGTTCACCTTGGTGCTGAGCAACCAGCCATCATCGTAAAGTGCCCATTGACCCATCATTTCGAAATACTGGATTTTATGCTGCGATGGCTCGGTGGCGTTTTCTTTCTTGAAGGTATAGGCGAAGCTGGTACCTTCGATCGGTGCCTGCTTGATGCCGTCAACCGTCTCCGGCGCCGGAATACCGGCTACTTCGAGAATGGTCGGAACTACGTCGATGACGTGCATGAACTGCTCACGCAGACCGCCCTTGTCCTTGATACCCGCCGGCCATGAAACCGCCATGTTCTGCCTGATGCCACCAAGTTTCGATGCGTTCTGCTTGAACCAGGTGAAGGGTGTGTCAAAGGCCCAGGACCAGCCTGCAGACATGTGATTGTAGGTCTGCTCGGTACCCCAGGTGTCATACCACTTCATCTGGGTCTCGACCGGCATCTCGTTGACGCCGTTGAAGAACGCGACCTCGTTGGGTGTCCCCAACGGTCCGCCCTCGGCGCTGGTGCCGTTGTCACCGTTGATGTAGATAACCAACGTATCGTCCAGCTTGCCCATATCATCGATGGCCTGGATGATACGTCCCATCTCGTAATCGTTATAGGCGGCATAGGCAGCAAAGATTTCCACCTGCTTGATGAAGAGCTTCTGTTCCTCCGCCGTCAGGTCGTCCCAGTTCTTCAGGACTTTCGTCGGCCAGGGCTCCAGTTGTGTGTCCGCAGGGATAACACCCAGCTTTTTCTGGTTTTCGAAAATCTGCTCGCGCAGCTTGTTATAACCTCCGTCAAACAGGTGCATATTATGGATCTTGTCCACCCATTCCTTGGTCGGGTGATGCGGTGCGTGCGTGGCGCCGGGTGCATACTTGACGAAGAATTTTTTGCTTGGATTGATCTGGTTCAATCGATTCAGATAATCGATGGCGTCGTCGGCCATGCCGGTGATCAGGTTCCAGCCCGGCTTGCCCTCGAAGGGATAGATCTGGGTGGTGTTGCGGAACAGGTTCGGCTGCCACTGGTTGGCGTCGCCACCGACAAATCCGTAGAAATACTCGAAACCCATACCGGTTGGCCATTGGTCAAACGGTCCGGCCTGGCTGGCGGCAAACGACGGGGTGTTATGGTCCTTGCCAAACCACGACGTGGCATAACCGTTATCGAGCAGAATCCGCCCGATGGTAGCCTTGTCCTCGGCGATAATGCTGTTATAACCGGGGAAACCCGTGGACTGCTCGGAAATTACGCCAAACCCGGCCGAGTGGTGATTGCGACCGGTGATAAGGGCGGCCCGCGTCGGTGAACATAACGCGGTCGAGTGAATGTTGTTGTAACGCAGACCGTTATTGGCAACACGGTCCATCGTCGGTGTCGGGATGACACCACCGAAGGTGCTCGGCACGCCGAAACCGGCATCGTCCGTAATAATTAGCAGGACATTGGGTGCTTTAGCGGGCGGCACGATAGCCGGTGCCCACCACGCCTTCGACTGCAATGCGTCATCCTTGATTTCGCCGCCGAACGCCGGCTCGGGCGCAGGCAGCTGTTTGCCACTGATGGTGGTCGTGGCGCTCGGCGAGCCCAACTCACCGGTAACTTCCTGGGCAAAAACCACGGGACCAGCCAGCAGGCATAGCGCCCCACACAGGTAACTAGATCGACTTAAAAATGTCCTCTTTCTCATATTGCCTCTCCTTTAAAAAATCCGCGCCATAACCAAATGGGAAGGGCACAAAACGGGCCACGACCCATCCGTCGTAGGATGACTGTTATTTGCAACTATCAACCATTTTGAACCTTTTTCCGAATCTTTGAAAGCGGCAGAATTGATTTATACCAAGCGCTCAAGTGATATGTTCACATCCTGGGTTGAGCCCGGTGGAAGGGTCCAGCATGCGACCGGAATTTTGATACGACTGATTGGCTATTATTCTGCTTGGCGCTGACATAGAATTAGCCGTATCCTGAATAAATCCCTAAATCTTAAAGGAGACGCATAATGATGCGGCAAATCTTCATTTCTACCTGTTTAACAGTATTTATGACGTCAACGGTAATGGCAGCGGGTGTTATCGTATACCCGGCCTCGGGCCAGAGTCCGGAAAAGCAAAAATCCGATGAGGGTGCATGCATGTCCTGGGCATCAGAGCAAACCGGGTTCGACCCGACTGCCCCCATGCAGCCCAGCTCCGCGCCACCGCCGCAGCAAGCACCCACCACCAACGCCGGCAAGGGCATGGTGCGCGGCGCTTTGGGGGGACTGGCTATTGGCGCAATTGCCGGAGACGCGGGCAAGGGTGCCGCTATCGGTGCCGCCTCCGGCGCACTGGTCGGTGGCGTTCGTCACCAAAGCCAGGTCCAACAATCCAATGCACAACAGAACGCATGGGCCCAACAGCAGGCGCAACAGTACCAGCAGTTGCAGAATGATTTTAACCGCGCATATGCCACGTGCCTGCAGGGCCGCGGCTATACCGTTAACTGATTGAGGTGTAATGATGAATAAACAAATAATTTTCACAGTAGCGGTATTTTTGCTGACTTCATCCTTGCCGCTTACGGTCACAGCGGCCGATTTCGACGGGTCCAAACCATTGACCTGTGCTTCCATTTACTCCGCTGAATGCAATGCCGCCGATCAGACCTGTATTACCGGTGCACCGTGGATGATCAATTTTCCGGTATTTATTGAAATCGACTTCGATGCAAAGGTCGCTTCAACCACCAGGCTGCATGAGAATCCGCGCAAATCGCCCATAAGCCACGTGACCACGCTAAAAAACGGATACACGGCCCTCCAGGGTATCGATGCCGACTTTGCGTGGAGCATGCTGATTGCCGAAGAAACCGGCAGTATGACCCTGAGTATCTCGGGTGAAGACACGGGCTATGTGATTTTCGGCGCCTGTCATCCAAATAAGTAAATATTTTCTGGACTAAAAAACCGGGCACTTGCCCGGTTTTTTTGGTTTCAAGTTCCGCGATCACTGAACCGCTCGCGATGTAGCCGAGACCTTGCCAGGCATACCTCGCTAACAGCCGCAAAATCAGACCCGGTAGAGCGATGCGGGCTTACCCAATTGAGCCGCCCGAATGATTTATCCCGTATTTCTGCACTTTTTGTACAGTTCTGTCAGATAAAGCCTGGTCTGGGTTTATACAATTGCGCGACTGCGGATTCTTGAATATAGTAATCGTACAATTATGACCAACTGCTGACACAAGGAAATCCATTGGCAACCGGAAGCGGAAGCGAATCTTCAGAAAAGCTGTACACGATAGGCACGGTTTCCAAACTGACCGGCGTGGGATCGATAACCTTGCGCGCCTGGGAAAGACGCTACGAGCTCATTCACCCGGTGCGTAAAGACAGTGGACATCGTCTTTACACCCGCAAAAACATTGACCAGATCAACCGCATTACCTCGCTGACCGACCAGGGCATGCGTATCAGCCAGATTACACCGGAGATGCTGGAACCGGAACGCGTCGCCGACACAGCAGAAGAAGGCGCTGCCAACCTGTGGAAGACCTATCTGCAGGACATGATAGGCGCCATCATTGGATTCGACGAAGCCCGGTTGGAAGAAATTTACAACGAGGTGCTGTCACTTTATCCGATCGAACTGGTCACCCGGCTTCTGCTCAAGCCCCTGCTGATCGAATTGGGTCTACGCTGGGAAACCGAACAGGAGGGTGTCGCGGAAGAACATTTTTTTGCCTTCTACCTGCGCAACAAGCTGGGCGCCCGTTTTCACCACCGCCCCCGCAATGACGGCGGGCGTAGCCTGTTACTGGCCGGTCTGCCAGGCGAGTACCACGAGATCGCCTTGCTCCTGTTTGCATTGGCTGCCAATGAACGGGGGTTTCACCTCCTCGTACTCGGCGCCAATATGCCTTTGGGGGAACTGGCACGCGTGGCCGCTAAAACAAACGCTGACGCCATCGTCTTGTCGGCTGCGGTCCAGCCTTCACATACCGTGCTGAGCGAGGAACTGCCCCGTCTGGTCAGTTCGGTTTCCATACCTGTATTTGTCGGGGGACAGGCATCGGTGTTTGCCGCCGACGCCATCGGCAAGACGGGCGCCGAAGCACTCGGTCAGGATATGGAACTGGGTTTACGCCGGCTCAGCACCAGATTGGGATAAAGCGTCTATTTAAACGCCGGCAGCATTTCCCTTGCCGTCAATTCCCGTCGCCTGGCACGCAGACCTGCTTGTTCCGCTTCAGGGGTTGAGAAACTCCGCCCGTGTATGGATATTTTCCTTGAAACATCCGCCCAGCGCCGTGGTGCTGGTCTGCGAATTGGAGTCCATCACGCCGCGCGATTTCACGCAATAATGCGTGGCATCGATGCTCACGGCCACGTCTTGTGTACCCAGCAGCGCCTGCAATGCAACCAGGATCTGCCGGGTCAGACGCTCCTGGACCTGCGGGCGTTGCGCAAAGAAGCGGACGATGCGGTTGATCTTGGACAGACCGATGATCTTGTCTTTCGGGATGTACGCGACCTTGGCGACACCATCGATCGTGACGAAGTGGTGTTCGCAGGTACTGGTCAGATCGATGTTGCGGATTTTGACCATTTCGTTGGCGCCCATCTTGTTGTCGATCAGTGACAATTTGGGAAACTGGCGGTAATCCAGGCCGGAAAAAATCTCGCGCACGTACATCTTGGAAATCCGGTGCGGCGTTTCCGCCAGGCTGTCATCCCTGAGATCCAGACCCAGCGTCTGGATGACCTCGGTCATCAGCTCCCTGATGCGCTCATATTTCTGTTCTTCGCTGAGACCGGTTTCGATCATCGGTGTTTCGAGACCAGCCTCGAGCAGGGTGTCGCGAACCAGGATGGCTTCCGGGCTAAGGCCGGCTTGCCGTGGTACATCCGTGCGGTCGAGGTATAGGGGGTTTACGCTCATTTTAGCTCCTGAAAAAGACCGCCTCGTCGCGAGGCGGTCTGAAAAACCGGACAATAGTGGGGTTGCCTAGTCTCCGGCAAACGGGTTGAACGGCAACATCACCGTATCGATGACATGGATCACGCCATTGCTGGCATTGATATCAATCAGGGGCAGAACCGGGTTAATCACCTGCGGTACGCCGTCGATAATGGACAAGGCTGGCGTGCTGGTGATGTAACCACCGGCCAGCATGTCAATTTCCTTGTTGTTTTTATGATTGAAAACGCTATTGGAGAAACGACGGCCATCGGTCACGTGGTAGGCGAGGATGGTAAACAACGTGCCTTCACCAAATATGGAATCCACCGCACAGGTTGCAGCAGGATCCGGCTCGGTGATGCCCAGTGCGGTCTGCAAAGCTTCGAACGCGGCATCGGTCGGTGCGAACAACGTGTACTTGTCGGAACCGGTCAGGAGATTGACAACGGGGTTGTTGCCTTCTGCATCGGTCAGACAGCCAACGGCGGCCAGCAGGTAATCGAATTCACCCAAAAGCATATTGGCTGCCTGCGCGACTTCAACAATATTTCCGCCCGGCGCCACGCCGTTGTCACCCGGTTTACCAGGCTTACCAGGTTTGCCGGGAGCAGCGAAAGCGCTAGCGGACATCAGGGTGATGGAAAGGGCCGTCACGGCCAACACGGACTTCGTTAACGTAGATATATTGTACATATTTAACTCCTTCTGTATCTGTTTAAGAAAACTTAGATTTAATAACTGTTATAAAGCTTTTGAACGCTACCTATCATTTATTGGTGAATATAATGTATATGTTTTGTACAACTATGTCAACTCACAAACAGAAAGTTTCTGCATGCTGTATAAATCGTGTATAGATTAGCTGTGCCAGCACAACCGGAAATTGCACGCGCAGGGTTTTGCGGGTTAACCCGTAGCCGGGTCTCTTAATTTGGCGCGGCCCCCTGATTCAGCCGGCCGTCATGACCAGCAGACGCGTCATCAGATACTTGAATTCAATGGCGTCATTGCCTTAGATGCTCACCCTTGATTGTCCTTGACACCGTTGGTGGTGGCGGGGATGAAGTCAATCTCGGGTAGGGCCGGTGGTACGGGTTGGAGATTGCCAATCCCGTGGATCGATCCGGTAATAACATTTGAGTACTTCGAACAGTTCGGCATGATGACTGGCCATCTGCGCCGGCTTTTCAAAAAACGTTTCAGTGGCAACAGCAAAAAATTCCGCCGGATTGGTGGCGCCATAATGATCAATCAGTGAATGCTTACCCGTCCAGGCTTCTTTTTGCAGTTCTTCGAATTCGGCGGACAGCGTTGAAGCCCAGGTACGAAGGCAATTATTGCCGGCCAGCAGCGGCGCACCATTGGTGCTGCCTGACTCATTGTCCAGTTGGTGGGCAAACTCGTGCAGCACGACATTCTGGCCATCGACGAAATTACGCGACCCGTTAAGGACATTGTCCCAGGCCAGGATGACCTTGCCGTTGCTCCATGATTCACCCAAAAGGCCCTTGCGTCCTTCACTGACAACACCGCCTTCGATACCCTGCGCCCGGTCAACCACGAACGCACTCGGGTAAACGATGATGTAACGCAAGGACGGGTAGACAGCCGTCTTGCGGTTCAGCAGCAACATGCAGGCTTCGGCAGCAATGGTGACACGTATTTCATCGGTGATTTCCAGCCCGCCTGCGCCGTCAAAATGCTTCTGGTGCAGGAATTGCTTGATCAGTCTCCTGAGTTGCAAACGCAAAGGCTGGGGCAGGTTCCTGTAAACGCCGATATTGCGCTCAACGATAGCCACCCACTCTTCCGGAAACGGTGCGGCAATCGCCTTTCTCAAGCGGTAACCCGGTAACACCAGGGCAATGACCATTCCGGCCAAAACCAGCGCCACGAATACCCAGTAAGCCATTTGCAACTACCCTCCTGACAGCGAGCGGCGGGGAGATACCCCCCTATATTTGCCACCATCGACAATTGTACCTGACCCACATGCCCAAATTTGCCATAATCACGCACCTGTCCTTGAAAATAAAAACCGGGAGAATCCAATGTCACGCCTTTCACTAATACCGGCACTGCTATTCTGCCTGCTGGCCCAATCAGCCACTGCCGCCTGGGATGAAAGTAAACTCGATGGATTGAAGTGGCGCGAGGTCGGACCCTACCGCGGCGGACGCTCGGCCGCGGTCACCGGCATCCCGCAGGACCGCGAAACATTTTACTTTGGCTCAACCGGTGGCGGTGTCTGGAAAACCACCAACGGTGGCGGCGACTGGAAAAATATCTCGGACGGTTTTTTTGGCGGTTCCATCGGCGCGGTCGCCGTTTCTGCCTGGGACCCGAATGTAATCTATGTCGGCACCGGTGAAGTTACCGTGCGCGGCAATGTATCCGTCGGTGACGGCGTCTGGAAATCGACCGATGCAGGGCGAACCTGGTCGCACGTTGGTCTGAAACAGCCAGCGGATTCCGCGTATCCGGATTCATCCCAAGGACCCTGATACCGTTTATGTCGCCGCCATGGGCGACCTGTTCGGATCCAACGAGGAACGCGGCGTATTCCGCTCCACCGATGGTGGTAAAAGCTGGCAGAAGATTCTTTACGTAAATGATGAAGTGGGCGTCGTTGACCTGGCCATGGACCCGACCAATCCGCGAATCCTGTATGCAAGCACCTGGCGCGTCAAACGTACGCCCTACAGCCTCGAGTCCGGCGGCGAGGGTTCAAAAATCTGGAAAAGCACCGACGGCGGTGACAACTGGCAATCCATTTCCGAAAACGAGGGTATGCCAAAACCACCGCTGGGGATTGCCGGTATCAGCGTTTCACACAGCAACCCGGATAATCTGTACGCGATTATCGAGGCGCCTGAAGGTGGCGTGTTCCGCTCCACCGATGCCGGCAAGACCTGGAAACGTGTCAACAAGGAACGAAAATTGCGCCAGAGGGCCTGGTATTACACCCGCATCCAGGCTGACCCGGTGGAAGAAGACGTGGTTTACGTGATGAACGTACAATTCCACAGGTCCAGGGACGGCGGCAAGACCTTTGAAAAAGTTTCCACACCGCATGGTGACAACCACGACCTGTGGATCGACCCCACTGATCCCAAACGTATGATCGAATCCAATGACGGCGGCGCCCAGGTCAGCTACGACGGCGGCGAAAACTGGTCGGTGCAATCCAACCAACCCACTGCACAGATGTACCGGGTTTCGACGGATAACGCATTCCCCTATCGTCTGCTGGGAGGCCAGCAGGACAATAGTGCCTTGAGGATACGCTCGCGCTCGGCATTCGACGATGCCATCGGCACACGCGACTGGGAACCTACCGCGGGTGGCGAAAGCGGTTACGTGGTCGCCCGGCCGGATAACCCGGATGTCGTTTATGGTGGTTCCTACAGCGGCTACCTGATCAGGTATGATCACGGCAACGGCGATACGCGTGCGGTCAACGTCTGGCCGGACGATCCTATGGGCTGGGGCGCCGCGGATCTGAAATACCGTTTCAACTGGAACTTCCCGATCATGGTCTCGCCGCACGACCCAAATACCCTGTACGCGGCGGGTAACGTGCTGTTCAAAACCACGGACGAAGGCCAGACCTGGCAGGCCATCAGCCCCGACCTGACCCGCAATATCAAGGCAAAACAGGGCCCGTCGGGCGGTCCGATCACCAAGGACAATACCAGTGTCGAGTATTACGGCACGATCTTCGCCGTGGCGGAATCAGCCTTGCAGGCCGGTGTCATCTGGGCCGGTTCCGATGATGGTTTGCTGCACGTCAGCAAGGATGGCGGCCAGAACTGGCTCGATGTCACCCCCAAGGGCGGCAAGGACGGTTTGCCGGAGGAAATCCAGATCAATGCAATCGAGCCCCATCCGTTTGAAGCCGGTGGCCTCTATCTTGCCGCGACCGCTTATAAAAATGACGATTTCCAGCCCTATTTGTTCAAAACCACGGACTTTGGCAATCATTGGGAAAAAATCACGACAGGGATTCCCGCCGGCCATTTCACCCGCGTCATCCGTGCGGACAAGACACAGCGCGGTCTGCTGTTTGCCGGTACCGAATTCGGGATTTACATGTCAAAAGACGATGGCGAGCACTGGCAAAGTGTACAACTCAATCTGCCGCTGACACCCGTCACCGACCTCGCGCTCAAGGACGGCAACCTGGTTGCTGCCACCCAGGGACGTGGTTACTGGATCCTGGACAATGTTGAAATATTACGCCAGGCGGACGATGCCGTATTCCGCCAGGCACAGCACCTGTTCACACCCGCCCCCATTTGGCGCCTGCACAACGGCACGGAAAAGGACCCTGTGGACATGGGTAGCAATCCGCCGGACGGTGTGCCCCTGTATTACTGGCTGGCAGAAAAACCGGCGCCGGAGAGCGACATTTCGCTGGAAATAACTGACAGGGATGGTGGTGTTATCCGTACTTTCACACCCAAACCGGCGGAAGAAAAGGACAAGGAAGACCCGCTGCTCGGTGACGATGACCGGCAACTCGAGACCAAGGCCGGCCTGAACCTGTTTGTCTGGGACCTGCGTTATGCCAGTGTTGAAAAATTCAAGGACCTGGTGCTGTGGAACGACGCGCTGAAAGGCATGCGCGCCGTACCCGGCATCTACCAGGCCACACTGAGGGTTGGTGACAAGCAACAGACGGTCGAGTTCGAAGTGCGTGCGGACCCACGCCTGTCTGTTGCCGCGGCAGACTACCAGGCGCAGTACGATTTTGTCTCCGGCATCAACCAGAAACTGACCGAAACCCATCGCGCCATCACGCGCATCCGTGAGGCCAAAGCACAGTTGGGTGCGATTGAAAAGCGCATCGAAGCGGATGATCGGTTTGCCAGCCTGCTTGAGTCGGCGAAGGCACTGGAAGGCAAGCTGGGCAGCATCGAAGAAACCCTGTACCAGACAAAAATGGAGAGTCCACAGGACCCGCTCAACTTCCCCATCCGTCTGAATGACAAACTGGCTGGTGTGATGGCCCTTGCCGCTATCGGCGACCATGCACCAACTGACTCCGCGATCGTTGTACGTGATGAACTGGTGGCGGCGATTGACGCCGCACTGGGGCGATTGGATGATCTGTTCAACACTGATCTGGCCTCCTTCAATATACAGGCGGCCGAGTCGGGATTGGAGGCTGTGCGGGTAACGACCCTGTGAACATTTAGAGCCGGATTCTGAACAAGGCGGTTTATACTGCCGCCCCGCAATTTCACCTGGACGGAGAGCATCTTGTCATCACTGGCGAACAAAATTAAAAGCATTCCAGAAGGTGCAGGCGCCCTTTTCTTCATCCAGATTGTCGCGACACTTGGTTTTGCAGTGTTTTATTCCACCCTGGTGCTATATGCGACGCGACACCTGGATTTTGCGGCAGCTGACGCCGCCGTCCTGATGGGCGTGTTCGGTGCGTTCAACTACGGTCTGCATCTGTTCGGCGGTTACCTCGGCGGCCGTTTCCTGAGCAATCGCAACCTGTTCGTCGGCGGCATGGTGCTGCAGGTATTTGGCTCCGCGCTGACCGCCGGCGGCACGACCGGATTGCTCTATTGGGGACTGGCGCTGTTTCTGACCGGCAGCGGCCTGAACGTCACCTGCCTGAACATGATGTTGACCCAGCGTTTCGAACCGGAGGACAACCGCCGCGAAGCGGCTTTCCTGTGGAACTACGCGGGCATGAACCTGGGTTTCTTCATCGGTTTCGCGGTTGCCGGCCACTACCAGTTGACCGAGAGCTACGCCAGCCTGTTCATTTTCGCGACCGTCGGCAACATCCTTGCCATTATCATTGCAGCCGCCAACTGGCGGGTCCTGAAGGACCTGCATACCCCGCTATTGAAGGCGACGCCCGGCGCAATTCAGACTGCGATTCATTGCCGGCCTGGCCATATTATTCGGACTCGTACCGACCCTCTGGATCCTGCTGCAATACCCCGGCCCCACCGGGACACTGCTCAAGACCATTTCCGCGATGGTCGCGGCCACACTGATTTACCTGACGCTGAAGCATCGCGACAGGATCGAAAGAAACAACATGTGGGCGTACCTGATACTTACCCTCGGCTCTCTGGTGTTCTGGTCGCTTTACCAGATGGCGCCGAATGGCCTGCAATTGTTTGCCATCAACAACGTCGACCTGGTTGTGTGGGGCATCAAGGTCGCGCCGCAGTGGGTGCAGAACATCAACACGGTGGTGATCGTGGTGGGCGGACCGCTGCTGGCAGCATGGTTCAGCCGGCTGCGCAAGCGCGGCTGGAACATCGACATTCCACAGCAATTTGCCACAGCATTGATCCTGATGGGCCTCGGCTTCCTGGCGCTGCCCGCGGGTATAGCACTGGCCAGCGACACGGGCCTGGTTGGCTTCGAATGGTTGTTCGGCAGCTATGTCCTGCAGAGCCTCGGCGAACTGCTGATCTCGCCGATCGGCTACGCCATGATCGGCAAGCTGGCGCCGAGCCGTTACCAGGG
>CAVSHP010000011.1:0-52492 GCA_963727635.1 uncultured Gammaproteobacteria bacterium | reverse complement strand
GGGCTTGCGGTGAGCTTTCGTCATGAAGAACGGTGGGAGTATACGTGAGAACCTTCCGTTTCCTAAGGATCGCGCAAGAGCGCGGAGGCGAGGTCAGACTAATCGCTGGGCGCGGCGATGTGCGCGATGGCATCCCCACGGTGAACCAGCGCCGACGTGGTCTGCCCGATGATCTATCCCCTTGCGGTTCGCCCTGACTACTGCACGGTCCCGTCCCAACGCGTCGAAGATCACGGTGATGCTTTCTCCAGCCGCGACTTCCTCTGGCGCCCAGACCCACCATCATCTCGCAAAAGTCGGTGCGCCGCGCACGAACCCAGGAGCTGGCTCGGTACACTCGCGGCGGTCGTTCGCAAGCCTCGACGCCATATTCGATGATGTCGAGGGCCTTCATTACCCTCATCACGCCCCCGACGCCGAGGGCGATTGCTTCGGCGTCCAACCGATTCGCCTCGCCCGCTTCGTAGAGCAGGACGGTCTTGCCCATCTCCGCTGCCGCTGCTCGCAGGGAGCCGTCCGCAAGCTGAACGGAAGCAATGCCGGGCCGCCGAATTCGTGCGCCAGCCGATGCGTCTCCGGCTCATCGAGGTATGGATGGCGATATTACAAAACAGGCTGGCGATGTTGCAAAACAGGGTGGTGCCTGATGCAGGTCATACCGGATCAGCGCAACTCAAAGGCAACTGCCCTGATGCTGTTGGTGATTGCACTATTGCTGGTGTATTTGCTGCTGTTTCACTGGTTTGTGTTGCGTCATCTGGAATACGCGGATGAGATCAGCGACTTGCGTCAGCAACTGAGCCGTTTTCAATCCGTGGCTTCACAACGTGAAGCTTTACAGGAGCGCCTGTCCCAGATACGCAATTCGCAAAATGATGAAGGCCTGTTCCTCGAGTACCCGACGTTCGATGAAGCCGCGGCTGCTCTTTCCGGTAATATTGGGGATATGGTCCGCACCCAGGCCGATGATTCCTGCCAGATCGTCAGCCGGCAACCGGTGCGGCCACGGGTACAGGAACGCTTTCAAAAAGTCACCGTCAATGTGCGTATGCGCTGCGACGCAGAGGATTTCCTGCCCATTTTATTCGGTATGGAAACCGGCATGCCATTGATGCTTGTCGATGATTTGAATGTTATTCGACCCAGGACCAACAGACGTGTTCGGGGTCAGCAAGCGGAAGAGCAAGGTGCGCTGGATATACGCTTTAATGTATCAGGATACTTGAAATGAAGTGGCTGCAGGACAACCCCATCGGCATGATTCTGGCCGCCATCAGTGGCGTATTCGTGCTGTTGGCACTGGGTATGGCCATTATCTGGAACCTGCCGGTTTCAGTAGAAACGGCGGGCACGGAAACACAGGTTGCCACTGCTGGGCAAGCGGAATTGGCCGCTCACCAGATTGGCGCCCTGGCCGATTACCATGTTATCAATGAAAAGCCGGTGTTCAATGAATCGCGCCAGCCGGTCATCGCAGAACTCGAAGACGATCTCCAGGTTGACGATACGACGATTGAAATCAAGGGCGCTCCGGACGTCAAGTTAACAGGTGTCGTTATCACGCCAAGCGTACGGCTCGCGTCCCTGACCCCTGCCGACCAGAGCATCGAAGCTGTCATGGCGCGGGAAGGTGAGTCGCTGACGGGTGATTACGTGGGATGGCGGGTCGCTTCAGTGAATCCGCGAACCGTGGTGCTGGAGTCACGGGATGGCCAGTCCCTGGAGCTCGAATTGCAGGTTCATGATGTCAAAATAGCAGAACCTCCTCCGATTGTGTCTGCAACTCCGGTTGTCCAGGCGCTGACGGGCGAGGATGTTGCTACGGCTGACGAGAATGAAGAGCCATTGAGCAGGGCGGAGCAGATTCGCCAGCGGATTGCCGAGAGACGGGAGGAATTGCGTCTTGAACAGGAGGCACAGCAGTCTCAGAACGGAACTCAGGTGAATACAGCCAGGCAGCCAAGCAAACCTTCTGAATACCAGAGCGCGATTCGCGCAATGATGAAAAATAAAAGTAAGGATCAAGGCAGTAATGACAAAAATGATGGATAGAGCGCAAATAACGGGGAGTGCTACCAGATGAAATCACTGATTTATGCTGTGGCCATTCTGCTACTTGTCAACAGTTGCGCAACGACAGAAGGACCCGTAACGCGTGAACTCGACCACCAGCGTCTGGTCAACTCGGAACTGAAAGCGAGTGAAGAGCCGATTTACACGACTGCGGCCAATTCGGCCGAGGCGGGTGGTGTTAAAGACGTCGAGTTAAGGGTCGGCGAGTCCCCGTTCATCAATGAGGACGCGGCAAAACGAAAACTCAGCGCGGTTTCCGAAGACGGCGAGATCGTATTGAATTTCGAAGGTGAATCCCTGCAATCGGTTGTCCACACCATTCTCGGTGAGGTGCTGCAGGAAACCTTCGTGATCGGCCCGGGCGTCAGTGGCCAGGTGACGTTTTCAACATCCAAACCCGTGTCCCGTGACCAGTTGATGCCAATTCTCGAACTGCTGTTGCGCTGGAATGGAGCGGCGATGGTTTACACCGAAGGCCGTTACCACATTTTACCCGTTGCCGAAGCAATCCGCGGCAACCTGGTGCCGGTGCTCAGCAAAGAAAGTATTGCCATGGGTTATGAGGTCCGCGTGATCCCGTTAAAGTACATCGGGGCGCTTGAAATGGCCAAGATACTGGAGCCTTACGTGCGCGATGGCGCCATGGTCAAGGTTGACCCGCTCAGAAGCATGATTTTCCTGGCCGGCACCCAGGAAGAGCTGCGCAACTATCAGCAAACCGTGGATATATTTGATGTGGATTGGCTGGCGGGAATGTCCGTTGGTATCTATCCGCTGAAAACGGTGGATGTGGAATCCATCACCACCGAACTGACCGATATATTTGGCATGGACGCGGAATCGCCGCTGGCCGGCATGTTCCGTTTTGTGCCCCTGGAGCGCCTGGCATCGGTGATGGTCATCACGCCGCAGGAAGAATATCTTGAGAAAGCCCGTACGTGGATTGAGACACTCGATCGCGGCGCAGCCGGTTCGGGTGTGCAGTTGTATGTTTATCGGGTCAAAAATCTCGAGGCGCAGATACTGGCGGATTACCTGACCCAGCTTGTTTGGTGGGCAGGCCTCAGCGCCCAGGCAGGACAACAAGCGCGGCAACCCTGGCGCCGGGTCTGCAGGAGGCACAGAAGAGTTCGATCAATAACTTCAACTCAAACCGGGAAGCGGCCAATGATCGCGGTCTGCAGAGCAACCGGAGCACAGGCAGCGTGGTTTCAACAGAAGAAGGTGAAATCCGCATCACTTCGGTTCTCGAGACCAACTCGCTGCTGATCCAGGCAACCCAGACTCAGTATTCATCCATCCAGGCGGCCATCGAGCGTATTGATCAGGAACCCTTGCAGGTACTGATTGAATCCCAGATTCTGGATGTTGAACTGAACGAAGAACTGCAGTTTGGTGTTAACTGGTACCTGACCAACAATCCCGGAGCTATTGGCGGCGACGAGACCATTGGCAACGGTTTCGATACTTTGACAATGGGTGGCGCCACCAACTTTTTTGCAAATATCGTCGGCCCCCTCGGGAACTGGCTTTATCAAGGCCACCATCACCGCATTGGATAGCGTCACGGATGTCCGCTCACTTGGCGCACCGTCATTGCTGGTGCGTAATAATGCCACCGCAACCATCACGGTGGGTACACAGGTACCGGTGCAGTCTTCCAGTATCTCTACCGGTAACGACAATGTCGTCAGCAGCGCCCAATATGTATCAACCGGTGTGACCTTGACGGTGACACCCAGGATCAACCCGGGCGGCCTGGTATATATGGATGTGACGCAGGATGTCAGTCGTCCGGGGCGATTGATCCCAAGATATCATCCAGCGGCAACCCGCCGATCAATAATAAGTCGGTCACATGCCAGGTGGCGGTGCAGTCCGGCCAGACCATATTCCTGGGTGGACTGATTTCCGAACAATCGAGTAAGGGTCGCACGGGTGTGCCTTATCTGAACCGTATCCCGGGTATTGGCCGTTTGTTTGGAAGTACGAAAAATCAAACAAGCCGCAGCGAAACCATCGTCATGATTACCCCGACTGTCATTGAAAATACCAATGACCTGAAAACGGTCAGCGATGACATCCGCGTGGAATTCATGAAGATACCCCCCATCAATCATGCCACTTTGCAGAAAGAGGAATAAAAAATAATGAAGTTTCTTTCAACCAGGCGGTATGTAAAGCCGTTGGCAATTTGTCTTGCAGCCTGTTGCTGTTGTCAGCCTGTGCGGCGACAGCGAAAAAGGGAGAAAGTATCGAGGATCGTGCAAACGGTCGCTGGGCCGCGCTGTTTAGCAATGACATCGAAGGCGCCTACCAATACCTGTCTCCGGGTTACCGGACCAGTGTTTCCCTGCAACAGTACCAACGGGCACTCTCGCTCCAGCAAGTGAAATGGACCAGTGCAAAATACATTGAGAGCAAGTGTGAAACAACCACCTGCGATGTAAAACTATCGGTCGGTTATACTGTATATCACGCATTACCTGGTGTAAAATCCTACAGCGGTAAGCAAAATATCGATGAGTCGTGGGTTCTGGTTGACGGCAATTGGTATCTGGTGCCCGAAAAATGATGCCAGGTGTCATCACAATATGATGATTCATAATGATGATTCATATATTGCCTTGATGCCTGTTTTATCGTAAGATTGCCGTGCGATTTTGCGTAAACTGTGTGTATTGGTCGCCAGCCCGGCGGACTTTTCACACGCTATTATACTTATATATAAGCCCTGTGTACACAATAGGAGTGTTGTAATGAACAGAAAAAATCTAACAGCAGCAGTACTTGCAGGACTGGCGGGAGCCGCCGGAATCGTAGGTTCTGCTCAAGCAGTCAATATTAATCCTGATGGCCTCGGCCAGGTTCTGATTTACCCGTACTACACCACCAATGGTGGCAACGCCACCGTTCTGTCGGTTGTTAATACCATCTGAAAACGCGAAAGCCGTCAAGGTGCGTTTCACTGAAGGCCAGAACACCCGCGAAGTGCTCGACTTTAACCTGTACATGTCAGCATATGATGTGTGGACAGCTTCCATTGGTATGGATGAATGATGGTGAGCCTGCGCTGACGACAACGACACCACATGTACGGTTCCTTACCTTTTTGGTAATGGCGGCACGCAGAAATTCCTGCCATATGCCCTCACCGATGGTGGTTCTGAATCGATCTCAGCGTGCGACCGAAGGTCATTTCGAAATGATCGAAATGGGTACCCTTAACAATGAGACCGAAGATTCTGCCGATGCGGCAACGCATGTTGATGGTGTTCCTGCCAACTGTGGTCAGTTGGTTGCAGCATGGACAGACCCGGATGACAAAGTTGCAGGTGACGAAGGTTACTGGCTGATGGATCCGATCACTGATATGGATCCCCCGAGTGGCGGTCTGTTTGGTGGTGCTGCAATTGTCAACGTTGCCTATGCCAATATGGCTAGCTATGACGCAATCGCTATTAACGGTTTTGCTGATTTTGCTACCACTGACGATCTTGACTATGATCTGCATCAGGAGCCAGGCTTTGTCACTCCAAATCTGGACAGCGGCAACGTTTACGATGGCACCGTATTCCTCGATAATGGCACACTTGCGAATTCAGGTCCCCTGACACGCAGTGTTGATGCGGTTTCCTATGTATTCATGCACGACCAGATCATGAATGAATACACCACGGAAGGAAGCATTGGCGGTCAGACCGAGTGGGTAGTCACTTTCCCGACCAAGCATTTTTATGTTTACGGTCCAAGTGCCGGTGGGCTTCAGCCTATTTCCCCGTTTACATCAGTTTGGGATAGCGATGCTGACAATCCGACAGCATGTGAAGTCGTAAGTCTCGATACCATCTGGGATCGTGAAGAACAGACTATTGTTAAACCGAATGTACCGGGTGAAGTGGTTCCGCCGATTGTTTCACCGGCACCTCCTGGTGAAATCAATCCCGTCAATCCAATCATTCCGTTTGAATTGTGCTACGAAACCAGCGTAATCAGATTTGGTGATCCGGACGATGTTGGAAGTCAAACGCCGATGCTGGGTTCTTACAATTTCCACAACATCGACAATACCGCGCTTGGTTTCCAGAACGGTTGGGCACGTCTGCAGTTGGACGACTTCCCGTATGATGCCAACGAAGATGGCAATATTGATGACAATGAAGACATGTTCACCCGCGCTGATTTGGGTGGTCTGAATGGTCTGCCGGTCACCGGTTTTGCGGTTCAAACCTTCCAGAATGGTTTCCTTGGTGAAGGTGGAGCTACCATTGGTAACTACGGTGGTATCTACAAGCACAAGTCTACCCGCAAGTTGGGTAGCGATGCTGGCTACTTACCGTGTGATGCATTTCCAGATATCTTCTGTCCACCACCGGAAGAGCCGGTAGCTCAGTAAGAAGTTGCTTCATATGTGTGTAAGAAAGGGGGCCGGCTATCGGCCCTCTTTCATGTTCTGAAAGTAGAATTTATTAATTATTTGTAAAATTAAATTTGTATTGCAACGTGCTTACCATAAAACATATATCAGCACGTTAATTCCGGGCGGAATCAAAGAGAGAGAGAGGAAACATGTGTAAATTAAATGGATTTAAATGGCTATGTGTGACTGCTGTCACGGGCATTTTGGCCAGTACGGCAAATGCAGAAATATCTTTAATCATCGACAACCAGGCAGTACCTGGTGCTGATATTGACTCAATCGTTATCAGTCCAATTACTGGCAACCTTTTTGTAACCACGATTCCCGGCTATGTCATTACACCGGTAGTTGTGGGTCAAAATGTTGCCATCACCAATTTTACGCTATCACCAAGCACGATCCTGGCAGGCGAATCAACTACGGTAACGTGGAATACCGCAAATGCCGCTTCATGCACGGCCAGCAATGGCGTCAATGGCTGGGCGAATTCCGTGATTACTTTGCCCACGAGTTCCAAAACGATGACGGCGTCAACGGCGGGTACTTATCCGTTCACCCTGACCTGTAACGGCAACACGGTGGGTGATACAAAATCAAGCACTATGTCCCTGACTGTCAATCCGGCCAACGCTGTGGCTATCACGAGTTTTTCAGCATCTCCGGCGTCAATCGCTGCGGGGGATAGTACAACCCTGAGCTGGGCAACCCAAAATGCAACTTCCTGTACACCATCTGGTGGCACCGGTGGTTGGAATGCGAAAAGCATCAGCTTACCCAATGGCAGCACCCAAATTACTGCTGCCGCGGCAGGTTCCTATTCATTTACGCTAACATGCCAGGATGCTTCAGGTGCTACGGCTGTTAAATCCAGCGTAGTCTTGGTGAGCCCCGCCTCCCAGTGCGCGACACCGGCACTTAGCGGCAGCGTAGTGGCATGGAAGAGTTTTTGGCTGGTGGACTTTCCTAAACCCACTTATGACAACCGTTATGCAACGGTACCCAGAACCGGTTATCTTGCACTTGAGTTCAATACGGCCAATATCGTTTCGAAAGCCAAAATATCTACAATTGAATCGACGGTCACCGACGGGGTCCGGTTGGGTTCGATCAGCCAATGTCCTGGAGACTTTGATGTCCCACCGGAATGTGATCACGTTTGGGGTCTCAGTGGTGGTATTATCTGGACAACGGATGGTTCTGCAGGATGCCAACTTGCGCCAAATACCACCTATTATTTCAATCTGACGTATACAGATGGCGTTAATCCTTCAACTACGACCTGTAGTTCATCTCCATGTATCACAACGATACAAAACATCAACCGCTAAAAATGTAGCAAAGTAGATTAGTCGGGTGCCCTTGCGGGCACCCGACTTTTTTTTGCCGCTTTAAATATAAGTTTATTATCCGGAGTCAGGAATGAAGATATTTCCTAAAATTTTGTTAATTGCACCTTTGCTTGTAGGCTTTTCCTGTGAAGCCGCGGACGATTCGGGCAATGACCTTGATATATTGGCGCAACGCGGCAATGGGGTGGTTACCCAGGAAATGTTTACCGCCAGGGCAGACAAGATTCCTGCAGATATACGCGAGCCCACGTTGCGCAACGGTAATCGCTTACGCGATGTCATCAACGACATGTTACTTCACGCCCAGTTGGCCGCCGATGCCAGGGAAGCCGGTTTTGACAAGGGAAAAATTGTCGTCGATCGCATGCAATTGGCGGCGGATAACGAATTGGCAGAAGCCTGGCTGGAACATTATATCGACATGCAGCCTGAAGCTAATTATGAGCAACTCGCCCGTGAGGAATTTTTGCTCAACCAGGACAAGGCATTTAGCCCGCCAAAAATCGATGTCAGTCACATACTGATTTCAACCAAGGAACGCTCGGACGCGGATGCCCAGGCGCTCGCGGAAGAAATTTATCAGCAGCTTTTGACCGATCCGGATTTGTTTGATGAAAAGGTTACGGAGTATTCCGAAGACCCCAGCGCATCGTCAAACCACGGCAGTTTCAAAGGGGTCAAAAAAGGCGATATGGTCAAACCATTTGAAGTTACGGCTTTCGCGCTCCAGCCAGGCGAAATATCCGCGCCGGTAAAAACGGAGTACGGCTACCACATCATTCGACTCGATGCCTACATTCCGCCACAAAAGCTGGAATTCGAGGACGTTAAGACACAACTGATTGAGAAAGAACGTAAAAAGCACAAAGACCGGGTCAGGCGTGATTACCTGGAAGCCCTCACGTCACTGGATGTGCACATGTCAGAGGAGCAACTGGGGGAAATGGTCAGCCGGCAGTTCGGTGAAAAATCCATTGATCCGGAGGTTAAGGCGGACGATTCGGAGTAAGATAATACCCTTAAAAACGGCTGGGCCGAAATGACCCCGGGAAATAAGAAAAAATTTGAGTGGGTATTTTTCCAGAACCTGGTTGTTCGACAGATTCGACAGGATTACCTCGATAATGTAACCGGTTTTGCCTGGCTGATATTGCAGCCACTCATACTACTGGCAGTTTACGCATTCGTCTTCTCCACCATATTCAAGGCGCGTATACCGGAGGCTGCAGATATAGGTTTTGTGCCATATCTCGCTGTTGCGTTTTGGCCATGGACGGCGTTTTCTGAAGCGATATTGCGCGCCAATAATTCAATTACAGCCAACGGCGCACTGATTGGCAAGGTGGCATTTGCCACCGAGCAAATTCCGTTGGCCAGCGTGACGGCCACTTTCATCATGCACATGATCGGTTACCTGGCCGTACTCATCGTCCTGCAGTTAATGGGTACCGGCGTGCACTGGCTATACCTGGTCGTTGTGATCCCCGTCATCTTGCTGATGTGGGTCTTTGCCTGCGCAATTGCCCTGGTTACCAGCGCCATCCAGGTTTTTGTTCGTGACCTGGCGCAAATATTGCCGCCATTGATGACCTTCTGGTTTTTCACCACACCGATCCTGTACAGTCCGTCCTACCTGCCGGCGTCAATTCAAAAGGTCGCGCAATGGAACCCGATGGCATGGTTTATCGCGCGGTTGCGCGAGCTGCTGTTATTCGGTGACATGAATTTTAATTACAAGGCGTTGGCCCTGCTGCTGTTTGTCGTAATTTTCGCCTGGGCTTCGCTAAGATTCTTCCGCCGTTTTTCCGGCCACTTCGAGGATTTCCTCTGATGGATACCCTGGTCAGGATTGAAGGGGTGTCAAAAATCTACCCCCGTGTGCACAAGTCACGCGAACGCATGCAGGCGTTTATCGCCCTGTTGCTCGGACGTGAGCCTGCGCATGGTGCGAAAGTGCTCAACAATATCAACCTGGATATCGTGCGTGGCCAGTCGCTGGGCATTATCGGCGAAAATGGCGCGGGTAAATCGACGCTGCTCAAGGTACTGACAGGCGTTATTCAACCCACCCAAGGGCGTGTCATGGTGCACGCCAAAATTGCCGCCATGCTGGAACTTGGCGCCGGCTTTCAGCCCGATTTCAGCGGTATGGAAAACGTGCGCATGAAGGCATCCCTGATGGGTCTGGGTAGCAAGGAACTCGACGAACGTCTCGATGACATCCTGGCATTTGCGGATATCGGCGAATACATCCATGAACCGGTCAAGCACTATTCATCCGGCATGGTGGTCAGGCTGGGCTTTGCCGTTATTACCGCATGTCGCCCTGAACTGCTGATTACCGATGAAGTGCTGGCGGTGGGTGATGAATCATTCCAGAAGAAATGCATAAGCTGGATACAGCAGTTCCTGGACCAGGGTGGAACCCTGTTGCTGGTCTCGCACAGCATGTACGTCGTGCAGAAGCTTTGCCAGAAAGCACTCTGGATACACGCGGGCGGCATCGAACAATATGGTGATGTATTCCCGGTCACGCAGGCCTACCTTGCCTGGCATGAAAAACGTAGTGCAAAAGACCAGGAAATGCGTATCAAGGCGTCCGGTGACGGCGCCTATTACCGCATTGAGCATTTTACCCTGGCCGGAGGCGACGACAGTGATCCGCCCCGAGTTCGCCATGGGTGAAAATCTCGACATAGAACTGCAAATCTATTCACCCGATGACCGCCCGCCCGTGGGCGTCGTTGGGGTTGTACAGGGCCGACGGCACGCCGGTATACGGCGTGGTATCCGATAATGAAAAAGTCGAACCGGTCAAACTGTCTGCGCACAATTATCGTTTCCGTCTGCGTCTGAACAACATCGCCCTGTTGCCCGGCAGTTACAACCTGAGCGCACATTCAATGGACCCCGAAGGTATCCGGGTATTTGACAGTCTGCAGACGGCATTTACGATCAGGGGCAATACCAAGGAATCGGGTTATATCAGACTGCCGCACGAGTGGCTGGACTAGAATGGATCTTGCCCCTGATCATCGTTCCCGTTTTCAACGCATTTGAACAATTGCAAGCCTGTCTCGATTCGATAACGCGGACGGTGCCGTCAGACGCCGGGGTGTTGCTGATCGACGATGCATCGACCGATAAACGTGTGCAACCCCTGTTGCAAGCCTGGGTCGATGTGGCAAAACCATGTCAGGCAACTGATCCTGCACGCGGAAAACCAAGGGGTTTCGTAGCCACCGCCAACCATGGCATGCGCTTGGCCGAAACGGATATGGTACTGCTCAATTCCGACACCGAGGTGACCTCGGGTTGGCTGCAGAACCTCGCGGAATGCCTTGATTCAGATGATTCTATTGCCACCGCCACGCCCTGGTCCAATAACGGAGAAATCGTTTCGATTCCCGGCTTCTGTATGTCAAACCCGGTTCCACGCGACCCGGACGCCATCGCGAAACTGATTAAATCCTGCGGTCATCCGGTTTACCCGGAGATGCCCACGGCGGTCGGTTTTTGCATGGCGATTTCACAAAGGGCGGTCAAGCGAATCGGTCTGTTCGACGAGCGGACCTTTGGTCTTGGCTATGGTGAAGAGAACGACTTTTGCCAGCGGGCGGAGCAGGCCGGCTTACGCAACGTGCTCTGCGATGACACCTACGTGGTTCACCACGGCGGGGCTTCATTCGGTCCTCTCGGTCTGAAACCGGATGATAATAGTATGCAACGGCTTCTGGCCAAGCATCCGGATTACCTGCGCCAGGTAACCGAATTCATAAACGCAGACCCGCTCGGACCCCGCAGACAGCAAATACTCGATTGCCTGGAACGCACGGCTGTCGGAATGCGGTAAAATTCGACCGACAGCGCAAAGGTAATAAAAAATTGTCCGATTCACTGGAGTTCACCGGCGAACGATTCACACCCGAATGTGAGCGCGAGATCTGGTATGAGCATTATCATCGCTACGTGTTGGCGGCGCGTTGGTGTGCCGGTGCCCGCACGCTCGATGCCGCATGCGGCGAAGGCTATGGATCGGCAATCCTGGCAAGCTCCGCAGCGTCGGTTCAAGGCGTGGATGTTTCGGCCGAAGCGATCATGCATGCAAAGCAACGCTACGGACAGCTGCCGGGTATCGGTTTCCAGGTGGCTGACTGCACCAGTCTTCCCTACGACGACAATGAATTTGACCGCGTGGTGTCATTTGAAACACTTGAACACCTCTCCGCGCATGACCAGTTGCTTTCAGAGTTCCGGCGTGTTCTCAAACCCGCTGGTTGCCTGATTCTTTCATCACCCGACAAGGCGATCTATTCCGACGCGCAAAACACCGTCAATGAATACCACGTCAGGGAACTCTACCGCGAGGACCTCGAGGCATTGATATCGCGGCATTTTCCGGCCCACCGTTTGCTCGGCCAGAAGCTGATGTTCCATTCGGCAATCTGGCCACTGGATGGCGTTGAATCGGTTTCGCTTGACCAGCTTTCCGCAGGTGAAAAGCGTTCCCCGGAAAGCATTACACAAGCGCCGATGTACTTTATTGCCTTGTGTGCAGCCGACAAGGCCAGCTTGCCGGACGTGGACGGGCGTCTGTGGCTGTTTGATGACCACGAAGAATCTGTGTATCAACACTATCATGGCGAGATCAGGCGGCATATTGCCGCGGGTGGCATCATAGCTGGGCTGGAAAAGGAGATCGGTGAGTTACGCGACCGTTCCGGCCAGCCCGGGCCGCAAAAAACCTCCTGGTGGCAGCGGTTATTCGGCAAATCCTGAAACGCTTATGACGGTCGCAACCATCATCGTTAATTACAACGCCGGTGAGACACTGTTGCATTGCGTGACCGCCTTGTTGAAAAGCAATGTCCAGACCAGCCTGACCGTCGTCGATAATGCTTCAAGTGACGGCAGCGCGGAAACCGTGCGCAGCCTGTTCGGTAACCGGCAGGAGGTTGAGATTCTGTTCAATGCGGAAAATCCTGGTTTTGCACCCGCCGTTAACGCCGCCGCGCGCCGTTCGGACGCCGATTGGATATTGATCCTGAACCCCGACTGCATGCTTGAACCGGAAACCCTTGGCCGTTTGAAACACGCGCTTGAATCCGACAACAAGGCGGGACTGGCCGGTCCCGCCGTGCTCGATGAGAACGGCTTGATCCAGCGCGCGACGCTGCGACGTTTTCCTGATCCCTGGAAATCCCTGATGGCAGCGAGCGGTCTGTGGCGCCTGGGTAAATGGTTTCCGTTATTTCACGGGATCGAAGTCGATGTGACGGCTGTGAACGGCGGTGCAATAATATGTGAAGCCGTCAGTGGCGCCTGCATGCTGATCAGACGTAGCGCGCTGCAGGCCGTGGATTTTCTGGATGAAGAATACGCCATGCATTGTGAGGACCTTGACCTGATGTTCCGCATCAGGGAACAAGGATGGCATTGTCTCTATGTTCCGCAGGCCAGGTGCGTGCATGAGCAGGGTTTATCCAGCCGCAGCCGGCCGACCTGGGTGCATTTCCAGAAACATCGCGGCATGGCCAGGTTTTTCAGCAAATTCCAGGCCAGCTCGACATTTTTCCCCCTTCGGGTACTGGTTTACGCCGGAATCTGGCTCAGGTTTATCGTTTTATGGCCATTGGTCCTGATCAGGCGATAAACGCCCCGGCCGTGCTGCTGACCGGCGCGAGTGGTCAAATTGGGGTGTTTGCCATACCCCGTTTGCTGGCCGCCGGATTTCGGGTAATTGCCGTCAGCCGCAAGGGCAGGCCGGCGCTTTACAAGGACTACGCTCAGCTGGAGTGGCGCACTGAGGACCAGGCAAGCGAAGTCGCGAAGCGTTGCCACTACCTGTTATCCGCCGGTCCATTGGAACTTGCAAAGAACTTCCTGCAAGCCGGTGATAATCTTCAGCGGGTGGTCGTGTTCAGCAGCAGCAGCGTCGAAACCAAGCAGGCATCCGGCAATCCAGCAGAGAGAAGCCAAATTCAGGACATGTTATCTCTCGAGTCCGAACTCCGCTCCGTTGCCGCCGGCAGGAATCTGAAACTGGTGATATTCAGACCGACGCTGATCTATGGATGTGGTATGGATACCAATATCAGCTGGTTGGCAAACTGGATAAAGCGGTTTGGCTTCATGCCGGTCAATGGTATGGCGCGGGGATTGCGTCAACCGGTCCACGCGGATGACCTCGCAAACGCCGCGGTCACGGCGTTGCTAAGCCAGCGCGATTTACCTCCGGTTTTGCATTTGTGCGGTGGTGAAACACTTAGCTATGCGGACATGGTCAGCAGAATCTTTACCGCATTGGGTAAACCGGTCAGGTTGCTGCATCTGCCCCAGTGGCTATTTGTGCTGGCACTCTACATGACCGGGATGATCAGGCCGGATGCCGGCGTCAATAGCGAAATGGCCAGGAGACAGCGTCTTGACCTCGTCTTTGATGACCGGCAGGCGCGTGAATTGCTTGGCTACGATCCACGGCCTTTCAAGCCGGTTTCCAAAGATTTTTCGATGCCGGGCACTGGCTGATACCCATGCCTGGCCTGGCGCGTAACGAGTCACGCACCCCGCGTCAGCCGCGCCATTACCCGGCTCCCGGCGTCTATACCGTTTGAATTTTCTTGTACTTCACCCGTCTCGGATTCAATGCATCATCGCCGATACGGCGTTTCAGGTCCTGCTCGTATTCTGAATAATTACCTTCAAACCAGGTCACTGTGCTGTCACCTTCAAAGGCCAGCATATGTGTCGCAATCCGGTCCAGGAACCAGCGGTCATGGGAGATCACGACTGCGCAACCCGGGAACTCGAGCAGCGCTTCCTCCAGCGCACGCAGGGTTTCGACGTCCAGGTCATTTGTCGGTTCGTCAAGCAACAGAACGTTGCCTCCGGAGCGCAGCAGTTTTGCCAGGTGCACGCGGTTTCTCTCACCACCGGACAGATCCCTGACCCATTTTTGCTGGTCGGCGCCACGGAAATTGAAACGGCTGACATAGGCACGTGACGGCATTGTGAACTGTCCGACACTGATGTTCTCGGAACCGTCGGAAATTTCTTCCCAAACGGTCTTGTCACCGTTCAGGCTGTCGCGGCTCTGATCGACATAGGCCAGTTCGACCGTTGAGCCGATCGTGATTTTTCCGCTGTCGGGTTGTTCCGCACCCGTCAGCATCTTGAACAGGGTTGATTTGCCGGCGCCGTTGCCGCCGATAATCCCGACGATGCCACCCTTTGGCAGCTTGAAGCTGAGGTCCGAAATCAGCAGTTTTTCACCAAAGCCCTTGCAGATATTCTCGACTTCGATGACCTGGTCACCGAGACGGGGGCCCGGTGGTATATAGATTTCGCGGGTCTCATTCTGTTTCTGGTACTCACGGCTACTGAGTTCTTCAAAGCGCTGCAGCCTGGCCTTGCTCTTGGCGCGTCTGCCTTTCGGATTCGACCGCACCCACTCCAACTCGTCGCGGATGGCGCGTTGATGCGCCTTCTCGGTACGTTCTTCATGTTGCAGACGCTGGTCCTTCTGATCCAGCCACGATGAATAATTGCCCTTCCAGGGTATGCCGTAGCCACGGTCCAGTTCGAGTATCCACTCGGCGGCATTGTCGAGAAAATAGCGGTCGTGGGTGACCGCAACGACCGTACCGGGGAATTCGGTCAAAAACCGCTCCAGCCAGCCAACGGATTCCGCATCAAGGTGGTTTGTCGGTTCATCCAGTAACAGCATGTCCGGATTGGCCAGCAACAGACGGCACAGGGCAACACGTCGACTTTCGCCACCCGACAGAATTGCCACCTTGTCGTCCCAGGGCGGCAGACGCAATGCATCGGCCGCCACTTCCAGCGTCCTTTCCAGTTCCCAGCCATTGCCCGCTTCGATGGCTTCCTGTAAATCCGCCTGCTCCTGTAACAGGGCATTCATCTGATCATCATCCATGGGCTCGGCAAATTTGAGACTGATTTCGTCAAATTTCAGCAACAGGTCCCTGACCTCGCTCACCCCCTGTTCGACGGTTTCGCGCACGCTCAACGCATCGTCGAGTTCCGGTTCCTGGGGCAGGAACCCAATACGGATATTCGGCTGCGGCCGTGCCTCGCCTTCATATTCCTTGTCCACACCCGCCATGATGCGCAGGACGGTTGATTTGCCCGCACCGTTGAGGCCCAGCACGCCAATCTTGGCGCCCGGGAAGAAGGACAAGGAAATGTCCTTGATGATGGTGCGATTCGGCGGCACGGTCTTGCTCACGCCGATCATTGTGTAGATGAACTGGGCCATGGTTTTTTCCAATAAAAATGATGTGCGATTATCCTTCAAGACGCGCGAAGGAACCAGCATCGTCCAGCAGATTCCGTGGATCACACTACAACGCTGCCCGATTAACTGTAAATTCAAGCACTGTTTGCATACACGAAGCCTGGGTAGAACTGGGAAACAGGCAATCTGACGCAGGCACAAGGACCCGGCAGGTGCTTGCTGTCTGTGCTCTCATGCCAGCGGTCCCGGATCGAGATCCGGGACTACCCTCGCAGCCGGCCGGATCTTAACGGGACCGGCCTCACAGTACATCCTGTGGATCTCTGTGGTCGGTCGGCCCTCGATCGGGCTTCCTGCCCGATCGTCCCTAATCCGTCCGGCTACTCGGCGCTTCAAAGTTCGCCCAGCCAGCAAGCACCCGCCGGGTCTGAACCAGGGTGCACAGCTTTCAGCTGAAGAGCTCAGCAGGCCGGGTGGACTTCAGTGCCCATTTATCCGCCGAAGACGGGGTTTCGCCAGGGATGATTTTCATGGATGAAAATCAAGCGCTGACGGTACAGGGATGTACCGCCAGCGCGGTCCCGATCAGGCGGAATCCTGGCTGAGGGTAGCCCGCAGGGCCGGATAAGCCTGGGCAGTGAAGTCCACCCGGCCTGTTGAGCGCACGGACTCAAACGAAACCACCAAAATATCTGCAACCTTGCTGGAATTTACAATAGCTCGAAAATTCTGTACGGCAATGAGGGTAAGGGGGACGCAAAGGTATTCGCGGAATTGGCTCGGAACATAGTAAGCTGAATTCCCACGACACGATGTCAGTTAGTTCTACCGCTTCACTATACTCCCCGACTCCTCACGCCGTCAGACTAAACGGGACCGCAGTGGGTCACTGGTCCAAAAATAAATGTTAGAATCACAAGTTACCTCATAACTTCTTTCAACTAGGGAAAAGGCATGTTTGACAACAGCTTTGGCATTAAAGAATTTGACAGTGAACTCGCGGCAGCCATTGCCAGTGAAGAGCAACGGCAGGAAGACCATATCGAGTTGATTGCGTCCGAGAACTACGTGAGCCCACGCGTTCTCGAAGCCCAGGGGTCGGTTTTGACCAACAAGTATGCGGAAGGCTATCCGGGCCGCCGTTATTATGGTGGCTGCGAGTACGTGGATATCGCCGAGAGACTGGCGCAGGAAAGGGTCAAGCAGTTATTTGGCGCCCATTATGCCAACGTCCAGCCGCACTCGGGTTCGCAGGCCAACGCCGCGGCATACCTGGCGCTGCTGGAGACAGGGGATACCCTGATGGGTATGAATCTTCAGCATGGCGGCCATCTGACCCATGGTTCAAAGGTCAATTTCTCCGGCCGTCTGTTCAATGCCGTGCCCTATGGTATCGACCAGGTAACCGGCGCCATCGATTATGATGAAATGCAGCGTATTGCTGAAGAGTGCAAGCCGCGGTTGCTGATCGGCGGATTTTCAGCGTATTCACGTGTCGTGGATTGGGCGAGGATGCGTGAAATTGCCGACTCTGTCGGCGCCTATTTCCTGGTGGACATGGCACACGTGGCGGGTCTGGTCGCAGCGGGGGTTTATCCGAGCCCGATGCCGCACGCACACGTGGTGACATCAACGACGCACAAGACCCTGCGTGGTCCGAGGGGCGGCATCATTCTCGCGCAGGAAGATGAAGCCATTGAGAAAAAACTGAATTCGCTGGTTTTCCCCGGCACCCAGGGCGGTCCGCTGATGCACGTCATCGCCGCCAAGGCGGTTGCGTTCAAGGAAGCGCTGGACCCCGGCTTTGTGCAGTATCAGCAACAGGTTGTTGTAAACGCCAAGGCGATGGCCAGGGTGATGATGGAGCGTGGCTATCGCATCGTCTGCGGCGGCACCGACAACCACCTGTTCCTGGTGGACCTGATCGGCCGCGAATACACCGGCAAGGATGCTGAAGATGCGCTGGGCCGCGCATTCATAACGGTCAACAAGAACACGGTACCCGGTGAGCCGCGCTCGCCCTTTGTGACCAGTGGTCTGCGTCTTGGAACACCGGCGGTCACCACGCGTGGGTTCGACGAAAATGACTGTATCAAACTGGCCGGCATCATTTGCGATGTGCTTGACCACGTTGGAGACGCGGCAGTCGAAGATAATGCCCGTGAAGCCGCGGTGGCAATGTGCCGCCAGCACCCTGTTTACCACCGCTGATAGCAGGGTATGTGGTGTCCTTTTTGCCATCATGAAGATACCCGGGTGGTGGACTCCCGGGTAACGGGTGATGGCATGCAAATCCGGCGGCGCCGTGAGTGCGCGAAATGCGCCGCCCGCTTCAATACCTATGAATCCCCGGAACTGATCGCACCGCGGGTGATCAAGGCGGGGGGTGTCCGCGAGGCATTTTCGGAGGACAAGCTGCGTCGGGGTATGCTCAAGGCGCTGGAAAAGAGACCGGTTGAAACCCGCGAGGTTGAGCGCTCAATCCGCGCCCTGCTGCGGGAAATACGCAGTGTCGAGGAAGCCGAGATACCCAGCAGCCTGATCGGTGAATGGGTGATGCGGGAACTCAGTCAACTCGACCAGGTCGCCTATGTCAGGTTTGCCTCTGTTTATCGCAGGTTCGAAGACATCCAGGCGTTCCGGGATGAGATCGAGATGCTGGAAAGAGAGCACCCGGGTAGCCTGGATCAACGCCAAATTTCCTTGCTGGACATGCGTTCCGGCAAGAACAAGAAGAGCTAATGCTCTTCTAATCTGATTAAACGGACTGCAATGAGCTTCAGCGCGTTTGATTACAAGTGCATGGCAAGCGCCCTGCAACTGGCCCGAAAAGGTCTGGAAACGACGCATCCAAACCCGCGTGTCGGCTGTGTTATCAGCCGTGACGGAGAGGTGGTTGGTACGGGTTGGCATAGAAAAGCAGGCGAGGCCCACGCGGAAATTTTTGCACTGCGTGAGGCAGGTGAGCTTGCGGCGGGTGGCACCGCCTACGTCACACTCGAACCGTGCAGCCACGTCGGTCGTACACCACCCTGCGTAGATGCCCTGATCAAAGCCAGGGTGGCGCGCGTGGTTTTTGCCATCGGAGACCCCAATCCTGACGTCAATGGAAACGGCGTTCAGCGCTTGCAGCAGGCCGGTATCGATGTGCAGGGCGGTTTGATGGCGGCGCAAGCCGAAGCCCTCAATGCAGGTTTCCTGAAACGCATGCGCTCCAGGCTCCCGTGGGTCCGGATCAAGCTGGCGCAAAGCACTGATGGCCATGTCGCGCTTGCCAATGGCAGCAGCCAGTGGATCAGCGGTCCCGAATCGCGCGCCGACGTACAGAAATGGCGTGCCAGGTCGGACGGCATCCTGACCGGTATCGGCACCGTCCTGAAGGACGACCCGTCATTGAACGTACGCGACAGCGAAGACGCCAGACAACCGGCGCGCATCGTCATCGACAGCCACTGGCGGATACCGCCCGATGCCCGGCTATTGAGCCTGCCCGGCAAGGTCCTGATCGCCGGTCTGGAAGATCGGCCGGTACCTGGTACGCTGGCTGGAGACCGGTGCGGAATGTATGCGGATGCCCGCGTTCGAGGGGCGTGTGGATATGCAGGCAGTCCTGCATGAACTGGCCAGGCGTGGGTTTAATGAAATACAGGTCGAGGCCGGCGCAACACTGTGTGGTACATTGCTGCAACAGGGCCTGGTCGACGAACTGCTCATCTACCAGGCGCCGGCCATACTGGGCGGGTCTGCATTGAGTCCCTTTGCACTTCCCCGACTTGATAAAATGGATGATCGCGTCCATCTGGAATGGGTGGACTCGAGACGTATTGGCAATGACCTGCGCTTGCGTTTGAAACCTGTTTTCTAGTGCCATGTGTACCATGCAGCACACCGGGAGTTAATCAATCATGTTTACAGGAATCGTAGCAGCTACAGGAAAAATCCTGACCCGCGAAATCTTACGATGGTGACCAGCGTATCCGCTTCGAGGTGCCGCCGGAATTGATGGCGGGCTGCAAGATAGGTGACAGCATCAGTATTTCCGGGGTTTGCCTGACCATGCTGGAACCGGACGCCACGGGCTTCAGCGCAGACTTGTCGGTCGAGACGCTGGATAAGACCAGCCTGGGAAATCGCCGGCCTGGTGACAGAATCAACCTGGAACTGGCCATGCGGGCATCGGACCGCCTCGGTGGACACATGGTGTCCGGTCACGTGGACGGTCTTGCCCACCTGCTGTCACGGACCGTTGATGCTCGTTCGGAACGGTTTCTGTTTGAAACCGATCGTAGCCTGGCCCGGTATATCGCCCCGAAGGGTTCCGTCTGCCTGGACGGTGTCAGCCTGACAGTCAATGATGTCGAGGATAACCGCTTTTCGATTTGCGTCATTCCACATACCCTGGAAGTGACAACGCTGGGTGAACTGGCTGCCGGTGAGGTTGTGAATCTGGAGGTCGACCTGATCGCCCGCTACCTGGACCGGCTGAATCAGTATGGCCATTCGTCCCCGAGCGACGACACAGACCGGCTGACAAGGATAATTATAAATATGAAATTGAATACGATTCCGGAACTCATCGAGGACATCAGCGCCGGTCGCATGGTTGTCCTGATCGATGATGAAGACAGGGAGAATGAAGGTGACCTGGTGATGGCCGCGTCCATGGTGCGGCCCGAAGATATCAATTTCATGGCCCATCACGGCCGTGGTTTGATCTGTATGCCGATCACCCGCGAGCGCTGTGAACAGCTCAACCTGTTACTCATGGTGAACAAGAACGAAAGCCGGTTCTCGACCAATTTTACCGTTTCGATTGAAGCCGCAGAGGGCATTTCGACCGGTATCTCGGCTTACGACCGCGCGCATACCATACGCACCGCCGCACGCCCGGACGCAGGTCCGGCCAGTATTTCACAACCGGGTCACGTATTTCCCATCATGGCGCAGCCTGGTGGCGTGCTGACACGCGCCGGGCACACCGAGGCAGGCGTTGACCTGGCCATGTTGTCCGGTCTTGAACCGGCCGCGGTGCTGGTTGAAATTCTTAACGAAGACGGCACCATGGCGAGACGACCGCAACTGGAAGCCTTCGCCCAGAAACACGAGCTCAAGATCGGCACGATTGCCGATTTGATCCGCTACCGCCTGGAGACGGAACGTTCGGTCGAATGTCTTTGCAGCAGTGACGTGGAAACGGATTTTGGTCCTTTCCAGTTGCTGACCTATCGTGACAGCATCAATGACGAACTCCACCTGGCCTTGCTCAAGGGCGAGGTCGACCCGGACGAACCGATGCTGGTGAGGGTCCATGTGCAAAATCCGCTCAGCGATGTCCTCGGCATCACGCGTGAAGATTTTGGTCTGCCCCTGAGGCTGGCCATGGCGGAAATCGCCCGGCAGGGCAAAGGCCTGTTGCTGGTACTGGGTGGCCATGAAGATAATGACAGCCTGTTGCGGCGTATTCAAAAACATCCGCAGCCCAAGGTGTTCACCGGTGGCGACAGCCGGCGGCTCCAGCGAACTGCGCACCTATGGTATCGGTGCGCAGATTATCGTCGATATCGGCATCAGAAAAATGCGGGTTCTGAGCGCCCCCAAACGCATGACCGGTCTGGCAGGTTTTGGTCTCGAAGTGGTCGAGTATGTTGACAGTGAGCACCCTGCTGATGAAAGTCACAAGGAATGACCGCCATGAATGAATTCCCCCTGGAGATGCCCCGGCGGAAATGCAGCATTGCCCTCGTCGCCAGCGAGTTCAATCACTTTATCGTGCAGCAACTGGTGGACGGCGCAGTTGACGCCTTGCACAGAAATGGCGTGACGCAGCAGGATATCAGCCTGGTGTGGGTGCCGGGTGCATTTGAATTGCCGCTCGCAGCTGATGTGCTGGCCTCGGCCGGGCGTCATGACGCCATTGTTGCGCTGGGTGCGGTCATCCGCGGCGGCACGCCCCACTTTGAATACGTCGCCGGCGAATGCAGCCGTGGCCTGGCCCGTGTCGGGCTCAAACATGGGCTGCCGGTAATCTTTGGCGTGCTGACGACCGATACCATTGACCAGGCGCTTGAACGGGCAGGATCTGGCGCGGGCAACAAGGGTTTTGACACCGCGGTTGCTGCATTGCAGATGATCGCCCTGATGGACCGACTGCATGTCGAATAAAACAGAAAACAGGTTTGAATCGCGCAGACGCGCCCGGCGTCGCGCGCTGCAGGCCTTGTACCAGTGGCACCTGACCGGACTGGACGTTGGCGAGATCATCGCCCAGTTTCATGAGCAGCAGGATTTCAGCAATGTCGACGACGAGCTGTTTACCACCCTGGTCAGAAAGGTGAGCAGTGACCAGGCCGTGATCGATGAGAAGATCGCGCCGTTTCTCGACCGTCCCCTGGGTCAGCTTGATGTCATCGAACACGTGGTTCTGAGTATCGGTGCGTATGAGTTGTTGAACAGCATCGAGGTTCCCCACCAGGTCGTCATCGATGAAGCGATCAACCTGGCGAAACTGTTTGGCGCGGAACAGGGACACACCTATATCAATGGTGTTCTCGACAAGGCCGCGAAACAATGGCGGGACCCCGCGGCTTTATCGCCATTCAGCCGGGCTTGATCCAGTGAATGAGTTTGAGCTGATTCGCCAGATTCAGCGGGAGACCTCCGTTGATTATCCTCCCGGCTTTGATCATGGGGTCAAACTGGGTATCGGTGATGATGCTGCCGTGCTTGAACTTCCTGCCGGCAGCCAACTGGTGGCGGCGACCGATACGCTGAATGCCGGCATCCACTTTCCCGAGGATACTTCAGCCTTTGATATTGGCTACAAATGCCTGGCGGTCAACCTAAGCGACCTGGCGTCGATGGGCGCAACCCCGCGCTGGGCGCTGCTTTCCCTGTCGTTACCGCAGGCTGACCCGCAATGGATGCAGCAGTTCTCCGCAGGCTTCAGATCGTTGGCGCAGGCCCATCAAGTTGCACTTGTCGGTGGCGACACCACCCGCGGACCCCTGTCGATCAGCCTGACCGCCCTGGGTAGCATCGAGCCGGGCAGACAGTTGACACGCAGCGGCGCAAAGCCGGGCGACCTGCTTGTCGTGTCGGGCACCACGGGCGGGGCTGCCTGTGTGCTGGACATGCTGCAGGCAGGCAAGCCCGTATCCGACAGGCGCTTGCTCGACCGGCCACAACCACGGGTCCGCCTCGGCCAGTCACTTAAGGGTCATGCCAGCGCCTGTATCGATATCTCCGACGGCCTGCTTGCCGATCTCGGCCATGTGCTCGAGGCCTCGGCTTGCGGTGCGAGGCTCGAAATTGAAAAGCTGCCGGAAAACCAGATACTCGCGGGTCTTGAAGAGGAACAGAAGCGGCGTTTCCAGTTGTCGGGTGGTGATGACTATGAGCTTCTGTTTACCCTGCCACCCCGCTACCGGGAGTGGCTCGGGGAACTGGGCCAGCAACTGGATATGCCGTTAACCATCATCGGTGAAATCGAGCGGGACCCGGGCGTCCGTTGCGTTGCCGGGGATGGTGGGTCTTACCATCCGCCGGACAGCGGTTTTGAACATTTCAGTCAAAGGCCATGAACCCAGCTGAACACGACAAGGCAGAACCCGCTCGTCAGGCACTCAACGGGATCGTGTTCGGTTCACCCTCCGGCTTCCTTGCATTTGGTTTTGGTGCGGGCCTGTCACCGTTTGCACCGGGCACCATGGGTACGCTGGTTGCAATTCCGTTCGTCTTTGTCCTGAAAAGCCTGGACCCCGCGGTCTTCTGGATCGTGCTGCTATTGCTGTTTCTTCTTGGGTGTCAGGCTGTGCGGGCAGGTCAGCCGCAGCCTGGGTGTTCACGATCACGGTGGTATCGTCTGGGATGAGATGGTGGGTTACTGGCTGTCGGTCGCCTTTGTGCCATTGCAATGGCAGTGGCTATTGGCCGCGTTTGTGTTATTCCGTTTTTTCGACATCCTCAAACCCTGGCCGATACGTGAACTCGACAGAAAGGTCAGCGGCGGTTTTGGGATCATGCTCGATGACGTTGTTGCGGCGCTATTCACGGTGGTTATTTTGGCGGTTGTAAAAGGTTTGATGTAGCCGGTTTTCTGCTCCTGGGGCTAACCGGTAGTTGAATAGAAAGCGTTTTTGATCCAGTTGATACCCTCATCGCCTTTCTCCGGGTCAATGGATATGACGTCAAAGCGGCAAAACTGTTCGGCCCTGGCAGGATTCATCGCCAGGAACCACGCAGCCGTTAGCGAGATTTTGTTCTGTTTGTGCAGGGTAACCGCATCTGCGCCGCTGCCGTGGCTTTTGTTACGGCGATACTTTACCTCGATAAAAGCAACGGTTTTTTCATCCTCCATGATCAGGTCGATTTCACCAAAACGGCTGGCGAAATTCCGTTGCAACAGCTTAAGGCCGCGGGCGCAAAGAAAGCTCTCTGCTGTCTTTTCCCAGTGAGTCCCCGATTGACGGCCACCCGGGAGCAGGCGCTTTAGCGAATGTCCGGCCATTGGTAGGGAACGACCCGGCCATCGGAAAATTGTGCCCAGGCAGGCGCTCGCTCCAGGTGGCCATTGGCCTGCATACGCAATTTCCCGACATCACCTGGATACCAGAGGTCAGTATCCTTTTGCAACAAGGGTAACCACGGCAATATGTTCCAGGCATCCTGGCCGAGCGCGTACAGATTGCCGTAGGTGCCGGCGCGAATACTTTCAAGCGCGGGGGTATCGGCTTCAGTTGTCTGTAACTGCCAGGTGGTGATCGGAAATACGATGCCATTCAAGTCCTGATCGGAAGCCGTTTCCAATTTGCCGCTGTATACACGGCCCATGGCAAAGACGGGGACGTCACCGGCGCTGTGAAATCGCAGTAATGGTTTGAGTTCCCGGCCTTCCTGCGGGCTTGCCGCCAGGAAAATGAAATCGAAATCATCGCGCCGGCTGGGTTCAAAATTGAGGGAAATGCCAAGCCGCGACTGCAACGCTGCTTTGCGTTGCTCACTTTCATCGATCTTCAGCAAGCGGGTCAGCATGTCGTTGTTGTCTTCAACACTCGAGTTGAAATGGACGGCGGCGGAAACCTGTCCATTATCCTGCTCGAATTTTTCGGCGAATGCATTTTCGATACGTGTTCCCCAGGCGCTGTCCTGGACGAGTACGATGGCCCTTTTCTGACCCTGTGATATCGCGCTTTGGGCAATGGCCCAGGCCTCCTCGCCCTGTGACAGCGAGAGATTTTGGACGATCGTTGCCTGCCCGGGATACGCGGGTTTATATTCGGCAGGTTCATTGAGCAGCAGGATTGGCACACCGGGATCATCGAGACTGGCCAGCGCACTGGCCGATTCGACGCGCAATGGACCGACGATCTGCGTGGCGCCATCATCCCTGGCCTGCAGATAGGCGGCGATGGCCGACTCACTGGTTTCCCCACTGGGATAGAACCGCAGCACGGTCGTGCCGGGCGAATCAAGATAGGCACTCAAAATACCATCACGTATGGCCCTGGCCGCTGGAGCCAGGCCGCCGTCGGCGGGTAACAGCACCGCCACCTGTTGCGGAGCGGGGAATAGCTTTCGGTAACGGGACATCAGCTCGACAAAACCGGCTTCCGTGACAATGTGTCCATAATGCAGAGCGGCCCATTTCCTGGCCGCCGCCGATACCGGTTCCCGGCTGATCAGCAGATTGCGCGTCTGCAGGGATAATTCGAGCCACGCGGTGAACTCCGGGTCGTACAAGTCGCTGTCAATCATGACCGTGAGCCGGCCCGAAGGTATGGACTCGAGTGAACGCAGGATTGCCAGCGCCAGCTCGGGCTGGTAGCCGGACATCTGCCGTGTGAGTTCAATCACGTCCTCGAGACTACGCTCTGCAGGATCCCGCTGTATTTCCTGCTGCAGGTCGAAGGTGCGATGCCTGCCGGAATCGATTTCGACCGGCCGGTCCCTGTCTGCCGTTGGTTTTCCGGCCGGTACGGGGCCGGTCGAAGCGCATGCACTGAGAAACAGCAGCAGCACGGTGGACAAAAGAATTGGGTAAAAACGTAATGTCATAGGATTTTTACAAAGTTATTCGCGTCAGAATGATACCCTATATCGATGTACTGCAAGCAATGCTGAGCGGGCAAATACACCAAACCTCAGCGAAGACCAGATTAACACCATTGGACACGCAGTTATGCCGCAAGCCGGACTTTATGTTGTAGCAACACCGATCGGAAACCTGGAAGACATTTCCTACCGGGCTGTCAGGATTTTATCCGAAGTTGACCTGATAGCCGCTGAAGATACCCGTCACTCACGCGTATTGTTATCACATTACAACATCACGACCGCACTGCAGGCCTTCCATGAGCACAACGAAGCCCAGCTCGAAGGCCGGATTCTCGAGCGGATATCGGAGGGCCAGTGCGTGGCGCTGATTTCCGATGCGGGCACACCGTTGATTTCCGACCCGGGCTACCGGCTGGTAAAGGCGGCGCGGGAAGCGGGTCTTGCGGTCTTCACAGTACCGGGCCCCAGCGCGATAACGGCGGCCCTGTCGGTTGCCGGTCTGCCAACCGACCGGTTTGCATTCGAGGGGTTTCTGCCGGCCAAGGCCGCCGCGCGGAAAAAAAGACTGGAAGCGCTTCGACATGAAACCCGGACGCTGGTGTTGTTCGAATCGAGTCACCGTATCGAAGCCGCGATTGCGGACATGACGGAAGTTTTTGGCGGCCAGCGCCAGGTTGCCGTGTGCCGGGAACTGACCAAAAAATTCGAGACCGTCCTCAGGTATCCCCTGGCTGAACTGAACAAAGAACTTGCCCAGGATTCAAACCAGAGCCGTGGTGAATTCGTGGTCATCGTCGGTGGTCATGAAGAAAGTGAAGACACGGCCCTGTCCGGCGCCCACCAGATGGCCGTGGCGCTGCTGGAGTTCCTGCCGGCCTCGCAGGCCGCCAGGGTCGCCGCCCAACTCAACGGCGTACCACGCAGGGCCATCTACCAGTTGCTCGAAAAGACCCCGTAATATCGCCCATCCGGGCGTCAAACTAGCGAAACACTATCAATGCGTTTGCCGGTAGGAGACAATAAGCATGAGAGTCGGCCAGGCAATCGCGTTTTCGCTTTATGCGGAAACGAGGAAAGTCCGGGCTCCATAGGGCAGGGTGCCAGGTAACGCCTGGGAGGCGTGAGCCTACGGAAAGTGCAACAGAAAATATACCGCCTGTCCCAGCAATGGGTTCAGGTAAGGGTGAAATGGTGCGGTAAGAGCGCACCGCGCAACTGGTAACAGTTTGTGGCATGGTAAACCCCACCTGGAGCAAGACCAAATAGGAAGACGATATCGCGGCCCGCGATGTCTTCGGGTAGGTCGCTTGAGGATGCTGGTGACAGCAATCCCAGATGAATGATTGTCTACGACAGAACCCGGCTTATCGGCCGGCTCTCACTTCTTTTTTTTAAACTTGGATATTGCACCGGTTTCACGTTGCTGGCTTGTCCAGGCTCGCCTGGACTTGAGCTTCCTTCACCCAATAGCGCTGCTATTGGGTTCAGTCCAGCCCTGCGCCCAATCCACCTGGCCTGCGCCAGAATTGCGAAATTGGCACAATATACAAGTTAGCCCCAATTGATACGGTGTCGGCTTGACTGGAACTGCTTGGACCTGAGCTTCCTTCACTCAATAGTCCTGACTATTGGGGTCAGTCCAGCCCGGTGCCCAGACAAACCTGGCCTGCGCCAGCACCGCGAAACTGGGACAACGTACGAGCTAGCTGTCAATTCCAGCAAAGTTGCAAACATTTTTGGTGGTTTTGTTACAGGCTTTCCGAGCTTTTAACCTGAAAGGATTGCACCGCGGTTCAGACCCGGCAGGGGCTTGCTGCCTGGGCGAACGTTGAAGCGCCGAGTAGCCGGACGGATTAGGGGCGATCGGGCAGGAAGCCCGATCGAGGCCGACCAATACAGGATGTATTGTGAGGCCGGTCCCGTTAAGCCGGACTGCGAGGTAATCCCGATCTCGATCCGGGACCGCTGGCCGAGAGACAGGCAGCAAGCCCTGCCGAGTCTTTGCACCTCGCCGGACTCACCTGTTTTCCCGTTAAGATCCGGCCGGCTGCGAGGGTAGTCCCGGATCTCTGATCCGGGACCGCTGGCCGGAGAGCACAGGCAGCAAGCGCCTGCCGGGGCCTTGCACCTTCGCCGGTTCACCTGTTTTCCCGTATTGTCCGGCCCTGGTACATAAAATCTTGCTGGAATTGACTGTTAGCCCGTGGTGACACGGCACAGGGCTTGAACCCTAAATTTTTTATCACTTTGATTCGCCACATATACCTTGTATCAACTTTAGCAGGAGCTACTATATGTAGGGTCGTTTTTCTGATCGACACGCAACATCTTGGATTTTTGTCGGCAACTGCGCCCCGGTTTGCCAGAATTTGGCTTTCTGCGTGCCTCTTTATCTTGTTCTACTCCTTTTATCCCGCTTGACTTTGTTGCTTTCAAATACTATCGTGCATATTAGTGGGAAAATGTGGTGAACAAGTATAAATAAGTGGGGAAAAAGTGTTTTTTGGTGAAACTGCAATAAACCTGGACGCGAAAGGACGTCTCGCAGTACCGATGAGGTACCGGGAAATCCTGGCCGAGCAGTGCGAAAACAGCATGGTGCTCACCTATAGCGCGTTTGATCAGGGTTCGTTGTGGCTGCAGTCCAAGAAAACATGGGAGCGCCTTCGTGATGAAGTCATGGCCCTGCCCAACTTTAATCCCAGCCACAGAAGCCTGCAGAGACGACTGGTCGGTAGCGCGACGGCCGTGGAACCCGATGGCAATGGCAGGATCTTGCTGCCGCCGAGTTTGCGCCAGGTGGCGGGATTGGAAAAACGGGTGATCCTGTTGGGCATGGACAAGCGTTTTGAAATATGGGACGAAGATACGCTCAATGCCAACCGCGCCGAGGAAGTACACGTCTTCGATGAAAAAACGTCAGAAGAGATGGCCCGCCTGGTTTTATAGGCGAGTGCCGTGATACCCGAGAGAGGGCTAACGAATTTAGACCAGAGGTGATGACCAGGAAGGATGAACAAATACCAGCATCAAGCAGTTTTGCTGGAAGAAGCAGTTTCATCACTCCGCATTCGGGAAGATGGTATTTATCTCGATGGGACCTTTGGCAGAGGAGGACACAGTCGGGCCATTTTGTCCGAACTGACCGAGCAAGGACGCTTATTTACCCTGGATAAGGATCCGCAGGCGGTAGCCGCGGGTATGGAAGAATGGGGAGACGATCCGAGGTTCTCCATCGAACAGGGTAGCTTTGCGGAGATAGACCGCTTGGCCCGGGAGTGGCAAATAGAAAGAAACCTGGATGGCATTTTGTTGGATCTTGGAGTTTCTTCACCACAACTGGACGATCCGGAGCGAGGCTTTTCGTTTAGAAACGACGGACCGCTGGATATGCGGATGGACCCAACAAAGGGTGTGTCTGCGGCCACATGGCTCGCAGAGACACCGGAGCGGGAAATGACCCGCGTGTTTTGGGAGTTTGGAGAGGAGCGCTTTGCGCGCAAGATTGCCCGGAGCATCGTGGAAGCTAGGCAGCAGAAATGTTTGGAAACAACAACACAGCTTGCAGAGCTTATCGAATCGACGATAGGTAAACGGGAAAAGAAGCACCCGGCGACACGATGCTTCCAGGCAATCCGAATAGCTGTCAATAACGAACTGGGTGATCTGGCCTCCGGGCTGGAAGCGTCAATCAGGCAATTGCGCCCAGGGGGAAGACTGGTGGTAATCAGTTTTCACTCCCTGGAGGACCGCCTGGTCAAACGGACATTTAAAGAAGCCGTACGACCAGGTAAGGTCCTCCGCAACGTTCCTGAACACCCGGACTGGTCACCGAGACTGAAGTTGGTTGGCAAAGCCATTCGTGCCTCCGGGCAAGAAACCTCCGCAAATCCCAGGGCACGCAGTGCGATTATGAGGGTTGCGGAGAAGCTGGCTTGAACTCACAAATCCTGATTTTAATTCTGGTTTTGATCGCCGATGTCAGCAGCGCGCTGGGTGTTGTCTATACCCGGCACCAGAGCCGTCTTCTCGCCGTGGAGTTGGGCACGCTCGAAGTCCTGCAGGATGAGGGTCTGGCCGAGTGGAGCCGTTTACAGATTGAACAGGGCTGGTTGGCAGATGCCAGCCAGATTGAAAAAACCGCACGTGGGGTTCTGAAAATGCAGCAACCCGACAAGACCGAAATACTGGTTGTCCGTCCTTGAAAAAGCAGACCAAAATCATGATCCCCAGCAGCAGGCTCTATGCCATGCTGCTGATTTTCATGTTGTGTTCGGTTGCGTTGATTGCACGTGCGGTGAATCTACAGGTCATGGAGACTGACTTCCTGCAGGGACAGGGAAAGGCCCGGTATTTGCGGGAAGTCAGAATCGCCTCCACGCGTGGTGTTATCACCGACCGCAACGGCGAACCGCTTGCGGTCAGCACGCCGGTTGATTCCGTCTGGGTAAACCCGGGGCAGGTGCTTGAATATCCCGAAAACATCAAGCCCCTTGCGACCCTGCTTAAAGCTAACCCCGAAGAGATGGAACGCAAGCTGACGCAACGCTCGGCCAAGGAATTTGTCTGGCTGCGCAGACGTCTGAACCCGGATGTGGCCGATAAAATCCGCGCGCTGAACATACCCGGTGTCAACCTGCAAAAGGAATACCGCCGTTTTTACCCGGCCGGTGAGGTGACCGCCCACGTGATCGGCTTTACCAATATCGACGATGTTGGCCAGGAAGGTCTTGAGCTGGCCTATGACAGCTGGCTGGCTGGCAGTCCGGGTGCCAAGCGTGTTATCAAGGACCGCAAGGGCCAGACGGTTGAAGAGGTTGAACTGGTCAGGGAATCGGTTCCGGGCCGTGATCTGCACCTGACGATCGACAAGCGTTTGCAGTACCTGGCCTACCGCGAACTGAAAAGCACGGTGCTTCAGCACGGTGCGCGTTCCGGCAGCGTGGTGGTGCTGGATGTCGATACCGGTGAGGTGTTGGCCATGGTCAACCAGCCATCCTATAACCCCAACGATCCCGGTCATGACACCGACGGCATGCGCAACCGTGCAGTCACGGACGTGGTCGAACCGGGTTCGGTCATGAAACCCATTGCGATCAGTTCGGTACTGGAGCATGGCATAGCGACCCCCACGACGCCGGTGGAAACATCGCCGGGGTATATCACGATTTCCCGCCACACCATACACGACCACAGAAATTACGGTCTGCTGGATGTTACCGGTGTCATTACGAAATCAAGCAATGTCGGTGTGACAAAACTGGCGCTGGAACTGACACCGGAACAGATGTGGGATACCTACAACCGCTTTGGTTTTGGCGAGGCAACCGGCACCGGCTTTCCGGGTGAATCCGCCGGGGTACTGCGCAATCACCGCCGCTGGAGACGCCTGGAACAGGCAACCATCGCCTATGGCTACGGAATTTCCGCGACACCACTACAACTGGCCCAGGCCTATGCGGCGATCGCCAACGGCGGCAAGTTACGCCAGCCTGCGTTTATCGAGGGCTCGCACAACCCGCCCATCTCGGCGATCGATCCTGAAGTCGCCCATGAAGTCGCAGCCATGCTGGAAACGGTGACAACTGCCGTTGGCACCGGCAGCAAGGCGCGGGTGGCAAATTATCGTATCGCCGGAAAAACCGGCACATCACACAAGGCCAGCGCTTCAGGCTATGCCGCTGCCCGCTATGTCTCGAGTTTTGCGGGCTTCGGTCCGGCCAGCAACCCGCGCCTGGTCTGCGTGGTCGTGATCAATGATCCGACCGGTGATGAGTACTACGGTGGTCTGGTCGCCGCACCATTGTTCTCCGAGGTCATGACCGGCGCGATGCGTATCCTGAACATCCCGCCGGACGACTACCAGACGATGCTGGTCAATGCCGTTGACAGCGGCGACGACAGCAACATGGCGGAGGATTGACCTTGGCCATGACCTTGCAGGATTTGCTCGAAGGCTGGGTTGACGGGGCGCCCGTAACCAGTCTCAACGGTATAGGTCTCGACAACCGGAGTATCAAAGCCCGGTGACGCCTTCGTGGCGGTCAAAGGCCAACTGGGTCATGGTCTGGATTATGCCCGGGCCGCGGTGGCTGCCGGAGCAGTTGCGGTCATTCATGATGGTTTGCACGCGGTCCCCGAACTGGGTGTGCCGGTGGTCGAAGTTGCCGGCCTGGGAAACAGGCTTGGCGAACTGGCGTCACGGTTTTATTCGGCCCCATCGGAACAAATGACGATCGCGGGTGTAACCGGCACCAACGGCAAAACTTCGGTCGCGCACTTCCTCGCGCAGTCCTGGCAGCGGGTTTATGGCAATGCGGGTATGGTGGGAACCCTGGGTTACGGTCCACTCGATCGCCTGCAAAGCGGTGACCGCACGACACCTGACCCGCTGCGTCTGCAACAGCTGCTCGCCGGCTGCGTGAAGGCGGGTGTCGAGCACCTGGCGATGGAAGTTTCCTCGCACGCCCTGCAGCAGCACCGCTGTCAGACCGTGCAGTTTGATGCCGCGATTTTTACCAACCTCAGCCGCGACCACCTCGATTACCACGTTGATATGGCCGCCTATGCGGAGGCCAAGCGCCTGTTGTTCACCGACTACGCGCCGTCTTTCGCGATCATCAACCACGATGACGACCATGGCCGGAAATGGTTTGGTGAATTGAACGGCGGTATGCAGATGCTCAGCTTCGGCCTCCAGAAGGGTGCGGAACTCAGGGCCAAAATACGTTCCGTCGATATCGATGGCATGACGATCCGCATCACCGGGCCGTGGGGCTCGGAAGACGTACGCACCTGTTTGCTGGGTGAGTTCAATGTCTCGAATTTGCTCGCGGCCGCGGGCACGCTGATCCTGCTTGGAATGCCCTGGCACGTCGTCCTGCACCAGCTCGAGGTCATGCAGCCGGTGCCGGGCAGAATGATGCGTCTCGGCGGACAGCCGGGTCAACCGATGGTCGTCGTCGACTATGCGCATACGCCCGATGCACTGCGAAAGCGCCCTGCACGCGGTCAGGGCCCATCTCAATGGCAAGCTGGTGTGCGTATTCGGATGCGGTGGCAACCGTGACCAGGGCAAACGTCCGCAGATGGGCCGTGCGGCGGAGTTGCTGGCCGATGACCTGGTCGTGACCAGCGACAACCCGAGAAATGAATCTGCCAGCAAGATCATAGAAGACGTGATCGCCGGTCTCGAATGGCCGGGCAGGGCGACGATTGAACCGGACAGGGCAGCAGCGATCCGCCGCGCCATTGCAAACTGCAAACCCGGCGACGTGGTGCTGGTGGCCGGAAAAGGCCACGAGACCTGGCAGGAGATCGGCGGACAAAAAATACCTTTCAGCGATGAAAACATCATCCTGAATGCATTGGGGGATGCGGCGTGATACAGATGAGTCTCAAGCAGGCTGCAGACTTGCTGAAATGTGCACCGGCGCAGGACGACGTAAATTTTACCGGCATCACCTCCGACAGCCGGCAGATCATTCCGGGCATGCTGTTTGCAGCCTTGCCGGGCCATACCGTCGATGGCCACGATTATATTCAGCAGGCCATTGAACGCGGCGCGGTCGCCGTCCTGGTAAGCCGTGCCCTGGTAAGCCGTGATGGGGCGGTCGGCCTGCCGGTATTGCAGGTTGGCGATGTCCTCGCGGCGCTTGGTGTCCTCGCCGGTTTCTGGCGCGGTCAGTGCAGCGCGAAAGTCATCGGTATCACCGGCAGCAACGGTAAAACCACGGTCAAGGAAATGATTGCCAGCATCCTCCGGCAGGCCGGCTCGGTGCTCGCCACCCGGGGTAATTACAATAATGAGCTGGGTCTGCCCCTGACCATTTTCCAGTTGAAAAAATCGCACGATTACGCGGTGATTGAAATGGGCGCCAGCAATCCGGGCGATATCGCCTACCTGGCCGCTATCGCGCGGCCGGATGTAGGTGTCATAACCAATATCGGCCCCGCACATCTGCAGGGCTTCAAGAGCATACAAGGCGTCGCCCTTGCCAAGGGCGAGTTGTTTGCCGCGTTGCCACAAGGCGGCGCGGCAATCATCAACGCCGCCGAACCCTGGGTCGATCTGTGGCTGAAGATCAAACAAGGCGGGCAGGGTTATCTATTTTAACGGTGAAGGCGAGATATCATGTCCAGGCGACACCAGTTGAAGGCAAGGTCGTGGTCGGCACACCGATCGGGAGATTTTCGCTGCAGTTACCTCTGCCCGGGCAGCACAACCTGACCAACGCGCTGGCCGCGACCGCTGTCTGCCTGGCCCTGGACATACCGCTCGATGTGATCAAGACCGGACTTGAATCGGTCCGACCGGTACCGGGACGGCTCAGTCTCAAACGCGCGAGCAAGGGCTGGACCGTAATCGACGACACCTACAACGCCAACCCCGCCTCCCTGTATGCAGCCCTGCAGGTGCTCGCCAGCCAGAGCGGCGAACCGTGGCTGGTGTTGGGTGATATGAAAGAACTGGGCAGCGACAGCCGCAAGCTGCACGCCGAACTGGGCGATGCGGCGCGTTCGCTCGGGGTCAAGCGCCTGTTCGCGCTGGGTGAGGCCAGCGCGGCAACGGTCGATGCATTCGGAGATTGTGCCGTGCATTTTGACAGCAGGGACAGGCTGATCGACGCACTGCGTGCGGAGCTAAGACCCGGCGTCACCTGCCTGGTCAAGGGCTCCCGTTCGATGGGGATGGAGCATGTCGTGCATGCCATTTCCAACGGGCAAGAGAACCAGGAGGCGCACGGCTGATGCTGCTGGAACTGTTCACATGGCTGGCCGACCGTCAACCCGGATTTCAACGTCTTCGCCTATATCACCCTGCGCGGCATCCTCGGCGCGCTGACCGCGCTGGCCATCTCGCTGGTGCTGGGCCCGTCCTTTATCCGCCGGCTGGTCAGGAACCAGGTGGGTCAGCCGATCAGGAAACTGGGTCCGGAATCGCATTTTTCAAAAGCCGGCACCCCGACCATGGGCGGCGCACTGATCCTGTTTTCCATCGTTGTCTCCACGCTGTTGTGGTCGGACCTGAGCAACCGCTATATCTGGACGGTACTGCTGGTGACCCTGGCATTCGGCGTGATTGGCTGGGTTGATGACTACAAAAAGCTGGTCCTGCAGGATTCCGCCGGCCTGGCGGCACGCTGGAAATACCTGTTTCAGTCGATTATCGGCCTCGGCGCCGCGATTTACCTGTATGCGACCGCGGATACGCCGGCGGAAACCGGTCTGATCGTGCCGTTCTTCAAGGATGTCGTTATCCCACTCGGGCTGGGCTACGTGTTTGTCACCTACTTTTTTATCGTGGGTTATTCCAATGCGGTCAACCTGACCGACGGGCTTGACGGGCTGGCGATCATGCCGGCGGTGTTCCTGGCCGTGGCGCTGGGCATTTTCGCCTACGTGACCGGTCACTCGGTATTTTCGGAATACCTGCAGATACCCTATATCGCCGGCGCCGGTGAACTGACCGTTTTTTGCGGTGCGCTGGCGGGCGCCGGGCTCGGTTTCCTGTGGTTCAACACCTATCCGGCGCAGGTCTTCATGGGTGATATCGGTGCGCTGGCCATGGGTGCGGCGCTTGGTCTTGATCGCGGTCATCGTGCGCCAGGAACTGGTATTCACACTGATGGCGGGTGTTTTCGTCATGGAAACGCTGTCGGTCATTTCTGCAGGTGGCCTCGTTCAAGTTGACCGGTCGCGCGTATATTCCGCATGGCGCCGATCCATCATCACTTTGAATTGAAAGGCTGGCCCGAACCGCGCGTCATCGTGCGTTTCTGGATTATTTCGGTGATCCTGGTGCTGGCCGGTCTGGCGACGTTGAAGATCAGATGAGAACGAAAGCCAGCCAAAACCAGGCCCTGCGGAGCTCACGCCTGAACAGAACGGTCAAGATGGATGCCTGGTTGCTGGTGCCGGTGCTGTTGCTGGTTGCATCCGGCCTGGTGATGGTCGGTTCTTCATCGATTGCGATCGCTGAAAGTCATGGTGTGGCCACCTACTACTACCTGGTGCGCCACCTGATCTACGTCATTCTCGGCCTGGGGCTGGCCTGGCTTTTCCGTTCGTGCCGATTGATTTCCTGGAACGTATCAGTCGCCCGTTAATGGGACTGTCGGCGCTGCTGCTGCTGCTGGTGTTTATTCCCGGTATCGGCCGCAGCGTCAATGGCAGTGCGCGCTGGATAACGCTCGGCTTTGCCAATTTCCAGGTGGTCGAAGCGGTCAAGGTCATGGTGATCATCTACATGGCCGGCTACCTGGTACGTAAGGCGGACATGGTCAAAATCAGGTTTTTTGATACGCTCAAACCGCTGGTGCTGGCAGCCATGCTGACCGGTATTTTGCTGATCCAGCCCGACATGGGCAGCGCCGCGGTGATCACCGCCATCGTCGGTGGCATGGTGTGGCTGGCAGGCGCCGCATGGCGGCACATCCTGGTATTGGGGATGGCGGCGCTGCCGGTATTCGGCTTCGCAGCGATGGAACCCTACCGCCTGCGACGTATTGTCAGTTTCATGAATCCATGGGCGGATCCGTACGACAGCGGTTTCCAGTTGACCCAGGCCCTGATCGCGGTCGGTCGCGGTGAAGTCTTTGGTGTCGGTCTCGGCGCCAGTATCCAGAAACTGTTTTACCTGCCAGAAGCACATACCGATTTCATTTTTGCCGTGCTGGCCGAGGAATTTGGCCTGCTGGGTGTGATATTCATCCTGACACTGTTCATGCTGCTGGTCTCACGCATCATGATCATCGGCCTGATGGCCCACCGCATGGAACGTCCGTTCGCGGGTAATGTGGCCTTCGGCATCGGGCTATGGATCGGTTTGCAGGCGCTGGTCAGCATGGGTGTGAATCTCGGTGTGCTACCCACCAAGGGTCTGACGCTGCCGTTGATCAGTTCCGGCGGCAGCAGCGTGCTGATGACATTCCTGGCGCTTGGCATCGTCTTCAGGATCCGTTACGAACTGGATCGTGATGCACCGCTGAATATCACCAGGGAACCCAACCTGGCCGGGGCACGCCGATGAGCAGACCGGGCCAGGGTGTATTGATCATGGCGGGTGGCACCGGCGGGCATATATTCCCGGGGCTCGCGGTTGCCGAAGTATTGAAAACACAGAATGTGCCGGTACGCTGGCTAGGCGCCGAGGGCGGTATGGAAACACGTACCGTACCGGCAGCAGGGATTGCCCTCGACGTCGTCTCTATAACAGGTTTGCGTGGCAAGGGCGTGATGCGCTGGCTGCGCATGCCGTTGATGCTGTTACGCGCCGTCTGGCAGGCGCGCCGTCTGCTGGAAGCGAACCGGCCCGGTTGCGCGGTCAGCTTTGGCGGTTACGCGGCAGCGCCCGGCGGTATCGCCGCCTGGACCAAGGGTATACCGGTGCTGGTGCATGAACAGAACCGTATCCCCGGTCTGACCAATCGCCTGCTCAGCCGTTTTTCGCGCAAAATACTGCAGGGCTTCCCGGGCACATTTCCGCCGAAGATGGCCGCGATCGACGCCGGCAACCCGGTGCGCCGCGAAGTGGCCGCGCTGGCCGAACCGCAGACCCGGCTTGCAGGCCGTGAAGGTCCGCTCAGGATACTGGTGACCGGCGGCAGCCAGGGCGCCCAGGTGTTGAACCGGGTGGTGCCTTTGGCGTTGCAGATTTTGTATTCTTCGGTGGCCCTTGAAATCCGTCACCAGGCCGGTGCAAAACGCGTCGACGAGGCGGTTGAAGCCTACGCCAACGCGGGTGTCAAGGCTGAAATTACACCGTTTATCAGTGACATGGCCGCTGCCTACGAATGGGCTGACCTGGTGATCTGCAGGTCGGGCGCGTTGACCGTCGCGGAACTGGCAGCGGCAGGTGTCGCAGCGGTGCTGGTGCCGTTTGCCTATGCTGTCGATGACCACCAGACCCGCAATGCTGAATACCTGGCGGATGCCGGTGCCGCGGTCATCCTGGCCCAGTCCACGCTGGATGGGCAGATCCTGGCGACGACCTTGAAACCCCTGCTTTCAGACCGGGCCGTATTGTTGAAAATGGCCATTGCAGCGCGGCGTATGGCCTTGCCCGATGCGGCGGAAAAGGTCGTTGACGCCTGCCGTGAGTGGCTAGTGACCGCATGAATATGTTCAACGGCCACCTGCGACCGATGCGCCGAATCAAGCGTGTCCATTTTGTCGGTATCGGCGGCGCCGGCATGAACGGTATCGCCGAGGTGCTGGTCAACCAGGGCTTTGATGTCAGTGGTTCCGACCTGCAGGAGTCCAGGGCGACCGGGCATCTGCGGGAACTTGGGGTGAAGGTCTCCATCGGTCACGACGCCGCGCATATTGAAGGTGTCGATGTGCTGGTGGTGTCAACGGCCGTACCCGCCGATAACCCGGAAGTTACCGCGGCCAGGGAACCCAGAATACCGGTTGTGCCACGCGCCCAGATGCTGGCTGAACTGATGCGCTTCAAACGCGGTATCGCGGTGGCCGGCACGCATGGCAAAACCACCACGACCAGCCTGACCGCCAGCCTGCTGGCCGAGGCGGGCCTGGACCCGACCTTCGTCATCGGCGGTGTGCTCAATTCCTGGGGCAGCAACGCCAGGCTCGGCCAGGGCGATTACCTGCTGGCGGAGGCGGATGAGAGCGACGGTTCCTTCCTGTTGCTGCAACCGATCATTGCGCTGGTCACCAACATCGACCGCGATCACCTGGACAGCTACAACAACAGCTTTGAAAACCTGAAAAATGCCTTCGTGGAGTTCCTGCATCACCTGCCTTTCTATGGCGCGGCGATCCTGTGTATCGATGACCCGCAGACCCGGGCCTTAGTGCCACAGATGAGCCGCGCCGTAGTAACCTTCGGTCTTTCAGAATCTGCCGATATACGCGCCACCGACATCCGCCAGGACGGCCGTGACATGACCTTCAAGGTGCAACTGCCGCAACCGTCTGAACCCATCGAGGTGCGTATTAACCTGCCGGGTCTGCACAACGTACGCAATGCGCTGGGCGCGATCGCCGTGGCCTGGGAAATCGGTATCGACGTCGGCGCCGTGGTCGGTTGCCTGCGCGAATTCAAGGGCGTCGGCCGCCGTTTTGCCGAAATCGGCGACCTGCCGTTTGGTAACGGACGGGCGCGCGTGATCGAAGATTACGGTCACCATCCTTCAGAGCTGGAAGCTACCATCGCCGCGGCCCGCCAGGGATGGCCGGAAAAACGTATCGTGGCAGTTTTCCAGCCACACCGTTATACACGCACCGCCAACCTGTTCGATGAGTTCAGCCGCGTCCTGTCGGAGGCGGATATCGTCGTCTTGACCGATATCTATGCGGCCGGGGAAGCCGTTATCGAAGGTATCGACAGCGCCGCGTTGTGCAAATCGATCCGCGTGCGCCGCAAGGTCGACCCGGTGCTGGTGCACGATGTGAAAGAATTGATCACCTCCCTGCCGGCTTTGCTCAGGGATGGCGACCTGGTATTGCTACTGGGTGCCGGCAGTATCGAACAGGTTGCGCACCAACTGCGTGACACGGGTTTCAAGCTGGAGAAAGCGGCATGAACCCGAACCCGCCAATGAAAACAAAAGACCCCTTAAGCTTTGGCCACGTCGGTCTGCTGGTGGGTGGCGAAAGCGCGGAGCGCGAGGTTTCCCTAAATGGCGGCCGCGCGGTATTTGCAGCCCTTGAGCGCAATCACATCAGTGCCGAGATGTTCGATGGCAGTGCGGCCCTGTTCGAGGCCATCAGCGCGGGCCATATCGACCGGGTCTTCAACCTGATGCACGGCCCGGGTGGTGAGGACGGCGCGATACAGGGCGCCCTGGACCTGATGAAAGTTCCCTATACCGGCAGCGGTGTGCTCGGTTCGGCGCTGAGCATGGACAAGGTCAGGTCAAAGTGGATCTGGGAGCGGCAGGGGATCAGTACACCGCCGTTTCACCTGCTGCGGAAAAATGCCGAATTGCCCGAAGGTTTTGTTGAAAAGTGGGGATTGCCATTGTTTGTAAAACCGGCTGGACTGGGTTCCAGTATCGGTATTTCCAAGGTCGATCAGGCCGCTGAACTTGACGCCGCGATCGCCCTGGCGCGCAAGTACGACAGGAACGTGATCATCGAGCCGGCGGTGAAGGGCAATGAATATTTTGCCGGTGTCATCGGCGACCTGGTGCTGCCGCTGATCCACATCGAAACACCACGCAGTTTCTATGATTACACCGCCAAGTACGAATCCGACGAAACCCGTTACTATTGCCCCTGCGGTCTGCCCGCGGATATCGAGTTGGACTTGCGGAAACAGTCGCTCGAAGCGTTCCGGGCACTGGAGTGTTCGGGCTGGGGACGGGTGGACTTCATCGTCGATGAAGCCGGCAAGGCCTGGTTCCTCGAGGCCAATACGACACCCGGTATGACCGACCACAGCCTGGTGCCGCAGGCGGCCGCGCAGATCGGTATCGGTTTCGATGAACTGGTCTGGCGCATCCTGGAGAGTAGCCTGTGAGCGCGGTTAACCAGCAGGCCATGCGGCATGGCAGCCAGGGTTTCAGTACCGGCGTGGCACTGATCATGGTGCTGTTTGTGCTGGCCGTGGCAGGTGTTGTGTGGGTTTACAACGGCATGATCGCACAGGAGCGCTGGCCGATACGCTGGCTCGAAATCGACGGACAATTCGAGCGTGTCAGCGCGGAACAGGTACGCGCCAAGCTTTCACCACTGGTCAGTGGCAGCTTTTTTACGGTCAACACCAAAGTCATACGCGAGACGGCCAGCGAGATGCCATGGGTCGCCAGCGTGAGTGTACAGAAAACCTGGCCGGACACGGTACAGGTAACGATACATGAGCACACACCCGTCGTTCACTGGGTCGACGACTACCTGCTGGACGCGTCCGGGCAGCCATTCAATGTGCCCTCGGCCATGGATATACAGGGACTGCCCTGGCTGGAAGGCCCACAGAGCCAGCTGGAACTGGTATTTGAAAACTGGAAAAAGTTCGACGACAGGCTGGGACGGATTGGCCAGCAGATTGATCGGCTGACGCTGGACCCGCGGGGTTCCTGGTCGGCGCGTTTAAATGGCGGGACCGAGGTCAAGTTTGGCAAGGGGGATGTATTCAAGAACCTGGATATCCTGGTCTCCACCTGGTCGGGGCTGATGCAGGGGCAGCCACTGCCGCCTGTCAGCATCGATCTCAGGTATACCAACGGCCTTGCCGTGTTGTGGTCGAAAAATATAGAGGCAGTTGCGGGGGATTATGGCAAAAAAGGCTGAAAAATCATTGGTTGTCGGACTGGATATCGGCACATCCAAGATTGTCGCCATCGTCGGTGAGTTGCAGGCCGACGGGTCGGTGGAAGTGATCGGGCTGGGGTCCCATCCTTCACGCGGTCTGAGACGCGGGGTGGTCGTGGATATGACCTCGACAGAGCAGGCCATCCAGCGTGCGGTCGAGGAAGCGGAACTGATGGCTGGCTGTGAAATCCACTCGGTATTTGCGGGTATTTCCGGCAACCATATCCGCAGTATGAATTCTGATGGCACGGTAGCCATAAAGGACAGGGAAGTCTCCGAGGGGGATGTAGAGCGTGTCCTCGAAGCCGCACGCGCGGTGCCGGTGGCAGCGGACCAGAAAATCCTGCATGTGCTGCCACAGGAATATGTACTGGACAACCAGGACGGTATCCGCCAGCCCATCGGCATGGCCGGTGTGCGCCTCGAAGCGCATGTGCACGTGGTGACCGCGGCATTGAGCGCCACGCAGAACCTGACCAAGTGTGTGGCCCGTTGTGGCCTCACGGTCGACGAGTTGATCATGCAGCCGCTGGCGGCCAGTTATGCGGCTCTGAGCGAAGACGAGAAGGCGCTGGGTGTATGCCTGGTGGACATCGGCGCCGGTACGACCGATATCGCGGTGTTCTGCGACGGCGCCATCCGCCACACCGCCTGTATCCCGATCGCCGGTGACCAGGTCACCAACGATATCGCGGTCGCGTTGCGCACACCCACGCAGCACGCCGAAGACATCAAGATCAAGTACGCCTGTGCACTGGAACAGCTCGCGGGCAGCGATGAAAGCATCCGCGTACCCAGTGTCGGCGACCGGACATCGAGACAACTGGCGCGGCAGACCCTGGCGCAGGTGGTGGAGGCGCGTTACCGCGAGCTCTATTCACTGATCCTGAATGAATTGAGACGCAGCGGTTTTGAAGACGTGGTGGCCTCGGGGATGGTGTTGACCGGCGGCGCCGCGAAAATGGAAGGTGCGGTGGACCTGGCAGAGGAAATTTTCCACATGCCGGTCAGGCTGGCGACACCGCAGTATGTAACCGGTCTGTCAGACGTGGTTTCAAACCCGGTGCATGCGACCGGTGTTGGCTTGCTGCTTTACGGCAGCCAGGCGGACAGTAACCGCAAGACGACGGCGCCCGGCGGCAGTGATTCGCTGCTGGCGAGAATACAGAGTTGGTTCAGAGGTGAATTTTAAGGCGGGCAGGGTTTATACCCGACCCGGGTATTTTTAATTTGAAGAGGAATTCGTAAGACCGGAACCTTGTAGACAAGTACAGAACCGTCCCAAGGCGGTCATTCGGGATTAACGGATAATTTTTACGGCGAGCGAGAGGAGAAATAAAAATGTTTGAGTTGGTGGAAAATTACACACCCAGTGCGGAAATAAAAGTCATTGGGGTAGGTGGTGGCGGTGGCAACGCCGTTGCACAGATGATCGACGCGGGTATCGAAGGCGTCGAATTTATTGCTGCTAACACGGATGCCCAGGCCCTGAGGAAGTTCAAGGGCCGCACCCTGTTACAGATTGGTTCCAGCGTGACCAAGGGTCTGGGCGCGGGTGCAAACCCCGAGGTCGGACGCCAGGCTGCGCTGGAAGACCGTGACCGGATCATCGAGATGATATCCGGGGCGGACATGGTCTTCATCACCGCCGGCATGGGTGGCGGCACCGGCACCGGCGCGGCGCCGGTTATCGCACAGGCAGCCAAGGAACTGGGTATATTGACCGTCGCGGTGGTCACCAAGCCTTTCACGTTTGAAGCAAAACGGCGCATGGTGATTGCTGAACAGGGTATCGAGGAACTCGCCAAGCACGTCGATTCGTTGATCATCATCCCAAACTCCAAGCTGCCCGAGGTAATGGGTGGAGACGCCTTGCTGCTGAATGCCTTCAAGGCGGCCAATGATGTGTTGCAGGGCGCGGTGCAGGGTATTGCCGAACTGATCACCCGCCAGGGTCTGATCAACGTCGATTTCGCCGACGTGCGCACCGTCATGTCGGAAATGGGCATGGCCGTCATGGGTGCCGGACAGGCGAGGGGCGAAGACCGCGCCATCATGGCGGTGCAGGCCGCTATCGGCAGTCCGCTGCTCGAAGAGGTCAACCTGCAGGGCGCCTGTGGTGTGCTGGTCAATATCACTGCCGGTATGAACCTGACCATGCGCGAGTTTGAAGAAATTGGCTCCGCGGTCGCCGACCTGGCTTCCGATGATGCCACCGTGGTCATCGGTACCGTGATCGATCCTGAAATCGGCGATGAACTGCGTGTGACCGTGGTTGCCACCGGTTTGAACAATAGCCAAAAAAAGCGTAAACAGCCGCCGCAGACGCAGCCGGTAAAAGAGCCGATGCGGGTGATCAGAAATGGCACCACGGGTCAGCCCGAACCGGGTCATATGAACACGTCAGAGCCGATGCATGGTTATTCACAGGCAAGAAGCTACGCTGACAAAACCGAGACCACCGACCTGTTCGCACCGGATGCGAGTATCGATTACCTGGATATTCCGGCATTTTTGAGGAACCAGGCTGACTAGCCCGAATATTGCACCAGTCGGACCTGTGCTGCGTCAACATCCGGAATACCGGTGCAATTTTCGGGCATAACGATTTTCCGCCGCCCACCCGGCAGCCTCGAGAGGGGTTTGCTCGCCGTAAATTCCCGGACATGGGTCCGGATTTCTCGAGACTGCCGGGCGCTTTATGAAAAATGATGCAAATAAAATGAATATGACAGTTTTGTTAAAATGTTGTTAATTCACAACATTATGTTGCCAAAACCCCAAAAAATTCTTTGTGGGCCCATATGCTTGTGCTAGTATTTCGCGGACTCAAAGGCTCCTGCCAGCAAAAAAATGATCAAACAAAGAACCCTTAAAAATGTCATTCGAGCCACCGGTGTAGGTCTGCATACTGGCGAAAAAGTTTTTATGACGTTGCGGCCGGCAGCCGTCAATACGGGTATCATTTTCCGTCGCGTGGATATGGACCCGGTTCCTGAAATCGATGCGTTTGCGACCAATGTCGGTGACACCAGCATGTCGTCAACCCTGATCGACGGTGATGTCAGGGTCGCGACGGTCGAACATTTGCTATCCGCGTTCGCGGGTATGGGTATCGACAACTGTTACGTCGACTTGAGCGCCGCGGAAGTACCGATCATGGACGGCAGTGCCGGACCGTTTGTCTTCCTGATCCAGTCGGCCGGTATCGAAGAGCAATCGGCCGCCAAGCGTTTTATCCGCATACTCGAGCCGATCGAGTACCGCTTTGAAGACAAGTGGGCGAGGCTCGAACCTTTTGAAGGTTTCCGCGTTTCGTTCAAGATCGAATTTAATCACCCGGTTTTCAAATCCCACACCAGTTTCGCCACGGTTGATTTCTCGACCAGTTCATATCTTAAGGAAGTATCACGGGCGCGCACCTTCGGTTTTATGCGCGATCTCGAAATGCTGCGTGACAGGAAGCTGGTTTTGGGTGGCAGCATGGACAACGCCATCGTGCTGGATGACTACCGTGTACTTAACGAAGACGGTCTGCGTTACGAGGACGAATTCGTCAAACACAAGGTACTGGACGCGATCGGCGACCTCTATCTGCTCGGCCACAGCCTGATCGGCGCCTATTCGGGCTACAAGTCAGGTCACGAACTGAACAACCAGTTATTGCGGCAGTTGCTGAGACAACCGCAGTCCTGGGAAGAGGTTACCTTCGACCAAGAGCACGGCGCGCCGATTTCCTATTTGCATCCCGCGCAGGCTTTGTAAAAAGTCCAAATTCACCTAAACGTGGATGGCCCCCGCTTATCCCGCTCGCGTACAATTCTCACCAACGAATTTCAATTCTCCGAGGTAGGATTTGACTGCGCACACCGCACAACACGCAGACGCCATTGATCGCGTAACGGATATTTTCAGGGCGAATCACAGCTTTTCGAAAGATATTGCCGTGCGCGCGCAAAAATTATTCGGGGAAGCGTGGACGCGCAGTTTTGCCGAGACCATTGATGTGCTGTACGGCGACAATAAAGATCTGGAGGCTGCGATAAAGGGCTACGCCGCTTTTGCCATGGATTCCATGCGCAGGCAAAAGAAATTCGAAGTTTCCGGACAATACGAAGTCAAATCATATGCGCAGGCGGCCAAAGACGTGTACTTCAATGAGAAGCACATGTTGGAGCAATATCTCCCCGGTCTGCTTTTGTCGCATTATTTATGGCCCCATCAGTATCGCCAGTTGCAGTTCTTCAAAGAATGCTTTGTGTCTGTAATGAAACAGTCTAAGGCCAGCCATTTCGCCGAGGTAGGTATTGGCACCGGTCTCTACTCGCGGGTGGCTTTCCAGGAGACACCAGGCGTTTCAGGCATGGGTTTTGATATCAGCGCCCACTCAAAAACGTTTACGGAAAATCATCTGCGCGCTTTTGGCCTTGCCGACAGATATCAAATCCGCCTGCAGGACGTGCTGAAAAACACCCCGGAAGAACGCTTTCAATGGCTGGTTTGTGTCGAGGTTCTCGAACATCTTGAAGATCCGCTGGAGTTCCTGCGCAGACTGAGGGTGATACTCTCGCCGGGCGGGAAGGCATTTATAACAGCGGCTTTAAACGCGGCGGATGAAGACCACATTTACCTGTATGAGAACAGCGCGCAGGTCCTTGAACAGTTATCCGAGGCGGGGTTTATTGTTGAGCAATCCTTTTATGAAACCGCCTATTTACCTGCATCTCCGGGTTTGCCCGTTCCTGCACTCGCCGCGTTTGTAGTGACTTGAGGGCTGATGGCCAAGATTTTGTTTTCTCTGCTTTTCACCAGGAAAACCTCCGATTAAGCGGCTAAATTGCGTAGAATGCATGGTAGGTTCAACCAGACATTCACGAATGTCCAACATAGCGGATTTACGCGTGACGGATTTAATTTTGGGGCCGGTCCCGGGACATGTGACCTGCCCGAAATCAAGGAATCTTTATGACGATTTTTGGTGATTTTGACACGATCAAAACGGGTGACTCGGCATCGGTGGTCAAGAAGATTACGGAAGACGATATCCGCCGGTTTGTTGAATTAACGGGTGATAATAACCCGCTCCATGTTGATAAACAGTTTGCTGAAACAACGCCGTATAAAGATATCGTGGTGCACGGAATGCTGGGGGCATCCTTTATTTCGACGGTGATCGGCACAAAACTTCCCGGCACCGGCGCATTATGGGTTGCGCAATCAATGGAGTTTCTGTTGCCGGTGCGTCTCGGTGATGAGCTTACCGTGACCTGTACCGTGGTCAAAAAGCACGAGAGCGAAAGATTGCTGGAGCTTGATACCCGCATTGAAAACCAGAAAAAGCAGGTTGTTCTAAAGGGACAGGGGACGGTCAAGGTTCTGCAAAGTACCACTGCCAAGGAAGAGCCGGAAAAGGGCAAGCTGATAAAGGCCGCGATTGTAACCGGTGCTACGGGTGGAATAGGCGCCGCGATTTCGAAACGGCTGGCGGCAGATGGATTCGGCGTCATCATCAATTACCATACCGACTCCCGGAGTGCCGATGAACTGTGCTCCCATATCCGGCACGAAAGGGGCATTGCCCACGCTGTCGAGGCTGACGTGAGCACACAGGCAGGGGTGAAAAGACTGGTCAATGAGGCCATACGGCATTTTGGCGGGGTGGGTGTTGTGGTCAACAATGCCTCGCCGCGTGTCAGTCCCATGGCGTTTGAAGACATGGACTGGCAGGACTTCCAGAAGCACATCGATGTGCAGGTAAAGGGCACGGTTCTGCTTTGCAAGGAGGCTTTACCGCATATGGTTAAACACGGTCAGGGGCGCATCATCAACATCGTCTCACAGGAGATCGAGGGTACGCCTACACCGAAATGGTCGGCCTATGCGCTGGGCAAGAGCGGTGTCGCGACGCTCAGCAGGTACCTGGCGGCTGAATACGGCCCGAAGGGAATCTGTGTCAACTGCGTATCGCCGGGCATGACCGATACAAAGATGCTTGGCGACATACCCGAAAAGACGCAACTGATGGCCGCGCGTCAAACACCACTGCGTAAACTGGCAAAAGCCGATGACATTGCCGGTGTCGTTGCTTTTCTTGCCTCGGACGATGCTGGCCACATCAGCGGCCAGAACATCAATGTGAATGGCGGCAGGGTAATGTCTTAATGACCGATGACACTGAATCACTTTTGGCGATTCTTGAAGACAAGCGGGTTGCATTAGCTGATTTGATGGGTGCCGTTGCAGAGCTTGGCGCCAGGTCCAACTGGTCCAGTGTGCAGGACATCGGCATCGCATCGAATGTTACCTTGAATTTGCTGGATGTGTATCTGCGCAGGTATGCGTTCCTGCATGACGTTGACTTGAGGGTGCATTTCGGCAGTTTTGACGACTATCTTGGAGATGTTGAAAGGTTTCTCTCGTCAGGTGTAAAGCAGCTGATTGTGCTGCCGTTTTTTGACAACCTGATGCCCGCCTTTGAATCACAAATACAACATTTGCCGGACGAAGTTATCCAGGCAAAACAGGATGAGATTCTTGCCCGTCTCGGTGTCGCGCTCAATGCGGGACAGGCGTTCGAACATATCTATCTGGCCAGATTCCATCGATATTCCTCGCCTCGGCACGGTGCCCTGCAGGATAAAACAGGCGGAGGTCATACGCAGGTTCAACGAGGGCCTGGAAGACCTGGCGGCAGACCTGTCCAACGTGACGCTGGTCGATATCGGCGCATCGATCACAAAAATCGGCTATCAAAACGCCTTTGATGAGCGTTTCTATACGAGCGCAACGGCGCCTTACACAAGCGCGGCCTTGAATGAAATTGCCAACGATTTGGCCACTTTGACACGCGGGTTTGGCAGCCATTATTACAAGGCGGTTGTTGTCGATTGTGATGACACCTTGTGGGGTGGGGTTATCGGCGAAGACCTTTTGGATGGCATCAAGCTGGACCCCTATGATTATCCGGGCAATGTTTTTTGGCGTATTCAGAATGAATTGCTGGCGCTGGAGAAATCAGGTGTGCTGATTTGCCTGTGCAGCAAGAATAATCCCGAGGACGTGCAAGAGGTATTCGAAACGCATCCGCACATGGTTTTGAAGGACGAACACATCATCCTCAAGAAAGTGAACTGGCGTGACAAGGTCGCCAATCTTGAAGAAATTGCGCAAGAGTTAAACCTGGGCCTGGATAGCATTGTGTATATTGACGATTCTGACTTTGAATGCCAGACGGTCAAAGCCCGCTTGCCGATGGTCAAAACGGTACAGGTACCGAAAAAGCTATCGGATTATTTCAGGGTGTTTGAGGGGGTCAGGCGATTGTTCCCGACAGCTGAATCTTCGCCGGACAGCCCATCTAAAACCGAGCAGTACCGCATCAGGCGCGCGGGAAACGTTGAAGCTTCAAAATTCGAATCCCAGGAAGACTATTTGCGCTCGCTCGGGCTCAAAGTCAGCATCTCCCGTGATCACGTGGCGTCCATTGGCCGGATTTCCGAGCTGACACTCAAATCCAATCAGTTCAACCTGACAACAAACCGTTATGCAAAAGGCGATATTGAAAAAATGGTGCGCTCCGATGAGCACGCTGTTTATTCATTTATTGTCGAAGACAAGTTTGGTTCATGTGGTTTGACCGGGGTTCTGATAGCCAGGTATGCGGCGGAGACGTTGAAAATTGACACCTTTCTGATGAGTTGCCGGGTAATCGGCCGCGGCGTTGAGTTTGTCATTTGGAAGCCTGTGTTCGACGACGCGATTAAAAAAGGCTGCCGGTACGTTGAGGCCACCTATATCCCAACGGCGAAAAATGCACAGGTGAAAGACTTTTATGAGCGCCTGGGACTGGAACTCGTGACTGAAGATGAGAACGGCACGAAACATTATCAAAAGGAACTATCCAAAATGCGTTACATGAAGAACGACCATGTAAAGGTGACGTATGCTTGATGAGGTGAAACTGAAACAAATCATTTCATCCGTACTGCAAGTTCCTGCTGAAAATATAAATTCTGAAACCAGCATGGACACGATTGAGAGATGGGACTCGCTTCAACATATGAACCTTGTTTTGGCCCTGGAAGATGCTTTTGATATTTATATTCCTGATGACGAAGCTACTAATATAACCTCGTATCCGTTGATTAAATTGGTTGTTAAGGAGCAGTTGGGGGAGGGCTGATGGGATAAAAGGGGTTTGGGCTATCCTGCTTGGCCACGGCTGATCGGCGCTTATTCCGGTTACCAGTCGGGGCACGAACTGAATAACCAGTTATTGAGGCAGTCGCTGAGACAACCGAACTAATTTGGTTATGTGTTGATAAACACTGCCCATAAGTTTAATAGAACAACAAAAAGCAAAAATATATTCCCCATCCGTTTACTCAAGGAAACAAACGCAAGCACTGGAATCAACTGTAATGATTTGCCAATAAGAACGCCTGGCCCTAAGCCGAAATTTTTCATAAGCCAGGCAACCACAATATTTGCTTCTGCATGTACGCCAAGGTTGCTTACAAAATTTAAAGTGGTTAGGAAATCGAAAACTATTGTGATTAATAGAATCAACCACAAGACGAAGTACTTGTTGAGTGAAAACAACAAATTTTCTTTTATGGATACTTTAGAGCCTAATATTTTCATAGAGTGACGTATGCTTTCAGAAAGCAGTTGCTAAGATAACCGAATTCCTGGGGGACAAGCTACCTTCGATGAAGACCAGGGTGCGCCGAGTTTTTTGCATTCTTCGCAGGTTTTCTAAACAGCGTCAGTTCAAGAAGGTAGGGTGGACTGTCACGTCTGTCGGCACTAGAAAACCATATCACTTGATAGTTGACACGACACAATTTAAAAGCGTTGAAATCTTTATTTTATCGCTCGCAAAATGCGCAACCTTGTAGCGCCGAAAATGCATAAAAAATCGCTTTTGATGAGTTTTTTGTATGGCTTGATGGAAATTACCTCGCTATTAATTTTGTCATGTAGAGGTGGGCCGTGCGATATCTTCAGCTTTCTGAAGGGTGTGTCCACTTAACTTTAGTCCGGCTTCGCCATTGTAAAAACGTCAAAATAATGATCGAAAAAATCGAGATAATTAAACTCACGGTGAAATAAGGTAAATGATAACGCAATTCAATCGTATGCTTGCCGAGCAGGCAACCGCAATCCTGAAAACCCGATATTGATCTGCGATAATTCGGCCGGATTTCCGTCAACAGTAACGCTCCAGCCTGGATCAAAAGGCAGTGTAAAAAACAGTATTTCTGGCTTGTTCAGCTCAATTTGACCCTTAACATGATTGTTATCAAAATGACTGATGTTCAAAACCGAACTGCGACGTTTATTTACATCATTTTGATATGATTCCATTGAGTAATTGGGCTCGATTAGTGCCTTATTAAAATGTACCATTTGTTGAGCATTCTTTTGATCTAACCGTTGCTCTACTACCGCAGCTTTCATCAAGGCGACGCTCTTCCCGGCTTTCGGTAATGACATGAATTCATCCTTAGCCAAATAGCTGTCATAAGTAAACCCGAACGGCAAATAGGAAGGGTTCATCATTATAAATACGTTCCCCACCTTGTGACGAGGTTATATCCGAGTTGCTGAAATTTTTGTATATCGATCGCTTGTTTGATTAGAACGTATTTGACAGTGGAAAATGCCGCGAGACGGGGATGATTAATAATACCCATTGCCCATCGTGTCTCTGATTCCCTCTTTCCATCAATGACCCCAAGCGCATCAAGAAAACGTATGTAGTTCAACTGATTAAAGGAATGATAAGACGTTGTCCCAAAATAGCCCTGAACCAAGGCATCATTGATGCTCGCATGCATGGCAAGGGCCCTGAAGAGTAGGTTTTTTCGATACGGTAGAATCCAGAGTCTGTTTTTTTTAGCCACGCGATGGCTTCAATACTGTAGTCGTTATATCCAGTTTTAGACAGATACTCTTTCACGGTTAAAACATCGCGATTGTTGACTGTTTGCCATGAAAAACTTGCCAGTTCAAGGCAGACCACTAGCATTAAACTCCATTGCGCCGCCGACCGGAGTCTTTTTGATCTTAAAGCAACAATCAACAGCGCATAAACCAGCAACAGACCGGCAATCACCAAGCATAGAGCGATATTGAAATCATCCACCATTACCCCCTCGACCAAATAACATGAAGAGAACAATACAATGAGCAATACAGACACTGTTACTACCAATAGATGGATATTAACCTTCCCTGTTTTGACAATAAAATTGAGAGCATGCAGACTAAAAAACAGAAGCACAATTACTACTGAGGTCAATATATATGTAATAATCACCGGTAAAAGCCCAGAACATATAACGGAAAAATGGCAGTATTACTGGAACCAGAAAGACCAACCCGAACAGTCCAAAGGCAATCTTATGTTTTCGCTCAAGTTGTACAAAAACTTGCGGGGCCAGCAAAAGTGACAGCAATCCGCAGTAGAAGATGGGTGCTTCGAGAGAATTTCCCCAACCACGGAAACCGTTGCCGGTGCCCAGCAGATCATTGGAAAAAAAACGCATAACCGCCGTTATATTGTGGGCAAAACCTTCAAAGCCTAACGGAGACTTGGCCATCAAACGGTCAAAAAAAGATACACCACCCAGCACCCGTGGACTATTCAGCATCTCCTGTAGGTTGGCCACCATAAAAATCGCACTGATTCCAACGCCTAAGACAGCAAAACCAAACAGTTTTAATAAAAAACGTAGTAATTGCTGTGGTGCTTGCCATCCATAACATACGTAATAACGAAAGAGACTGTAGGGTAAGAAAAACATCGCGTATACATAGAGATTGAAGGACGTACCCGCAGCGATTAAAGCCACACCAATAGGGAAGTAAACCCAAGCGTTTTCTTTTAAGTAACTCTCAAACGCGTAGAGCAGAAATGCAAAATAAATGGCATCAGTTGAAAAATGTACCAAGTTCCACCAATCATGAAACCAGAAAAGGCGTAAAGCAAAGCACCCATGATTGCTGTAATTGGATCAAGTTCAAGATAATCCATAATATAAAATATAAATCCCG
>CAVSHP010000010.1:0-81527 GCA_963727635.1 uncultured Gammaproteobacteria bacterium | reverse complement strand
TGAAGATCCTGGCTACCATAGCCGCCTCTGCTGCCGATATTGACCGTAATCATGAACGGCCTGTCATGTTACTGTTTAACTCACGTGGCTCGCGAGTCGCTCACAAATCGAGGCTCGCGCGCGCTCTTGCCGATGGGCGAAGGATGTGCCCGCCCCCGGCGGGCGGACTATGTGCACATCTGCGGGAGATGATCCATGGATCCGAACGCCGTCGCGGAGACTTTCCGCCGCACCGTGACCGAGCACTATCTCGATTTTCAGGGCCGCTGCGCCCGTCGGGAATTCTGGTACTACGTTCTCGCTTATTTCGTCATCTATATCGGCCTTGCCATCATTCAGGCGGTGATCGGCACCCGCGTGCTGACGGGCCTGTTCGGGCTGGCCCTGCTGTTGCCGGGCATCGGCATCAGCGTGCGCCGGCTCCACGACACCGACCGCAGCGGCTGGTCAATTTCTGATCGGGGTCGTTCCTGTGTTTCTGATGATCGTGCTGGGCGCTGCGGCGCTGGCCGGCGGAGAAATGGGATCGGCCATCCTGTCGGCGGTGCTGTTGCCGATCCTGACCCTCGCCGCGGCGGCGCTCCTTATCTACTGGTACGCGCAACCCGGCACGGCCGGCAACAACGGCTACGGCCCGCCTCCGCCGCACGTCACGCCGGACAGCGCCGCCCATGCCTGACGGAAACAGGCGACCGTCTTAGTTCAGGCGGCAGGTCTGCCGGCACGCGCGGCAAATGTCAGCGGGCCGTCAGCATTTCGGATTGTCTTCACGGGACCGTGGTCGTCTCGTCTACAGGCGTGGACGCCATCGAGCGGATCAACGCCAACACGCGCTTGCGGATCGCCGGATCATCGAGCCTGAGATAGGCATCCAGCAGCAAAGTGCCTTCGGCCGTGCGCGCGAACTCCTGCACGCGGTCTTCGTTCTGCTCCAATTGCACGGCCGGCGGAATATTCGTCATGGCCGCATTGATGCCCTCGTAGAAATAACTGGGCAGAACATCGAAAATCTGCGCCAGGCGAAAAAGCACGCTGGCGGATATCCGGTTCGTACCGCTCTCATATTTCTGAATCTGTTGGAACCGATTCCCAATTGCTGTCCCAACTCTTGCTGGTTTCTGCCAGCCCGGACACGAATTTCTCGCAACCTTCCGCCGATGTGAAGGTCGAGCCCATCTCTTTGGATACGAGGCAGCGTACAAACTCCGATTTGAAAGCAGTAGATTACATACCAATGCGCAGCCTTAGCGATAGTGTCAAACATCGGACGCGGACCTGCGTTCGGTGCCAAAGCACTGTCCGCACGCCACGGTTCAACAAAATTCGCTACGCCGTCCGGGGTAGCTGGGAGTGAATTGGAGATTGCAGGACCGGCGCCGATCACCGCGGCACAAATAGCCAGCGCAACACCGCACGCAGAGCGAATGACTAGCGACATAGTTCAGACGGGAGAGAATGCGCGCGGTCGTATCGCCAAAATAAAACAGCGGCCCGGATCTGCTCCGGGCCGCTGTATTGAATGCGAAAATTGTTCCGCGCGATTTAGCGCTTCGAGAACTGGAAGCTGCGGCGCGCCTTGGGACGGCCGTACTTCTTGCGCTCGACGGTACGCGGGTCGCGGGTGAGGAAGCCGCCCTGCTTCAGCGCCGGGCGCAGGCTCGGCTCATAGGCGACCAGCGCCTTGGAGATGCCGTGGCGCACCGCGCCGGCCTGGCCCGAAAGCCCGCCGCCCTTGACGGTGACGATCACGTCGAACTGGCCGTCGCGATTGGCGGCGATCAGCGGCTGGCGCAGGATCATGCGCAGCACCGGGCGGGCGAAATAGATCTTCTCTTCGCGGCCATTGACGGTGATCTTGCCGGGGCCCGGCTTGATCCAGACGCGGGCGACCGCGTCCTTGCGCTTGCCGGTGGCATAGGCGCGGCCCTGGGCGTCGCGGTTGGGCTTGCGCGCGTCTCGCCGGCTTCCGGCTTGGTTTCCTCGGTCTGGCGCCTTGATCAGCGTCGATTTCAGATCGCCGAAGCTCTTCACTTCTTCCGCCATGGTCAGGCCGCCTTCGTCTTGCGGTAGTTGGTGTTCTTGGGATTCATCGACGCCGACGTCGAGCACTTCGGGCTGCTGCGCCTCATGCGGATGCTCGGCGCCCGGCATAGACGCGCAGATTGCGTCATCTGCTGGCGGCCCAGCGGTCCGCGCGGCACCATGCGCTCCACCGCCTTCTCGACGATGCGCTCGGGGAACTTGCCGGCCATGATCGCGCCGGCCGTGCGTTCCTTGATGCCGCCGATATAACCGGTGTGGTGGTAATAGACCTTGTTCTTCAGCTTCTTGCCGGTCAGCAGCACCTTGGCCGCGTTGATGACGATGACATTGTCGCCGCAATCCATATGGGGGGTGTAGGTGGGCTTGTGCTTGCCGCGCAGGCGGTTGGCGACGATCGTCGGCCAGCCGGCCGACGACGAGGCCTTCGGCGTCGATCACGACCCACTTCTTCTCGATCTCGGACGGCTTGGCCGAGTAGGTTTTCATTGTCCGTCTCCATGGCCGGCAGCTGGCCGAGCGGCCCCGGGCCCAAAGCGGGCCGGTAGATCAGGAGGCGGCGTATAGGGGCGTTTTGGAGCGCCGGTCAAGCGCCAAAAGCCCCTGTGCACAGGCTATTTGCGATATGCGGTATCATAATACCGTCATTTCGCGGTACCGGCGGCGGCGCGGTTAAAGTCCGGCTGCCGGATCGGCCTACAGTCGCGCCCATGAACACGCACCACAGCCCGATCCGCTCGTCCGCGCCGAGACGCCACGGCGGCCGTGCTGCGCCTGACCCTCAACCGGCCGGCCGCGCGCAACGCCCTCAGCAGGCCCTGATGGCGGCCCTGCAAGACGCGCTGGACGCCGCCGCCGCCGACAAGACCGCGCGCGTGTCGTGATCTGGCCGCGGAAGGCCCGGCCTTCTGCGCCGGCCACGACCTCAAGGAAATGACGGCCTGCCGCGCGCGACGCCGACAAGGGCGCAGGCCGCCTTCGCCGCCCTGTTCGCCCAATGCTCGGCGCTGATGCAGGCCATCGTGCGCCACCCCAAGCCGGTGATCGCCGAGGTCCAGGGCATCGCCACGGCCGCCGGCTGCCAGCTGGTCGCCAGCTGCGATCTGGCGGTGGCCTCCTCCTCCGCCCGCTTCGCCACGCCCGGCGTCAATATCGGCCTGTTCTGCTCCACGCCGATGGTGGCGCTGTCGCGCAACTGTCGCCGCAAGCACGCGATGGAGATGCTGCTGACCGGCGAGATGGTGCCGGCCGAAGACGCCAGGCGCTGGGGCTGGTCAACCGCGTGGTGGCGCCGAAGCGCTGGAAGCCGAGACCATGGCGCTGGCCGCAGAAGATCGCCGCCAAGCCGGCGGCCACGGTGAAGACCGGCAAGGAGCCTTTTACCGCCAGCTCGAGATGGGCGCTGACGGAGGCTTATGACTACGCCTCGCAGGTGATGACCGAGAACATGCTGGCCGCCGAAGCCGAGGAAGGCATCTGCGCCTTCCTCGAAAAGCGCGAACCGAAATGGCCGGACGCAATAAGCGGACGTCCATGCCCCATTACCCCGACACGCTGATCAAGAGCATCCTGCGCTCGACCAAGACCATCGCCATGGTGGGCGCGAGCGGCAATCGCGATGCGGCCCAGCTATTTCGCGATGAAGTATCTGCTCGACAAGGGCTTCCTCATCGATCCGGTCAATCCCGGCATGGCGGGCAAGGAGATCCTGGGCCGCAAGGTCTATGCGCAGCCTCAAGGATGTGCCCGGCCCGATCGACATGGTCGACATCTTCCGCGGAGCGACGCCGCGCCCGGCATCGTGCGCCGAAGCGCTGGCCGAGAAGGACCGGCTGGGCCTCAAGATCGATCTGGATGCAGCTGGGCGTGATCAGCGAAGACGCCGAGAAGCATGGCGCAGCGATGCCGGGCTCGACCGTGATCATGGATCGCTGCCCGAAGATCGAGCATGGCCGCTTCTCCGGCGAGATCGGCTGGATGGGCGTCAACCGCCACGTCATCGACAATCGCAAGCCGGCGCTGTTCGGCAAGGGCGGGACGCTGAAACACAAACACTCAGAGGGAGGCCGCCATGATAGACAAATACAATATTGCGCAGGTAGTAACGGGCCCGTTGCTGGCTGCCGTGGTCAACTCACCCATCCTGTTGGGTAAACGGTTATGGCATGAAACACGGATTTCCGTGTTTGAGTATTCGGTCGATGCGCGTTCGACAACCCACCAGACCCGCGGTCTTCAACCAAGGGTGCATTTTGGTAACGACTGGGTGGAAAAATCTGTCACGGAGATTTTCAAGGAGGATATCGCGCGCTTCAGTGTGTTGCTGACGACGGAGACCGAGAAGGATCCACTGGCCATGGTGGCGCAGGGTATCGCACCAAAATTGAAGGCATTGTGCCTGCATAACGGCACCGTCTATCGCTGGAACCGGGCCTGCTATGGTGTGCTCAACGGTATACCGCATCTGCGCATTGAAAACCGCGTCATACCCTCCGGTCCGACGGTCGTCGACGAGATTGCCAATACGGCATTTTTTGTCGGCATGATGGCGGGAATGTCGCGGGAATATGCCGACATTCGCGACGCAGATCACCTTTCAGGATATCAAGGCCAACTTCATTGCCGCGGCCAGGGCGGGTATCCGTGCGCAAATGAACTGGTTTGGTGATACCCACACGCCGGTCAGGAAACTTATCCTCGATGAACTTTTGCCGCTGGCGGAGAGTGGCTTGCAGGATTATGGCGTTGATAAGAAGGATATCGGAAAGTATCTCGGCATCCTGCATGACCGCGTCTCCACGCGCAGAAACGGTGCCCGCTGGGCGCTTGAATCCCTGAATGGGATGCACGACCGGGGCACGGAGGATCAACGGTTACGCTGCCTGGTCAGTAGCATGGTTGAACAGCAGACATCCGGGCGGCCGGTATCGGAATGGGTGCTGGCGGAATTCTGCGAGGACCAGGGCTGGCGCGACAGTTACCTGAAAGTATCCCAGTTCATGGCCACGGACCTGTTCACGGTGCGGCCGGATGATATTGTCGATTTTGCAGCGACACTGATGGACTGGCGCCACATCCGGCATATCCCGGTTGAAGACGATGACGGTGAACTGGTCGGACTATTGTCACACCGCGCCCTGTTGCGCCTGGTGGCCGAGGGCAGGGTGGGTGGCGATCTCAAGGTCACCATCCGTGAAATCATGACCAGGAATCCTGTCACCATCGATTCCGATTCCACCACCGTCGATGCGATACGCCTGATGCGCAAGGAAAAAGTCGCGTGCCTGCCGGTTGTTGATAAAGGCAAACTACTGGGTCTGGTCACCGAGCATGACCTCATCGTGGTGGCCTCCCACCTGTTGGAACGTTACCTGGAAGACTCCAAATGAGCCGCGGATGAGGTTTGTTTTCAGTCTCGCTCTCGCCATCGGGATACTGGCGGGCTGTGGTGAAAAACTCAGTGTCGAACAGCAGGTCATCGCGACTCTGCGTAACATGGAGGCTGCGGCTGAAGAAGGCCGCCACCTCGATTTCATGGAAAATATCGCCGATTCATTCAGCGGCCAGCAGGGCACGCTGGACCGGCGTGAATTTCACCGTTTCATGATCTTCCAGATCAACCAGCACCGCCGTTTGCAGGCGCAGTTTTTCCCCATCTTCGTATCGGAAACCGGTCAGGATACCGCTTCAGCGCACTTCAAGTTACTGGTCACCGGTGGTGCCGGGCTGCTACCGGAAAGCGGACAACTGTTCGAGGTGGAGACACAATGGGTCCGTGATGGCGGCGACTGGTTACTGACCGCAGCCGACTGGGAAGCCGTGCGTTTACCGGACATCGAAACGCAGCGGAACTAGGGCCTGTTATCATCATGAGGATGCCCCTCGGCTCAGTGGTAAATCATCGGCCAGTGGTTTCTGAAGGTTTTGCACGGCGGTCAGTAGAAGCTGGGGTGGGTAGTTCTTACCAGGACCGTACGCCGCAGGAAGCCGATCCCTGGGGGGCTCAGGGATCGGCTTCCTGCCTCGTACGTGTCCTGGTAAGAACTACCCACCCCAGCTTCCCCGCCCCCCTATCGGCAAATTAAGTGGGACAGCAGTGAACATACGCATGGTGTTAACCAGCCCTAAGAAATATTCCCCGGTTCTCGGAATTTGAGAATCCCTGGTCTACAATCAATCCATGCCCGCGAACCATACAGCCCCGCATTTGCCTGGTGAATTCCACCCGGCCGTGCGTCGCTGGTTTACTGACACGTTCGCGGCGCCAACGCCGGTACAGACAGCAGCCTGGGCTGAAATCGTCAGCCAGCCACGGGTACTGATCGCGGCGCCGACCGGCAGCGGCAAGACCCTGGCCGCGTTCCTGTGTGCGATCAACGACCTGGTTTTGCAGAGCCGGCAGGGTGTGTTGGAAGACAAGGTCCACGTGCTGTACATCTCGCCGCTTAAGGCGCTTTCCAACGACATCGAAAAAAACCTGCAGGCACCGCTGCTGGGTATCGCCGCTGAACTGGCAGCGCAGCAGCAAGCTGCACACAATATCCGCGCCGCTGTCAGGACCGGTGATACCCCGACGGGCGAACGCACCAAAATGGCCAAAAGGCCACCACATATCCTCGTCACGACACCCGAGTCGCTGTACCTGTTGCTGACCTCAGCATCCGGCCGAAGTATGCTCGCCGGTCTTGCTACCGTCATCGTTGACGAGATCCATGCACTGGCCGGTAACAAACGCGGCAGTCACCTGTCGTTGTCCCTTGCCAGGCTCGATGCGCTCTGCGCTTCTCCCCCATCACGAATCGGCCTGTCAGCCACGCAAAAACCGATAAGGAGGATCGCTGATTATCTCTGTGGCGGCCTGGATTGCGCGATTGTCGATACCGGCCACAAACGGCAAATGGATATCCAGCTTGAATTACCACAGTCACCGCTGGCTCCGGTACTGGCCAATGAGGTCTGGGAGGAGCTTTATGAAAAACTGGTGGCGTATATTCTCGAACACCGAACAACGCTGATATTTGTCAACACCCGCCGCCTGGCCGAGCGTATCGCCCGGCACCTGGCGGAACGGCTGGGTGAAGACGCGGTGACGGCCCACCATGGCAGCCTGTCCCGAACGCACCGCTTACAGGCGGAACAGGCCCTCAAGAGCGGGCAGCTCAAGGCGCTGGTGGCCACCGCATCGCTGGAACTGGGTATCGATATCGGTCATGTCGACCTGGTTTGCCAGATGGGTACGCCGGGCAGTATTTCGGCGTTGCTGCAACGTATCGGCCGCTCCGGTCACGCGGTGGGCGAGACACCAAAAGGCCGCCTGTTTCCACTCAGCAGGGATGACCTGGTGGAGTGCGTGGCCCTGCAAAAGGCGCTTGAATCGGGACAACTCGATGCCATCAGCATACCGGCGGCGCCGCTTGATGTGCTGGCCCAACAACTGGTGGCGGAAGTCTCGGTGCGGGACTGGCAGGTGGATGAACTGTTACAAATGGTGCGTACCGCCTGGCCCTATCATGACCTGCAAAAGGATGCGTTCCTGGCGGTCGTGCGCATGCTCGCAGACGGTTATTCCACGCGTCGCGGCAGACGCTCGGCACTGGTCTTTTACGATGCCATCAACGGGCATTTACGCGGCCGACCGGCGGCCCGTTTGACAGCGCTTCAGAATGGTGGCGCCATCCCGGACCATTTCGATTACGAAGTCATCATGCTGCCGCAGGGTCACCGTATCGGCACACTGAACGAGGACTTTGCTTTCGAGAGCGTACCGGGTGATATTTTCCAGCTCGGCAACACCAGTTACCGTATGCTGAAAATTGAACAGGGCAGGGTGCTGGTCGAAGACGCACATGGCCAGCCGCCTACCATTCCATTCTGGCTTGGCGACAAACCCGGCCGCAGTGATGAATTATCCGAGGCGGTCTCAGACCTGCGAAAAAATGTAGAAGAATACCTTAAAGAACATTCACCTGCAGAACTTATTGAAAAATTATATAAAGAAGGAATTGCCAGGATAGCGGCCATTCAACTGGTCGAATACCTGCACGCATCGTTACAGGCACTGGGTTGCCTGCCAACCCGTGACAGGATCGTCATGGAGCGTTTTTTTGATGATACCGGTGATATGCACCTGGTGGTGCACGCACCGTTGGGATCGCGCCTGATGCGGGCCTGGGGCCTGGCGCTACGCAAGCGGTTTTGCCGGCAATTCAATTTTGAGCTGCAGGCATCCGCACTCGAGGATTCGCTGATACTTTCACTTGGGGAAACGCACAGTTTTGAAATCGCCGACGTAGCCGGCTACCTGAAGACCGAGACGGTCCGTGATGTTTTGACCCAGGCACTGCTGGATGCACCCATGTTCGAACTGCGCTGGCGCTGGAACGCAACCATCGCCCTGGCCGTGCAGCGTATGCGCAACGGTAAGAAACTGCCACCCCAATGGCAGCGCAACCAGGCCGAAGACCTGGTCGCGGTAGTCTTCCCCGACCAAATCGCCTGTTTTGAAAACTTGCGCGGCGCACGTGAGATTCCCGATCACCCTTTGGTCAACCAGACCATCGGCGACTGTCTGACCGATACGATGGATATCGACGGACTGGAAAACCTGCTGACCAGGATGGCAGGTGGTGAGATCGAAGTGCTTTGTCTCGACCTGGTTGGACCATCGCCGCTGGCGCGTGAGATCATCAACGCCCGACCCTATGCATTCCTCGATGACGGTGAAGCTGAAAATCGCCGTACGCGCGCAATCAGCAATGACCCCGACGATCTTTCATCCGCAGGCACGCTGAGCATCATCAGCGTCGAAGCGCGGCTACAGGTGCGTGATGAGGCCTGGATACAACCGCGCAACGCGGATGAATTACACGACGGACTTCTGCAACTGGGCTTTTTGACCCGGGCGGAGTACACCAGCGGTAATTCCAGTTGCGGGGCCGCTGGCAATGCGAGCCAGTGGGGCAAGTGGTTTTCGGCCCTCGCTGAGGATTTTCGTGTTTGCAGTATCAGGTCTGGTGAAAACAGGAATGAAGGGGAAGAACGCTGGTGGATTGCATCTGAGCGCCTGCCGGAGTGGTTGGCTGTGTATCCGCAGTCGCAGTTTTCACCCGATCCGACAGCCATGCTGCCTGATGCGCCGGACCTGACAAGGGAGGAGGCCCTGGCCGGCCTGCTGAGGAGCCGTATGAGCGGCCTGGGGCCTGTTGGCAAGGCACAGCTGGCCATGGACTTTGGTCTGGATGAAGACACCCTTCAACTGGCCCTGCTGAGCCTTCAGAACGAGGGCTTTGCCATCCGGATGCAGGATGGGGTGCGCGGCGACCTGTGGTGCGAACGGCGATTGCTGGCCCGCATACACCGTTATAGCCGCGAACAACGCCGGCGGGCGGTAAAACCGGTTTCTCCGGCCCGCTTCATGAACTTCCTGGTGCGTTGGCATGCGCTGGATGATAACGGCGCCGACCTTGACCAGGCCCTGTCCCTGTTGCAGGGATGGTCTGCTGCCGCTGCCATCTGGGAACATCACCTGCTCGGAGCGAGGTGCAGAGATTATTCTCCTGAACAGCTGGATCAGCGTTTTCTGAATGGCCAACTGGCGTGGTTCCGGCCTCTCAGTTCAACGGAACAGACAGGCACCATCGTCTCGGCAACCCCGCTCGTCATCGTGCCACGCGCCGATATCCAGCAGTGGCTTGCGCAAGCGCCGGACAGCGACTCCATCTGCGATACGCTGGCCGCTAAAGTCCTCGCCCTGCTGGAAAAACATGGCGCCATGTTCACAGCCGACCTGGAACTGCAATCCGGCCTGTTGAGGCCGCAACTGGAGCACGCACTGAAGACCCTGGTCGCCATGGGCGCCATTACTTCCGATGCTTTTTCACCGCTGCGTTGGCTGTTGCGCCCGGAAGCGCAGAAGCTACGCCACTCAAGACAGGCGAAACGGTATACACCCGGTTTACCGGTTGGTCGCTGGAGTATCGCCGGCACCGGACCTGGCTATCGACAGGCGGGTGTTTTAAACGGCTGCGGTCAACAGAAACTCGCGGTTATCTGTCAGTCCCTGTTACGCCGCTACGGCGTGGTCTTCCGTGCGGTCATACAACGGGAGTCTCTGCTGCCGCCATGGCGGGAACTGCTTCAGTACCTGCGCAGAATGGAAGACCGCGGAGAAGTGCGTGGCGGCCGCTTTGTCGATGGTTTTTCCGGTGAGCAATTCGCACTTCCCGAAGCGCTCGGTCTGCTCCGTCAGCCCGCAGACAACGGTAATCGATCCGTATTTACCGTCATCAGCGCCTGCGATCCGCTGAACCTCGGTGGTCTGATCGTACCGGGACCAAAGACGCCGGCAACCACCGGCAACCTCATCCTGCTGGAGAACGGCATGCCGGTTGCAAGGAGCATGGCCGAGGTATTGGAGGAGTTCCCCGGAATCAGCGCCGAGGCCAGCCGTCAAGCACGGCAAAAACTGGTGGTGGTTACACGCGGACTCTTTGCGAAACCGGTTTGATTAACTGTTGAAAGCGTTCTGGCAGCAGCTAATCCGGCCTTGTTGCCAGCAGTTAAATAGATATGTGGGTTATCCCCAATTCCCGGTTCAATTCAAAGACTGTCAAATCTGACAGCTGATGACGTGCAGCAGATGATGTATAAATTTTATGTCGGAGTGAGTATTTCATTCTCTGACATGGAAGTTGAGCCACCAATATATAAAACGGTAAAGGAATACCTACATGAATAACTTACTCAAGATTTGGGAATCTTGCGTATCGGTCGCATCTTCCGCCTTCAACCAGGCGGTCACATTATCGATTGATTCGGACAGATTGTCATGAGCGCGGTCCTGGATCAAGCGGCTAGATCCTCGGTTCTTGCACATCTGCAAGGTAAGAACTGGGGCGAGGCTGCCCCGGTCGATAAACCCAGTTTCAAACCGGTACAAAGCTCCGAAACTACCGCTCCGGCAGTTTTACGCGCGGTCATACCGGCAAAGACAAACACCGCAGCAAACGCAAATAAGCAGATCTTGCTGGACTACGGTCCCGGCGTGACGCTGCGAAATCTGCTGCAACAAACGATTGAACTACATGCCAGCGACCTTCATGTACACAGCGGGTCGACCCTGCTGCTTCGGCATGGCGGCAAAATCTGCACGGCTTCATCGACTGTACTGAGCTCACTTGAATGCGAACGTCTCATCACCCCCATCATGGACGAGACACAACTCAAGCGCCTGCAAGACGAGTTTCAGGTCGATTTTGCCTATGAGATTCCCGGGGTCGGGCGGTTTCGTGCCAACATCTACAAGCAGCAGCGTGGCTACGATGCCATTTTCCGCGCGATCAAGCTTAAGCCACCTACACTGGCCGAGCTCGGCTTACCAAGTGATTTCAAACGTTTTACCGAATTCAACCAGGGGCTGATTCTATTTACCGGACCGGCAGGTTGCGGTAAATCGTCAACCATGGCCGCCATGGTGAACCTGATCAATCAGAGCCGGCCGGATCATATCCTCACGATCGAAGATCCGATCGAATACGTGTACCCCGCTGGTGAGTGCAACGTTACTCAACGGGAAATCGGACACCAGACCGGATCGTTTCCAACGGCCCTGCGGGCGGCTTTGCGTGAAGATCCCGATGTGATCGTGATCGGCGAATTGCGGGATCTGGAAACCATTTCACTGGCGGTGACCGCTGCTGAAACAGGTCACCTTGTGCTGGCAACACTGCACACTTCAAATGCCATTCGCACCATCAACCGTTTGCTCGGCGTTTTTCCGCCGGATCAGTTAAGCCAGATTCGAAGGATGTTGTCAGAGTCTCTCAAGGTTGTCATTTCCCAGCGACTGGTTCAGCGTAGCGATGACCGGGGGCAGGTTGCGGCGCTTGAAGTCATGATCAACAACAATGCGGTCGCTAATCTGATTCGCGAAAATCGTACATACCAGATCAAGTCGATCCTGCAAACCGGCGCCGCCCAGGGTCAACGTCTTTTGGATGCGTCGCTGACAAAGTTGGTGAGGGAAAAGGTCATCACCCAAAAAGAGGCGCTTAAACACGCCGAAGAATCGAAAAATTTCATGTAGCAGGAGGGTGGTTTGGCCAGGATCGACGAGTTATTCCGTTATCTGAAAGACAAGCAGGGATCGGACCTGCATTTACTTGCCACCCGTCCACCGCGGGTACGGATCCATGGCAGATTGACGGACGTTGAAGGCTGGGGGCCTCTTTCAGACGAGGAACTGAGAGAACTGCTGCATGAAATCTCTTCCGAGCAACAATGGCGGGAATACGAAGACACTGGCGATCTGGACTTCGCCTGGTCGCTACCGGGTGAGGCACGTTTTCGTGTCAATTTCCTGCGCCAATATAGTGGCGCAGGAGCTGTTTTCCGCATCATTCCGGAAAAGATTCTGACTTTCGACGAACTCAATATTCCCAAATCGATTCGTGAATTGGCGCACCTTGAGCGCGGCCTGGTCCTCATTACCGGTCCTACCGGTTCCGGTAAATCCACCACGCTTGCCGCGATTATCAACGAAATCAATGAGAACTACAGCAAGCATATTGTCACCATCGAAGATCCGGTGGAGTTTGTTCACGCGAATAAGAAAAGTGTGCTTTCCCAACGTGAGGTCGGCCAGGATGCGCTGAGCTTCGCCGATGCGCTGAAAGCCACTATCCGGCAGGACGCCGATGTGATCCTCGTGGGTGAAATGCGTGACACGGAAACCATCGAGCTGGCCATCACCGCGGCCGAGATGGGAACCCTGGTATTTGGAACCCTGCATACCAACAGCGCCGTCAAAACCATCGATCGCCTGATCGATGCATTTCCTGCCAGCCGGCAGGACCAGGTGCGCAATACCCTCGCCGAATCGATTTGCGCCATCGTTTCGCAACAACTGCTGCCGACCGCCGATGGCCGTGGTCGCTGCGCTGCCTACGAGATACTGCTGCGCACCAACAGCCTGCCAAACATCATTCGCGAGGGCAATACGACCATGCTGGCATCGGTTATCCAGGGTGGTGTCAACGATGGCATGTGCGCGATGGATGACTCGTTGGCAGCACTGGTCGCGAAAGGTACAATCACCGCCGCCGCGGCCGTGATCAAGGCCAAAGACAAATCCCGCTTCAAAAGCTAACCCCAGTATTTCACCGGTGCGGACTGGGTCTTGGAAATTCTGTCTTACAAACAGATTGATTCAAGGGTTTGCTTGATTATCTAAAGCGCGCTTTGTCGTATCCGGTTTTACGCTCATGTCATCTGCCTGCTCCATTTACTGCAGATTTGCGATAATGTGTCCGATGTTCTCAAATCTTGAGGTGGTCAATATGAGTCACAATTTATCGGACTGGGCCAACATCGCGGAGATCAGATGAGCATACGTAATCATGCCGGTATGCAGCCGAGGATTTCCACGGGGGTTTACGTCGACCCGGACGCGGTCGTGATCGGTGATGTTGAAATCGGCGCAGGCAGTTCGGTCTGGCCAATGACCGTGATCAGGGGTGATATCCACCGTATCCGTATTGGTGAGAGAACCAGTGTTCAGGATGGCAGTGTTCTGCATGTCACACACGCCGGTCCGTATAACCCGGACGGGTTTCCGCTGGTCATCGGTGACGACGTCACCATCGGCCACAAGGTCATGCTGCACGGCTGTACGGTCGGCAACCGCATCCTGATCGGGATGGCGGCCGTGATCATGGATGGCGCGGTCGTACATGATGAGGTGATTATTGCCGCGGGTACACTGGTGCCACCGGGCAAGGTGCTCGAAAGCGGTTTTCTCTACAAGGGCAACCCGGCGCGCCAGGCAAGACCGTTGACCGAAAAGGAAATGACGTTTTTCAAATACACGGCAAAACGCTATGTCGACCTGGCTGCGGCCTACCTGAAAGAGTCAGGCTGAAATTATAGACAAGTTCGTGCCAGGTGGCCGGTCTGGTCGTCGGCAGCGGAAAGCCGCCGGACCGATATCAAACCGCAAGATCTGCCTTTACTTTCTGCCGTTGCAACAGGTATATGCCACTGCCAATGACGATCAAACCACCAATCACGGTAAATTGATCCGGCAGATTGCCAAAAAGCAGATATCCGAATCCAAGTGCCCAGAATATCTGGCTATACATGAAAGGCGCCACCGTGGACGCCGGTGCGAACACGTGCGATGCGATGATACAACTGTGTGCCGCGCCACCGGTAATACCGATCATGATCAGCGCCGCCCACTGCTGCCAGCTGGTTGGACTTTCCCAGATGAACGGCACGATCAGCAGCATGATCACGGCACCCGCCATCGCCGTGTAAAACATCGTCACTGGCAGTGGGTCCTCATCTGCCAGTTTTCGCGTGATGATATTGAAGATGCTGACGCAGATGGCCGCAGCAAAAGTCAGCAAAGCGCCCCAACCGATGGCGTTACTTCCGGGTCTTACAATGACCAGCATGCCGGCAAACCCGGTGGCAACCACGAGCAGACGTTTCCAATCGAGTTTTTCGCCAAGCAGCAGCACTGACAGCAGCACCACCAATAGCGGTACGCTGAAAAATATCGCGGTTGCCTCGGCGAGGCCGATCATGGTCAGGGAGAAGAAGAAAAGCGCGGTGTCGATCAACAATAAGACCGAACGGCCGACCTGGACCAACGGGCGATTTGCCTTGAACAGCCTCAGACCATGCCTTGGCATCAGTACGACAGCCATCAATAACAGGTGACCGAAATATCTGGCCCCGATGACCTGCAGCATTGGCAGGTATTGACCGAGATACTTGGCCATTGCCTCCTGGCAGGCTATCAGGGCAACGGCCAGGCACATGTAGAAAATGCCCTTTAACGGTACGTCGCGACTCCTTCCAGCGTCCATCGGCTGTGTTGTCTGTCAACTTTCAGCCAGGTCCACCAGGGCTTTTCCGGTCAGGCGATAGGCCACCCACTCATCCTGTGGTTTTGCGCCGAGTGACTGGTAGAACTTTATGGCGGGTTCATTCCAATCGAGCACGCTCCATTCAAAGCGGCCACAATCGCGGGACAATGCAATCTGCGCCAGGTGTTTGAGAAGCGCCTTTCCCGCACCCACGCTGCGGAATTCCGGCGAAACGTATAAATCTTCGAGATACAGACCGTTTTTACCCAGCCAGGTTGAATAGTTGAAGAAATAAACCGCGAAACCGACAGCAAGGGCATCGATCTCACAAATAACCGCATGGGTGGTCGAATCAGGGGAAAACAACGAATGCCTGATATCGCTTTCCGTCGCGACGACCGCATCCTCGGCATTTTCATAGATCGCAAGATCGGTGACAAAGCGCAGGATCAGCGTGGAATCCCCGACGTTTGCCGGTCGAATTTCTATATTTGGCATTGATGGCTCCCGGTTTTACCGATCACTCAATTTTGAATTGAATATTTCTCAGAGTATACCCAATGTTTTGAGACAGGCTCTGCCGAGTTCCACGCGTTTGGCAATATCACCCCTATCCGGCATGTCGATGTTCAATGCAAAACTGAATATTTGCTTGTCTTTGGCGACCCAACCGACCCACCAGCCGATATCCGGCTCGGGTGTGGTTGTCCATCCGGTCTTGCCATATAAAACCCATCCATCGCCCTGTGCCAATTGAAGAATATCGCGCACGTCCTGCTGGACGGTCTTGGGGAAGGGCAGATCATCCCGGGCAAGACGGGCGAGAAATTCCGTTTGCTCCATGGCACTGATCTCAAGGGGGCCCTTCAGCCAGAATGTATCAACTTCGGTACCCGTTTCGGCGTTTCCATAAGGGATAAATGCGAGATTCTCACGCATGCGCTCCAGACCAATGCGCCGTGCGAGTTCCTGGTACACCGGCACATTGGAAATCTTGATTGCCTGGCGTAAGCCCATGTCATGCTCCCAGGATTTAATCGGCTGGGGTTTGCCGCCATAGGGCAGGACTTCATCGACACTTGCAACCACACCGGTTGCAAGACCGATCAGGCTATTGGCGACCTTGAATGTAGAGGCGGGAATAAAACGCTGCGATGCTCTTGGTTGATTGTGGACGACAAACCGCGCGGCACTTACGTCGTACAACACAAAAGTGCCGGTAACACCGGCCTGCTTGAACAAACTTTCAAGATCAGTACCTTGTTCCACGTCATTGGCATACAACTGGCTCATGATAACCAGCAGAAAACCCGCCAACAGAATTTTCATGGTGCTTAAGCCATCATGGACGCGATGACGGCTGCGGTCGCAGTTGTTTGGTTTTATTGTTCTCAGTGCTCAGCTTCCGCGTTGGGACATCAGCCAATTGATGGCCTCTCCTTTAACGCTAAAGTGTCTCACCATGTAGTCGTCAGTGAAACTTAAGGCGCTAAACAGTCTTGTATTGTTATCGATCAATTCAGGCCGGCAAAGAAATGCCAGGCGAATATCCGGTATGATTTCGGTGAAGCCACGAATTTCGTGACTGGCAATTTTACGTCTTTCAAGTGCCATTTCATTGACTAAAACCTTGCGGCAATTGTATTTCTGACGTTCATTGTCGACTGACTTCAGGATAGTCCTGGCACGCTGGGAATTTATAACTGTGTCCGGAATGGTCGCTACCAGATAGCCGCCCTTGTCGCAAAATTCAAAAACAATCGTCATGTCTTTTACCCCCCGGTAAATTCCCACGTTGTGCTGTCAGCTTATTTCCCTGCCGACGTATTCATCTGAGCAAAATCCATGCGGAAGAGAGTTGGGAATACGGTTTTTTGATTGTAGCACTGAAAATTTATAGCAGATACTGTGAATTTATGAAGTAAATTCGTGATCAATCCAAGCCCCGATGATCGATGTCACCGGGGCTTTTTGGGGTCGATGTGCGCCGAATCAGGCGGCAAGCTGTCTCAATACGTAGTTGAGAATACCGCCATTGCGGTAGTACTCAACTTCCTTGGGCGTATCCAGGCGACTCTTTGCCTTGAACTGCTTACGTGTGCCGTCTGGCGCTGTCGCGGTTACGTTCACAAATTTTGCTGAACCATCACCCAGACCTTCAATATCGAAGGTTTCGGTGCCTTTCAGTCCAAGGCTGTCGGCGCTTTCGCCATCCATGAAGTTTAATGGCAGAACACCCATACCGATCAGGTTGGAACGGTGAATACGCTCAAAACTGACGGTAATGACAGCTTTCACCCCGAGCAATTGTGTACCTTTAGCAGCCCAGTCACGTGAAGAACCGGTTCCATATTCAGAACCGGCCAATATGATCAGCGGAGTATTCTGCTGCTGGTAACGCATGGAAGCGTCAAATATGGTCATTTGCTCATTGCCTGGCTGGAAAGTTGTCCAACCGCCCTCGGTGCCCGGCGCCAGTTGATTGCGTAAACGTACGTTGGCGAAGGTGCCGCGCATCATGACCTCGTGGTTGCCGCGACGGGAGCCGTAGGAGTTGAACTCGGACCTTGGAACACCCTTCGATTTAAGGTAATCACCCGCCGGGGATTTTTCCGCAATCGCGCCCGCCGGAGAAATATGGTCGGTGGTGATGGAATCCCCGAGCCTGGCGAGGCAACGGGCGCCGTGAATATCGTTTACCGGCGGCACATTCATGTCCATGCCATCGAAGTAGGGCGGGTTGCGGATATAGGTTGAGTCATCCTGCCAGTCAAACATTTCGCCGACCGGTGAATCGACTGCCTGCCAGTGTTCGTCACCGGTAAAAACACTGCTGTAGCTGTGTTTGAACATGTCGGCGTTGACACTGTCGAGAATAACCTGCTGGATCTCGTGGCTGCTGGGCCATATGTCGCGCAGGTATACGGGGTTGCCGTCATGGTCATTACCCAGTGATTCGGTGGTGATATCCACCTTCATGTTGCCGGCGATCGCATAGGCCACGACCAGCGGTGGTGAGGCCAGGTAGTTCATCTTGACGTTGGCGTGGATACGGCCTTCAAAATTGCGGTTGCCGGACAGCACCGCGCAGGCCACGAGGTCGTTCTCACGGATTGCGCTACCGATCGGTTCCGGCAAGGGGCCGGAATTGCCGATACAGGTCGTACAGCCATAACCCACCACGTAAAAACCCAGTGCCTCGAGATCATCCATCAGACCTGCCTTGTCCAGGTAGTCGGTGACCACCCTTGAGCCCGGTCCGAGCGAGGTTTTAACCCAGGGCTTCACATTCAAGCCTTTGGCCGCGGCATTCCTGGCGAGTAAACCGGCGCCGAGCATCACCGCGGGATTAGATGTATTGGTACACGACGTGATGGCGGCAATCACCACCGCGCCGTCTTCCAGTTCAAACTGTTCGCCCTTGTATTCCACCGGGGCCCTGCCATTTCCTGCGCGGCCTTCGGTGAAGACGGTCCGATCCTTCAAATAGGCCTGCTTGGCTTCGGTCAGCAATATCCTGTCCTGCGGACGCTTGGGCCCGGCAATGCTGGGAACAACCGTTGACATATCCAGTTCCAATACGGCCGAATACTGCGCTTGCGGCGAATCGACGGTATGAAACATGCCCTGCGCGCGCATGTAGGTCTCGACCAGCGCGACCTGCTCGTCGGAGCGACCGGACAGACGCAGGTAATTCAGGCTCTCCTCGTCAACCGGGAAAATGCCGCAGGTGGCACCGTATTCAGGCGCCATGTTGGCAATGGTCGCACGATCGGCCAGCGGTAAAGCGGGCAAACCTTCACCGAAGAATTCGACAAATTTTCCAACCACGCCCAGTTTGCGTAACATCTGCACCACGGTCAGCACCAGGTCGGTCGCGGTTGCGCCTTCTTTCAGCTTGCCGGTAAGTTTGAAGCCGACGACCTGGGGTATCAGCATGGTAATGGCCTGTCCAAGCATGGCGGCCTCGGCTTCGATACCCCCAACACCCCAACCCAGCACACCGATACCGTTGATCATGGTGGTATGGGAGTCGGTGCCGACGACGGTGTCAGGATATGCCATCAATACGCCGTTACTTTCCGCACCGAAAACAACCCGCGCAAGGTGCTCAAGATTGACCTGGTGCACGATACCTGTATTGGGCGGCACCACGTTGAAATTACTGAATGCGCTCTTGCCCCATTTCAGGAAACTGTAGCGTTCCTGGTTGCGGCCAAACTCGATATCGTTATTGATGGACAGCGAATCAGCAGTGCCATAACGGTCGACCTGCACCGAGTGGTCAATAACCAGTTCAGCAGGGGACAGCGGGTTGATGCGCTCCGGATCCCCACCGAGTCGTTTCATGGCGTCACGCATGGCGGCCAGGTCGACGACTGCCGGTACACCGGTAAAGTCCTGCAACACGACCCTCGATGGTGTAAACGCAATTTCTGTTTCAGGCTTGGCCTGTGGATCCCAACTGGCCAGGGCCTTGATATCGGCGTGGCTAATATCGACACCGTTTTCGTGGCGAAGCAAGTTTTCCAGGAGGACTTTCAGAGAAAATGGCAGATGCGAAACATCGATCTTCTCACTTAGCAGAGGCAGGCTGAAATAGTTGTAACTCTTGTTGTTAACGGAAAGTGTACTGCGGACGGAAAATGAATCTTGCATGCTGGCCTCCATTAAGTGCATGTAGTAGCGCGTGGCCGGATATTATCGCCCATTGGAAGCCCTTTTCCCAAATGGAATTATCCGGGTAATAGTGATTGTGCCTGTTCGAGCATTTTTTTACGTCCGAACATCATGCTGAAACGACCGCCGCCCAATTGTCGCCATAGCACTGCCGAGCGCAAGCCGGCAAATAGCATGGTGCGTATCCAGTTGACGGTGCGATCAACCTGCAGGTGTTGCGGCCGTCCGTTGACGACGATCCGGGGCGAAAGGGTGCTGATGGTTTGCGTGTACAGGGCCGCTATTTTCTTGGCCTGTAAATCCTTTATTTCGTGTATCTCGGTGCCATCGTCAATTTCCGCGATCAGCACAAGCTCGTTCCCGATGTGCGCCTGCATGTCGGGCTTTTTCCGGAAGCTGGTTTCCAGTTGCATGATGGTGACGGCATACGACAGACTCTCCATGTAGCGCCGGTCCCCCTGTAACACCGAAATAAGGGTTTCTGCACCGAGACGCAAGCGAGTGGCACCACCAAAGATATCCTCGACAGTGTCGGCCTCGATGGCCAGCAGGCTGTCGAGACAGGTATCGGCCGAATAACCCGACCAGGTACCGTGATTGGCTGCCTGCCTGACGAGTTCGGTGGCCTGAAAGATACCAGACAATGCCATTATGCGTTCATTCATACACTTGCTACTCTGAATTTCGAGTTCATTGGAGGTGTGTTCATGGACTCAATGATACCGCCGCCGAGACAAATTTCACCGTCATAAAGGACCACGGACTGACCCGGTGTGACGGCACGCTGGGCCCGATCGAATTTCAAATACATGCGGTCTGTATCGATTTGTTCAATGCTCATGGACTGATCAGGCTGGCGGTATCTGACCTTGGCGGTCAGTGAGCGGCCTGCCTCGGGGGCTGTGCCGGACACCCAGGCCAGACGTGTGGCTTCGAGCCGGTCCGATAGCATCCACGGGTGTTCGTGGCCCTGTCCGACATAAAGCACATTGTTGCCAAGGTCCTTGTGCAACACGTACCAGGGTGCTTCAGGGTATCCTTTTACCCCGCCGATTCCGAGCCCCTGGCGCTGACCGAGGGTGTGGAACATCAGGCCCTGATGTTCACCAATGACCTGCTCGTCGGTGGTGCGGATTTCGCCGGGTTTTGCAGGCAGGTAATCACCCAGAAATGCCGTAAAATTGCGTTCGCCGATGAAGCAGATACCGGTGCTGTCCTTCTTGTCAAAAACGTTGAAACCGGCCTCTTGCGCCAGTTCACGTACCCTGGGTTTCTGCAGTTCTCCCACGGGGAACAGGGTCTTTGCCAATTGTTGATGACCCACGGCATAGAGGAAATAGCTCTGGTCCTTGTTATGGTCGATGCCCCGCAACAAGCGGTGCTTGCCATCGCTAAAGTCCGTACGTACATAGTGACCGGTGGCGATTTTGTCCGCGCCCAGTTCCTCGGCATGTTCGAGAAAGGTCTTGAACTTGATTTCACGGTTACACAGGATATCGGGATTGGGGGTGCGGCCCGCCTGGTATTCGCTGAGAAATTCCTCGAACACGTTTTCCCAGTACTCGCTGGCAAAATTGCGGGTATGCAGATGCAGACCCATGGATTCGGCGACCGCCCTGGCATCTGCCGCGTCTTGCGCAGCCGCGCAGGTACCGAAACGGTCGTCTTCCTCCCAGTTCTTCATGAACATGCCGGCGATATCCAGTCCCTGCCTTTGCAGCAGCAAGGCCGAAACAGAAGAATCGACCCCGCCGGACATGGCGACCATGATTTTGCCGGTTGTTTTGTGCATGTCAGTTAGATGGGGTCAAAATTGAGAACGTCAATTGCTGAATATACTGTTCAATATTTACCGGAAGATGTACTACAATTGATCCATGAGTAACGAATTTGAATCGAAACATGATCGCGGTGTTGCAGTGGAAGAGGTTCGGCCGGAGGTCAAACCACCGCCAATGTATAAGGTCGTGTTACTGAATGACGACTTCACCCCGATGGATTTCGTGGTCGATGTCATCCAGACCTTTTTTGCATTCGACCATGACCGGGCCACCCAGATCATGCTGCATGTTCACACCCGCGGCAAAGGTGTATGCGGCATATTCACGTTTGAAATTGCTGAAACCAAGGTCGCCCAGGTCAACGAATACTGCCCGGCGCAACGAGCATCCTCTCAAGTGCGCCCTGGAGAAGGCTTGAACCGGTCCAGTGAACGCGAACGGCCGAAACCGGTCATCAACCTGTATTCCACACACGGTAATTTAGATGTTCAGTAAAGAACTGGAAGTAACCATCAGCCAGGCTTACCAAGAAGCCCGCAGTGCCCGCCACGAATTCCTTACCGTTGAGCACCTGTTGCTCGCTTTGCTGGATAACAGTTCGGCTTTGTCAATCCTCAGCGCCTGTGGCGCCAACATCACCGGTCTTGAAGTCGGAATTGCGCAAGGCCCTGAATGACACCGTGCCTGAACTGGGTCAGGATGACAATCGCGATACCCAGCCGACCATTGGCTTCCAGCGCGTACTGCAAAGGGCGTTGTACCACGTCCAGTCGGCCGGCAAACAGGAAGTGATCGGCGCCAATGTGCTGGTGGCGATATTCAGTGAAAAAGATTCCTATGCCATTTACCTGTTGAACAAGTTCGACGTCACCCGTCTCGAAGTGGTGGATTACATCTCTCACGGGATTACACCGTTACAGAAAAATGCCACGGACAGTAATGAGGAAGTCGCCGAAGAAGGTCTGGAAGAAGGTTCGGACGGCCGCAAGAGTGCGCTTGAAAACTTTACCAGCAACCTGAACGAGCGTGCCCGCGAAGGCAAGATCGACCCGCTGATCGGACGCGCGGATGAAGTTGAACGCACGATCCAGATATTGTGCCGCAGACGCAAGAACAATCCGCTTTTTGTCGGTGAGGCCGGTGTTGGCAAGACCGCCATGGCCGAAGGCCTGGCACTGCGGATCGTCGAAGGCGAGGTCCCCGAAGTTCTGAAAGACGCAACGCATTTACTCCCTGGATCTCGGTGCATTGCTGGCAGGCACCAAGTACCGCGGTGATTTCGAAAAAAGACTCAAATCCGTGTTGTCCGAACTGCACAAGATTCCGAAGGTGCGGTTTTATTCATTGATGAAATCCACACCATCATCGGTGCGGGGGCCGCTTCCGGCGGCGTCATGGATGCATCCAACCTGATCAAGCCGGTTTTGGCCTCGGGTGAATTGCGTTGCATCGGTTCTACCACCTACCAGGAATTCCGTGGTGTATTCGAGAAGGACAGGGCGTTGGCGCGGCGTTTCCAGAAAATTGACATCGTCGAGCCCACCGTTGCGGAAACCATCGAAATCCTGCGCGGTTTGAAATCGCGTTTCGAAGATCATCACGGGGTCAAATATACCGATGAGGCCCTGCGTGCCGCAGCGGAATTGTCCGGGCGCCATATCAATGACCGGCACCTGCCTGACAAGGCCATCGATGTCATCGATGAAGCCGGCGCACGGCAACGCATGCTGCCGGAAGACGAGCGCAAGAAGTTGCTGGACGAACACGACATCGAGACCATCGTCGCGCACATGGCGCGGATACCGCCCAAGCAGGTCTCACGCTCGGACCGCGATGCTTTGCGGACCCTGGAACGCGATCTGAAACTGACTATATTCGGGCAGGATGAGGCCATCAATGCACTTGCCGCCGCGATCAAGATGTCCCGCTCCGGCCTGGGTGAAGAAGAGAAGCCCATCGGTTCATTCCTGTTCGCCGGACCCGACCGGTGTCGGCAAAACCGAGGTGACACGGCAACTGGCGATGATCATGGGTATTGAACTGATCCGCTTCGATATGTCGGAATACATGGAAGCCCACTCCGTTTCCAGGCTGGTCGGTGCACCGCCGGGATACGTGGGTTTTGACCAGGGCGGTCTGCTGACCGAGGCGGTTACCCGCAACCCGCATGCCGTGTTGTTGCTGGATGAAATCGAGAAAGCCCATCCCGATGTTTACAACATTCTGTTACAGATTATGGATCACGGTAAATTGACGGATACCAACGGCCGCGAAGCAGATTTCCGCAATGTTATCCTGGTCATGACCACCAACGCCGGTGCCCAGCAGAGCGCACGCCGCTCGATCGGCTTTACCGAGCAGGAACACGTTTCGGATTCCACCGAGGCCATCCGCAGAACGTTCACGCCGGAATTCCGTAATCGCCTCGATGCCGTGATCCAGTTCAAGCCGCTCGACGCCCCCATCGTGCTGTTGATCGTGGACAAGTTCATACTCGAACTCGAAGCCCAACTGGCCCTGAAGGATGTCAGTCTTTCGGTTTCTGCTGCCGCACGGGAATGGCTGGCGGAGAAGGGTTTTGATCCGGAAATGGGCGCCCGCCCGATGAAACGGGTCATCCAGGGCAAAATCAAGCGTCCGCTTGCCGATGACCTGTTGTTCGGCGTCCTGTCAGAAGGCGGTGAAGTGGATATCACGCTGTCCAGGAAGCAGGGTAATGAATTGAAGATTCGTACCCGGGCGAAGAAGGAAGTACCCAAAGCCCTGCCGGCAGCAACAGAGGGTTGAACCGCCGGAAACAGCGGCTTTACTTCATACGGTAGGTGATACGTCCCTTGGATAGATCGTAGGGTGTCAGTTCTACTTTGACGCCGTCACCGGTCAGGATCCGGATATAGTGTTTGCGCATACGTCCGGAAATATGAGCCGTTACAACATGCCCGTTTTCGAGCTCAACTTTGAATAAGGTATTTGGCAAGGTTTCCAATACCTTGCCTTCCATTTCAATTACATCTTCTTTTGCCATGAGTCCCATGCCTGGTTAAGGTGGCGGTATTGTGCCACCCACCGGCTTGCTGTGAAAGGGGTTAGTACAAAATAACATTGACACAACGGATGATTTGCTTAAAATACGCCACCTCAATGCGGGAATAGCTCAGTTGGTAGAGCACGACCTTGCCAAGGTCGGGGTCGCGAGTTCGAGTCTCGTTTCCCGCTCCAAAAATAATAACCCGGCGTGGAGTCAGTCCATCGCCGGGTTTTTTTTGTGCATCGTTTGGCAAAAGTGCCTTGTTGATCTAACCCATGGCATTGTGACGCAACGGATAGTAGAATATCGCGCTCCTGAGCAGATGCGCGGGACGTTTTCACCGAGGCCAGGTGGCAGAGTGGTCATGCTGCGGCCTGCAAAGCCGTCTACGCCGGTTCGATTCCGACCCTGGCCTCCAATCAGCCCCTTTTTGGGGCTTTTTTTTGCACCGGTTTAAGGGATTTTCCCTGCAAAGATCAACCGGGCTCATGAAGACCGGACAATTGTCTGGGTTGGATTTGTTGGTTGTGAAGGAATAATTCAATATACTTCACCGTTGCCCGGTATTGCCGGGCCTGAACCTTATACCGGCAGGATGTTCCAAAGAGTCTTGCGGGCGAGATGGAAAATAATTTGAGTAATTTTTTTACAGTCCGGATCGGCGCCGGATTCCAGCCGGGTTTATTCTCAATTGTCATGCTGGCCGTTATCGTTGCAATCGTCAGCGGCTGTGCCGGCACCGCAACAGGCAGAAATACCTCGGTCTATTCAAGCCTGAAGAAGGAGGAGGTTTCCAGCCAGAAATCTTCACAGGCCGCTGCGATGGTTGTCATACGCTACCCGGCCATGATTCATACCGATGCCGAAAACCTGTACGTGAGTTCGTTTGCGATCAATGCCATTGGTGGAGAAGTTCCCTACGGTGTATACGGCAACCGCCAGACCTCGCGGGTTGCCCAGTCCATCATTGAGAAATCCAGCTATTTCGCGATGTCCCTGTACCACGAGTTGAAGGGTGTGCTGCCGGAAGGCTCGGTCCTGTTGTCACCGCATATCATTGAATGGGACAAGGAACATAACCTTTACAGCCGGCCGATCCTGGGTTCCGAGCAGATTCCCAGCGTACTGACCATTGATTTCAATATCTATTCTTTCCCGGATGTCAACGAATTGATGGACGCACCGCCGGTGACTTTCGGTGACCTGGTGACCCCCATGATCGTCGTCAAGAGCAGTCGTTGGGTGCAACCGTCGCTGGGTGGCTTATTGATCTCGAGTCCACCCCTGGTCAGTTCGGCATGGCGGCAGGCCCTCAGGGAAACCGATGACAGTTTCCGCTCACGCCTCGACGGCCGGCCCCAGTCCACCGACTCCTCACTCGAATTCATCTCATTTCTGCGTGAGAGGGATGAGCCCGAGTTTGCCGCTGCCGTTGAAAGGGGGTGGAGAAGGAAACCAGCAGCTGGTGGCGATTGAACAGTACTCTCTGGAAAAGATCCGCATGAACGGCGAACTCGATCGCCAGCCTGCCAGAGGATTTTTCCATTGATCCATTCGTGCAGGCTTTCGTAAAAGGCGCCAGTACCCGGATCGTCGAATTGCTCAATTCGGTCGATCACGACAAGGCCACGTTTTTCGCACGCCAGGCCGCTATGGAACGTTTTGACCCGGAACTCGCCAAGGTGTTTTTTGTCCAGTCCAGGGACGAAAGTGTCAGGGCGCGTCTGCAACTGGCCGATGCGCTGGTCGGGGCAGAGCGTGAATTCTTGGCTGCGCAGTCGGACAGTATTTACGAGGGTACCTACAAGGGCAATTACGGTACCAAGATGCGCAATATCATCGCTGCCGAGTACCGTACGCTCGAGGAACGCCGCCAGCTGGCGCGCAAGCAGAATATCACCACCGCGGTCGCCGTCATTGCGCTGGCCGGCGCCGTCTATGGCGCGGTGGCCTCAGCGGCCAGCACGGCGGCCGTGGTATCGACATCTGGCGCGCTGCTGGCGGGTTCCGGTTGGGCACTGCACAAGACACTCGAGACCAAGACCGAGTCAAAAGAGGTCAACCGCTATTTCCTGGCCCGCATGGCGCCCGCATTTGACCGGCAGATGTCGGTGCAAATGGAATGGCTGGAGTCCAAGGAAGTGATCACCGCACGTGGTTTTGCCGAATTCAGAAACAAGACATTGAGTCTTTACCAGTCCAGGGTAAGGTCCATGCAGGTCAGCGCCAGCGACCAGTGCCATTTCAACCATCCGGGATTCGGCCAGAAGGGACGCTGGTACGGTGTCTGTGAAAATGGGGTTGCCTCCGGCAGGGGCTATGGCCTGATCATGAATGAGCGTGGCGACACCGTCGAGTTTATCGGTGATGACCAGAAGGGAATGGCCTCGGGCGCGGGTGGCATGATCATTCAACGCCGCGGCCAGGTCGGGGCGACGTATTATGAAGGCGGATTCAAAAACGGCCTGCCCGATGGCGTGGTGCGTGTAGAGGAACCCGGACAGTTGCCCAAAACATGAATCTACAAGGCCGGTGCGGATGTTGGTAAAGGTGACGATTCAAGATTGAAGGCCCTGAGCTTTGCTTCCAACTCCAATGCCCCGGGAACCTTGACACCTTGAATGCCTTGGGGAAAATCTTCACGGCGGCTGTTTTTTACGTATTGACAGCAAGCATGAATATCCATGCCGGTGTTAGCCTGGATAACCTTGCTGACCTGCCGCCGGGTGAACAATACCGTCAACTCAGCCTGATACTGTTGATTTCGGGGGGGCGGATCCGGCGCTGATGGATGCCATCGCACCACGGGATACCATTGACGGGGGCAGGGCGGTTTCCAACCTCAGTCCCGATGATTACAAAACGCCATTGATCCGGATTGTCGACCAGGAATCCATGTTGTCCGGGGCAGCCTTCCTGTTGCGGTTCGCACAGGAATCCAACGATGAAATCCAGGCCAGGCTGGCGTCTATCAATGCCGAAAACCCCGTGCTCATCAGCATGGTGGACATGAACGCGATCACCGAAGACGCAATCGTTATCCGCAATGCGATAGCAGACGCCATCAGTTACTCGAACCTTGCAAATAATGAAGAGACCTGCGGTTCACCTGCAGAATTACCGGACCCAGACCGATACATATCAGGAACGTCATGGAATACGAGCTTTTTGACGAGGAACTCGAGCGCCTGACCGAGGAGGCCATCGCCTCTGTCGGCGGCAAACTGGATGCGTATCAGCGCATGTTTGACGAAGAAGTGGGATTCAAAAGAACTCGACCGCCAATTTGATGCCGCAAAATATATCTTCAATCGAACTGAAAAATTCGATGAAAAAGCGGGAAAACTGACCGAGGAGATTATGAAAAACGTGATTCTCTCGCAAAGTAATCCCAGTAATGTTCACTAGCAGATGACGCGTACCCGGTATTTCACCTGCTGAATTGTCAGCGGGCAGCTACCGGTTCAGTTACTTACCCACCTCGAATAATCCTTGCCCGTACTGATGATGTTGTGCGGCAGGTCTTCCATCAATCTGCAAAACACATCACCATGCACATGGATCAGGTTTTCATGATCGCCCGCTTCGATATAGATCTCCGAGGCATTGGTCAATTGTTCATCCCAGATCACATCCAGTCCATAGGCGTTGCTCAGGGCAGGAACTGCACCCATGTCACAATCCTGAGAACAGCTCCGGCAATTCATTTTCCGGTGCCATTCTCGAGCTTCCGTCCCAGGCTTTCATTGACCCACTCCATGATCGAGACGGTTGGTGGACGGCAATGACGCTGACGACGTAGCCGTTTGCATCTTCAAGCACCACGGCCTTGGCCAACTGGTGGCCGGGAATGTGGGCCAGCTGAGCCGACTCGATTGCGGTTGCGGAGTGGGAGTGTTTGACCATGTCATAGTCTGACATGGTGATCTTCCAGATAGGATTTCAATGTTGTTGCGATAGCCATGGCTTCCTCCTGTAAACATTGAGTGAAACCGTGCTTGACGGCAGTTGTCGCAAGTCACGCGTCAGGCCAATTGTTGCAGTGCCTGACACTCCGATTATAAGCAAGTAGGGCGGGCATGTCACAAATATCGTATCCTTCCGAGGCGTGTATTTCGCCAAAACTTTATCGCATATCCACGTGCATTTTAAATAACCACGGCCTTGGCTATCATGCGACCCTGAACGTACAATCGCAGTTTAAACACACACCAAGGTGCCTGGAAATGATCATACCAAGGAGCATAACCGATGAACGTAAATACAAGACGATTGACCCGACTGAGCCTGTACACACTGGTAATTGCGTGCGCGTCTTGTCAGCACAACGAAATGCAACAGGGCAATGAGACGGGTGGGGCAGGTCATATATCGAACACAATGACCAAACTACATTGCACGCAGTGCCTGGTGACATATCCACGGACCAACAGATCAAGGACGCCGTGAAAGACCTGGCTACCCGTATTAATGTTGCAGAGGATGCCATAACGATCAAGGCTGCCCGTTCGGTGCAATGGCGTTCAGGGGCGCTGGGTTGCCCCAAACCCGGCATGAACTACACCCAGGCTCTGGTTCCGGGTATGCAACTGCTGTTGGAGGCGAATGGCACGGTTTACCATTATCATGGTGGCACGGGAAAGAGCCTGTTTTACTGCCCTGCAGAGCGTGCTGAAGCACCGGCCTACGGACAGGGACAGGAAGTCATGTAAACCGGCCGCGAATTAGCCGAGATACAATCTACTAAAAAAACGCCCGCATCGAAATGCGGGCGTTTTTTGTATTGCATTTGCTCTTAATCTGGCCTGAGGCCAGATTAAGACCTTTACTTACTGTGTATCAATCCATGACCTCTGTCTGAGCGTTCAAAGGATTGACACCATCATCGTAGCTCATAATTCCGAGATACCTGGTGCCAGCGTTGAAACCAGTCCAATCGATCATGATGTTGCCGGTGGTACCTAACACGGCAGAAGCCGGTGCAGTAATGACTGTATTTCCCGCGTCTGAACCATCAAGGTTGAAGTTCCAGACTTTGTACGGTGTTGGGTCACTTACCGTTGCATAGTGCCATACGACAGCAGCGTACCAACCCTCAGCGGGATTCCCAAGATCGCATTGCTCTTCTGATGTTCCGCTTTGACTAGTACACTGTAAAGGGAATCCGGCGGAATCAGGACCGTAGAAGTTGCAAATCCAGGTCGTTGGCGGCACCGATTTCCGAATCAAACATGGAGAAGCGAGCCTTCGTCGTTCCTGCCGGCACGTAAAAGTAATGCTCACCATACCCGCCATTGGCTACTGCTCCGGCAAAACCTTCGCCTTCATCCATGCCATCCATGCTCGCGTTAAAATCACCGCTATAGCCAAATTACGACATCGTAATTGAGGCTACCATCGGTTCCCGCGCCTTCGGCATTGGCTGGCGCTGAGAATGCCGTCGGCCGGACCGCGATTGGGCTGCGTACGGAATAGTTGCTGTCATCATCAGTCCAGGTCAGTGAGCCAAAAGCCCATTCATCGAGCGTTGCTGCGCCGGTAACTGTGAAGGTGACCTCATAACTCATAGACGCGCCTTTCGCTAACTTGAAGCTTGAAGGTGAAACGGACACGTCAATTCCCGGAGGCGCATCGACTGAGACAGTGAAAGTCTTCTTGCCGTTGTTGTTGTAAACGGCGGTCACGGTGCGCGTGATGGTCTGGGAGCCAACCAGGTCGCCGATACCAATGGACGGCAGATTCAGATCGCTACCATCCATGGGAATTCCGAGTGATGCGAGAAAGTCACAGGTTCCCTGGGTAAATATTTGCGAGATCGAATTGTTCTCGCAGGTGAATGCCATGCATATTCATAAAGCCCGGCATTATATGCGAGACCCGGATCAACGGCATCACTCGGCAAAATTTCGCCCGCACCGACATCAAACGGATCAGCCATATCATCTCCAATGGATTTTTTCAGGCCATTGCGTGCAGTGGTCATCAGTGCCGAGCGGGCAATCGCCGGGCTCCAGTCAGGATGTGCCTGTTTGAGCAGTGCAAACGAACCAGCAACATGCGGGCTAGCCATGGAGGTACCGTTGTAGTTGGCAAATTCTTCACCCCCGGCGCCCCAAGGAGAGACGGCGGCAAGAATGTGTACACACCAGGTGCGCTGACATCGGGCTTGATGATGTCAAGTGCGCCGTTGTTGGGTCCGCGTGATGAGAAGTTGGCTATGCGGTTGCTTGCAGGGACAAGACCCAAAGTTGCGTTCACACCGGATTCGCCTGCCAGGCTACGCCGACATCATAGGCGACCATAACACCTGGGATGCTGGTGCCTGGAGCAGTCATCGTGAGAGGATGCCACCAGTATTAGGTGTAAACGATTATCGCAATTGCACCTGCAGCCGCTGCATTGTTGGTACTTGAGACTAAAACTGCAAACACCGCGGCTGACCAGTGCTATTTTTCCCGGCATTGGATCGATGGGTCCGCACGCGAAAGTATCGGATGCATTTTGAACATCAGCAGTAATTGGACCAGTCTGCCAAGTGACACTTCACCGGCACCCTCCACGCCATCATAACTACCCGCGATACTAGCCGGTGTTCACAGTAACGTTGGCGTAAAAAACGCCATCATCCTTGGTCGCACCAGTGGCAGTCATCCACGGCACACCCGATGGGGTGCCCACGGTGCCGGCGTCCAGGGCCGGCATTACCATTGGATGTTGCCACGTAAACACCTGCGTCAGCAGCGAACAGGAATGCCACGTCATCGGGCGAGCGCAAAGTTATTGCTGGAACCGCCGATCGAGAAGTTGATGACATCGACACCATCTGCAACCGCCTGGTCAATAGCAGCGGCGCTGTCGGAGAAGCACAACCATCATCGGTAGTGACGTCTGGGTCCGGGCCATCCCAGCAGACTTTGTAAGTCGCGAGACGCGCACGTGGCGCCATGCCACTGATCATGCCCTGGAATTCGCCGTTAATGTATGCAGGGACACCATTGTTACCACCAGAAGTGGATGCAGTGTGGCTACCGTGACCATTAGCATCGCGACCTGACTGGAATTCCCACGGGGCGGTATCCGCGCCGTCACCACCGCATGGATTGCCGGCATCGGGGGCAGTGGAAAAACCCGAGTTGTAACAACGGGCTGCAAGCAATTTGTTGTTGCATGAGAATGGAGCATCTCCGGATTTGCAGCCGTGTTGCCGAAATCGCAACCGCTGGGGTAGAAATCATCCAGATGGTCCATACGCCACACTTGGTACCCTTGTTGCCCTTTTTGGGGGTTTTAACATCAGCAAAGCTGGGATGCTCCGGCCAGATACCGGTATCGACGATACCGATAACAACATTTTCACCGGTGAGCCCTTTTGACCAAGCCTGGCCACCCTCGGTAAGACCGATATAGGTCGGACTGGTGTCCGTTTGAAGATGACGGATTTCATCTTTCCAGACGTTCAGAACGTCGGGGTTTCTCTTCAGCTGTCCGGCTTCTTTTGCCGTCATGCGCGCAGCGAAACCATTCAAGGCGTAGCGGTAGCTGTAAACCTTGTTGGCACCCACACTGCTGATCACCTTGTTCTGCTTTTTCTCAAGATAAGCCGAATACTTCTTTACGTTGGCGCTATTGGGATTAAGCTTTTTACCTTTGCCGGGTTTAGTGGCCGCATAACCCTTTAACATCACCTTCATAGGCAATGATCGGCTTGCCCTTCAGCTGGACTATGTAGATGCTGGAATAGTCGACCGATCCGCCGCCACTGGTCTTTTCAACGTACGGCTTCCATACGGCTGATTTTGATATCGGCCTGGGCGGTCGCGAGACCGGTCACACCGATCACAGTCGATAATAATAACTTTTTACATAATGACATGCTTCATATGCTCCTTTTTAGGACCTTGACGAAACTGCTTATCTTTATCCTGTTGCAAGAGGATAAGTTGCAAGAGGATAAAAACATTCAGTATTTGAAAAATTAATTAACATTGTGCGGGGATTTCCAATAAGTCGGTTAATAAGTAACCTAGATGCTTATCTGGGCTATTTAAAAAGATATCGCAAATGATAACTTTGAAAAGTTCGATAATTGAACTTAAGACCGTCCCTTGAAACTGTAATACACCCCTGTACATGAACGCTATCATTCACGTTGAAATTAAGGCTAGACCTAAACCTGTCAGATGTCAATTTTGTTCCTGTAAAATTGAATAAATTAAAGTTTTTCGGTCGAAATTTATATGCTCCTTTTTAGGACATTGACGAAACTGGCTGTCTTTTTCCCGTGTCTGCGGACAAAGACGCTCAGCGATTAACCTGTTTCCATGGCATGCGGCCAACCATTGAATTAATGGCTGTTTAAAAGCAATCCTGATGCTTAATAAAACCGTCAAATCGTTTCAAGTAATGGGTTTGAATCTTCGATGCTGAAGACTTAAGACCATTTTTTGAAATTTGAATAAACCCTTTTGTATGAACTCTTGAATTCACAATAATAAACGGTAGCCCTAAAACTCTGCCATGTCAATTTTGGTGTCAAAATAACAATGCTGATCGCGTGTAAACGAGGTGATTTTAACTACTGTTCATCATGTTTTTAACAAAGATCTAAATAAATGACTACAATATTTTCTAATTTTGCACTATAACCAAGTCACTGATTTGGTCGAAAATAAGATCAAATTCGTAAAAATGCGGGTATATCTCGTCAGAAGCGGAAGCCTCCCATGACAGCTTCAGAAAATCCGGACCAGAAAATTCTGCCATATACAAGGGGCGTTTGCCTTTGCAAAAAACCTTTCGATCAACCCCTGCAACCTGTTCCTTTGTGGACAGGTGGATAAATCCGTCACTCAGGTCATCCGCCGAACCGCTGAACTGACCGGTCTGCCTGGAATGAATTCCATTCGGACTTTCGGTGAATATTTTATAGACTCTCTCGTGCATGCCGGCCTTAACCACCGTTGTCTTTATTGGATTTGTCTTCGTCCGACGGTTCGATCCTTGTCATCCGGATTGACTGCAGGCGGGCTTGTGCCGGTCGTAACGTCCAACACCCTGTGCATTTAACAGGTCCTGGATATTGAGCGTGCCGGCCGGTGCTGGGCTGATGTCCACTTCTCCAGTCGCGGCCTCACCGGATTGTTCGCTTTCTCCCGTCAGGTATTCAAGGGCGTTCTGGGATGTTCCCTCGGTGCTTTCTTCCGCTGGCTCGACAGTTGATGCCGCCGCAGTGTCGTCCGGGAGGGCCATGGATTCCGATTTCCTGGCCGTTTCGGTTTGCTGGCCATCCTGCGCCTGGCCATCACCCTGGGACTCGGCTTGTGCTTCTCCCTGTTGCGCGGATTCTCCAGCCTCCTGTCCCTTCGCCTGTCCCTCGGCTTGAGCATTTGCCTGGTCTTCTGCCTGCTCCTCTCCCTGCCCACCGTCCTGTCCGCTGTTCTGTCCACCGGCCTGTGCGGTTGCCTGCCCGTCATTTTGGCCATCGGTTTGCCCGGCTTGTTGTCCGTCAGCGCTGGCCTGGGAAGATGCGCTTTGTGCTTGTCCGGCCTGGGTTTCAGCCGCTGATGAATTATCGGCGCCACTTGCGTCTTTATTCCCGGCCTGCGCACTGGCGCCCTGCAGGAATTCCAACGCGTTCTGTGATGTTCCGGCCGTGCCGGTATCTGTACTCGCGGCGGCGGCCGGTGTTCCGGAGGAGGTGCTGCCGTCTTGATCTGCGTCACCTTGTTGACCGGTCTGTGCCTGTGCCTGGCCCTGGTCTCCGGCAGGTGCTGGTGACCCCGACTGGCCGCCGTTACCTGCAGGGTTTCCCGTATTTTCGCCGCTGGCACTATTGCCACCCTGGCCACGCCCTTGCAGAAACTCCATCGCATTCTGGGAGACACCCGCGGCGTTTTGGGCGTTCGGATCATTGCTGGCGTTTGGAGAATAGGTGCCGGCAGTGTCGGGTTGACCCGGATTGTCTTCCTGGCTGGCCTGCTGACCCTGGTTGCCTTCGTTGTCCTGCCCGGTGCCGCCAGTGGGATTTGCACCTTTGCCCGGGTTTTCACCATTACCGCTTTCCGTAGACCTGGCAGCACGGGTTCCCGAGGCATTTTTATATATCTGCGCTTCCCGCTGGTTATAACTGTCCACCAGTTCTCCCCAGGCCTCCATTTCCTGTTTTTGCAGGGCAGGGTCCTTGACAGCGGCATCACTGGGTACGTATGGGAACTCCTTGTCCTCATCGCCGGGTTGCCACGGATCGCCCTGGACGATGATTTCGCGCAATTCGTTTCTCAGGTGCTTTTGTGATTCCTCCGGAAGTTTCTCGAGTTTGTGCAGACCGGATTCGGGTTTGAACGCGGTTTCCGGAATGATATCCCCCTGCCGGTTGACGTCCTTGAGCTCCATGAACTGGCGGTAGTTATCCTCGTTTATTTCGACTTCCTGGCTGGATGCGGCTTCCGCTTCCTCCGCTGGTTTGGTCTCGACACTCCCCGCGACGGGTGGGGCAGGTTCTTTATCCTGGGCGAAAACCGGCAGTGTCAAGGAAAACACCAAAAGTGACAAAAGTATGCTTAAACAAAGCAGGTTTTTCATAGACTAATTCTCAAGGAATCACTCGTTGATTTCGCGCACGACGCGGAAACCGGTGAAGTCATTACGATCGCCGTTCTTCAGGTTGAAACGCGCCGGCAGACGTATTTCCCTTGACCCGGTGATCCATGAACCGCCGCGGGTCATGTGTGAACTGCAGATACCCTTGCCCCAGGCACTGCCGTCCACCGGCGCATCGACGTAGGACAGGTTCATGCAATCGGCTGTCCATTCCGCGACGTTGCCGATGGTGTCGTACAAACCAAATGCGTTGGCCCTGAAAGACCCCGCGGGCGTGGTCCCCAGTGCCGTTTTATCACGGCACTGGTCGTGCTGCCATTTAAAGCCGGTCTCGGCCCCGGCGATGTTGCCAAATTCGCAAACGATCGCGGGGTGTCCGCCCGGCCAGTCGCTTTCCTGGCCTGCCCGGGCAACATATTCCCATTCGCTCTCGCTGGGCAAGCGGTAACTTTGGCCGGTCTTTTCACTGAGCCAGTGTACATATTCCTGGGCGTCGTTCCAGGAGACCATGATGACCGGCCGGTTGCCACGCCCCCAGCCATTGTCACCCGGTTGCGAAGTACAACCCTTGTCGTTAAAGCAACTGTCCCATTCAGCCATGGTGACCTCATAGATGCTGACGGCAAACGGCTTGTCAATCGTCACCAGCCTGCGTGGTTTTTCCATACTCAGGGCCAGTGGCGAGTCATCCGCCGAGCCCTGCCAGTAGGCTGCGGGCGGTATTACCATCATCTTGGGACAGTCGTCGCAGTCCCTGAAGGTCTTTCCCGGGCGCAGGGTCAGGTCATCGATGTGTTGCAGTGCCGATGTGACATTCACGCCCTTGGGAAAGGCATCGATGTAAGCCTGAAATGCCTCCTTGTTGTTCAGCTTCAGGGCGGTCTGGAAGGCCTTGTCATCATCTGACTGGTCCTTGAGCAGGCGGCGGATACGCGTGGCCTCTTCAATATGCAGACCGGCGGGCCATGCACTGATATAGCGGTCAAAAGAGGCAACCGTGCGCTCACTGTTGGCAGCCTCCCAGGCAAGATTATCCAGTCTTTCCCGTTCCAGTCTTTCGCGTTCCTTTTTGGCTTCCGCCTGTTGAATGGCCTCGATACGCTGCAGCGCCTCGGCCTGGTGAATACCGTCGGGGAAGACGTCCAGGTAGTCCTCGTAGGCGGGCACAGTGTCCTCGGGCGACAATTCCTGCCAGCTGTTTTCGTCCAGTATCTCCAGTTGCGTCTCGGCCTGCGTCCTGTAGACAGAGTCGGGAAAATCGCTTATGAAACGCCGGTAACCGAGCACGGTATCGGCCTGTAGCGCACCTTGCCAGCGTTCCAGTTCCTCAGATGTCGGTTCCTGTACACGCACATCGGGTCCGCCAGCGGGGGACGACTCAGCCGCTCCAGGTGCGGCAGAAGAGGTTGATGGCTGCGGCGATTTATCCGTTAGCAAAAATATTCCAACCGCGGTCATGGCCAAAAGAAAAATGCCCAGCAGGATCATGGGTAGCCATTCCCTGCTTTCCTTTGCATAACTATCCGTTTTCCCCGCTGCCACCACCGAGCGGTGCCAGTCGAGGCTCCTGAATGATTTTTTCCAAATGCCGACGTCCTTGGGACGTTCGTGCCACGGCACTTTCAGACCCAGTTCCACGGCGTCGGTCAGACCGCCATACAGTCCGCTGGGCGCCAGTTCAGAAAACGCCGTGAGCGGATCCTCTTCACCGATAGACACGGCTTCATGGCGAATGATTGCCGGTGTAGGGACCTTGCCGGTCACGCAGCGGTAAAGGGTGGCCGCCAGTCCGTAGATGTCGGTCCAGGGACCAATCGGACCTTCAGGGTCCGACTGCTCGGGCGCCGCGTATCCTTCGCTGCCCAGTCGTGGCGTTTCCCCGGTCGCTGCCGCCACACCGAAATCCAGCAGTACCGGGTCACCTTGCTCCGTCATGTAAATGTTGGCGGGCTTGATGTCCTGGTGGACGACACCTTCGGCATGGATGTACTCGAGTGCGTCCATCAACGGCAGTATCAGCGCTTTTGCTTCTTCGCGATTGAAGGCGCCGCGGGTCTCGATCAGGTGATGCAGTGCCTGGCCCTTGTAGTAGGGCATCAGGAAGTAGGCGGTGCCATTGGCCTCAAAATAACGTAAAACCTTGACGACATGCGGATGATCGAGTGCTGCAACGATACGTGCTTCATTCAGAAAAAGTTTAAGACCCTGCGCAAAAATCAACCCTGCCAGCTCGTCATTCGGCACAACCTGACCGTCTTCGCGTCGCGTTACATGCTTGGCGGGCAGGTATTCCTTGAGCGCGAAGCGTGTGCCGATGGCCGGATCGGTAACCATGTAGGTGATACCGTTAGCACCTACACCGAGGATCGAATTGATCTGCAGATCGCCAATAAGTGATCCTGGTTGAAGTGCTGATGACTGGATGATCATGCCCATTCCGCCTCTTGTGTGACGACCCGGAGCGTGATTTTTACGTCACCGAGAAATATTTCGTTATCGGCTTCAAGGTACATCACCTCGCCCGGCAAACACGGCACATCACCGATGAAGCTGCCGTTTCTGGAACCGAGATCCGAGAAGGTCAAAAATTCGCCATCGGACTGAATACGGGCGTGGTTGCGGCTGATGGCGGCGTGTTCGATGGCAATGTCAGCACTGCCCCGGCCGATGATGGTATCGATCTGGGTGGTGTCAACAAAACAAAACCGTTTGAAAGGCGTGTCCGCGTCAAGCAATCCCTCGACGAGCAGCAGGCCGTCACATCCTTCGGGCCTGGTTCCTGATGCCGGGAGGTCGAAATCGATGACCGGCGCTGAGCGCGGTTTGAGTGCATTGCTATCGGTAACGGTATCCAGTGGCGCCGTGACCGGTTCATCGGATGCCGGTTGGACCTTAACCGCAGGCTCTGAATGCTGTGCTTGTCCAGCGGGTTTGCCGCTGAGCCTGAAAAACAGGATAACTTTCCAGGCAAGAAGTCCGAGAACGATAAAAATAAGCAAGACAAGCCAGGCGGGAATGCTGCGCCAAACCGACGGTGGTTCGGGTGTCTTCACCAAGGCTTCCTGCGCTGGAGGTGCGACGACTGATTTCCTGGTCAGGGGTCTCAGGGGGTTGATTGTCAGTTGATGCCAGGGCGTCGGCTTCAACGGCGTTGTCCGGATTGTTTTCCGCGACCGGCGCCCTTGTCTTTTCAGTAGCAGGCGGCGGGTCACTGTGGGTCTTGGTTACCGCTGGCGTTACGGCTTCCACCACGGGACGTTCGCAGACGGCAGACGGCAAATCGATCTGCATGGACGCGAATACACGGCGGAGATCATCATTGAACAGGGTCGGCGCGACCTGGCCGCTATCGAGACTTTGCGGGCCGCTGGTCAAACTGACCCCGACCAAATTACCGCACGTATCGAGTATCGCCCCGGTGACGTAGGGCAGGGGTGTTTGCGGTGCAACAGAAAACGTTGAGTTGAGGCCATCGGCCATTACTTTTACCGGCAACTTCAGGGGCTGGGCGCCCTTTGCGATGTACTCGGCCGGCGGAAATGCTTCAAGGTGTAATACCGAGTCCTTGTCGATGACATTGCCAGAGAGTTTGATACCCGGTCTTTTAAGACCCTTGACCGACAAAATCGCCATATCTGCCGGGCCGTCCCCGGCAACGAGACTGGCCGGCCGGCCATTGCTGAGAATATCGGCGCCGCCATCCAGCACGATCATTTCGCCTTTCTCCGCGGCAAATTCTGCAGGTACCAGCACCATCCCGTCATCAGAAATAACGATACCCGTGGTCGGTTTGACCAGCGTGCTCGAAACCAGTTTGAGGACCAGCACCACTGAAGGTGAAATTGAAACGGTCTGCTCTGCCATGGCGGTCTGGACCTGCCCGATGGCGATAAACAAAAGTAACACCCGGCCAAGAAACCGGAACAGGTAATGCTTGGCTACGCGCCCGGGACCCATTTGCATCAAGGTGAATAAAGCCGGTTGATCAGGTTATCAAGACAATATTGACCGGACCGGTTGAGTGTGTTTTCTTCCCGTCCCTGTATCAGGTTTTGCAGAAATACGAGTATGGCAGCCATTATCAATGCCAACAATGTGGTGCTGAAGGCGACACCGAGACGTTCCGTGACCTGGTACAGCATTTCGGGGCTCTCAACATTCGCCCGGTCGCCTGCGTAATTCAGCGCCAGCATGATACCGATGACGGTTCCGATAAAACCCAGCGAGGGGATGAGCCAGGTAATGTAACGGATCATGTTGTAGCGTAAATCGAGTTCGTGCAGGAACAGTTCGAGGCTCGAGTTCAACAGGGCATTGGTCTGATCCACCGATTGGCCGAGATTGAAATTCAATACACAGCGTTCAATCAAACGTGGCAGAAAGCAGATATTCCGGTATTTGCTGCTGTGTACTTTCTGATAGATCGGTGTTAAATCGTCTCCGGGCCGGAGTACGGTTGCATCGTCAAGCGGTAAATAGTCGCGGTCAAACTGACTTTCATCCAGCCTGCCGGCACGCCAGCGGAGTGACAATTCCCCGAGACCGAAAAAGAAAGCGATCCAGATGAAGTTCTGTACCGTGATTGGCCACGAGCCGCGCTTGATATCCAGTATGATGGCGGCCGCGTCCGGCGGCAGTATTCTTGCCAACAGGGCGATCACCAGGATGGCCGAAACCAGGCTGATTAATAATGTAATTTGTCGTGTCATTCCGTGTTCAAGCCTTCATGGTTAAGGATTTACGGGCCGGTCTTCTTCGATCTTGCCGGTCACCGGGTTACGCCGGGGTTTCTTAAGTACGTGACCGTGGTCCGCTTGTCCTGCAGACGGACGGGCGGCGGTTTTGCCGTGTTTAACGTGAAAATGTCTCGCCTCGAGGCGGGGCTTTGTGCGCTGGCTAAAAATCGCGGTCAGTGTCTCCAGTGGGACTTCAATATCGCCGAAACGGACCCGGTCGCCGATACACAGTGTCACCTGCTTAATGCGGACCCAGTTGTCGTTCCGGTTGACGAACGTACCGTTGCTCGAACCTGAGTCATGCACCCAGACCCGGCCGTCATCTGCCAGTTCAAGACGGGCGTGAAAACGGGACAGCGTCACGTGCTCGAGGACGAGGTCGCAGGACGGATCCCGTCCGCATGTCTTGATTTCCGTTCCAGTACTCACAGGAGCCAGTATTCCTTCGTTAAACCAATCAATCCGGTTAGAAAGGCTTTGGGCTTAACGGCTGCCCGCCGCATGTTCTGATCCGTCATGCAATCAACCCGGCAGTATACTGCATTCATTTCAACGAATCGTGAAGCCGTCATTGCGCCAACGCCAGGAATCCACCCGAGTTGGCGCGCGCCAGGTTCTCCATGAACTCGACGGTCCCCTTGTATTTGAAATAATCGCCGATGGTGACCGCGTGAATTTCCACACCCCTGGTGTTGGCCAGGACGATATCCTGGATCAACGCCCTGGGCGGCAGGCCGCCGTTGTAGGCCGGGTTGGGCAAACCATCGCTGAGCAGGATAAGCGCTTCAGCGGGAGTCTTGAGCGCCTGCGCAAACGCATCACGCAGAGATGATGATCCTTCAAATTTACCTGCCAACTGGTGGGCAAAACGTTCGGCCTTGGCCCGGTTGGCAGGATTCATCGCCACCAGGCCGCCGTTTTCCGGAAAGCGGTGATAACGTGGGCCGGAGTCGAGTTGCTGGAAACCGAGAATACCGAACTCATAGCCTGATTTAAGCGAGTCAAGTGCCCGGATCACTGTCTTTGCCACCAGCGCCTGGTGGGCTGCCAGGTACTTGTTCATATCAACCAGCACCAGTATGCGGGTCTTATCAGTTTTCAAACCGAGAAAGCGGAATGTCACCTGGTTGCTGCCCAGTTTTTCCTCTGTCTCGACCGGGCTTGGCGGGGGAGGTGGCGGCTGGTCGTTTCTCGCCTGCAACCTGGCGTTGACGGTTTCCAGTTCACTCGACATGATTTCCTGCTCCGCCTGTAACTCCATCTGGCGGGTCTGCGCCGTGCTCAGGGCCTCATTCATGCTGACGATGCCCTTTTCCGTGTCGTTCAGAATCGCCTCGGTCTGGCCCTTGAGTGATTCGATGTAGTCCAGGTGTCCCTCCAGCCTGACCTCCTTCTGGTAGTCGGGCATCAGGATGATCGTGATAATGATGAATGCGCCCATGGCGGAGGCGAACAGGTCAATCGCTGACAACGAAAAAACACCCATGTGGCGCAGGCGTGATTTCATTTTGAAACACCGACAAAATCACCGCCGTTCAGACGCGCGAGTGTTTGCATGAACAGCACCAGGTTGCGGTTATGCGTGTAGTCGCCGATCGCCACGGTATGGATCTCGGTGCGCCTGAACTGGTTGAGCTGGGTAATATTATCGATGATGAAACCGGGCGGGCTGTTGGGTTCGCCGTCGCTCATCAGGATGATGGCGCTGGCCGGATATTCCAGCGCAGCCTGCAAGGCAAAATGTGTCGGTGTCGAACCTACAAACTTGCGCACCAGCGAATGCGCAAAGGCGTCTGCGAGTTGCAGATTTTCCTTGGTGGCCGGCAGCAGGCGATTGCCGGTGGGAAAGCTCCACAACACCGGCTGCGGGTTGCCATGATAACCGAGTATGGCAAACTGGTTGGTTTCATCCAGGGGTTTCAGTATCTCCAGCACCGAGTCGATCATCTCTTTCTCGTACTGCAGCATACTGCCGGACATGTCAACGACGATCACGAAGGACTTGGCTTCGGTGGCAAGACCCAAAATTGAAAACTCCACACCGTGTGTCAGGGCTTTTGGTTCCGGTTCGGGGTTGACGACTTCGACAGGTTCGGTCACCTCGGCCGGCAATGCCGCCAGTTGATTCTTGACGTCCATCAACTGTTTCCTGAGCCGGGAGACCTGTTGTTCACGCCCCTGGTTGGATTCGGTCAACTCGTCCAGTTGGCTTTGCAGTTCCTGCTGTTGGGCTTTCAGGTCGGCGAGTTCGCCGCTAGCCAGGCGGCGCTTCTCCATGATCTCCTGGGTCCTGGCAAAAGAATCATCCGGTCCGGCGTGACGGTAATAGGGAAAGAGCAGCATTACCAGTAGAATGAACGCACCCAGGGCCGAGGCGAACAAATCAATGGCCGAAGTCGAAAAAACAGCGGTGTCTCTATCCGGGATTCTCAAGAATATTGTTACTTATGTTGTATGAATGAAGTTGACATAATGGATGACGTTTTTGTTCAATGCTGGTTCAAGTTTCAAGCGGCTTTTGCATGCACCATATGATACCCGCCTCGCGGTCAGGCTACGTTAAAATGTTGTTTAAACACCTGACCCGGTTACGAAGACCTGATTGTGCATGAAGAACCTGTCTAACATGGAGATACGTTTGATCCATCGGCACCTGTTGAACTGCCTGCTGCCCGTTGTCATGCTGATGGCATCATTGGCCGTGCCTGCGACGGCACTCGCCGAGGGTGCAGAACAGAAAATGTCGCAGGAATATTTCGTCCAGCAGGCGGTCAGCGAAGACCTGTTGATCACAATAAACGCCTTCGAGGCGGAGTTCGAGTCACGGGTGTCAGGTCCAAACGGTGAACTCTTACTGCAGTCGGGTATTACCGGTAGCCGGATTGTGCCGGTTTTTCAGTATATCTACGCACCCAAAAACAATCGCCAGATCGATATTGAAGTCACCTCCAGCGAACACACCGCACGTACCAAGTTTGGCATCGAACTGACCAGGCTAAAACCATGGGACTCACGCAGCAGTTCCGTCTCCCAGGCTTACCGCCTGCTGTCATTCGCCACGGAGATGGATGGTGCTGACAGCCAGGCAAGCTGGACCGTGAAAATCGACAGCCTGACCAACGCCGGAAGGTTGTTTCAGCAGTACGGTATGCAGGAGATGCGTTTATGGGCCAATTACATGGCCGCACACCTGGTGCTGTTTCATTTGCATGACCACAGTATCGTCTACAACATGACGAATGAAATCCTCTCCGAACTCAAGGGTATGCGTGCACAAAAGCTTGAGCTCGCGACCTTGCAATTACGCAGCCTCGCGTTAATTGGCCTGCGCAAATCGGGTGTATTGAATGTGTCTGCGGGTGATCCTGACCCGGTACAGTCGGTACTTTCACGTATCGCGGAGCTTGCCAGGTCCATGGGCTATGACTATGAGCAGGCGCGTGCACTGTATGCCAGTGGCGTGGAATATGCCGACCAGTCAGCGTACAAGGATGCACTCGAACAATTTCAACTGGCCGTGCAGATTGCCGATGCCGTCGGCAGCACGGAGATGGCAAAGGCGATACGGGAAAGCATCGTACAGGTGCACACCGCACAGGGTGATGCACCGGCCACCAGCGAAGTTCTGCAGGAGATTGAGTCGCAACTGGTTGAGGATGGCGGAGGAGATGACCTGGCCTTGAACCTGCTGGCGCAGGCCCGCCTGCTGATCGGTGCTTACCACTATCACCGGGCACTGGATGTCTTGTCCGGCGCATTGAGCTATGAAAACAACAGCGCCATCCGCAGGCAGATCAACTTTGAACTGGCGAAAATACTCTATGAAACCGGATACTTCGATGAATCGTTAACGTATCTCAAATTGGCCGATATCACGTCTGATTCAAGCCGCAAGATACGCGGCAGGCCGGTGATCGATATTGGTGATGGGTTACGGATGTTGGCCAATATCCAGCGCTATAAAGGTGAATTTGACCGCATGCAAACGTCACGTGCTGCCCAGGGAGACTACCGGCCTGCAGCCGATCAATATCTATATGAACAGGGTCTTGATGCCGCAGCCAGGACGGGCAGGAACCGGCAACAATCCGCGTCCTTTTTCCGCCAGAGCTTTGAGGCCGCAAAAGCGGCGGGTCATACAGACCTCAAACAGCTCGCCTATTTGCAGTATTGCTTAACAGCCAACGTTACAGATGGAGTGTGTACAAAAGCCGGTCTCAATTCCGCCTATGAATGGCTGCTTGCATCAGGTGTGCCCAGGTTTAGCGCCGAAGCGATGTACGTTTGGGCGCAGTTGCTGGTTCGGGATGGTCAACGCAGAGAGGCGTTGGCAGTCATGGACAGGCTGATCGATGAGATTCACATGCTGCGTGATTCGCTGCCCGGCGTGCTCGGCGCCTGGTATTGGGAGCGACACGAACAGGTTTTTGAATCCTGGCTGGGAATGCTGGTCACCGAATCAAGACAACCCGGCAGCGCGGACGGGCCGGCATCGTTGCTGGCGCTGAGTAAAATGCGATACATCGAAGGCGCTGCGCAATCGGCTGCGGGTAAAGGAGGCGGTTCCGATGCAAGCGACCCGTTGCGTAACCTGCTGTCCCAGCGATCTGACCCCGGGGCAGGGAAAGCCGTGTTTGCCCTGGGCGAAAAAATTAACCGGGAACTGGATTCGCTGCGAGCAGGCTCCCGGCAGAAATTCGAATTCCTGTCGGATGCGGGCCTGGAAAAATATCTGCGCGGTCTTGACCACGAAGAATCGGTTTTGACTTTTCATCTTGGCCCGGACATGGCGCAGGTGTGGGTCGGACGGAAGGACGGGATTCAGCGCAGGGCACTGGCAAATCCGGCGGAGTTGTACAGGAAAGTGCAGGCGGCAAGGCAGGGTCTGAACAATATCGGTCTGGCCGCATTCAATAATAAAATGGATGCGTTGGGAAAACTCCTCATAGCACCGGTTGCGGACCTCCTGACGGATACGGTTTACGCTATTCCCGCTGGCCCGTTGCTGGGTTTTCCACTGGATGCGTTACGCTTAAACGGTCAATATTTGCTCGAAAAATTCAATCTGGTTAACCTGCTGGCTTTTCCGCAGAACGCCAATCCGTCCAACAGCCTGGAGGTGGGGTCATTGCAGAGCATGTTCCTCGCCGGCAACCCGCAGGATTATGCCGGCGACTACGCGACCCGACTGGAAACTTCGGCGGAGATAAGCGCTGTAGCGGACCTGTTTGTCGGCCCGGGACTACAGATCATCCAGGGGGTCGCGCTGTTGCCTGACGAATTCCAGGGCGGGTCATTCAGCCAGTCAAACCTCGTACACCTGACCATGCCCGGTGTTATCAACCTCAAGTATCCCGACGAATCCGGACTTGAACTCTCCGAGAGTGAATACGAGCCCGGCCGCGTGATACTGATGGCGCCTGAAATCCGTTCGCAAAGCCTGGGCGCCGGGCTGGTTTTCCTGAGTTCAACGAAAATCACCGAGAAGCCGCGTTCCGGGTTCAACAGCCAACCCGGTCTTGTTGCCGACTTCATGAGCGCCGGCGCCCGCACGGTCATCGTTAATTTCTGGGCGGGCAACGCCGAGTCTGACACGCTTTTTGTCACCGATTTTTACCAAGCACTGAAGGCTTCAGGAAATATTGCCGGGTCGCTGCGTAAATCGAGACTTCAGTACCTGAAAAGCAGCCGTGATAACGGTCTTTACGACTGGGCCGGATACCAACTCTATATCCGCTGAACGCTGCCAGCCTGGGGCAGGTGCGTCATATTCAACCAAGGCAGTGTTCAAGTCATACCGGACAAGCGGTCTGCCGGCACCTCAAGTCGCTTCGAATATCCTGCCCGGGTTGAGAATAGCCTTTGGGTCAAGCGCCTGTTTCAGTGTCTTCATCAGTGATATTTCAACTTCGCTGCGTGAATGTTTCAAATACGCACGCTTTTCCAGACCGATTCCGTGCTCTGCTGATATCACGCCGTGGCAGCGGCCCAATGTCTCATAAATAATACTTTCAACGGCATGCACCTGGTCCGCTTCGAGACTGCCAACCGTGACGACCAAGTGAATGTTGCCGTCGCCAATATGGCCAAATGCGACCATCCTTGACTCCGGCCAGCGCGCCGCCAGACGGCTGCGGACCTCGTCAACATAGCCATCCATTTGCGGGATACCCAAACTGACATCGAAGATGATGGGAGGGAACATTTTTCGTGTCATGCCCTCGATGTCATCCCTGATGGCCCACAGATCCTCACGTTGTTTTTTACTCTGTGCAATCACCGCGTCAACGATCAGTTCAGACTCGAATGCTTCCTCCAGGGCGTCTTCGAAACGAACCTTGTCAGACTCCTGGTGGCCGCCCGTGGATTCGATCAGCACGTAGAACTTGTGGGCAGGGCTTAATGGCGGCGGATGTTTGCTGCCGTCACCGGTGAGCGTCTGGTAGAAATCATTCCACAGCACCTCAAATGCGCTCAGGGTGCCCCCGAGCGCCGAATCCATGGCCCGCAGGAATCCGGCAACCTGTTCAAAACGATCGATCGCCACCAGTGCAGTGTTGCAGGAACGTGGCAGTGGACGCAGACGCAAGACCGCTCGGGTGACGATGCCCAGAGTGCCTTCAGAGCCGATAAACAGTTGTTTCAGGTCATATCCGGTATTGTTCTTGATAACGTTTTTGAGTGAAGAAATAACAGTGCCATCGGCCAATACGGCCTCCACACCGAGTAATTGTTCGCGCATCATGCCGTAGCGAATGACACTGTTACCACCCGCATTGGTGGATATGTTCCCGCCGATGGTGCAACTGCCGCGTGCGCCCAGGTCCAGCGGGAATAGCAAGCCGGCCTCCTCGGCGGCCTCGTGGACCTTCTGCAACACAACACCTGCCTCGACCGTCACTGTGCGGTTGACGGCATCGACCGGTTCTATCCGGTTCATACGCTCCAGTGAGAGGACGATGTCATTGCCGCTGGTCCGGGCGCCGCCGACCAGGCCCGTCAAACCACCGTGTGTGACGACAGTTTGTCCCATGGCATGGCAAAGCTTGAGTACTTCCGATACCTCGCTGGTATTGGCCGGACGAATGATGGCCTTGGCCTGGCAACTTCCCGTGGGCGGCCATGAGTCGGCGCGGATCGAGACATCATCGCCGAGCAGAACACCACCTGGAGAGACGACTTCTTGTATTCTTTTTATTCGTTCTAAATCGTTCATATACAATGTATTAAAGCTTTCTTTTAAGAATCATATTTAATATCATATTGACCCTTTTGCCGTACGGAGGAGCGAGATATTTCAAGGCGCTGAAGCCGGCCTGGTAAAACACGGGGCGTAATTTGGAAAAGGTCGCAAAGCCTTCGTAACCGTGATAGTGGCCCATACCGCTGGCGCCCACGCCGCCAAACGGCAGATCATGCTGCACCGGGTGAATCAGTGCGTCATTTACACATACGCCACCGGACATTACGTGGTCGAGATAATACGATTGCAACTTCTTGTCATTGGTGAACGGGTAGAATGCCAGCGGGCACTCGCGTGCATTGATATATTCAGAAACCTGTTGTTGATCCCTGTAGGGCATGACCGGCAGGATCGGGCCAAATATTTCCCGCTGTAGCAGGATCATCTTGCTGGAGGCATTCAAAACAAGGTACGGGGCCATTTTGCGCATACCGGGTATCGATTCCTGTCCTTCGGCCAGGTTAACAAGTGTTGCGCCGTGGACCCGGGCGTCCTCCAGGGTTGCTTCGAGACGGTCATATGACCTCTGATCAATAATCGATGTGTAGTCGGGACTGTTGATATCCGGACAGTGTTTGCTTACCCAGTCCCTGCTGGTTTTGACAAATTCGTCGATGCGGTCTTCGGGCACAAAAACATAGTCGACATTGACGCACACCTGGCCCGCATTGAATATTTTTGCAGACATGATGCGTTCAACGGCTTTTTTTATCGGGTAATCCGGCGCGATGACCGCCGGTGACTTACCGCCTAACTCCAGCGTGACCGGCGTCAGGTTTTTTGCTGCCGATGCCATGACAGCCTTACCGGTTGCACCGGATCCGGTAAAAAACAGGTGATCGAACGGCAGTTGGGAAAACTGTATCCCCACGCCACCGGTTTCCTCGAAAAAGCAAAGTTTGTCCGGGGGAAAATAAGCCGCTACAAGCTTGATCAGCAAGCGTGACAGATGCCGCGAATTTTCTGACATTTTGACCATGGCCCGATTTCCTGCAGCAAAGATATAAGTCAGCGGTGCAAAGGTCAGCTGAATCGGAAAATTCCAGGGTACGATTACGCCAACCACGCCCAGTGGTTGGGGTATGACGCGGTTTCTCGCGCCGGGGTATAAGGTGAACTCAATTTCACGTCTTTGAGTTCGCATCCACTTTTTCAGGTGTTTTGCGGCAAAATTCAAACCATCGATGACCATGATAAATTCCGCCAGCAGAGTCTCGTGACGGGAACGGTTACCGTAATCGGCGTTGATCGCATCAATGATCACTTCCTGATTGTCAGTCAGCATGCTTTTCAACGCCAGCAGGTCTTTTTTGCGTTGCTCCAGATCGGGAACCGGGTCTGCGAGACAGGCTTCACGCTGCCGTCGAAGAAGCTTGGTCAGTTTCGTGTTTGTGCTGTCCTGGGGAATTTCACGGGTGTCAGTCAGTACCGTACTCATTTTGAACACCTCTACGGGGGTTGAACGTGCTCTATTTTACTTGATTTTGTTTACGGACATGCGGAGATTGACAAGGCGTCTGACGATCGTGGTTAGGTCTGACCCGAAACGGCAACGGCTGTTTGTTGTGGCGGACTGTCAGAAACTGGCAGAGACCTGGACGGACGATGACCGTGGTGGCCGAACCGGTTTGCAGTCGATTCCGTTTAAACCGGGTAGGTCTTCCAGGGCATTTCGTCGACCGGGATATCACCGAGGGCTGAAACCAGGTTCTGATCACCGTAATAAACGGGGGAGGAATCCTCCCGCTGCGCCATCAGGATGACCGTGGCATTGCCAAACTTGGGTTCCAGGGTATCGATTGCCATATCCGCCTCGCCGGAGTTGGTCACCATGTCCATTCCAACAAGGACCACAACGAAATTTTGACCTTGCAACGAAATTGCGGCTGCCTGAACTTCCATTTGCTTTACCTTTCGTGATTGTATAAATGACATGCAAGCACCAGGTTAGTCCCGGTGTGCCGTAGGGCCTGTTAACACTATGCGGATGCCCCTAGTCAATATCAAAATCGTCACTTGCAACAACTTTATGTTCGAGATTATGTTCGAGCGTTATTTCGTCATCATCGTTGCCAGTGTCGTCAGAGTTGGCGCAGTCCTTGACACATATCAGCGTAACATTGTCACGGGCACCCCTGACCAGGGCCGTATGCAACAGGGACTGGGTCACTTCCTCGCTGTCCTTGTGGGCCATCATCGTTTCCAGCTCTTCGTTGCTCACAAGACGACTCAGGCCGTCTGAACACAACAGGAACTGGTCATCCGACCTGACGTCTATCCACTGGGATTCGAGCTCCAGCGGTTCACTGATACCCACCGCGCGGGTGATGACGTTCGCCATCGGGTGAGACTCGGCCTCGCTTGCGAGGATGACGCCTTGCTCCACCAGGTCCTGTACGTGTGAGTGGTCACGTGTCAACTGGGTTACCACGTTGTCGCGGCGCCGGTAAATACGACTGTCACCTGCCCAAACAATCGCACCCCGATCACCATTAATGATCAAAACCACGACGGTGCTTCCCGGAACACGCTGTGAATCATAGGCGGCTGCCTGCTCGGTCAACTGCTGGTTGGCCGACAAAATGCTCTGTTGCACTGCATCAAGCATTTCAACGATATTTTCATTCGCAGGGAGATTCTTGATGTGGTCAGTTACGGTTGCGCTGGCAATTTCACCTGCCTCGTGGCCACCCATACCGTCCGCGACGGCCCACACGCCGATGTCGGTACGTTCCGCATAGGAATCCTGATTTACTTTACGCACCATGCCAACATGGGTTGTGGCAGAAGACTTAAACGTCATATTTTTATTCCATTAATCGGCAAGCAATTCATCTATGAAGTCAACCTCGGCAGGCTGTGATGAATTTTCCTCAATCGTAATGATATCCTCATTCATCATCATTCCCAGGTAAACTTCGGCGGAGGGCATACTAGCGCAAGACAGCAGTTGAGCGCTAACTTGCGATGAGCCATGGTGCCACCATAAGCCATAACGTTCATGTTCACTGCTAATCCGTTTATGCAGCATTTCGGGCAATAATTGGAGCACGCCCGTTGTTCCTTCAGACAAAACCCTGGCATGATCAACGCCGGTGCTGTAGGTCGTGTGAATGGGCGGGGCCCAGGTTAACTCGGCCGATAACCGGTTGATGGCGTCTTCGATGCCATCCTGGTCCATTTCTTCTTCGAGTACCGACAGGGCCAGGTTCTCAATTTTTTCCAGCCAATCGCTGTAGGTTCCTGCAAATACCGCTGGACTGACCCCGGCAGGGAGCACCGAGGCCATTGTGAAATTAAAATAGCGCCCGACGCGGTCAACGCTGGGAATCGTAACGCCAGCGACGGCCTGTTCCCCGCAAATACCCGCCGACAGCACGAAACTCCAGGCTGGACAATTCAGGTAAAAGGTCATCCAGCCTTCGGGGTTCCGTTCGCGGCATGCCATCATGCCGTTCTGTAACCATTCGTGCCAGGGATTGATGAAATCCGTGGGCAAGCGTTTCTGGATGAAATCACCATAGGTTGGCAATTTCCCATAAAAACCGAGATCGATGATGGCGTCCGTTTCAATCATAGCTGGCTCGGGCAGCGGAATTCCCGCAATTCTGGCAGGTTGAAAGGATTGAAGGCACTGTTTGCGCGAATTTCATATTCAACCCAACGGTCGTCGAGTTGGAACTTGGTCTGGAATTTCTCCGGGGTAGAAGATGGCGTCATACCGGATGTGTCCAGCAAGCGGAAGAATGCCCACGGCCCGTCCAGTGTCAAACCGGAACGTCCATTGGACGACAGTGGGCTGAACTGTATCTGCACCTGGCTCAAACCACTATCTCCCGGCCATACAAAAGACTGGTTGAATAACGGACCATGGCTGTAATTGGTTGTCTGGCCATTGATGTTGAGCATGAAATTGGTAGTTACCGGATCCATCCGTACCGGGCGCAATTCAAACGTTATCGATGGACTGGCGCCACCCCCTGCGAAGAAGGCGCTCTGTATCGTCTTCGCCCGTTGCAGTTGCTTGAGCGACGCGGCGGATATCTTCAGGCTGCCGGCGACTTTTGGCTTCAGCTTCCAGGTTGAGGCAGTGGTATCGACGATGTCAGCGAGGTAGTGATCGAAGAACTTGTCCAACGTCCCGCCTGGCATGAAGAAAGCGCCGAAATCACGTAACTGAACCTCGCGATCCGTAGTGTTTTCAAACGGATAGCGTCCATTCAGGGCCTGACGGCAGAAGGGCAGTACATCGGCTGCCCACGCCGCCGAGATGGTTGCCTCGGCACCGCCGGCGACCAGGTTGTTGCTGTCGGCCACGATCAGCATGATCCATTCACCTACCGGTTCGGGCGATCTTTCACCCCTTAGCCTGACACGCGTAATGGCTGTTCCCGCCTGGCTTTGCAAACCGGTCAGCAACTGATCGCTGGAGCTGCGCGCGAGTTGATCGATGTACAGGTACAATTCCTGCAAGTCACCGAGCAGGTTATCCAGCGGTGAAGGGGCACCGTCACGCGACTCGGAAAGTTTATGCAGGCTGGCAAAACTCTGGTCTACCAGGATCGGATCGAGCACCGTCGAACCGTCGCTTGCATTGGATTTGAAAATCGATGTAATCCGGTCTCTCAGGGAAGTACCGTCCTCACCTTCATCCACCACTTTCTCTTCGGGAGCCAACCGGGTTGCGTTGGATACATTGATCAGGAACTGGCGCAGCGGCGAGTCCTCGCCAGTCAAAACCTGCAGGATTTCAGCCGCCTGGGCCATGCTGCTGAATGGCCGGATTCGAATATCTTCCAGAAACTCGACCCAGTGGTCGGTGTAATCTTGGAAATACAGACGACGGATTGAATTGACCAACTCGGATTGGGAGACCTGATCTGAACCGCTGGCCTCGGTTGCAAAAATCCAGCTTTCATCCGCCATCTCATTGATGATGCGGGATTCCGAGGGCAGGTACATCTGGTTGTATCCTGCGGGTGAATAAAACGCGGGAATTCCCTGGGTCAAAGGCGCACCGCTGTTGCGGATAAAGACCCTGGCGCCGTCTTTACCAGCGGCTGACGGTATCGTAAAAGGCTTGCCTTCATTCAGGTGCTCCGACTTGATGACGGCGTATATGCGTTCACCAAGCGTGGTCCTGGACAGCATGTCACGGGTCGTCATGACCAGGTTGTTGTCAAGATCGAAGGGCAGGGTAAGCGGAACCATCTCGAGCAGTGCTTTGAGGTGGCCGTTAAGTTGCTCCAACTGCTCCGAACTCATCACCCGTGACTGGGTCGCATCCCAGTCCTGGCGCACCCATTCGGCAACATAATCCGTATCCATGTGCTCCGGGTCAGCCAGCATCAGGTAGGCTTTCAATGCCCGGTATGCCTGGTCCGGATCATTCATGCTTTCCTTAAGGACCTTTTCCATGCGCACCATCAGGCGCGGCAGGAAGGCATTTTCAAGGACACGCTGATAAGCGGGAATCGTGCCGTTGTCTCCCAGCCGTTTACCCTGGTAAAGACCCAGTCGGTCACTAATGGGAACCGAGTCATCACGGTGGGCGTAACCGAGCGGCATCTCGCTTACCTCGTTTAACAGGGGCAGGACCGAAAGCATCGAGGCACTTTGCGGCGACACCTTCTTGATGGTTTCGTCGATGGAATCGGTGGCCACGTCTATTTCGCTGGCAATCGACTTGTTATTGCTGTAACTCATCCACCAGCCCAGGTTCAGAAGGATCGGCAGGGCAATCAGCGCAGCCAAGCCGGACTTCTTTGCCAGGCCATAAATTCGCTCGACTTTCAGGTTTGCACCTGCGATACCCGACTCGCCAAAGATGAGTTTGGTCATCAGGTCCTGGATAAAATAGCTTTTACCCTTTGAGGGGGTGCTTTGCGTGGCTGCCCGGCTGAGACTGAAATTGTGCGCAAGCTGGCTCATGATGCGGTTGAATGGTGTGCCTTCCTGCGTGCCACTGGTGAAATAGACACCACGCAACAACTGCTTGGTGGTAAAACGGCTCGGTTTGAAAACACGTTGCAGAAATTCTTCGATGCCTTCGCGCGTGGCGCTCACCTGGCTTGGGAAGTTGTATATCAATTCACGTCGGCTGACGTCACGTTCATCCTGCAAACGCTGGACCAGGCGGGATTCCAGCTGGTTTTGCAAAATGCTGAATTCTTCGTTAAACCGTTCGATCGGGTCGTCTTTCAATCCGTAGGTGAAACCCCAGACCTGGGCGCGATCATTGCGGTCCAAATTGCCAAAAAACTCCATGAAACCCGCCATCAGGTCACACTTGGTGAACATCAGGTAGATCGGGAAACGGATACCGAGGCGTTCGTACAGTTCCTGGATTCGATTACTGATAGCAGCAGCGTTGCGCTCCCGTTCAACATTGTTTTGACGGGCCAGTTCTTCCAGGCTGATGGCGAGGATGATGCCGTTGATCGGCCGTCTCCTGCGATGTTTTTTCAGCAGGTCGAGAAAACCGAACCAGGCCTTGTTGTCGACTGTCTCGTTACTGTCCTGGGTGGTGTAACGACCCGCTGTATCGATCATGACGGCGTCGTCGGTGAACCACCAGTCGCAGTTGCGGGTGCCGCCGATACCCTGGACCTTCGACAGTCCCATCTTGTCGGCCAGCGGGAACCTCAGACCTGAATTGACCAGCAGGGTCGTTTTGCCCGACCCGGGAGGACCGATGATGATGTACCAGGGCAACTGGTAAATTGAGCTGACCTTCTTGCCGCCAACGCTGCTCTTCTTCAGCGCCTTCAAGGCTTCGTCGAAGGTGTTTTTCAGGGTTGCCAGTTCTTCGCTGGATTGCGCCTCGTTTGGATCCACTGTTTCGGCTGACGCGGCGAGGTCGTTTGTGATAGCGGCGTTCTTTTTCTTGTTACGCCACATTTTGAACAAGCGCCACAGACCATAGCCAGCCAAAAGGGTAAAGATGGTGATGAACCTGGAGAGTTCTGATACCAGCGGTGCCCAATCGCCAAAGCGAATCATCGGGCCGTTGATCCAGATCAGCGCGGCAACGACACCCAGTCCCATCATGGAAAAGAGTCCCATTTTCATCATTTCTGAAATAATCATTTGAATCATGATCCGCGGGCCCTCTCCATCAGGATGATTTCAACTCTACGGTTTTGCGCACGTCCATCGGCGGTTGCGTTGGATGCGATTGGACGGGTATCGCCCAATCCTTCCGCGGTCAATCTCGAGGAATTTTTGACGCTGGCGGATAGAAGCTTAACGACAGACTCGGCGCGGGCTTGCGAGAGGCTGAAGTTGGAGCTGAAACGCTTGTTTCTTCCCATGGGAACATTGTCCGTGTGTCCGACCACCATGATCCTGCCGCTGGTTTGTTCAAGACCCTCGCCAATCCGGTCGATGATATTGTGATATTCACTGTTGATGACCTCGCTGCCGGACTGGAACAGGTTATCGCCGGCAATGGAAACAACGATTCGGTCGGGCAGTTCCTCCACCGTTACCTGGCCGGAACGTATTTCCGGTTCAAGGAATTGCTTCAATCCGAACCGGGCTGGCCCGGGGTCGGCGATATAAACTGCCGCCGGCGGCGCCAATAACCGGGTCGGCAGCAGTGATTCTTCACGGCCGATACTCATTACCCTGGCATGAACCGGGTCAATTTGATTGCTCAGGCTGAATCTCCAAATGCTGAAAAGACCAACCAGCAGCAGTATTACGATAGTGGCGGCGAGCCATGCCGGTACCAGCGCCGACTTTTCCATGGCGGATTTTTTCAAGCCTTCCCAGTGGGGTGAAAGCTCCGGTTCGGCTTCGCGGCGTTGATTGCGGATCGTGTGATAGAGACTCTCGCGTATTTCCTCGAGTTCGTTGAGACCATTCGGTAAAACCCGGTACCGGCCCTGGAAGCCGAGTGCCAGGCAAAGGTAGAGCAATTCGAGCATGTCAATGTTTTTTGCGGGATCTTCGCTGAGCTTGTTCAACAACTGGAAAAACCGTTCGCCACCACGGGTTTCCTTGTGAAACAGGCTCAACAGGCTCTGGTTGCCCCAGATGCTTCCCGAACCCCACGGCGTGGTCATCACGAATTCATCGATCGTGGTGCACAGCGCGTACCTGGCAATAAATATGGTCTTTTCGTTGATACCCGCCTGTTGTGCGGCTTTCTCGAAATTCTGGATTTCGGTCGCCAGCTGCTTATGCAGACCATTGGGGTTGGGATGTGAACTGGTATTGCGTATCTGGCTCAGAAGACTGAGCAGCACCGACGCGGCTTTTTCAATAGGATTGAGACCGGGACGGCTGGATAAATCGACTTTTCTGCCCGGGTCCACACTCCGCTGCGGCCGTGGGGCCTGGGCAGGTCCGGGTGCGCGGCCACGTGGATTGGGCTTGATGATCGTGTGTTCATCATCCATGTCGAAAAAAGGATCATCTTTGTCATGCATGCTGATTAACCTCTAATGGCCCAGAGTTCGAGTTCAAGTCCGGGGTAGGTGCCACCCGGGTGCAAACCCAGACCGGCTGACGAAGACATTTGTTTCCACATATCACCGCGCTTGTTCAGTTCAAAATAGGAAAACCCGGAATGGAACGGTATTTGCCGTGGCGCCACTGATAATGGTTCGAGCTCAATTCCCGGCAATTGCGACTGAATCAATTGCTTCATGACTTCCTTGGGGCCGAGCTTGGCTTGTAGTGGAAACTGTGAACGTAATTTTTCGGTTGGCATATCCGCTTTGACCGCAATCACGAATACTGCGTTGCTGAGCAACGAATTGTCGCTGATTACGGCGAGATGGATGCCTACCTTTGCATAATGTTTGAATGGTATCTGCTGGGCGCTGTGCTCGAAAACCACGCCGAGCGAGCGTCTTAATTCGCCCATCATGGCGATAAACGTCTTAGACAGGTTGGTGTGCTGGTATTTGGGCAGTCCGGTCGGACGGTTGTTATTGGTGGTAAACGTGGCCAGTTCACCGGCCAGTTGCAGACACTTTTGAAACAACGCCTCCGGGTGAAGGGCGGGCAGGTTTTCCATGTGTGCAAAGACCGGTTCATAACCGTTGATCAGTTGCAGCAGCATGTAATCCTCGACCTGTGCAGTGCCACCGCCTTTGCCGTCGCTTCCCAGTCGCACCGCGATTGCCTCGGCACGTTGCTTCAGCAGACCCTGTACCTCTTTTATATAACCTTTAAGTTGCCGATTGTTCTGGCAATCCACGCTGGATGGGATAAATGAATCTTCCAGCACCACCCGCTTGTCGCTGCGGACTTCGATAATCCGGCCAATACCTATGCAGGCATATTCGGTGCGTTCATCACTCTGGGTCAGTATGGCCAGGTTTTTCCGTCCAAGTTCAATGGGTGCGTTGGAGTCTTCCGGCAGGCTGGCATCGCGTACTTCACTGATTTCTATCCCGTAGCGCGCGGCGTGATCGCTATCGTCCTGTCTGCTTACCTCGGTGGCATTGGGTCTTCTTTCCAGGAGACACAGATAGACGTTTTCATCCTTGGTGTTCTTGTCCGGTTCGATCGGCAAGGGCGGGGCATCGGCGAAGGGAATATTGATCGTCGTTCCATCCGGCAGAATTGCCTTGCATTTTTCAATTTCGATCTTACCGAGGCTCAGCGCTTCCTGATTGATCTGTAACTCCTCAATACCCCATGAGTAGGGGCGCATGGGACTGCACCGCTGCTCGATCAGTGACTCGAAATAACGGTCGTTTTGCTGGAAGTGCTGCGGTCTCAGGAACATGCCCTCTGACCAGATTATTTTTGAAGTCCATGACATGGGGGATTTGCGTCCTAGTTTGCAACGGTGGTGATGATCTGTGTCTGCCCAAGCGTGATGTTGATACTCTTGGTTGTGCCCTGTGTGATCGGCACGGTTTTACGCCAGGCAGCATTATCAATATCCCGGTAGCCGGCAACGAGTCCGATGACGGTGGTCATTGGGTTGAGTTCCAACGGCAACGTCTTGCTTTCGCCGGGTTGCAGAACCATCTGGCTCTTGCCCAGCAATTCCGGACCCAGTGCCGCACCTGAAGGTTGGGTAAGCCCCATGTAGTCAAGGCGGTTAAACTGTTCAGTCGAGTTGAGCTCCATAATATGCAGAATAATAGGGGATGGCCGGCCCTGCATATCCGGGTTGACATCGGCAGTGGCGCTGATTTGTATTCCCAGTGCCTCGCGTTTGGGTGGGCCGCCGGCGCAGGCACTGAGCAATCCCATCATGGCAACGGTCAACAGACCGATCATTATCGAATGGAATACCGATTTATTCGTGGACTTCGATGGTTTCATTTCATTACTCCTTGCGTGCTTGTTTCAGGCGGCTTAGTTGTTCTTCGTAGGCGCGGGAAAACTCTTTGCCGAACAATTGTTGAAAATTGTCTTCCGCTTCGCCTGCAATTTCATCAAACAGTAGTTTAAATATATCCCAGTATTTGGCTTTTTTCCCACCGGGCATGATGTTGTCCAATATTGAGTCTGAAACGATTCTCATTTCAAGTGTTTTCGGATTGAAGCGGGCAAGGATGTCCTGCAATGCCGCCTCCATTCCCGCGATCACCGCCATCTGGTGCGCGTTGACGTCGTCAAAACCCTCACTGATGGCGTTGACACCACTTTTATAGGCCGGGTCTTTCTTGCTCAGCAACTGCAGCAGGGTCCGGGTCTTGGAAGTGGAAAACTTGAACGGATTGTTCTCCGCCGGACGGATCATGGTCTGATCCAGTCTGAACTCGCTTTTAATATGCGTACGCCCACCCAGCGTCTGGATCAGACCTTCGGTGAAACCGATGAGCATTCTGCCGACCTGCTCAAACAGGACATCCTGCTCGAAGCCGCTGATCTGGCTCAATTCCAGACCCGCGCCACGGGCGAACGCGGCCATGGCGTTGCCGCCCTGAGCTGGTGCCGTTGGGGCGGTGGGCGCTTGAACCGGAGGTGGTGGCTCCGCCTTTCTCGCGACTGGTGGTGGGGCAGGTGGTGCGGCAGGTGGTGCGGCAGCAGTCTCCTTGGGTGGTTCGGGTGGCGCGGGGGCCTTGAGCATACCGGTTGTTTCGTCCCAGTCATCCGGGATGCCATCACCGTCGGAATCAAACGGGTCGTCTTTCTGCGGTATCTTGAGCATACCGGTCGTCTCATCCCAGTCATCCGGAAACTCGTCGGGAAATGCTGACTGGAAAGTGTCAGACCCACCCGTTTTCCCGGCAGGAGGCGAAGACGCAGGGGGAGGCGAGGATGCACCGCCCAGACCTGAAGGTTTGAACGCCTCACGAAGTGGCGTGCGGCGTTGCTCCAACTTCTCCGCGGAGTCCTTTTCCTCCAAATCCGATGTCATCGTCAAAACCCATCAGGCTGTCAATGCTGACATGACCTGCGAGTGGATTATCACCCAGCGAAGAGAGCGGCTTTTCCAGGTCGCTCATGAAATCATTATCATCATCCGATACGTGCTTGTCCGGAACCGGTTCGGCAAACGGGTCATCCTCAAATGGATCGGCATGCGAAAACGGTTCGGACTGACCGGCTGTTCCCGGGGCGGGAAATGGGTCGTCAAAGGGGTCGGCGCCGATCATCGTTTCTTCATTGCTGGTGAGCGGATTGCCCGCCAGTGAATCGTCTTCAATGATGACCTCGAATTCGTAGTCTCCGATCCTGAACTTGTCACCGGGATTGAGTGCAACCGGTTCATTCCGGTTCAATCGGGTTTCGGAACCGTTCATGAACACACCGTTGGTGCTCGTGTCGGTTATAAAGTAGTCATTACCCGTTTTGTGAATGCGGCAATGCACACCGGAAAGAAATCGTCTGCGGGTCGGGAATGGCCCAGTCGTTTTCATGGTTTCTACCAATCGTAAACGAATCGGACTCGGCCTGATACACCGACTGCTGGTTTGGAGTGAGACGTTGGTAACTGGTAATTTTTAAGCTTAATGACATCGCTAATCAGTCTCCAGGTTGTTTCCCTGGTTGGTAAAACAAAAGCATAGCACGGATGGTTTGCTCCTCAACTGAAATGACGGTTATTAATTATCAATTGCATTGTCTAAGGCGGTTTTGGTGTCTGGGATGATCACATAATAGGCATAAAAAAATATCTTGAATCAAGGCCTTATCAATTAGTCCTGATACTTGCTGACACCCATGATGTTTTAGTATGTTGCGCCCTACTGAATTTACACTATACTCTATAGACGATATCAATATAATCTTGTAAACATTAAATTACGAACAGTAAATGCTCCAGACCCAATGTGTAATATTCCAACCAGGCTTGGATTATTGCACGGCTAGGTTTTTGTCGGGGTTTGGTGGCAATTATTAAACTGGGAGGGAATGAATGCGACTTTCGGCTGAAGAGCTAAGCCAGCCAATATCCGAAGATTTACCTTGTGGTGAAGACCTGGAATATGATCCCGTGTTCCAGGAAATGGAAGTCATGATGCAGACGACCGATGAGCAGGAATTCGGCGATACCATCATACCCGGCACCGGTCCTGACTGGAAAGGTGTATCCGAGCAGGTCGACAACCTGAATAAACGCACGCGCGACCTGCGGGTGCTGACCTATGGGGCTCTCGCGGATTTGAGTTTGAAAGGTCTGAAAGCATTCAGCGACTCGCTGGAATCGCTTAATACCTGCATCGAAGTATTTTGGGACAGTATCTATCCCAATCTGGATGCCGATGATGATAACGACCCAACCATGCGCTTGAATTGCCTACAAATCCTGAATAACTACGAAATGGTCAGTTTTGGACTCGAAAGGGCCCCGCTGCTTGAAGTCAAGGGGCTTGGGGCATTTTCACTGCGGGACATCGAACTGGCTGAAGGCAAGACGAAACCGGTTGGCGATGAAAAGGCTCAGGATATAGGATTGATACAGGGGGCATTTGGCAATGCCGATGTCGAAACAATAAGTTCGCTGGGCGAGGGTGTACGAGGCTCAATTGCGCAACTGAAGCGTACCACTGCACTTTGCAGCCAATTGGCCCCGAATGCGCCCGCACTTGACTTTGATGAGATCTTGAGAGTTTTGGATGAAATTCGTCAGGCTGTAAACAAATATGCGCCAGCCGCGGCCGCAGCAGTCGATGAGGACATTTCCGAAGGTATTACCGATGCCCAAGAGCAGGGTTCAACCGTTACCGTGGGTGGTGCGAATATGAGTGGAGCTATCAATAGCCGTGCCGATGTAATAAATATGATTGACAAGATATGTGATTATTACACCAGTCATGAACCATCAAGTCCTATCCCCCTGTTAATGCGGAGGGCGCAACGTCTTGTGCCCAAGTCATTTGTTGAAATCATGGAGGACCTGGCCCCAGACGGTGTCCCACAGGTGCAGTTGGTCAGCGGTAACACGGATTAGCAGGAGCAAGTATTTCAAGTAAGCGTCAGAGTTAGCAAAAGCGTAATAACACTATGTTATTTTAATAATGAACTTAAGTCAGGAGATTAATAATGGGTTCTGGAAGTAGTCAAAAATTTATCGCACGAAATCGCGCGCCACGCGTTCAAATCGAATACGACGTAGAACTCTACGGATCGGAAAAAAAGGTCCACTTGCCATTTGTACAGGGCGTTATGGCTGATCTTGCTGGTAAACCTGCCGAGCCACAGGCACCGATTGCAGAGCGTAAATTTCTCGAGTTCGACATCGATAACTTCGATGATCGTATGAAAGCAATGAAACCACGTGCAGCATTTCGCGTCGACAACACCCTTACCGGTGAAGGCCAATTGAACGTTGACCTGACATTCGAAAGCATGGACGATTTTTCACCTGCCGCGGTAGCCAGAAAAGTTGATTCACTGAGCAAACTGCTCGAAGCACGTACGCAGTTAAGTAATCTTGTGACCTACATGGATGGCAAGACCGGTGCCGAGGAGTTGATTGCGAATGCCATCAAGGACCCGGCGCTTTTGCAGTCCCTGGTAGCAGCACCGAAACCTGATGATGGCTCAAATGATGAAGGTGAGAAATAATCATGGCTGAAGAACAGAAAGTCTCAGGACAAAAGGCAGAGGCAGCGGTCGTTGAAACCAGTGATTTTGCTGCACTGCTAAACCAGGAGTTCAAACCCAAGAGTAATCGTGCCCGGGAAGAAATCAATTCGGCAGTCGAAACCCTCGCAGAGTATGTACTCAAAGATACCGCGATTGTTTCCGAGGATGCGATTGCTTCCATCCAGTCGTTGATAGCGCAAATCGACCAGAAGTTGACCGAACAGGTGAACAAGATCATGCACCATCCAGATTTCCAGCAATTGGAAAGCGCATGGCGCGGACTCTCTTACATGGTCAACAATACCGAAACCGACGAATCACTGAAAATCAAGGTGCTGAGCATTTCCAAGAACGAATTGCACAAAACTCTGAAGAAATACAAGGGTACAGCCTGGGACCAGAGTCCGCTCTTCAAGCAGTTGTACGAGGCGGAATACGGTCAGTTTGGTGGTGAACCTTTCGGTTGCTTGACGGGTGATTATTATTTTGATCATAGCCCCCAGGATGTGGAGACACTGAAAGGGATGGCGCAGATATGTGCAGCGATGCATGCACCGTTTATCTCGGCGGTTGCACCAAGAACCATGCAGTTTGATTCATGGGCTGAACTCAGTAACCCACGTGACCTGACCAAGATTTTTGGTACACCTGAATATGCCGCGTGGCGTTCATTGCGTGAATCCGATGACTCCCGTTACTTGGGCTTGGCGATGCCGCGTTTTCTCGGTCGCACACCTTATGGCGCGAAGACTGATCCGGTCGATGAATTCGATTTTGAAGAAAACACCGAAAATGCCGATTCGAACAACTACCTCTGGTGTAATGCGGCTTTTGCCATGTCTACCAATATCAACAGGTCATTCAAATTGTATGGCTGGTGCTCAAGAATTCGCGGAATAGAATCAGGTGGCGCCGTTGAAGGCTTGCCAACCCACTCTTTCCCAACGGACGATGGTGGTGTGGATATGAAGTGCCCCACCGAAATTGCCATCAGTGATCGCAGAGAGGCCGAATTGGCGAAGAATGGTTTTATGCCATTGATTCACAAGAAGAACTCTGATTTTGCGGCGTTTATTGGCGCGCAATCATTGCAAAAGCCGCAGGAATATGAAGATCCGGATGCCACGGCCAATGCCAACCTGGCCGCACGGTTGCCTTACTTGTTTGCCACCTGTCGTTTCGCCCATTATTTGAAATGTATCGTGCGCGATAAGATCGGTTCATTCAAAGAGAAGGATGATATGCAAGTCTGGCTCAACAAATGGATTTTGCAATATGTCGATGGAGACCCGAAAAATTCCAGCGAAGAAGTCAAATCCAGGAAGCCGTTGGCAGCTGCCGAAGTGGTGGTTGAGGAAGATGAAAGTAACCCGGGCTACTACCGTTCCCGATTCTACCTGAGACCACACTATCAACTGGAAGGCCTGACCGTGTCGTTGCGTTTGGTTTCCAAGTTACCTTCAGCCAAGGGGTGAAGACGCGTCGTGTGAGGCTGTAGGCAATTGACTTTCAGGCACGGCTTCGAGCCTGAAAGTTAGTGGGCTGAATCACATGAATGCATTAAGCGTTTAGGTAATATTGTAACTCGCAGGGCTGAAGACTTTTTCCGACTTTTGTCTGAGTTGGCCGCAGCGAATACACGCAGATTAGTTTTTATATATTTTTCTCACTTTTTATAGAGGACGTTGACAATGGCACAATATATTTGGTTTAAAGATGTTACGGGCCCGTGCGATAAGGCACAACATGAGGGCTGGATAGAGATGACAAACTGGGGGTGGAATTGCGCCAGGGAAGCGAGTGGTGGCAACCAGATTGGATTGGCTTCCGGTATTGCAAAGTTTGAAAATTTGCATTTTGAGGCGACGATAGGCAGTGCAACGATCGCCATGTTCAAGAAAATGCTCAACGGTACGCATTTTGATGAAGTAAAGATCGAATGTACAAAGAGCACAGGCAGCGCAGAACCCGAAGTCTGGATGAAAGTCTATATGAAACACGTCCTGGTCATGGGTGTTGAACAAAGCGTCGGTTCAGACGAGGCCAACGACACCATCAACCTGTCGTTTTCACAGGTCCATGTTTTAATTGCGGACCAGGGCAGTGATGGAACTTTGGAAGCCGAAAAAGAATTCAAGTACGATCTGACGAAGGCCAAAGAAGGCTAACAGCGGGTTATATGTTTTCTGTCATAGGCCTTTGCTGGGCGGTGCCAATTATGCGTCGCCCAGCTTGGTTTAGTTCAATCTTTACCGGGGATGACCCGGCAACCAGGATATGCGATGACTGCTGAGATTTTATTACACGCTGGTGACCCTCATGCTGCCCAGAAAGCACTTCAGGAGCAGGTAAAGAAGCAACCGGCCGATGCGAAATTGCGCGTGTTCCTGTTTCAATTAATGGCTGTTAACGGGGAATGGAAACGCGCCAATAATCAACTTGAAATAGCCGGGCAACTGGATTCAGAAGCAGCCCCGATGGTGTTGGCCTATCGTGACGTCATAAATTGTGAACTTCACCGTGAGGCGGTTTTTCAAGGTAAAAGCAAGCCTTTGATCTTCGGTGAACCTGAAGAGTGGGTGGCGCTGTTGGTCGAGGCTCAACAGGCGTTTTCCAGGGGTGAATTCGAGTTGTTTTCCAAGCTCAATGAGCAGGCCTTTGAAAAAGCGGAAAGCCGAAGCGGAAAAATCAACGGTGAAAGCTTTAGCTGGCTGGCGGACGCCGATCAGCGGTTTGGACCGGTATTTGAATTTATGTTCAATGGGCAGTATTACTGGGTTCCGATGTCCCGGGTAAGCAAGTTGCATAGCGAAGAACCCACTGACCTGCGTGACCTCATCTGGTTACCCGCTGAAGTGACATGGAGCAATGGCGGGAAACTGATGGTGATGATACCCGCACGCTACCCGCGTATTGAAGGTGTCACAGGGCCGGGTCTGCTAGCGCGCCGGACAGACTGGGTTAGCCATGCTGAAGACATCCTTGAAGGCACCGGTCAGCGCATTTTGGCGACTGATCAAAATGACTATTCACTCCTGCAGGTACGCAGCATTGAATTCGATGCGTAATCACTGAGCATGGGACAATGGTCCCTAAAAGAAAGGCTTCAACCTTCTCTGCTAGATCGGTTGACTGATTTGGAGCCCTCGGAAAGTCAGGAGGCCAGTTCAAAACAGAGCATGAGTCAGGCACAGTTCAAGGCGGCGGTTATCCGCGATCTTGGCTGGTTGCTCAACTCTGTGGCCCTCGATGTATGCGTCGACCTGGAAAAATATCCCGAAGTCCAGAGTTCTGTTCTTAATTTCGGTTTACCGGATATGTCCGGTCACACATCAGCAAATGTAGATATCCGCAGTATGGAAAACTCCATTAGAACGGTTATCCACCAGTTTGAGCCACGTATTATCAGAAACAGTTTAAAGTCAAGATACATTCTGATCCTGATGTCATGTCGCACAATTCACTGGTTTTCGAAATTGCAGGTGCAGTTTTCGGACAACCTTCACCATTTCAGGTTGTCTTGAAAAGTGAACTTGACCTGGAGTGCGGCGACTTCCAGCTTAAAGAGAGCTTCGATTGATCTGAAATGGATACACAGATTACTTCACCACTACAACAATGAGCTGAATTTCATGCGTGAAATGGGCGGTGAGTTCGCCCGTCATTTCCCAAAAGTTGCCGGCCGGCTGGGTATGGAAGGGCTTGAATGTGCCGATCCCTATGTAGAGCGGATGATGGAAGGTTTTGCATTCCTTACCGCCCGTGTACATCTCAAAATTGAAGAGGAATATCCGAAGTTTTGCCAACATCTCCTCGAAATTGTTTACCCGGACTACCTGGCCCCATTGCCGTCCCTGACCGTTGTGCAGTTGCAGCCGGATTGTAGTGACGCCGACCTGGCAAAGGGTTCAATAATCGAAAGGGGAACATCGTTAGAGAGCGGTCTTGGTCAAAATATGCAGACACCATGTGAATACAGGACAGCGCACGATGTCGAGTTGTTCCCGGTCACGGTGGTTGACGCCGATTACCTGGGTACCCGCGCGGCCCTGGCAAACCTGGGTATTAAACCCGGTCGAGAGGTCTCCGCAGGATTGCGCATAGGAATCGAGGTGGCAAAAGGTGTTGATGTTTCTGCCCTGAAAATGAAGGAATTGCCTTTATTTCTCGCAGGTAGTGGCACCATTCCCAACAGCACTGTATGAACATGTACTGGCAGGCGTTTGTGGGTTGAGCGTCATTACCGGTGAGAAACATGACAGACAGGTATTCCCACTCTCAAAAGACAATGTGCAGCAATTTTGGATTTGAACCTGAGCAAGCCATGCTTAATTATCAATCCAGATCATTTGAAGGATATCGGCTCTTAAGGGAGTTTTTTGCCTTTCCGGAACGATTTCAGATTTATCAATTTTACCGGTCTTAATAAAGTTTTGCCCAAGGGTGCCGGACAGAGATTTGATCTGGTTGTTCATCTGGACACCCGCAATAATGATTTGGAAAATGTGCTAGGGAAAAATAATTTCCTGCCGTTCTGTGTTCCGGCGATTAATCTTTTTCCAAAACGTGCTGACCGCATTACCCTTAACAACACAGATCATGAGTTTCATGTTCTGGCGGACAGGAGCCGGCCCCTGGACTATGAAGTTCACCAGGTACTGTCTGTTGATGGTTACGGGAAACAGGCGGATGAACGCCAACAGTTTCTGCCTTTTTACGGTCTGAAAGACGAGCATATTCCATCGGATAACGCAGCATTTTATGCCGTGCAGCGTAAATCAAGACTGTTGTCATCGAAGCAGCACTCCAGTGGCGCACGCTCGGCTTACCTGGGTCAGGAAGTATTCATTTCCCTGGTGGACGCTAACGAAGCACCCTATAGCACCACGCTTACACAATTGGGCGTTAAAACCTTGTGCAGCAACCGTGATCTTCCCATGCAAATACCCCTGGGGCAAAAAGATGGCGATTTCACTCTCAGGGTCAATGCGCCTGTTGAGAAAATTCGCTGTGTAGCCGGACCAACCAGACCCAGAACACAGGTAACCACAGGTGATTATGTATGGAGAATTATCAATCACCTGTCATTGAACTTCCTGTCGCTGATTGATGAAAATCCGGATGAAGGGGCAGCTGCATTGCGTGAATTATTGCAGCTATACTCCAAAGGTGACACGGTAGGTGAGCGGCAGATCAACGGACTGTTGTCAGTTAATGCAAAGGCCGTGACGCGTCGTCTGCCAATTCCCGGTCCGATAAGTTTTGGGCGTGGTCTGGAAATCAGGCTGGTGCTTGATGAAACGGCATTTGAAGCCGGAGGAATGTATCTGTTTGGATCAGTGTTGTCTGAGTTTTTCAGGAAATATGTTTCCATCAATCACATGACAGAAACTGTCGTGTTCACCGATAACAAAACACGAGGTTGCCAGATGGCCAGTGAAGGCAGGTCTGAGACCTCAGCTTTAAATTTCCTCGTCGAGGTCAGTGAAAAACCATATGAATATGGGTTTTTCCAGACTGTCCGGCGCATCAACTGTTTCTATAATGACAAGCCGCTCACGGGGCGTTCTTACAAGCCCTCGGACGACCCGATCAGATTCACACAGGAGCCGTATACCTTTTTCGCGCCTTCCACGCTCGATGGACTAAAATTTGACGAGTCACAGTCCTTATCCTCGATTATCACAAAGGTTCTTCGGCCTGTTTGGTCCCAATGGGCCGTTACCGCTTGCACGTGACAGAGTATGCGCAGGGATCGCTCGCGACACCATCACGACCATTCGCTTGTCGGCATTTGCGGACATGTTTCATCACCGTGCTGTCAGTCTTTTTTACGCGGCATGGGCGCAAGCTCAACCGGTCGTGCAATTTGACCGACCACAGACGACCGGTTTGCCATGCGTGTCGGGTCCCTGATCGGACTGGGTTTACCGAGTCTCAGGGGGGTTGATGCGATGCATCATGTTTCCAAGCTTGGCTTTGCCGGACATCTCGGTTCATTGCCGCGTCATGTCAGTGGCCTGGTGTCTCTCGTCAAGGGATACTTCAATGTGCCAACAGAGGTATGTGAATATATTGCACACTGGATGAGAATACCGGCACATGATCTTGTGCGGCTGGGTGAAAGCAATATGAATGGATGCCTGGGCCGCAATACGATCATCGGTGAACGGGTCTGGCAGCGTCAGGACAAATTTCAGATGCGCCTCGGGCCATTGAGTCTGGAGCGATATGAATCATTTCTGCCCACCGGAAAATCCTTTAAAGCGCTCGTTGCGGCGGTTAGAAATTATGTCGGCATGGAACTATCTATGGGAAGTTAACCTTATACTCAAGAAAGAGGAAAAACCCGTGACCTGTCTCGGCAAGAGCGGTGCGCTCGGCTGGACCAGTTGGCTGCAAACAGACAGCCGGACAGACCATATAGAGGATTTGCTGTTGCAGGTCGAAAACTATTACACTATTAATATTATATTAATAACATCGGATAAACAGGAGTTAGGACGGTGACAGAAATTAGCAGAACAGCACTTTTTGGTAAGCTCAACAGTTTGCTTTACCAGGGCAATCGAGAGTGCGACGGTATTTTGCAAAATGCGCGGCAATCCCGTATGTCGAACTGGTTCACTGGCTGCAACAGATTTTGCAACTCCAGGATTCTGACCTGAGGCGGATTGTGGATCATTTCAATATTGAAATCGGCCACCTGGCGGCCGATTTCACCAAGGCCCTGGATCGTCTGCCACGCGGCGCGAGTTCCGTCAGTGATCTGTCTTCCCATCTTGAAGAAGCCGTGGAACGCGCCTGGGTGTACGGCAGCCTGATGTACAAATCCTCACAAATCCGCAGTGGCTACCTGGTCATTGGCATGTTGAAAAGCCGGGCGCTGAGAAGTGAGCTTCTTGGAATTTCAAAAGAATTTGACAAAATCAAGATCGACACGCTGGTTGATCAGTTTGACAAGATTACCGGTGGTTCTCCGGAAGACCGGCTTGGTTCTTCTGACGGCACGGACCTGGCCTCGGGCGACAGCGCGGCGGGTCCTTCAGGCGGACCGCTTGGAAAAGGTGAGGCGCTTGCGAAATATACCAAGGACCTGACCGAGCAGGCGCGTAGCGGCGAACTGGATCCGATCGTCGGAAGGGATGAAGAAATCCGCCAGATCGTCGACATCCTGATGCGGCGCAGACAGAATAATCCCATTCTGATCGGTGAAGCAGGTGTTGGTAAAACTGCCGTTGTTGAGGGTTTTGCGATGCGCCTGGCCGCGCGGTGACGTACCACCGCAGTTGAAAAACGTGGCGCTGAAAGTACTGGATCTTGGCCTGTTACAGGCCGGCGCCAGCATGAAGGGTGAGTTTGAACAGCGTTTGCGCACGATCATTGACGAAGTTCATGCTTCCGAGATGCCTATTATTCTGTTCATCGACGAGGCGCATACGCTGATAGGCGCGGGTGGTTCGGAAGGTACCGGCGACGCCGCCAACCTGCTGAAACCGGCACTGGCCCGCGGTACCCTGCGTACGGTTGCTGCCACCACCTTTGCCGAATACAAGAAATACATTGAAAAAGACCCGGCCCTGACACGCCGCTTCCAGACCGTGCAAGTGGGTGAGCCCAGCGAGGAAAAATGCATCCGCATGCTACGCTGCATCTCGCCTGTCATGGAGCGTCATCACCAGGTACAGGTTTTTGATGAAGCCGTCGCTGCAGCAACCACGCTGGCACATCGTTATATTCCAGCCCGGCAGCTACCCGACAAGGCGGTCAGTCTGCTGGACACCGCCTGTGCGCGTGTCGCCGTTGCACTGCATGCCACACCGGCACCCCTTGAAGACTCGTTGCATCGCATTACCGCACTGGAACTGGAAGAGGAGATACTGCGGCCGTGAGCGCGCGGTCGGCATAGTGGATGAAAAATACTCGGCAAAAGCTGGCCGAAGAGTTGGCCGAGGAACGCGCCCGTTGCGCCGAATTGACCGAGCGCTGGAATGCCGAGAAAGGCCCTGGTTGACCAGATTCTCGAACTGCGTCAGAAACTGGTCAGCCGATTGGTGCGGAAGCTGTCGCCAGCATTGAAACACCAGAAAGCGCTGACGATGCACTGGAAAAATCTGTCGTTGCCGAAGCAATTGATTCGGTAGCGGAAGAGACAGCGGAAGAGGGTGACGCCGCTCCCGCTGCAGAAGCGATGGCTGAAGAGACAGCTGAAGAAGAACACTCCCTGATCGATGAACTCGTCAGCCTGCAAAATGAACTGAAAAAATTGCAAGGTGATCAACCACTTGTATTTCACAGTGTTGATGCAAGTGCCGTCGCATCGGTGGTTGAAGACTGGACAGGCATACCGGTCGGCAGCATGGTCAAGGATGAAATTGAGAGCATCCTGAACATGACCGAACATTTGCGTAAACGCGTTGTTGGACAGGACCATGGTCTGGAAATGATCGTCAGCAGGGTGCAGACCAGCCGTGCGCAGTTGGATAATCCGGGCAAGCCGATCGGTGTGTTCATGTTGTGTGGACCCAGTGGTGTGGGTAAAACCGAGACCGCCCTGGCGCTTGCGGAATCACTCTACGGCGGTGAACAGAACCTGATCACTATTAATATGAGTGAATTCCAGGAAGCGCATACGGTGTCCACACTCAAAGGCGCGCCTCCCGGCTACGTCGGTTACGGTGAAGGTGGCGTGTTGACCGAAGCCGTCCGCCGCCGTCCCTACAGCGTGGTATTGCTGGACGAAGTGGAAAAGGCTCACCCGGATGTCCATGAAATCTTCTTCCAGGTCTTCGACAAGGGTGTGATGGAAGATGGCGAGGGCCGCATGATCGATTTCAGAAACACGCTTATCCTGCTGACTTCAAATGTCGGTAGCGAATTGATCATGAATTTCGCCAAGGATCCGGAACTGATGCCCGATCCCGAAAGCATCGCGAAGGCCTTGCGCGAACCGCAGCTGAAGATTTTTCCGGCGGCACTGCTGGGACGTATCGTCAGTATCCCGTACTACCCGTTGAGCGACGAGGTGCTGCACATGATCATTGTCCTGCAGTTGAAGCGCATCGTTAAGCGTATGGCTGCCAATCACGATATTCCGCTGACGTATACCGACGCTGTACTGGAACTGATCGCGGCGCGCTGTACGGAACTGGAAAGCGGAGGACGTATGATCGACGCCATCCTGACCAACACCGTGCTGCCCCAGATAAGCCGGGAACTGCTGTCACGTATGGCGCAGGGCACACCATTGAAAGCGGTTGAAATTGATGCCAAAGACGATAATTTCGTCTATAACTTCAGCTGAGGAAAATCGAGAGAGGGTTCACCTGCTGTCGGTGCAGGTGAACTCAATGCAAAATTCAGGTTGGCCAAGGGTTCTGCCAAGGTAAATCTGGCCGTGTCCCTTGAGTTCGATGCTTGAACGGTGGACTTGTTCCTTGTTGTCTCCGAGGATCACATAGCTGCCATTGGTACTGAAGTCGCGCAAAAGAAATTGGCCGTTTCGATACAGGATCTCTGCGTGTTCCCGCGAAATCGTGGGGTGATCAATCGTCTGATCGCAATCCTGGCCACGGCCAAATAGAAAACGCACCAGCATGGGGTCAAAACGCATTTCGCGCGTGCGGTAACGGGCCGTCATCAGAAACGACCGGTTTTCCAGATTTTTATTACTGGCGACCTCGGTGATTTCCTCTTCCGTATCAGTTTCCAGCAGTTCGTGAACTTCGATCGCACCTGCTTTACCGCGCAGGTTAATCCGACCGATATATCGAATCTGATCACGCAGGATTTCATCGATTGATGCAATGGTGCCTGATGACATCAGGCTCTGGTTGGCCTTGGCTTGCTGGGCCAGGCGCGCTGCAATATTGACGGTGTCGCCATAGACGTTATTGCTCAGGCTGACCACCGTGCCGCTGTTGATGCCCACCCTCATCGCCAGCTGATTGGACTGCATTAAAGTATCCTGTTGCATCATTTTGTGAATTTGCCTGGCGGCAATCAATGCCTGCTCCGGTGAAGTGAACGTACACATGATCTCGTCACCAATGGTCCCGATTATGGTGCCATGTTGCCCGGTAACGATTTTTCCGGCCAGGTCCAGGGCCTTCATAATAAGGTCCAGCGCCTCCTGGTCGCCAAGCCTTTCAAACAGTACGGTGCTGCGGCAGATGTCGGCAAATAGAACGGTCAATTCTGTTGGTGGAATATCTGTCATTGTAGCGTTTTTCGTTTTTTCCTTTACCAGGCACGGCGTGCAAACTTTCCCGTATGTTCTAAACTATACTATTGACGTTAGGCCTTCAATTGAAGAAAGCACGCAATGTTTTAAGCTGTTGCTGCAATGATATAAGTTTACCAAATTTGTTTATGAAAACCGGGGGACGGGTGCAAAATAGCGAGACTCTATTATCTGGTCTGTCAGAGTTTGACCGGAAGATCATATTTGACAGGTGTACACGTCGCTCGGTCCGCCCCAGGACCGTCATCGTCAGCCAGGGCAGCAGTGGGCGCGACATGTTTATCGTGGTTTCCGGAAGCCTGAAGGTTTCGGTTCTTTCAGGAGAGGGGAAGGAAATTTCATTCGTCGTGCTGCGGCGCGGCGATTATTTTGGTGAACTCTCGATGATCGACGGCCGAAGGCGCAGTGCGACGGTCACCGCCATCAAAAGCAGCGAACTGTTGGTGCTGGGTCACGCAGAGTATCAGCAGCTGTTGCGGGAGCACCCGCATACTGCAACAGAGTTTCTGACCCAGATGCTGTTAACTCTTGCAAACCGGATACGTGCAACGGATGAGTTGTACCAGGACTCGGTTTTTCTTGATGTTTCATCCCGTTTGGCAAAATTTTTGCTGAGTGTGAGTATTGAAGACACTAACTTGGCTACGGGACAACGACTTTTGGATGTCCAGTTATCGCAATATGAATTGGGCACAATGGTCAACGCATCGCGGGAAAGCGTTAACAAGCAACTCAGGGACTGGGAAGAGCAGGGTATTGTTGACGTGAATAAAGGAAAAATAACGCTATTGAACCTGGAGCGTCTGCAACAAAAAGCAGAGGGGTTGTAGCTATCATAACTGTGAGCTTGTTCATTTCATGAGCTGAATTCCTTCTTCAGAATTAGCTGCTAGAATGAGCTTGAGACTTCTGAAACCAAACTTGGATTACTACTATGCCAGAACTTTTACCGAATGATGAGAAAGCACCTGTCAGGTTTGTCCCCCCCTCGAAATTGAAAGACAAGATGATTGTGCGGTCAATTAAAGGCAAAGAAAAAATGGGCGGATTGTTTGCTTTTAATCTGGAGTTAATAAGCGATAAAGATAATTTGGCCTTTGATGACGTTGTGGGACAAAAGGTCACCGCAGTACTGGTGCTTGATGAATTTAATAACAAGGAACGGTTTTTCAATGGATATATAACAGAATTCAAATATTTGGGCTTTGATGGTAAATACCACAAATACCATGCCAAGGTTCGCCCATGGCTTTGGCTACTCACACGTACTTCGGATTGCCAGATTTTTCAAAACAAAACAGTCCCTACCATTATCAAGGAGGTTTTCAAGCTTAACCACATGGTGGACTATGAAGCACATCTTGGCGATAAATATCGGGTATGGGAATATTGTGTTCAATATAATGAGTCAGATTTCGACTTCATCAGCCGACTCATGCAGCAGGAAGGTATTTACTATTACTTCAAGCATGAGAAAGACAAGCACATCATGGTGCTGACCGATGGCAGCAGGGCCCATGAAAAATACCCGGATTTTGAAAAGATTCATTTCGACGAAGGTTTTTACCTGAATTCGAGTCATAACTCCCTGGATACCTGGTCTGCAAAGCAATCCATGATGCCCAACAAGTACGCAATCCAGGATTATGATTTTGAAAATCCCAAGGTAGACCTGTTATCAAAATATACAAAAACGATGGGGCACGTTTGGCCTATTGAGGATCCGGAGATATTCGACTATCCGGGCGAGTACGTGAAACGCGATGACGGTAGCACCTACGCGGAAATTCGTTTGCAGGAGCTTCAATGTCAGCAGGAAAGAATGCGTGCATCAGGTGGTACCCGGGGGCTTTCACCGGGCTACATATTCGAGTTAACAGATTATCCCCGGGCCGATCAGAATAAAGAATATCTGACTATTTCAATTGAACACGAGATCAATAACCATGATTTCATTTCTGGTGAACTGGAGGGCAAAAGCATTTATCGCTGTCATGTCGAGGTAATGGACAAGCTCAAGCAGCCCTTCCGCTCACCTCGGAAAACACCCCAACCCATAGTACGTGGCCCTCAAACGGCTATTGTCGTTGGTCCCGAATCCGATGAAATCTTTACCGACAAGTATGGTCGTGTAAAAGTGCAGTTCCACTGGGATCGTTATGGCAAGAAGGATGCAAACAGTTCGTGCTGGGTGCGTGTTTCACAGGCCTGGGCAGGTAAAAACTGGGGTGCAATGCACATACCCCGCATCGGCCAGGAGGTTATCGTCAGTTTCCTGGAAGGTGATCCGGACCGGCCCATAATCACGGGCAGGGTATACAACGCAGTCAATATGCCGCCTTACGATTTGGATACAAACAAGACCCAGAGCGGCATCAAATCCCGCAGCAGCCTGGATGGTGGACCGGATAATTTCAATGAAATTCGTTTTGAGGACAAGAAGGATGAAGAAGAGCTTTATATTCACGCTGAAAAGAATCATACCAACATAACTGAAAATGATCGTACTGAAAATGTAGGTCATGACCGCTCAACCACGGTTAAAAACGACTACAGCCTGAAGGTTGGAAATGATGCACTCGTCAATATCGGATACGAGGGTGACTCTGGCTGCTACACGATGAATGTCTGCAATGACCGTATCGAGTCAGTTTCGAACGGCGATTACAAGATTGGCGTTGACACCGGAAGTCGCGAGTTATATATCAAGACAAATGACAAGGTCGAAGTGCAGGGCAGCCGATTAGAAGTCATTCAAAATACACTTGATTCACAATGCAAAGACCTTAAATTGGCGGGCAGCGCGACAATGCTGGCAAAAAGTCCCGACGTTAAAATCAAGGGCACCGTGACGACCTACATTGGAGATAACCAAATCAAAGTGAATGGCACTGTCATCGATATCGAAGGCCAGCTAATCAATATCAAAGGCAACGCCGGGGTTAACATTTCATGTGGTGGAACTTCCGTGAAGTTGAATCCCGGGGCCATAATAATCTCCGGGCCAATGGTGAATATCAATACCTAGCAAAGCTGGCATGGGCGGTTAACAAAAATGACCACGAACACATTGGTGAATTTGAGACCGGGGGCGTAAAAATAACCGGGACAATTTAAAAGAAGTAAATTCGCCCCGGGTGAAAATAAAGTCACGCAAATTTTTCATCAGGCGACCCAGGGCCCGGAGAGTGCTTTGACCGGTTTGGATATTGACTGGAACCTCAATAGCTTTGCCATATCCCGGTTTCGGTAACTGACTATCGCCATAATACCCATGCCAAGGATGGCTTCGGCTGAACGCTCCGGTAAAAACAATTCCGCACAGGGCAACATTTTCTTTTCGCCGTCTTCCTGAAAGGTGAAAGCCGGCAAAGCGCTGATTTCGGTGTGATCATCCGGACTCATGTCCCAGCCCGCATGCGTAAAACTCTCGGCCAACAGCCTCGCGCAGGAGAGTGTCGGGTTGACCCACAGAAATTTCTCATGTGTTATTGGAACCAGTTCCTCAAAATCAAAACTGCTGATTGCGTCAGTATTCCTGCCATAGGGCAAACGGCCAAGAACGCGGGGCAATGCGAGCCCGATACGTTCGGCCATCGGACTTTCCCTCAATTGCCGCCAGAAAGGGTTGTCCTGTTGCGACCAATCACTGAACGCGGGCTGTTCCACCAGGGAATGACTGCCGACCAGTTCGCTTTGCGCCGCAGCGATAACCGCAGCGCCATGTGCTTCGGCCATGGTTCCGAGTGACGCCAGCAGGGCAACATCGTCCACGCTGCCACCAAAAAAATAATTGCACAGCAACAGCGAAAACCCCTCATCGTCGGCAGCGCGTCTGAAGCGGCCCACCAGTAACTGGTAAAGCCCGCTGTTTTCGATTTCCTCTGCCGAGGCCGGCAGTCCGTTCAGCAGGCAGGTCCTGGAAACATTGCATACCTTGAGTTGCAATTCTTCACCGATTTCCGTTTCCTGCACCAGGTCGTAAAGTGACCGCCACGCACCTTCGAGCGCCTGGAAATCCGGATGATGAAGAATACGGCGCATGCTTTCGGCGATGGCCTGGTCAACGGCTTCGATCGCGGTGTCAACTTTTGGGTCAAGTGCATGCACGATATGCGGTCCGACAACCTTGTGTAACAGGCTGTCCAGGCTGGAACTGGCGGCGGCGGCAGGGGAGGGCCGGGCACGGCGTTCCCCCAGCAGGCGCTCGAACATGTTGTCACCACCTTCGGCTGAAGACGGGGTGTCGGTTGATGCCGGTAAATCGGCCTCGCCGGCTGAATCTGGCCGAGATGCCAGTACTTCTGCCAGCGCATCGGCAGACGTCAGCGGGTCGAGCAGGCGTTTACGCAACTGGCGCAGACCGGCAAACAGGGGCTGGTTTTTGTAAAGCTGGTCCGGATGAAAATCTTCGAGGCCGACGGGCTCCAGTGTGACGCTGACGCCTTCAACATCGATTTCAACTGCCGGCGCAAACACCCGCCATAGCTGATCGATGTTATCGATATCCACGTTCCTGACCGGCACCTGCATCAGCCACGCCGGATCCTGGTCATGCTTATGATTCGTCATACCGCCAAAATCGCCAAGGACCATCATGACAAAGGGTGAAGTTTCAACACGTTGTGACCTGTCGCCCCCGGTATAGCTAAAATCAAATCCCATTCCACCTGGCATAACTATTATCCTGTAGTTGAAAAATTCAATTAACTTTGTTGTACACTCAGAATAGCAGCTGACACGGCTGTGTGAGTGGTCATTTTTTAATCAGGTCAAAATATTTATAAATAAATATGTATCTGCAATCTCGAATTGTCTATAAAAACTGACGTAGAATTAATAGTGGGGACAGGTCATACTTCGTGACCTGTTTTAATATGTGCACAACGAGATTACTTTTGGTTTTATGAATGTCGATTGATATCAAGATCCCCGGCTACGAACTGATTGAAGAAATCGGTTCTGGCGGCATGGCCAAAGTTTACCTCGGTATGCAGGTGCTGCTTGAGCGCAAGGTCGCAATCAAGATTCTCCACCAAAGGCTGTCGGCCGAAAGCGAGGAATTCAAAAAACGGTTTTTTACCGAAGGCAGGGTGCTGGCCAAGCTGCAGCATGACAACATCGTCTCGATCATCGACATCGGTGAAGCTGATGGCATGTTGTACATGGTCATGGAATATGTTGAAACCGGCACGCTCACCGACTGGTTGAAAAAGAACCAGATAACCGCAGACCAGGCCATCCAGATTTGTTCAAAAGTCGGTCTGGCCTTACATTCCGTCCACCTCAAGCACATTGTTCACAGGGATTTGAAACCATCCAATATCCTGTTGCGCGATATCAATACACCGTTATTGACCGATTTTGGTATCGCGCGTGAAACCGACCAGGAGCAGGGCCTGACCCAGACGGGCCACATACTCGGCACGCTCCAATACATGAGTCCGGAACAAATCCGTGGTATGCATGTCGACCACCGGTCCGATATATATGCCCTCGGGTTGATGTTTTATCGTCTGCTGGTCGGGCGTCTGCCGTTCGTGGCCAACAGCCAGTACGACCTGTCCCGGATGCAATGTGAAGACGTCCCGCCGCCATTGCCACCGAATTTGGCCGATATCCAGCCAATCATGGACGCAATGCTTGCCAAGGACCCGGCGGATCGTTTCCAAAGCTGCCTGGAGTTTGTCAAGGCGGTTCAGAGTCTGTCGGTGATCGACAGGGACTTTGCGACCGAACTGGAGGGGGCGACGCGGATTTACGACCCCAGCCAGCTGAGTTCCGGCAGTTTTAGCACAGGCCGCCACAGCGGCCAGTATTCCGATCGTCATTCGGGCCAGTTCTCCGATCGTCATTCGGGCCAGTTCTCCGATCGCCATTCCGGCCAATTTACGGGTCGGACAGGGCCGATGGAATCGGGCGGTTACGAAGCGACCCGGATGATGACAGGTCAACAGGGCAGGGCCGGTTCGGGTCTTGTCAAGAAGCTCGTCATGTTCGGTGTTCCCGCACTGTTGTTGGTAGTGGCGATTGGTTTGTATTTCACCCTGTGGTATGTCCCTTCATCCGGGCTGTCTGATGCAGACCAGCGAAGGGTCGACAACTATCTACGCAGGGTTGATGCGGACCTCCTCAAACTCCAGATCGACAGCCCGCCTGAAGACAATGCGGTGTTTGAGCTGAGAAAAGCGCTGGCCCTTGCGCCGGACTACGAACCGGCGCTCGACAGGGCGCGCCAGATTGCCGAATTCTACGAAACCGATGCGCGTGACCTGATCGACGCAAAGAAACCGGCGGAGGCACTCGAGGTAATCAACAAGGGCCTCGAAGTGGATCCACAATACGAGAACCTGGTGATACTGCAGGATGACGTATCGACCATGCTGGCGGCGCAGAAACGCCAGGCGGAGATTGCCGAGGCGTTGCGCGTTGCCGCTGACTACCAGTCCAAAGGAATGTTGGTCGAACCTCCGGACACCAACGCATACGCGGCTTTCAAAAAGGTACTCGAACTCGATCCGCAGAATGGCGTCGCCAACCAGGGTCTGGAAGCTATCCTGACGAGCCTGATGGACAAAGCTGAGAAAAGCCTTGCCGGCGGCGACCTGGCGCAGGCTGGACAGCAGGTGCAAAAGATCGATTCTCTTTTCCCGAATAACAGGCGGGTGACAGAGATCAGGACGAGAATATCAACAAAGGAACGTGAGATTCGGGAACAGACGGAAGTGGAGGAATTTCTTCGCGTCGCACAACGGCAGATGGATGAGGGGAAGTTGACCGAGCCGGAATCGGATAACGCGCTAGAGAGTTTTACCCAGGCCTTGAACCGCCAACCTGACAACGCTGCGGCAATTAAAGGTCTCGCGCAGATCGCTGAAAGTTTCACCGCCCAGGCCAATGGTGCGCTGAAGAAGGGCGAGTTTTCCACTGCGCTCAAACTGGCCAATAGCGGCTTGCTCGCGGCACCTGACAATGCCGAATTATTGGCCATTCAGTCACAATCTACCGGTCAGTTGAGCGCCCGGGATCAGGAAATCCAGTCAATGCTTCAGGAGGCACAACGCCTGGTATTGTCCGGAAAATTCCTGCCCCCCGGAGACAACGCTCTTGATACGTTCAAAAACGTCGAAAAACTCGACCCGGGTAATGAGCAGGCGACCCGGGGTCTTGCCCGTTTACCCGACCAGGTATTCGAAGAGGCGAGTCAACTTGAAAAGTTGGGCAATTTTCAAGGTGCAAAAAGTTTACTGGAAAATGCGCAGACCTCATTCGGCGATCAGTCCAGGTTTTCTGACATGAGTTCCAAGCTGGACAATGCAATTGCCCAGCAGGAAAAAGACAACTTGCTGCAGCAGATGCTGGATTCATCACAAACCCTGATTTCAAGTCAGCCGATGACGCTGGATTCGATCGACAAGACTGCCAAGATTCTGCAAGACATTGAAACGCAATTTCCCGGCAATCTGACTGCAGCCAATCAACTAAATGATTTTATCAAAGCAGTGTCAAGTCGCGCACAACAGGTAAGCGCAGGTGGCAATGAGGAATCAGGGTTTGTATTGCTGGACCGCGCATTGAGCCATTACGAGGGTAACCAACAGTTGCTCGATACCAGGAATACGCTCGAAAAAGCCAAAAAGGACCGACTGGCTGAAGAGGCGAGACGTCTGGCAGCGATGATGGGAAAACTCGCCATCGATGCCGTGCCCTGGGGTGAAGTTACTGAAATCCGTGATGCCAAGGGTAACGCCCAGGAACTTCCCGGGAATCTTTCGACCCCGCTGTTGGTGACCCTGATGGCGGGTGACTATACCGTTTCGATACGCGATGGCAATGGCGGCACACCCAAACAACTGAAGGTCAATGTCGTCGCCCAGAAGACGGCTGTAGCGACCGCGCAATTTGATTCCTTGACAGCGGACGACTATTTCGAGAGGTCCAACTGGTAAGGCATGAAATCGGCTAAAAGCAAAATCCTGATTCAATGCCTCATCTTTGTTATGGGACTGTCTGTCGCGCTCAGTGTACACGCCGATTACAAGCGCGATTATGGGTCCGGTGTGCAAGATTACAACAAGGGTGACTATGCAGAGGCAATCAAATCCCTGCAAAAAGCGATCGACCAGGAATCAAATGCCCAGGAGAACGTCCGCATTTACGGTATGCGCTACGAACCCTATATGCCTTATTTTTTCCTGGGGCAGGCGAAATTCAAAATTGGCGACTGCTCCGGCGCGCTGGCGGCCTGGAAAACATCCATCGCACAGGGTGTCATCAAGCAGCAGGAGCAGTTTTCCGAATTGCAGGCCAATATGGCCAGCTGCGAATCGTCGAAGGTCGATGTTTCCAGGATTGCACAATCTGCACAAGACGCGATTGGCAGACTCGACGACAGTATCAGCCAGTTTGCGAAACTCGAAAGCGATAAACTACTTTCATCCGAATGGGCCTCGCGCTGGCAACCTCAACTGGCCAAGGCCCAAACCACGTCACAATCTTTAAAGACGCGACTCAAGACCGCGGTCGACAATACGGATGAAGCCGGCATAAAGGCCGTCCAGTCTGAGGCGCAAAGTGCTGCAAGCACCATTTCAGACGCACAGGGGCTGGCAGTTGCGCGGGTGGCATCGATCAAGCAGGAACAGCAGCAGGACAGCATCAAGCAGCTTAGCGATGCCCGTCAGGCCTTGCGGCAGGCATTGAGCGCCGGCAAATCCATCGAGATCAAGCAGGGCAGTGAGCAAATGGCGTCGCTGCAACAGCAGTTGAAGACGCTTTTGACACAAGGCGACAGCGCGGTCGATAACACTGCAATGACGCCGCAGAATTTGCGCGAGTTGGCGCAGAACATCAACAACCTGGGCCGGCGCTATGCGCTGGCGGAACAGGACTGGCAGACCCAGCAAAGCCTGGCCAAGGCGGCCGAGGAAAACGCTGCTGCAGCCAAGGAAGCGGCACAACGCAGAATACCGCCAAACACCTTGAAACGGGTCGCTGAAGCCTATTTTGCCGGTAACTACCAGGACGCGATAAAACTCTCCAATCCCGATTCACTGGACGAGGACCGCGCCAAGGTCCAGGCCCTGCTGTTCCGCGCGGCGTCCAACTACAAGTTGTATGTGCTCTCCGGGGAAACGGACAGCCAGGCAAAACAGAGATCGGAAGACGATATCCGCATGATCAAGAAATTGAACAAGAATTTCTCGCCTTATATCGCGGCCTTTTCGCCCAGGTTTCTCGAATTATTCCGTCGCACCAGTTAAAAGGGTCCAACAAGTCAAGCTTGCGATTTTTCATATCTTTCAACACAGCAAAATGTTAATGGTCCAGGGCCTTCAATTATCGCTTGCTTGATTGACCTGAAGTTCCAATAACTGTATTCTCTTGCGTATGTACATGGAGTTGTGGGGGCCGGAATTCCAGTTTTTGCTGAAACCATAATCATAATTTGTCAACAGCAATAACTTCAGGTAGTTACACTTTTCTTTTAAACGATTTTAAAAAAATGAGAGATCAAACATGAAAACTCGTATGCTTGCAGCTTTAGTTTTGTTACTGACTTCAGCATCGATCTTCGCTCAAGATCCAAATGCACCGAACTCCGTTTCAGTGGAGAAAATAGCCGATGCGGCTGAGCCGGCCACAAATGGTATCTTCCGATTTGCTTTTGTCCAAGCCAAGCAAACAGATTGCCAAATAGATTACACAGTCACAGGCATACCGCCACTAACAATTATCAGCCCTTGGGTACCAGTATTGTGATGCCAGGTGGTGGGGCGACAACGACGGTAGATCTCAATGTAGTTCCTATCGATAATAACGTGGTGGACGTTGCACGCAGTGTAACCGTGACAGTTACAGGTATAACGGGCTGCGCGAGCATTGCTAATGGCACCCCTATCGCGGCGACTGTCAACATCGCTGACAATGACGCATACTTACCCGACAAAGACCGTGGATGGCGGTAGCCTGACACAGAATGACTTCCCGTCCTTCGTCGATGGTTCGCCGCAGGCATGGGGTGTGAAGACAGTAGTTACGGCAGATGCGCACACTGCCTCCGAATCCTCGCAGACCGGTTACGTCGCGGGCAACTGGGGCGGCGACTGTGCGTCGGGTGGCACCATTACCCTGGCGGCAGGTGAAGACAAGACCTGCACGATCACCAATACCTTTGTACCACCGACAACTACCACAACGACAGCACCGACGACGACCACGACGACGGCACCGACGACGACCACAACGGCAGCACCGACGACGACCACGGGACGGCAGCACCGACGACGACCACG
>CAVSHP010000009.1:0-13600 GCA_963727635.1 uncultured Gammaproteobacteria bacterium | reverse complement strand
CAAATATCATTTTCCACCTTGTGAAAGCATGTGTGATCCGGCGCCGGTTTTGACAAGCCTGAGCATCAGGATCGTGGAACATACGAATAGCGCAGGCACGGTGTAGAGACCTGGAAAATATCCGCCAGCGCTGACGGCAAAAATGGTGTGCCCCATACTGTTAGCCAGTTCGAGCAGCGCCCAGCACCACATGAAGACCCTTGCACTTTGCCAGGCGTTGCGGACCGGCACGAAGTAGCACCACAGGCCGAATGTGACGATGCTCAGATTTACGATGCCAAATCCAAGCGCTAGGTCAGAGGTAAACAGGCCGCTGACAAAACGCGCCGGCGCAAGCACTTCCCAGAGCCGGGAGACATATTCTTCGATCGAGTGCAGTGCCTGGCTTAGGATCAACAGCAAAAACATGGTCGGTGTCTGCAGACGCACGATCCGGTCACACGGTCAGGGTCCAGGCGCAGGTATCAAAGCCCGCACCAGCCCGGGTGTTGCGTCACACGCCTGCATCGGACCAGACCGCCAGTTCATTACCGCTTGGCTCGCGAAAATGAAACCGGCGACCGCCGGGAAACGAAAAAATGGGTGTCGATATCACGCCGCCGGCCCGTTCGACTTTCCGCTGGGTGACCTCGAGATCCTTGCCGTACAGGACAAGCAGCGCGGCGCCCTTGACCCTGGATGAACTCAGTTCGGATTTATATAATCCCCCGTCCAGACCCTGGTTTGAAAATGCCGCGTAATTCGGTCCATCGTCCTCGAATGCCCAGTCAAACGCAGTTTGAAAGAATTTCTTCGATGCCGGAATGTCTTTCGCCGGAAACTCCACGTAGCTGATCTTTTCATGCTCGTTCATGATTCAAATCCTCCTGGTGCATGGCTTTGCGTAAAAGCGCCGCCATTTATCCGCTGATGGTGATCTCCTCACTGTCGGGACCCATCACTTTTGCCATCCGCACGCCATGGAGCTCCTCCGGCGGCCTGATTCCGGTACCCCCGGTTTGGATGAATTTGGCGTACAGCGCATCTATGTCTGCACCACCGAGACCCAGTTCGCTACTGCCGGCGGGCTTCGTGGCGGACGCGGGGTGCAGGGCCAGCGTGGTCGCACCGGTTTCCAGTTCCGTCCAGTGTGGCGACTGGAAACGTACGCTCATGCCAAGCTGCTCGACATATAACCGGATTGCAGCATCCATGTCCGAAACGTAGCGGATTACATACTTGAGTGTCGCTGCCATGTTGTCTCCTCCGGGCGATAGATCGCCTGTCAACAGATCACGATCGGGTCGAAATACCTCACTATCTAGTTTAGTCGCATTGCGTCATTACTTCAGGATGCGCATGGCCGGCCGGAAAACCGGTGATGTGCATTACTTGTTGGCGGCTATTTAAATCAGAACCTGACAAAGTATGGCACGGCTATCAGCACCACCCCGATGATGACAAGCGGTAAGGTGCTTGAAACAAAATAGGGGTAAATCATCAGTGCCAGACCGCAAACGAGCGGCACGATTGCCCTCTGTTTTTTGCCATAGACGAAGAAGGCCAGTCCGAACGAGCCAAAGAGTAAACCCCACCACAGCCAGGCCGCGTTCATAGCGCTTTTTCTTCCATCAGGCCGACAAGGTTGCCGTCCGGATCCTTCAGAAAACCGATCCAAAGTTCGTGTTCCGGCATTTTAGCTGTTAACTGTGGCGCTCTCTCGACCCGGGCACCCCTTTCGACTGCGCCGGCAAAGAAATCTTCCAGGCCGGAAACCTTGAAGTACGGAATCGAGTTTTTTCCAATCTCGCCAGATCCCTGCGGAGTGCTGAGCATTATCCGGGTTCCTCCGCAGCCGAGAAACGCCAGGTTCTCCGAGGGCGCAAACAGGAACTGCAATCCCAGCGCGTCCCGGTAAAAAGATAGTGCTTCGTTGACATCACTCACGGTGATTGCCAGTTGACCAAGTCCAGTAATGTTGTTTTTCACCATGTATTCCTCATCTTTTTGCGGCCAGTCCATGCCGGATACCTGACAACCGGGTTGCCGGCCCCGGCGCCAGGGTTGGCAAAGCCACGCAGGCCATCATCCCGTGTCACCTTTTTTTGGAATAAGTATGCTCTTCATTGCCATGTGCACCTCGCGCAGGAAGAAGGCCAGGCCGACAACGAGCACGAACATCGCGATCGTGAACAGAGCGCCGATAAACCACTTCAGGTGTGCATCGAGCAATACTTCAATAAAAAGCGCCGCGATAACAATACACACGAGCAGAGCCGCAATCGTGGACGCGGTGATGGCAACGCTGGTCAAATGCCTTCTCCGCTCCAGGATTTGAAGCTCGGGTTTGACCAGGGCTTGCTGGGACGGCGCGAGCGTGCTGTGTCCCTCGTTGAGGTCCCTGCCACGGTCGATAATCCTGGACAGACGGTTCGTCATCACATTCAGCATCCCGGCGATGCCGGTAAGCAAGAACACCGGTGCCAGGGCCAGTTGAATGGCCCTCGCGATGCTGTCAAGACTGTCGGGGGTCGGGGTCATTGGTGTCGATATCGTGTTGCCAGGAGCATCAGGCTGCCACCCCAAAGAGCGCACCCACCCCGGCGGTCAATGCCATTGCCAGGGCGCCCCAGAAGGTGACGCGTGTGGCGGCGACAACCAGCGGGGCGCCGCCTGCCCTCGCGGACAGTGAACCCAGCAGCACAAGAAACAAAAGCGAACTGCCGGAAACTGCCCACATGAGCGCGGCAAGCGGAAACAAAACAACGATCAGCAGCGGAAGCACGGCGCCCAGCGTAAATGTTCCGGCGGAAGCAAGTGCGGCCTGAACGGGCCGGGCCGCGAGGGAATCTGAGATGCCCAGCTCATCACGCGCATGGGCACCAAGTGCATCATGTTGCATTAACTGGATGGCCACGCTGGAGGCGAGTACCGGGTCCAGCCCGCGCTTGACGTAAATCGCCGTCAGCTCCGCCTGCTCGTGTTCGGGACCGGCGGCCAGTTCTTCCTTCTCCCGGGCCAGATCGGCGCGCTCAGTATCGGCCTGTGAACTAACCGAGACGTACTCGCCGGCTGCCATCGACATCGCTCCGGCGACCAGGCCGGCAACCCCTGCAACCAGGATACCCTTGGAGTCAGCCCCCGCGGCGGCAACGCCCAGGACAAGACTCGCAGTGGAGACAATTCCGTCATTTGCGCCAAGCACAGCCGCACGAAGCCAGCCGATCCGTTGTGTTCTATGTCTTTCGGCATGCCTCATTCGGGGTTCCTTGTAGTGGCAGGTAACTGGGTATTCAGTTTTAGAAAGAATACACCCAGACGCTGAAATACACACTTGATGTCCAGTGTCACCGTCCAGCATCGGAAAGCGCAAGCAGGATCTCCGACCGTGTGACCACCTCCTGCTGTTCGCGACTGATGGCTGCCGTACCATCGAACAGCTGACGGCCGTAGCGGCCGAACTGCGAGTGATTCCCGCCTGCAATCTCCACCCACTACGTGTGTGGCGGAAGCAAGCCGCGATGCGCCAGTACCCGATCGGGCGGTTGTTAGCCCCCGTGCTTCATTTAGCGAACAAGCGCGTCCAGGACACGCGCATCCATGCCGGACTCGCGATAATACTTTCGAGAAAATTCCAGGGCCGCGAAGCCATCCTCGTAGGCAGCAAAACCACCATCGGCTGCCTTGTCCAGGTAGATGAGCCCGCCTTCAACGGCAAAGAAGATCAGCGCCGGTTCCGGCGAATCATCTGTGATGACCAGTGTGTGAGCCTCGCCGGCGGGTTCGTAGATGAAAGTCCCCGGCTTGGCAACCCATTCATGTTCCAGGTATCGCCAGTTGCCACGTATCGTAAAGCCCCGAACCGTGCCGATGTGGTAGTTCGTGCCCAACGCGGCGCCGGGGAGACCTTGTGACAGGCATATGTGTTTCCTTGAGTGAAAAAACGATTAAACAGGTGAAATCCGGTCGCAACCACTGACCCCTTGAGGAGCGCTCTGAAGCGTTCACACTTTCCAGTCAAGCGTCGCAGCGGAGCCGCATCCGGAGGAATTAAATAGCGGGCTTAACTCGTTTTGTCATGCGATAGCTTTCACGGTTCTGCCAGTTTTGCCTTTAACATTTTGAGGTACTCCGCCTGCGGTTCCCCGCCTTGCTCTCTCATTAGCGAGACTTTCTCCCAGGCATCATCATACTCTCCTCTCCAGTAAAGCCCTTGCCACCACTTGTCGTAGAGATACGCGGAAGGCCAAATACCCTCAGAGCGGGCAAATAACTCATCAGCCTCCCGGATAAGAGTTTCTGTATTTGCATGTTCCTTACTTTCATCTATAGCACAAATTGAAGTGACCATTGCCAAATCTGCAAGAAACATTGCCTGGTTTGAAGGAATCATGGAATCAAGTCCAAATGCTAACGCTTTTTGACCCATTTGCATTGAGCCACAATTGTCTCCCTGCTCATAGAGGATCGCACTAAATCCCCAATAGACCTCTGGATTATTTGGATCCAGCAACCACGCCTGGTTGAAACGTTGCATAGCCTTTTTCGTGTTGTCTGACTGGTGAAACCTGAACGCCTGATTTATCCAGGCCCTGGCCGCAACTTGCCTTGAGCCAAACTCCGCTGTGACATCTGCGATAAACTTTTCATCTCCCTTTTTCAGCCTTGGAATGGAGCTTCTGTCCAATCCCCCATACATGGGTACCTGATCAATTCGCACTTTCTTTGAAACGGCTGAATTGGAAACTGACACTGTTACAATTGTTACCAACAACAGAAGTAAATGTTTCACGAGGCTTTCTTTATTGCATGACGTTTGAATCAAACAATCGGCCGATCAAGTCGGTCCGAGGAAGCCGGTGCAACTGACCAAACCAATTTAAAAGATTGTTATGTGTCATTACGCCTCGATTGCGGGACCGCTTGTTTATTCCTGGTTCGGGCAAGACCCTGACGAAACATGAATAATCCACCGAGGACTGCACCTGCACCAATAAATAGTATGGGCAGATACCAAAAAACCAGTGATTGATCCGCTTCGCCCAAACGGGAAATGACCGCCCCCCATATGTACATGCCGATGAAAACCGCACCCGATACTGTTAACAACCCTCCCAGAAATACAAAAAAATAGGCAAATCCGGTTTTCATATTGGAAGCAACCCCTTTTGACTTACGCCCAATGAGAGTGCGTAAACCGAACACATGTTTGCGCGTCATCGGTTCGTAGTTGAAAAAGAATTTTTGCATCTGTCCACGACCCGGGTGTGCCACCGGAATGTTTCCACCGCACCGTTTTATGAAGCAGGTTCGGTTTGAATGAATTGTCAGGGCACATTGCTCGTACGGTTGGTATTCTGCTTCAAATGGCGGTCAAGGAATTCCATTACTTCACGACGGAGTTCTTCGCGGGCAAGCTGATTGCCGACGGGTGTTCCGCCACCGTAACAGTTGTTCATGGCACAGTGACCCGCATTGGCATAGGCAATATCTCGCACTTCGTATGAAAACTTCCTGTCCGCGAGGCGTTGCACGATAAGGCTGCTCATCCTGGTTGCTGGCCAAAGGGTGTCCTCTTCTCCGGAAACCAGAAGAATCGGAGCGGCAATACGTTCAACAGGAATAAGTGATTCCTCCACCCGCTCGACCTGGCCCAAACTGAAGTCGTACATCGCCGCACAGTTACCTTCCTGGTTGCACCCCGCGCTTGCGGACTCATTGGAGAAATCGTACGGCACGAATGGCAACGGCTGACCGTGATAACTTAGCGAGGATTTCTCGGCATAGCGGTTCCAATCCAGATAGCTGCTTTGCCAAACCACATGACTCGGCGCCAGTGCCACGACGGCGGCGAAATCGTCATAAATGGTTGGCAGCATTAATGCGAGTATGCTGCCCCTGGATACGCCGACGATTCCCAGGCGCTTCGAATCGACAAAGGTACTGTGTTTCATCCACTCGATTGCTTTGCCGAAGTACTCCAGCGGAACTTCCTCCAGATCGACAGGAAGGTTTTCAGTCCCAAAGTAAGCCAGTGCGAGTACCGCATAACCTCCTGCAGCGATCGTATCCGCATCACTGGTACTGACACCGCCTTCGGCACCGCCGATTCTCAGGACACCCGGGTAGGTTTTATCTGTGTCCGGCACAACCAGGACACCGACCAGTCCATTGTCGCGAACGGGAATATGTATTGGGCTGGTACCAGCCCACGCTGTTTTATTTATTTCTGCAGCGCCGCCATATTGAGAGTTGGTGGCACAACTCGACAGTACCCACGCAAATATGCAGACAAGCAAGAGTCGCATGACAAAACCCTTGATGAAAAGGAGAATTGTAAGCTCCATAACATCAGAGTTCAGCGGCACCGACCGACGGCAGAGATCAGTTGGAGCGATTTGTTCTGCGGCCTTGGTCACTGCCTGGCCGCCAACATCACGCCATTCCGTCTTCAGGAAACACATCCTTCATCTTTTCCTCCATGACCGCGGCAATCTTGCGTCCGTCCTCACCCCGCTCCTTCAGCTTCTCGATAATCCTGCAATAGCTCTCCGGGTCCCGGTCCTGACTCAACTTGAACACCGTGTCGATACGCGTCACCTGGACCTCGAAAGCCACGATGGCCTTGACGAGTCTCTGTTTGAGCTGCGTGGGCAGGTTATCGTAGATTGTTGGCGACGTCTTGTCATTGTCTTCGAAGTGCAGGCTGGTGTCGCGGAGGACCTGGGCAAGTGCGTCCCCATCAAGAAAGCGGATCCTTCCCCGGGCATGAACGCTCATGTAATTCCATGTCGAGGGGGTATGCGGATCACGATACCAGGCGCCGCTCACATACACGTGGTTTCCCGTAAAGACCACTAGCACGTTGTCATTTTGCACAAAGGCCTTGTGGTGGTCCGTTTTCCGCATGATATGGCCACGCAACACGATGTCGCCGTCGCGTTTTTCCATGAAAACCGGAATCTGCGTGGCAACCGGGTTTCCCTGCGCATCACATCCTGTAAGAAGCGCGAACGGATGGTCGCTGATGAACTGCTCAACGGCCTCTTCATTCTGTTCCTTGTGATATGGAAGATCGTACATCGGTTCACCTCGTTGCTGCGTCGTTCATCGGCACGTGTGGCCACCTGGCCTTAGTGCGCCTCATTCAGCCGACGCCTTGGCGTTTGGCTGAATTGATGTGTTGGAAGTTACCGCTGCAGCGGCCAGTTTTCGGGTATGTTCCAGCAACGATACATCTCCCACGTTGCCGTGCCCTGGAATAACAAGCCTGGCATTCCCATACCGGGACTGCAGATTTTCCGCCGACCCTGGCCATGCGCTTATCACCGCATCGCTCATATTGCCAAGGCTCGTAGTCTCCTTTGCGCGAATAAAGCAACCACCAAAAAGAATTTTCTGACTTGGCAGCCAGACGACGACATTATCCTGCGAGTGTCCGGCACCTGGATAGAAGACTTCTATCTGATTCTTCACCCACCAAAAGTCATCGTTATCGAATGAGTGTACAGCCTGCGCCCTGCCTGTTTCCTTGAGCATCGTGTTGGTCAATGTTGAAGCATACGTCGGAATGGATTTCGAGTTAAGAAATTCGATCCCGGCGGTGCGGTCAGCATGAAAATGCGTTGAAACACTGGCTTTAGCGGTAAAGCCACGCGCATCGATCCATTTCAAAAGCTTTTCCGTATCTTCCGCAGACCACGGCGTATCAACGATGTATGCATCATGACTTACCAGTACTACCAGTCCATTTGAATCAACCAAACCAAATCCATCGACAACCCTGAAGGAAGTGTGAAGATATACGCTGTCAGTAAGTTTCTGAATATTCAAGTCTGGAAGTTCATCATTCGCAGACACACGGTTCGTCGACATAAATAGCAACAGCAAAACGACTAATATGTTTCTCATTGAATTTCCTTCTGACGACAGACAGATATCAACCTCCAGCCAGCCTGGCTTTGGTTCCTGAAGATAACCCTTCTTTTGCATTATTCATGTTTCCCCCTGAATAGATTACATCTTCGATACAAACTTAACGTTCGAGTTAAGCGGCGTAAGGCTGCGCAGCAGTTTTACGTCCGTTGGAGGAACGCAGACCCGGAACCAACTTGAAGGCTTTGTCATACGCTTCGTTTGTAAACAGGGTGATCACTGTTTAGCTCCAGGAGGTCCCATAGATTCCCATATAAATCCTCAAACACAGCCACCATTCCATATTCCTGCTTTTTTGGCTTGCGTACAAATTTTATTCCTTTAGCTTTCATGGATTCGTAATCACGCCAAAAATCGTCAGTGTTGAGAAAAAGAAATACGCGGCCGCCTGATTGATTGCCGATAAATGGTTCCTGTTCTGGTTTAGAAGCCTTGGCCAATAGCAGAGTCACTCCGTTGGAACCAGGCGGAGAAACTACGACCCAGCGTTTGTCTTGCTCCGGTTGGTATGTATCCTCAATTAAATCGAAATTAAGTTTTTGTGTATAGAATGCAATGGCCTCATCGTAGTCTTTAACTACAAGCGCAATGTGTACGATAGATTGCTTCACTTATTCTCTGCTTCAACTGCCATTACGTATAACGCTGAGCCAGTCGCAGTTTTTAAGTTGTGGTTTTGTGGAATTCCTTTGCGCGGCATAGGTCCGATCCCGGTACAGGCCAATCGACGTGGCTGCGAGGCCGAACGAAAGCGCCAGGACTACTCCAACCGGGAACAGCATACCTGTACCTCCGGATCTCTACTACGCCCGCGCGTCAGGTGGTGCGCCACCATCAATAATGTTCTGCAACTCAGGCGCAATGGGCATGCGCTTGAACATACTAACGTCAGTGCCACCAGTGTTCCCGACCGGGACAACCCCGACTGCAGAACCCAAAACGCCAAGAACGATACGTACGACCTGCCCGAAGACCGACATGGGCCGCCTTCGCCGAAACTCCACCTTGAGCATCAGCCAGTGCGATCTGGCGTGGGGTACAACAGAGGCCTGGCCGATGACGTGAGCTCGCTCCATGTGAGCAAAGCCTGCCTCAAAATGACCGCTTGCGATTAACTCCTTCGCCAGAGCCATCTCGTTTTCAAAGGCTACGTTCTGCACAGAATTCATGAACCACTTTCCCTTGCGACCTAACGTTTAGATTAAGCGGCAACAGTGACGGTTTGCCGCTGGCGCTCCGATTGAGCGAATGGTTGGGCCGCCCTTACTCACGCACATAGCGTAAGTGTGTAGCGGCCGGACTATCAACCAGCTTGTCAATTCGAAACCGCGGCACCGGCTCAGACAGGTTTTCGAAAAGACGTCTCCCACCACCGAACACCACTGGCGCCATCGCGATCTCCAACTCATCGATCACACCCAGGTTTAAATGCTGCTGGATTACCTCCGCGCCCCCGAGATGCGAATATCGCGACCGCCCGCAGACTTTCCAGCCTGCTCAAGGGCGCTCTCCGGGCCGTCGTTGACGAAGTAGAATGTCGTCCCGCCCGGCCGGACCCAGGGTTCGCGCTTCTCGTGGGTAAGAACGTATACCGGAGCGTGAAACGGGGCCTCCTCCGGCCATGCGACCTCGCCTTGCTCGAACATTCTCTTGCCCATGATGTCGGCGCCGCTACGCTCCATGGTGTAACGAAACATGTCATTGACCGGACCGGTCTCTCCGCCTGGTCCAAACTTGAGGTTCGCGCGGAAATACTGCAGTTTAAAAATCCAGCTCATCATCGCGCCCCATTTCGCGCCCCGGTCCTTGTACCCGGGCCTGTCCCAGTTCTCAATGGTCATTTCTTCCGGCGCCAGGTAGCCGTCAAGACTACGTCCGATGTTTACGAATATCTTGCTCATGAATCTCCTCCCACGAATTCGGATGTCGGCCTAATGCCCATATAAACTGCGCGAACTTGCGCGCGTCAGGCGAACGCAGGGAGTGAATTCAATGTGCTCGCACGGCATGGCTTTCACTTTCAAGCAGAGCCTTTAATGACTTCAGAATTTCCGGCCAGCCACCACTACAGGCGGCATACACCTTGCTCGAAGGTGGGAAATTACGGTGGAATACCACGATGCGGGTAGTGGGGCCTTCTTCTTTAAGAATAATGCTCACCAATGACGGTGACTCTTCCTGAAACTCGCCGAACGTTGGCTTGAATGTGTGCTCTATGAACCTGTGAGGCACAATTTCAAGCAGTTTATGCTCATCCATGATCTCACCGTCACGGCGATAATAGATTACGGAGCCTTTTTTCCATTCAGATTCTATACGCGTACCGCCCCAGTATTTTTCTGTAATGTCCGGGTTGGTTAAAGCGTCCCACACGATGTTGATTGGGACTGATATACAGACCTCTTCGTCGATAACCTGATTTGTCATGAAAAGCGACTCCGATCAGCACGGTTTATTTGCCTGACCTTGCGGCTAACAGGTGCGACGCCAGGAGCATCCCGGTTGAGCCGCCTTATTGGTCGTGATTAAAACAATGCGACCCAGGTTCCTATTTGTCCACTCGAGTGATCGGGCCCATCCATGCGTCTGGAGGGGCTGCCAGCACTGGTTTCAACTTTGCGATGGCCGTCTGGTACAAACCACCCTCGTCCTCGTAGATCGCTTTTGCGTCAGTCTCGGACTCCCACACACTCAGCGAGGCCAGGCGGTTGTTCAGAGCATCGACGATCAGGAAGTTCTGAATGAATCCCCGGTAGTTCGCTGCGGTAGGCATTACTTCCTCGCGCAGCAGCTTTGCGGCCTCCTCGACCTTTCCCGGTTGAATCAGTACACGAACGTTCATTCCATGCATATATACCTCCTCTTGTAAGCCCAATGTCTAGGTTAAGCGGCTTAGCGGAGCCGCGTCCAGCGTCGAAGGTGAGAACATAAACGCCTTGTCATGTTTCATCCTTGCCTCGGCACTTGCGACATAAAATGGCAGTTGTGTTGATATTACCCTTTGCCACTTCGTACCACCATTTTTGACGGTTTGCCGGCCAGACCTCTTCCGTCCCGCAGTTACGACAAATTACAACCTGATCAACATAAAACCGGGGTAAGCGGGAGTAAGTATTGTTGTGCGACAACGCCGCGTGATCCGCCAAAACCGAACCTGGCGGTGGCTCAATTTCCGGATCTGTTGTGTCTAAATCCGAGTATTCCGCAGCCCGCAATCGACGACTATCTTTCAAACGTCCTTCCTTTGTAGTCTGGCTAGTCATCGCACTTTGTAAACGTAACGTTTGAATTAACCGGCGTCTGCGCAGCAGGTGTCCGTGTTTAACGATTTGACAGGCGGCGCCACGATTACGTAATCCTGCTTCTTGAATACATGTAGAAGTCGCGAGGTGTACCCTGAGCGACGCGGTAATTTCTGAGCAGGCCTTCTCTTGTGAAACCGCAGCGCTCAAGAAGGGCGATGGATGGTTGGTTTGTGGTCATGACGTGGACCTCGATCCGCTTGAGACCTAAATCGGAGAAAGCCCAGCCCAGGACGGTTTCAACGGCAAGCCGCATAATTCCGCACCGCCAGTAGCCTCGCGCGAGATCGTAAACGAGTTCGGCTTCGAGGTTCACCGGGGACCACCACTTGAATCCGCAGGTACCGAGCAAACGGTCGTCGCCGGAGCGGGTCACGACCAAGCGGCAGGAGGCTCCCGTGGAGTACTCGGCTATCAAGCGTCGAACCAGCGTTTCAATGGTGACGGGGTCGACCTGCCCCCAGCTTGTGTGCCGAGTGACCAGAGGGTCGGAAAGGTAGGCAGACCAATCACTTGCATCCGATAAATGGAACGGGCGCAGCGTATAGTCGCCGTAAGAGAGGGTCGGCGGCAAAGGCACTTCTGAAAATAACGGTTTGTTACTCATGGGTCGTTACCAGCGCTGCGTAACGTTTTGAGTCAAGCGGCCCAAAAAGGCTGCGCCTTTTTGGGCCTGGTGAAGGGCCACAGGCCCGGAACGTACCTGAACGATTTGTTGTGTGACGATTCACTCCCTAAAAGTAGTGATCTCTTATCGAACCGTCGTACCGTCTCTTTTTCATACAACATTTCTTGAAACCGACGCGTAGAACCGCACGGGCATAAATCGTTGCGCCCGAGTTTCTCTAGAAGTTCCTTGTCACCGTGTACGAAACGATGGCCACGTTTCACATTAGTTTCTGACGGGAATCCTGTTCGACGTTTACTTGTGGATTCGAAAGGAATAATTGGTATTGTATTTGCGACGCATGATACACCTCCTGAACTTAACAGCATGGTGATTTTGAAATGACGTGCAAGTATACGCATTTTGATTGAGCCCGTCACATAATCTCCTAGTTAAGCGACGTAAAAATGCGCAGCAGTTTTATGTCCGGTGGAGGCGCGCAGCGCCGGAACGAACTTGAACGATTTGTCATGTTTCACGTTTGCGTTTCTCTAATTTCATTGCCGCAAATCTTGATCGTGCATCAGCGTTGTTTTCAGTGTTGTTTATGCTACACCAATCGGAGAACTCCCCTGCTTTCATGGCTATTTTTGTAACGACGTGACCTGTGGCTCTAATATTATCAATCGCTTGATTCGCGTTCGACTTCCATTCTTCGTAACTATCGTCTTGTGCGTCGGCATCTGCGGCCGATTTTTTGATTTTCAGCCACTCATCTGGCTCATACCAGCAAAAGGCTATGGCTAAATCTTTTTCGCTACTCATGCTGGTCGGTGTAGTGCCTTGTAAACATAACGTCTGAATTAACCGGCGCGTGCGCAGCACGCGTCCGTGTTTAATGATTTGTTATGTGATACTACGAAGCCCACTTTAACTCCAGTTTCTTTTCCGAAATTGCGCAATCCCTAAGATAAAGGTTAATCAGACTCTGGTAGGGCACACCTACTTCTTCAGACAATTTTTTGAAGTATTCAATTGTGGGTTTATCAAGCCTTATCGTCACCTGGCTTTTTAAGGCCTTTGCATAAGGATTGGGTTTAGCTTTTGAAAAATCGTATTCGTCTCGCATAATTATCACCGTCGGTACAGAGACATTTCCTTCCGGGTAGCTTTTCGGCAAGAAATGACACGAATCAGGCCATCGTCGGCCTCAAAACAATGACAAACCAGTAACAGTCTGAGTTTGGCACTGAGCCCCAGGAGCACAAATCGGTCTTCGTCTTCCGAATGATCAGGATCCGCAATTAAAAGTGCATATTCATCGAAAAAGACAGACTTTGCTTCTTCGAAAGATACCCCATGTTTCCGAACGTTAGCCTTGTTCTTGGCTTCGCTCCAATCAAAATAGAGATCTTTCATAAATTACATTGTAGTTACAATATAAGCGCACTGCAAATTCACATAACTAATATTTTATCGAGAATAGGGCTCAATATGCACGCAAATTGGGCCTATTGAGACTGTTTTGGTTCGTATCTTTATGTTTTTATTATATATATCATGACTTCATGCGCGGTAGAAGCGAGAATGGGTGTGGATAAACAGCAAAGCGCTTACATTGATTGTATATCCTTAGCCACTGAATTCGTTAGCATAATTTCTTATATTTTGGCAATAACAAATGCATAAAAAGTGAGAAGTCCAAATAGTGCTTTTTTCAAACCGCTTTAATACTGGAGTGAGTCGGGCAATCAAGGTGGGTGGAGGCTAATTTCGC
>CAVSHP010000008.1:0-25895 GCA_963727635.1 uncultured Gammaproteobacteria bacterium | reverse complement strand
TGGTAACGGCAGAATCCACCGATACTTGATACACGATATTTTGTCTCGCACCGGGTTCACTCCCAAGGGAATCATCCTCCCAGTTTCAGCTGTAATTCTTGCCAACCTGGACGAATATATCGAGGTTTTGGAAATTTTTTCACGCCCAATGCGAGAAATGACAGATTACAATCCGGATGTTCCAACGTCTCCTGCAGTGGGTAACGATCCGGAATATTTTCGGTTTTTTGACGCAACCCCCCAAACTGAATTTCTTTATCATGCATTGCAACGCACGCTCGAAGAAGATTTGCCAAAGGAAATTGAATACTTAATAGGGTTTGATCAGGCTTACAACAGCTTGAATCAACTCCAGGATTGGCCGCAACATAACCTGGAGTTGTTTATTCGTTTGGTTCACCAGAATCAAGGCACCTTATCGCTAACTAAACGTAAAAGTCATTTTGATTGGATGACTGAATCTGAAATCGCTGAAGCCGAACAAATTGTAAGACAGTCCTTTACAAACAACGCATAGACCACGCTTTGTTTTCCTGACCCGGATCCTAGAACAATTGGAGATTGTTCTGTGTTAGAGGTTCTTATCGAAGCATTTCAATTTTTTATTGTTTAAAAAAGGCCACCCAAAGGTGACCTTTTACATTTTGGCGCGCCCGGCGAGATTCGAACTCACGACCCCTGCCTTCGGAGGGCAGTACTCTATCCAGCTGAGCTACGGGCGCATTTCAGATGAGTTGCGTAGTTTAGCTTCTTTATTGGCATAAGGAAACGTAACTTTGCTTCCCGCAATACCTTGATGCGGCTATACTATGCGCCCTTCAAGGGACCGGATTGGACGCAGTTCATCAAGGTCAGTACCAGATTCAGAGGTGTCGCGTGGAAGAACAAACCGATAAAGTGTTTATAAGAAATATCAGCATCGTCCTGGTTCTGTTGGTTGCATTTACTTTCACCATTGCTTTTTTGGCAAGGGATGTCGGCAACAAGGTACCTGAAGACAACAACCCCAGCCGCGCTGCGACAATCGAAGAACGTATCAAACCTGTTGCCGATGTTTATACCGGCGAGGCCGGCGCTGCCGCCATCAAGGAAGCCGCAGCTTCCTCGACAGTTGAAACGAAAGTCGCATTTGACGGCAGTCTCGACGGTGAGATGATCTATGGCAAGGTCTGCTCGGCCTGTCATGCCACCGGTGCTGCCGGTGCTCCGATGCGTGGCTCAGAAGCGATGGCGGAACGCGCGCAAAAAGGCGTGGACGCATTGATGCAAAGCGCGCTGAACGGCCTGAATGCCATGCCGCCGCGTGGTGGACGGCCCGATCTCTCGGATGAGCAGATTCGCGCAGCTATCGAATACATGATTCAGTAGGATCAGCCGTGTTGCAAAGACAGTCAGTGACGCCGCTTTATGCGGCGTTTTTTTGTGTCCTTTTAGGTGCCTGTACAAACTCCGAAGCGCCAAGCGAGGCAACGCTCAATCAATGCGTCGGCGTCATGACTCCAATTGCCGCCGTACAGGGTGATGGTTACGGGTCACCCCTGCAGGGCCGGCAGGTCACCGTCCGGGGGATTGTGACCTTGATCGAAAAGGGACATGGCTTTTACCTGGAAGAACCCGCTTCCGACACCGACCCAAACACCTCGGATGCAATCTATATTCAGTACGGCCAATTACCCGCCGCTATCGAAGCAGGCGCGGAGGTCAGCGTCACGGGAACCGTGGCGGAGACCGGTGAAGGCCGCGACACGCTGACGGCGCTGACCGAAACAGGCGTACCCGCTTTGTGTTCATCCGGTCACAGCCTGCCGTTGACCGATGTCTCGCTGCCGCTCGACGGTGCCGGCCGCGAGTCGCTGGAAGGCATGCGCATCCGTTCAACCGCTACGCTGACGGTTACCGATGTTTACCAGTTTAAACAGGGTAAATTCACGCTCAGCAGTGATGGCGTTCAGTGGGTCCCGACCGAAGTGATGGAGCCGGGTCCTCAGACGGCCGGACTGCTTGCGCGCAACAGGGCTGCCGCGCTACCCGTGCTGTTGCCCAAAAAAATGCAGACACCTGCCCTGTTGGTCGACGGCATGACCTTTGACCAGGTAACGGGCGTCCTCGCCCATGATAAAAGGGGTAAACGGCTGACGCTGCAAGCACTCCCGGTGCCGGCAAACGCGGAGATTCCGTCGCCCGTTTCCGCAATCCCGGGAACCTTACGGGTGGTTGGCATGAACCTGCACAATTATTTTAACGGTGACGGCCGGGGACAGGGCTTTCCAACCCCGAGGGGCGCTGAAACCGTGGACGAATTCCAACAGCAGCGCGCCCGTATCGGCGCCGCCATCGGGGTATTGGACCCGCATGTCATCGCCGTCATGGAACTCGAAAACGACGGCTTCGGCCCGGACAGCGCCGCGCAGGATTTTATCCGGCTGGCCGCTGATGCGACGCAACAGGATTGGGCGGTGAGCCGGCCTGTAAACGACAACACCGGCAGTGACGAGATCAGGGTGGGTATTTTTTACCGTAGCGACCAACTCAAAGCGATCGGCCCGGCCGAAACCCTGGGCGGCGCGGAATTCAAACACAGCCGGCAGCCACAGGCGCAGTTATTTCAACGTCTGCCGGGCGGTGAAAGCCTGCTGATCGTCATCAACCATCTCAAGTCCAAGGGCTCCTGCCCCGACTCCGGTGAAAATTCGGACCAGAATGACGGACAGGGATGCTGGAATGTCATGCGGCGGGCATCGGCGGAGAAAATGACGGCCTGGGTAAAACGGGTCGCCGCGTCGAAAGGCACGGATAACATCCTGATACTGGGTGATATGAATTCCTATCGGAACGAAGACCCGATCCACGCCATCCGCGATGCCGGGTTCGCGGAGTTGATCGAAACACGCACGCAACCGGATTACAGTTTTGTCTTTGCCGGTCAGCGCGGCAGCCTCGATTATGCGTTTGCCTCGGACAGCCTGCGTGACAAGACGCTGCAGGCCGCCATATGGCACGTCAATGCCGACTTTCCGCCGCACATGGAATTACCACAACCGTGGCTGGGATTTTCAGATCACGACCCGGTGGTCGTCGGATTACGCTTGCGCCAGTCCATTACCTCGGACTGAATCTGCGGGAAGAATTGCCGGAATGCCGGTTTGAATTCCGGTGCCAGGTCGGGCCAGATCTCGCTCACACGGTGCAGGGGGTTTGGCCGTGACAGGCGTTTCCCGGTACCCGCCAGGGCATTCATCAGCACGGCCTCCTCACGGTAGGCGCTGAAAAGTCCGTGCCGGTCCGCATAACGCATGAAGTCGATCAGCTTGTCCGGCAACCATTTGCTGTTATCGCTTAACAGGTCACGCGTCTCAACATCAAACCTTTCCACGCTGCCCGGCATGTAACGCCACCAGTTAATCGCCAGTTCATGGTCAAATGCGAGGTCGATTATGATACCGGCATAGCGCCGGAATTCTCGCGGAAACAGCGGACGCAGATTTTTTACCACCGGCGACCGGTCCGTGCATTTGTCAATATAGCGATGTAAAACAATACCTTGTCTTATCGGCTCCGGGTAGGCACGGACGGCGCGCCAGCCGCGTACGAAATCACCGATCAGCCCGCCCAGCATCAAACCGGAATCACCATTGGCCAGGCATAGATGGGCGAGAAAATTCATGCAATTAGCCTACCATAGAAGTGCTGGCGCAGACTGCGGTATGATGCAGGTCTACCCATCAGTGATGACACAGGCCATGGTGGAAATCCGGGACACCACAAAAGCTGACGAATTTCCGACTTCGCGGCAGGAGTTTTATCTCCGTGGACCGGCGGGCAAGCTGGAATGTGTAGCCGATGTTCCCTCTCCGGCAGATGAGCGTCCCGCGACCATCGTCATCTGTCACCCGCATACGCTGCACGGCGGCACCATGCACAACAAGGTTGTCACCATTATGGAGCGTTCCATGCGCGAACTCGGTCTGCGCACCATCCGCTTCAATTTCCGCGGCGCCGGTGACAGCGATGGCGAACACGATGAAGGTTACGGCGAAACCGATGACCTGTTTGCCGTCACCGAGTGGGTTCGCCGGACCCGTCCACATGATGACCTATGGCTCGGCGGCTTTTCCTTCGGCGCATACATATGCCAACGCGCCGCAGTAAATCTCAACCTCGGTCAATTGATATCAATAGCCCCGCCCGTCGACCGCTATGAGTTTTCGAAAATACAGCACCCCAACTGCCCGTGGCTGGTTATCCAGGGCGATGAGGATGAAGTGGTTGCGCTGGAGGATGTCAACTGCTGGATGGAAGAGCTTGAGCCGAAACCCGAGTTCCTGGTGATGGAACAGGCCGGACATTTTTTCCATCGACGCCTGATGGACCTGCGTGGTCTACTCAAAAACGGCGTACTTCCGAACCTGCCGGAAAAAACTGCGCAATAGTCGCGTTTTGTAACTTGCTTCACAAACCTCTCGCCATCTACGAACGCCTGGTCCGCGAGGCCGGCTACCAGGCCGATCCGGCGCAACGCAGGGCCATAGGGGAACTGGATCGCGTCTGGACGGAACTCAACGCCCACCCGGTTTCAGGCTGGTGGGCAAAACTGCGTGGTAGACGAAGACAAGCGGTAACCGGTCTTTATCTTTGGGGTGGTGTGGGGCGCGGTAAAACCTGGTTGATGGACCTGTTTTTTGAAAGCCTGCCCGGCAAACACAAGCTGCGTATCCATTTCCACCGCTTCATGGCGCGGGTCCATGCGGCCCTCAGAAATAAACAATCCACCCGCGACCCGCTGGAGGAAATCGCCCGCGAGTGGGCCGCGCAGTACCGTGTGCTTTGTTTTGATGAGTTTTTTGTCGCGGATATCGCCGACGCCATGTTGCTGGGCGCTTTGCTGCAGGCCCTGTTCGCAGAGGGTGTGACACTGGTTGCAACCTCCAACGTGGCGCCCGATGATCTCTACCGCGACGGTCTGCAACGGGCCAGGTTTCTGCCGGCCATTGAGGCGCTGAAAAAACACACGCTCAGCATCCACGTCGATGGCGGGTTTGATTTCCGCCTGCGTTTACTGCAACGCTCCGAAATTTTCCTGCAACCACTGGATGAGCACGCCGAAACCGGTCTCGGCAGGGCGTTTGCAGAGATGTCCGCCGGCTGTTCGCTGGCGAAGGCACTTGAAGTCAACGGACGTGTCCTGCGCGCGAGGCAACGCAGTGACGGCATTATCTGGTTCGATTTCAGCGAACTCTGTGAAGGTCCGACCAGCACCGCCGATTACATCGAAATAGCACGCGCCTTCAACACCGTCTTGTTATCCGGTGTACCGCTGATGGATGATAACGCCGCAGACGCCACGCGCCGGTTTATCAACCTGATCGATGAGTTTTACGACCGCAACGTCAAGATGCTGATCTCAGCGGCAGGCCCCATCGACGCGCTCTATACCGGTAAACGCCTGGCCTTCGAGTTCCAGCGCACTGCAAGCCGCCTGACCGAGATGCAGAGCGACGAATACCTGGCAAGACCACACCTGCCTTGATCTTGTGACCGGTCAGCAAAAGCCGGAAAACTTTACGCAAGCCGCGAGCAGAATTCAGGATTAGTCAATCACACTCATACTCGCCGTCATCCAGCACACGGCATTGCGGCGGAGGACCGTTCTGCTGCCAGTAATCCTTGAAATAAGTAGTAACAAATTTTTTGAAGGCCGGTGTTTTTCGGTAATACGCCGCATCCGGGTGCCAAATCATACCGGCGTTTTCAATGTCTGAAAAACATTCGTCCTGTCTCAGTGCAACCGCGATGGTGTCCAAATCGCACACATCGATGTTATACGCCTCACCCCATTGGTTGAAGCGCGCCGCCTGGTCCGTATGGTCCGCCAGCGGGTTTTCAATCGCTTCAATCCAGGCCCTGACCGGGACATACTTGTAATCCTGCACATCCAGGGCGCCAATCAGGAAGGCCATGTTGCGCTGGCCGGTGCGCACGTAGTAGGAAACAAACTGGTCATCGAGTGCGTGAAAGTTATATTCAATCGTTTTCTCGAACTGCGTGACAGCTTCCTCGATCTGGCCGGAATACAACAGGCCCGAAGCCAGGTACTGGCTGCAAAGCATGTATCCCGCATCAATGTCGAGACAGCGTTCAAAATCTGCGACCGACTTTTCAAAGTAACCCATATTCCTGAGCGTAATTCCCCGCCAAAGCCAGGCCGTGGCATTTTTAGGGTCATTTTCGATGGCGATATTAAGGTTCTTGATCGCACCGATATACCCGTCACCCGTAATCTGAAACTTCATGCCAATGACGGCATAGGCCATGGACAGATCGGGATCAATCTCCAGCGCCCGGTGGGCGGCGGCAAGCGACAGCGCATCGTGGTCAATTCCATCGCCCCGGTCCCATGAAGTCGCCACCGAATGCACCGCGGCAAGCGTGTCCCAGGCCCGCGCAAACTGCGGATCCATACTGGTCGCCTGTTCCAGCAAGGCCCAGCTGGTGGGAAGGTTTTCGCGGGCAATAAACAATTCCCTGCCTTTGAGATAAAGGTCATAGGCATCCAGGTTGCTGGTGGCGCTGCCGACACTGACCGCCTTGAGTCCGCCTATACCCAATTCAGTCGTCAGCGCGGAGACGATCGCGTTGGCGATCTCATCCTGGATCTGGAAGATGTCGTCCATGTTACGGTCGTAGGTATCCGACCACAGGTGACGGTCGTTGGCGGTATCGATCAGCTGCGCGGTGATACGCAGACGGTCACCGACCTTGCGCACACTGCCTTCGAGGATATTGGCCACACGCAGGGCCCTGGCGATCTGCCGCACATTCCTCGTGTCATTTTTGAAGGCAAAAGACGAGGTGCGCGAGGCGACGACCAGGCCGTCAACATGGGTCAGGACATTGAGCAATTCTTCCGACAAACCGTCCGAGAAATAATCCTGGTTGGGCTCCGCGCTCATATTGACGAACGGCAGTACTGCGATGGAGTTTTCGGCGATGACCGGATCGGGCTCCGGCTCAGGCGCGGGTTGTTGCACCGCCTTTACCGCGGGTCCGGGGACTTCCGGTATCGGCATATAGCGGTCCAGCGTCACCATGCCGACCACCACCGCCAGCAGCGCCATGGTGATGTAATCCATTTTCTCGCCGCTGGTGCGGGTCAGGGTCGGAACTTTCAGCAGATCGGATTCCTTCCTGATCCCATCCGTGGTCACCGCAAAGGTCCACGCGAAAAAAAGTACGATGGGTAAACCGGAGACCACGAAGGTGATAACAACCCCCATTACCCATGCCGGCGCATTGAAATTTGTGGCGATGATTTCACCCATCTGAACGACGACCCAGGCGCCCACAATGTAGGTCATTCCTACACGGAAAACGTTACGGCGTTTCATCTCTCCGAGAATATTCATTCTAACCTCGCTGCTTTGTTCAGGCCGGTCACTATCTGTTTCTGTCCATCATTGCGACGAATTCGGGATCATCGCGAATTCCATCAAATGCGGGATCCAGGTCAACGCTGAATACCGAGGTTTCGCTTGGCGCCTGCAACAGGGGTTCGAGTATTTCAATCGTCTCGGGCAGCATGTTTGCAAGCGCAAAAATCTGTGCGTAATTTAACTTGAGCTTAATCGCCGTTACATCGTCCGCGGGCGCGGATGCCATGGCTTTTTGCAGCAAGGCCCTGGTCTCTTCCGCATCAGCACCCTGCAGTGCGCGGATTCTTGCCTCGGCCAGATCAAGTCGATAATCCTCGCCCAACTCTGTTTGTAACCCTTTTAAACGGAATAAGGCCGCAGCGGCAGCTTGTTTGGCTTCCTCCGTCTTGCCCATATAATGCAGGATCTGCGCCGCCCAATCCTCGCTAAGCATGATCTGGTCGCGTTGAATTTCCAGCTCGTCAGAGACACTGCGTGCGGCTGCCAGAGCCTCCTCGTAACGTCCCGCCAGAATGTTTGCCATCATGTACGGTTCAAAAATATCAAATTCAGAGGAGTGTTGCGCGCCAATGGTCAATTGCACCGCGGTCTGCGTATCACCACGTTCCTGCAGGGCAATACGCGCCTCGGTGGTTTTGCCGTAGAAGCTATCCGGGTCAATCACGCGTGCCTGTGCGACGGCCCGCTTCGCCTCTTCATAACGGTGCAAATACAGCAGGGTGTATGCATACTCGTGCCAGTTGAAATGCACGCGAGGGTTCAACTTGAGTGACTCCTGCATCGACAGGACAGCCTGGTCCCACAAGCCCGCCCGGCGTGAAACCCAACCCCGCCACATGTAAGCCTCGTCATTGGAGGGCATCATTTCGATCGCCTTGTCGAGTTTGTACAAGGCGCGTTCATAATCGAGATAGCCCCAGTACCAGTAGAATCCTTCGGCCATGTACAACTCGGCGAAGTTGTCGTCGATACTGCGGGCGTGATCTATTGCATCGAGCGCCAGGTCACGATTAGCAAGGTCGCCGCCGTAGGACCAGTAGTTGGTCATATGTGCCCGTGCCAGGCCGATCCAGGCATATTTGAAACCGGGGTCAAGCGCCAGTGCCTCCTTGTAAAGGTCAATAGCAGTCTGATAATCGCTGATGGTTTCGTTCTGCATAAACCGCCGCGCCTGCAGGTACAGGTCGTAGGCGGCAACATTATCCGTTGGTACCTCGGCCACGCTGGCCAGTTCGGCATCCGTGAGCATTGCCCGCAATGCCGCGGCGATCGCCTTGGCTATTTCAGTCTGGATATCGAACAGGTTGCTGGTGGTCAGTGCGCGGTCGTATATTTCGGCCCACAGGTGTTCGTCGGTGTAGGCGTCGATCAATTGCACATTGATCCGCACCCGGTCACCCGAACGCTGCACGGAGCCTTCCATGATGTTGGCGACATTCAGTTCCTGTGCGATCTGGCGCAGGTTCTTGGTGGTGTCGCGGTACTCCATTACCGAGGTGCGCGAAATCACGCTGAAAGCATCGATCTTCGACAACTGGGTCAGCAGGTCATCGTGGACACCATCGGTAAAGTAGATATCTGCCGGATCGGTGCTGCGGTTGGCAAAGGGCAGGACGGCAATGGAGTTCTTGTCGATGTCGAGCTCGGTCAGATCAATTTCCGGTTCGACCACCTCAACCACCGGTTTTTCGATGAGGGCAGCTTCCCTGGCGGTTTCGACCTCGGCGGTTTTCTGTTCAAACCGCGACTCCCAGATAAAATACCCCAACGAAAGACCGAGCGAAACGATGATCACGTAATCCAGCTTGCGCCCGGTCTTCGGCGTTATCGACTGCGTACGTGGAACATCTTTTTCGAGCTTGATGCCTTCCGGTGTCAGTTCAAATGCCCAGGCCAGAATCAGCGCCGGTACAAAGCCGACCACCAGCATCAGCAGGATCAGTTTTGGCGCCCATTCGGGCAATCCGAGGATCTGCGTCAGGACATCGGTGAGTTGCAACAGAATCCAGGTGGTTACCGCGTAGGCGATAGCCACCTTGAATACATTTCGTCGTTTAAGTTCTTTTAGTAAGGACAATCGCCGGTTTCTTTTTTAAATGGTTGTTTATTAAGCATAGTTGTTTCGCTGTCAAATACCAAAGTATCTTTGTTTGGCGGGTTCAGAACCTAGAAAAAGCCGGAATTTCAATAGTCCTCCCAGACGGGATGTGACCTCATCGGCGATGGCCAGGCATGCGGTAAGACCCGGACTCTCGATACCAAAAAGCTGCACCAGTCCGGCATACCATGGCTTTCGGGGCCCGCGATTTGAAAATCCGCCAATGGTTCGCCGGGCGCTGAAATTCTGGGCCGCACACCAACGTAACCGGGTTGCAAACGGTCTGCATCCAGGGCCGGAAAATAATCCCGGACACTGTCTGCAAAATGTGACCGGCGGGCCGGGCTCAAATCAAACGTGTAGTCGAGCCGCTCACGCCAGTCCACATCGGGTCCAAATTTCAATTGCCCGCCGAGGTCCAGGGTGGCATGCACACCGAGGCTGCCGGCACCCGCCACCGGATAGACCAGGTGACTGAACGGTGATTTACCCTGGTAACTGAAATAATGTCCCGCTGGAAAATAGCTTTTCCGGCACACGCTCCATCGCCGACGCCCCGACGCCAATGCAATGGCGCCGTGACCGGCGGAGTTGACCAGCAACCGGGTATGCAGCTGCATATATGTGTCACCGGACCCGACATCGATCTCAAAACCCTCCGCCAGCGGTCTGAACCGGTTTACCGGGCTCTCAGGTTACCAGTGTGCCGCCGGCATTTTCAAGATCACCAAGCAAGGCCAGCATTAAACCGTGGGAGTCGATGATCCCGGTGGAGGGTGACCACAGCGCTGCCTGGCCCCGCACTTCGGGTTCAAGTTGCCGGAGCGCCTCTGCGGATAACAACTCGAGGTCATCAACGCCATTCGTCCGCCCCTGGGCCTGGTAAGACCTGAGTACGTCTGTCTGCGCGCTACTGGTCGCAACGATAAGCTTGCCAAGCTGTTTAAATTCGATACCGCGCTGCCGGCAATAGGCATAGAGCGACCTGTTGCCGGCCACGCAGAGTCTTGCCTTCAGGCTATTGGCCGGGTAATAAATCCCGGCGTGAATAACCTCGGAGTTTCTGCTCGAGGTCTGTGTGCCAAATGTTTTCTCTGCTTCGAGGACCAGCACCTCGCGTCCCTGAAGCGCCAACGACCGGGCGATGGCGAGACCGACAACACCGGCGCCCACCACCACGCATTCGACCGTTTCGGGCATGTGTTAATTGCCGGCTAATTGCCTGAGAATAATGCTCCAGTGATCCAGCGCACCGTAAAACGCCTTTACCGGCACCCTTTCATTCAGACCGTGGGCGTACATCTCATCCGGGTTCATGAAAATACTGCTGACCGCGAGCGTCGGGATACCGGCCTTGCGAAAATGCATGCCGTCGGTGCCGCCGGATTCCATGTAACCAATCACTTGCATATCCGGGTAACGGCTGTGTACCGCCTTCTTGACGGCGTCAACAACTTCCGGAATCAGCGGGGAGATGGGGCTCTCGGTTGGATCATCCAGCACTTTGAATTCAATCGCATCATTTTCGACCACGTGTTTGAGCGCGTTTTCAACCGCTTCCACCGGCACGCCCGGGAATATGCGGCAATTGACCGTGGCAGTGGCGGATTGCGGCAAGGCATTCTCCGCGTGGCCCGCCTGCAACATGGTGACCACGCAGGTCGTACGGGTGGTGCCGACATAGGATGACTCGATCGCGAGACGGTCGGAGGCGGCCTCGTCCTGCGGGTTATTGGCAAACGCGATCATTGCCGCACCCAGTTCCCCACCCAATTGTTCGCCGGTCACTTCGAAAAATTCCTGGGTCATTTCACTCCAGCGTACGGGAAAGCGGTAATGCTGTATTTTGGTAATCGCATCCGAAAGGTCGTAGATGGCGTTATCCGGTCTGGGGCGTGAGCTGTGGCCACCGGGATTGTGCACGGTCATCTCCCAGGTAGCATAGGTTTTCTCAGCGGCCTGGATCAGGTAAATGATGGGGTCACCCTCCGCATTGAGGTCGCCGCCACCGGCATCGGAATTCAGCGCGAACTCGGCGCCGGCCAGATCCGGACGCTCATTCGCCAACATCCGGGTGGTCAGCATGCCGGATTCCTCGTCACCGGAAAAGGCGATGATCAGGTCCCGGTTCGGTACGAAGCCCTCTTTCTTCAATTGTATAAACGTGGACGTCAACTGGGCCACGCCGAACTTGTTGTCGATCGACCCGCGGCCGTAAAAATACACACCATCAGTGGTCAGTTCAAAAGGTGGACGCTGCCAATCCTTGGCCAGCGCCTCCACCACATCCATATGGCCCAACAGCAGTATGGGCGCCTTGCCAGAGGAGCCATCACCGCGGTATTTTGCAATCAGCGAAGCCGTCTCGCCAAGCGGCACCACTTCAACATCGTCTTCAGGAAAGCCGGCAGCGATGAGTTCATTGCGGAGATAGTTCGCTATTTCCGGCACGTGGCCAAGATTCTTGGAAGACTCCACACCAACGATGTGCGTGTATATTTCCAGGGTTTTTTTGGCGTGTTCTGACTGGACAGGCTCATCGGCCATCGCCCAGGAAGACAGAATTGCGGCGGCCAACATTATAATTATCTTTCTCATTTGATTCTCTTTGAAGGTGGAATCCCTAAGTCTATGAGGAATGAACGCCTGCGTCATGAACTTTTTGCCCATTAATAATCGCCGCGCCGCCTGACCCGGCTTATGCGTCCGGACAAGGCTTTGCGCCACGCCGAATTACAGGTATTCTTGGCCGCCTGTAAACCAATCAAAGCACCCCGCAAAAATGAATACAGTGGAAACAAAAGTTCAAGCCCCGGCTAACATAAGCGCATGGTCACTGCTTTTTGCTGCCTGGGTGCTGGTCACCATCGCGACACTTGGAAGTCTCTTTTTCAGTGAGGTCATGGGGGTCCCGGTCTGCGTACTGTGCTGGTATCAACGCATCGCCATGTACCCGCTGGTGCTGATCCTGGCCATTGGTCTGCTGCCATACGACCCGCGTGTTTTGCGTTACGCCGCGGCGCTGACGGGCGCGGGATGGCTGACATCGATATATCAAGTCCTGCTGATTGCCGGCATCATCCCGGAAAGCGCCCAACCCTGTGTACAGGGCATACCCTGCTCGGAAACCCACATTTCCCTGCTCGGTTTTTTGAATATCCCGACACTCTCACTGCTGACGTTTACCACGATTGGCGTGTTACTTTTTATTGCTAATAGAATGGAGTCATCATGACCAGAAAAGCCATTTTCATCTCCGTAGCTGGCATCCTCCTGCTGGCCTTTGTCATGGCCACGCTTATCTACAGGAATCACCAGGCAACGCTGCCGGGTGCATCTGCGGCGGGCAACCAGGATGTCTATGAACGACAAGGCGCGCCGCTCAAGGGACCTGCCGATGCACGGGTGACGATCGTTGAATTCTTTGACCCGGCCTGCGACACCTGTGCTGATTTCTATCCACTGGTGCAGCAATTGATCGACAAGTACCCCGGCAAAGTACGGGTCATGATGCGTTATGCACCAATGCATGCCGGTTCGGCTGAAGTGGTAAAAATGCTGGAAGCGGCCCATTTGCAGGGTAAATTTTTCCCGGCACTTGAATTGCTGTTCAAGAACCAGCAGCGCTGGGTGGTAAATCATGTTTCGCAGCCGGACCGCGCAATGGGCATTCTCAACGGCATGGCCCTGGACCACGACAAGCTGCTCGTTGACATGAACCAGCCAGTGGTAACCCAGGCGATTGAACAGGACGTCCAGGCAGGCAAGGCACTGAATGTCACGGCGACACCGGAATTTTTTGTCAACGGCCGGCCGCTTCCTACGTGGGGTTACGAGCAACTTGCCAGCCTGGTAAAAAAGACGGTCGAGGAAACCTATTGATTCAAAGTACGGGGAAAGGCGTGCTGAACAAGGGGTGGCAACATCATGAACTATTTGCCGGAAGTCGATCAGAGCCAGGTATTTTGTAAGGACCCAACAGGTACCGGTGTGGAATTAAATTTTCGCAACGAACAATCCAGGGCCTGATTAGCGATTTAACGTGCGGGCTCCAGTCCGCAAATTGCACCAGTATTCAGGAAACTGGCGCAGGACAGGTGTGACTGGGCGCAGTGCTGGACTGAAAGCAATAGCAGCGCTATTGGTTGAGGGAAGCGCAAGTCGAGTCGCAGATGGACAAGCCAGGGCCTGATTAGCTATTTAACGTGCGGGCTCCAGTCCGCAAATTGCACCAGTATTCAGGAAACTGGCGCAGGACAGGTGTGACTGGGCGCAGTGCTGGACTGAAAGCAATAGCAGCGCTATTGGTTGAGGGAAGCGCAAGTCGAGTCGCAGATGGACAAGCCAGGGCCTGGATACTGGTGTAATTTGCGGACTCCATTACCTGCCACGGATGTAATTGACCGGAACACCGATATCCGTGTTACCTGCACGCACCATGACCAGCCCGCCCGGGAAAACGGTACTTTTGGGCTGTACCTCGATTGCAACACCTTCATATTTAACACCGTTATCCAGTGTTACGAGTACCGGAATGGGTTCATCAAAGGTACAGGGTGCATCCTTTTGTATCGCGCGGGTCAGTTCAGTCTGGGCCTCGTCAAAGTCACTCTTGGCCATATCTTTCTCCAAAAAAACGGATAAACCAGCCACCATCCTAGCCTATTCCGGCGCAATGGGGTAACTAATTGATTTTTTATGTGCTTATTCCAGCAAAGCTGGCGCTAGCAGCTGCAGACCCGGATTTGCTTAGTGGAGTTTGTTGCAGATAAAAGAAAGGGCCGGCAAGGGGTCAGCCGGCCCTTTCATCGAAGTTCAACGCAAGGGGAAGCGTCGAGCCTCAATACGAAAGTGACATAAGGGGGAACGCCACTTCCGATTCCAAAGACCCTTTTGGGCCTAAATCAAAACTTTTGGGATATAAATAATGCACCCTTATATTAAGTTTACTGCAACTCACAACATTTTAAAATATGAATCTTGCGTTAACCTGCAAACAGGGAAGGTTTCCGGTGGGGGCCTGCCAGTGCATGACGCCCAGCAATGGACACGGCATCAGCGCCCGCAGGGTCTCCATGTTTTCAGCTTGCGCCTGCATGTCGGGATCAACGTGATTGGCAATCCAGCCTTTTAGCGGTATGCCGTCTGCCTCAATCCGGGCCGCGGTCAGCAAAGCGTGGTTGATACAGCCGAGACGCATGCCAACGACAATAATGACCTCATCAGCCGTCACCCTCGCCAGGTCAGCCAGCAACCGGTCAGGGCCAAGCGGCACCATCCAACCACCGACACCTTCAACGACCAGGTAGTCAGCATTGATCGCACCTGCCAGGGCGCCGATCGCATTCAGATCAATCGGCCGCCCGGCTTCCTTCGCCGCGATATGCGGTGCGATCGCGGGTGCATAGGCAAAGGGGTTTACACTGTCATAAGACAGGTTGACATTGCTGGCTGCCATCAGGCTCAGGGCATCGTCATTGCGCAGACCTGCCCCTGTATTTTCACAACCGGATGCAACGGGTTTCATGCCGGCCACCCGGTACCCTGCCCCTGCGAGGTGCCGGATCAGCGCACTGGCCACCATGGTTTTTCCAATCCCCGTATCGGTACCGGTAATAAACCAGCGTTTCATGATGGTTTCCTGCTTCTCGACTGTTTGCGCAGTGCATCGATGGAGAATGTCGCGACATCCCCCGCGGCTGTCTTCACCGGTTGACCTTCACGCGGGGCAAACGCGGTGCCATAGATGATTTCGTAGCTGGCCGGATAACGGTCGCCGCGACGGAACGGTTCATAGGCCTGCAACATGTTTTTCAGACGCGTTTTGCCGGTCAGACCATGCAACCTGTTGCTGGCGACATTATGTGCACCAATGCCCTTTAACTCGCGCATCAATGACATGACGTCCGGGTACTCCAGGGTCAGTCGCTCGGTATCCATTACCGGATCACGAAACCCCGCAGCCAGAAGTTCATCACCGATATCGTGCATGTCAGGGTAGTCGTTTACATGGGGAAGCTCGTCCACGGCCCGCCATGCCTGTTTGAGTTCATGCAGCGTGTCCGGGCCGAAACAGGTGAAGACCAGCATGGCGTCGGCCTTCATGATCCGCCGGAACTCGCGAAAAACAGCGGGCAAATCGTAGCTCCACTGCAGGACGAGACTGGAAAAAACCAGGTCTGTACTGCGCGCTGCGAGGGGCAAGTCGTGCATATCAGCACATATGCGGCTGAACGCGCCCTGTCCGGGATGCCCATGCCCAGGGGACTCCCCGGCCCTGGCCAGCATCGCCGGCGCCCAGTCCAGGGCGATAACGCTGGCGCGTGGATATTGCCCGGCCAATGTACGGCTCGCCGAACCCGTGCCGCAACCAAGGTCCAGGATCATGCCGGGTTCATGGCGTTGAAACTCAATACGTTCGAGCAGCCGGGATTCGATTTCACGCTGCAAAACCGCATGCCGGTCGTAGCTGGATGCCGCGCGGTCGAAGGACGAGCGGATGGCATCCTTGTCCAGTGGTGTCAGGCTCACGCTGGTTTTTCTCCCTTTATATACCCGCGAATGATATCCAAAAACCTGTCCCGGTGAGTGATAAATGGGGCATGGCCGGCAGCAGCCAGCAAAATTGCATCGCCTGCCGGCATCAGGTCTGCAGCACGGGTAAAAGATTCCGCTCTGATGACGCGGTCACGTGTGCCGCCCAGGAACAGTGCCGGCACCCTGCAATCGTTCAGTTTGGCCGACAGGTCATTGCCGTACAGGAGATGCAGGCCCGCTTGCAGAGCCTTATTTGGGGGCAGGTCGTCGTCTACCGATGATTTACCCAGCAGGCGTAAGGACTGATCGATCCAGTCGGCGCCAAAACACCGCAGCCAGAATTGCGCAAGGGTGTCCCCGGGGTTGTTGTCCAAGCCATCGCTGAATACCCGTTCAGACGCGATGTCTACGCCACAGTCCCAATGGGGCTGCCTCGAAAAGCTCGGCGTTGCAGCCACCATGATGGCTTTTTGAACCTTTTGCGGCTGCTGCAGGGCCGCTGCCAGCGTCACCAGGCCGCCAAGCGACCAGCCGATCCATGTAGCCGAAGGCACGCGGGACAGGATTTGCCCCGCGACTTCATGCAGATCACGCGATAGCGGGACATGGCGGTTGATACCGTGACCCGGCAGATCGACCAGGTTGACACGGAATGCAGAGGACAGGTCGTCCAGCAGTCCGCCCCAGATTCCGCTGTGCATGGCCCAACCGTGCAGCAACACCAGATCAGGACCCTGTCCGCTGGTGCTTATTTTCAATTTTTCAGCCACGTCCGGTGGCCACGGCGACGGCATCGAGCAGGGCGTCGAGTTGGACGGTTTGGTGTGCCGCGTTCAGGGTGATTCTCAACCTCGATGTGCCGGGCTGCACCGTCGGCGGGCGCATGGCGACCACCAGGAAACCTCGCTCTTGCAAGGACGCTGCCACTCCCATCGCCACCTGGCTGTCGCCGATGATCATCGGTTGGATCGGTGAATCCGAAGCCATCAGGTCCAGTCCGCGACGCCTGGCGCCCGCCTTGAAGTGAGCAATCAGGACCTGCAGGTGATCGCGACGCCAGTCGTCTTCGATCACACGTCGCAGGGCGGCGCGGGCCGCTGCCGCCAGCGCCGGTGGCATGGCGGTGGTATAGATATAACTGCGGGCCTCGTTGACCAGGTGATCGATGAGTTGTTCAGAACCGGCGATAAACGCGCCGAAACAGCCAAATGCCTTGCCCAGGGTACCAGTGAGAACCGGCACCTGCCGGCCGTCGAGTCCTGCCGCCGCGACGCTGCCCCGCCCCCCGGGACCACAGACACCGATACCGTGTGCATCATCGATTACAAGCCAGGCCCGGTGGTCCCGGCACAAACCGGCCATGCGCTTCAAAGGCGCGGTATCACCATCCATGGAAAAGACCCCATCACTGACCACCAGCGTCTGACCGTCACCTGCAACGGCCAGACGCCGTTGCAAGGCCTCCATGTCAACATGTGCATAACGTGACAAACGGGCCCCGCTGAGACGCGCGGCATCGATAAGCGAAGCGTGGCAGAGCCGGTCCTGGATGATGACATCACCCTTGCCGGCGAGGCTGGTGGCCACCGCCAGGTTGGCCAGGTAACCCGATGAACACAGCAGGACCCTGTCACGCTGCAAAAACTCCGCGAGTTCCTGTTCGAGCATCTGGTGTTGTGTGCGGAACCCGGTCACCAGCGCCGACGCAGCGCTGCCGACCCCATGTTCGTCCGCCGCCGCTTTGAACGCCGCTACCAGTTCGGGGTGCGCAGCCAGTCCGAGGTAGTCATTGCTGCTGAAATTGAGCAAGGACACGCCGTCAAGCCGAATTTCGACCGGGTCGCTGCCACTCAGTACCCGTCTGTGACGCTCAAGGTGCTGTATTTTCCGGTCTACTGCCCGTGCTTCCAGCCACCGCTCCAGGTCAGCGCTAACACGTTCGGGTGCATCGGTCATAAATCCGGGATTGCTCCGGTCCCTAACCCGCGGCTGTGTGCCGCGGTTCGGTGGTTTGCATGCCGAGCCGCTTCAGCAGGGCCATGTCCCGGGCGGCCTCGGGGTTATCCGTGGTTAACAGTTTGTCACCGTAAAAAATCGAGTTTGCGCCGGCAAAAAAGCACAGTGCCTGCATTTCATCGTTCATCTCTGTGCGTCCGGCGGATAAACGCACCACCGAGGCCGGCATGACGATGCGGGCGATGGCGATGGTGCGCACAAACTCCAGTGGATCGATGGGCTCCACACCGTCCAGCGGCGTACCCGGCACCTGCACCAGGTTGTTGACCGGTACACTTTGCGGATGGCTGGGCAGATTGGCCAGCTGCACGACCAGTTGCGCCCGGTCCTCACGGGTCTCACCCATGCCGACAATACCGCCACAACATACATTCAGACCGGCCGAACGGACATTCTCGAGGGTTTCCAGACGCTGTCCGTAGGTCCGGGTCTGAATGATTTCCCGGTAATATTCCGGCGACGTATCCAGGTTGTGGTTGTAGTAATCCAGGCCGGCCTGCTTGAGGCGCTGAGCCTGCCGGCCATTGAGCATACCCAGCGTTACGCAGGTTTCCATGCCCAGCGCCTTGACGCCCTTGACCATTTCGATAACCTTGTCGAGGTCGCGGTCCTTTGGGCTTCGCCATGCCGCACCCATGCAAAATCGCGAAGCACCACCGGATTTGGCCGCCTGCGCCGCTTCCAGCACGGTCTCGACATCCATGACCGACTGGGGCTCCAGGCCGGTGTCGTAACGGACACTTTGCGGACAATACTTACAGTCTTCAGGGCAGGCGCCCGTCTTGATGCTGAGCAATGTGCTGATTTGAACTTCACATGGATTGAAGTACAAACGATGTACCTGATGTGCACGAAACAACAATTCATTAAACGGCAGTTCAAAAAGGTCCATGACTTCGGACTGCGACCAGTCATGACGGATTTCAGCATTAAGGGTACTCATGGTTTAACGACTCCAGCCTCGAAAACATCCCCGTGCGCCGCAACCTGCCCGACCGGGGCATGAAGTATGAAAAGCACGTGATGGCCTGTCAACCTGAAAACACAATCCAGGTTGACAGACGCTGGTGGCATCCGCTGCTGGATTTCATTTTGCCACCCCGCTGTGTGCTCTGCGGCCAGTCTTCCGGACCCGTTTGTATCTGCGCCGGATGCCGGACAGATTTACCCTGGCACGGTCCGCACTGCCTGCGTTGCGGTCTGCCGCTGGGTTCCGCCAGGGATACAATCTGCGGCGCCTGTATCCAGAAACCGCCACCGTTTACACGTACCGTTTGCCCCTTGCTATACGAGTTTCCCGCCAACCGCCTGGTGCAGGCTTTCAAGTTCAAACGCCAATTCGCAGCCGGCAGGGTGCTGAGTCACTTGCTCTGCGAATACGTTGCGCTGCAAGAAGTGGTTCTGCCGGACATGCTGATCCCGGTTCCGCTGCACAATTTGCGTATGCTCAAACGGGGCTTTAACCAGGCCTATGAAATGGCCGCATATGCCGGCGGGGTTCTGCATATTCCCTTGCTGGCAACCGCGCTGCGGCGACGGCGTAACACCCCGGCGCAATCGGGCCTGAGCCGGAAACAACGCCGAAAAAACCTGCAGGGTGCATTTTACTGGCATGGCTGCGTCAGGCCCGCAAGGCATGTTGTGCTGGTCGATGATGTCATGACCACCGCTTCAACCCTCACCGAATGTGCCAGGGTTTTAAAAAAAGCGGGGGCGAAACGGATCGATGTATGGGTTGCAGCGCGGGCCGTCCCGGCCAACCGCCGCGGCACTGTTGCAATCAGTCAGGGTCAGTATCAGCCAGCACGGCCCAGCGCTCATGGTCGCGCCACTCGCCGTTGATCCTCAGGTAGCGTGGTGAAAATCCTTCATATTGAAAACCCGTGCTCCTGGCGAAGCCAATGGATGCGTGGTTCCCCGGCTGAATGTTGGCCTCGAGCCGGTGCAGGCCAAGCGTGTCAAACGCATGGCGGATAACCTGCAGCATGCCTTCTTTCATATAACCCTTTTCAACCTGGCCGGCCACGCCGTAGTAGCTGACGTAGGCGCTGCACAAGGCCTCGTAGGTGATAATATTCAAATTGATCACGCCGCAAATGACTTCTTCTTCCCTGAGCTTGATCAGGAATCCAGCCTCATTGGCCCGTTCCAGGCGGGTCATGTAACGTTGCCAGCCCGCGTGGTCTTTGGGAGCTGACACCCACGGGTGGTGCAGTCCGATACTGTCCCGCATGGCGGCCAGAAATGCCTCCTCATCCGCGGCCACCGGTGGCTGGATACGGGTTCTGAATCCCTGTGGGGAAAGCATTGCCGCTCAGCCGGCCACGTAGGTGGCCAGCAAACCGGCCCAGATGGCCAGACCGACCCAGTTATTATTCAGAAAGGCCTTGAAACAGGCCTCGCGATCACGATTCCTGACCTGGACCTGCTGCCAGGCAAACAGCACCGTGGCAACTGCCACGCCGGCGAACCACGGCCAGCTGAACTGCAGCAGCAGACCCAGCCATACGAGCAGCGCGACCATCACGATTTTCAACACGCGCAGGATCGTGAGATCAAACCGGCCGAACAGGATGGCAGTCGACTTCAAACCGATCGATATATCATCATCGCGGTCGACCATCGCGTAGAGGGTATCGTAGATGACCGACCAGATTACGTTGATCAGCAATATCAGCCAGGCGGCGGGCACCAGGCGCCCTGTTTCCGCGGCGAAGGCCATCGGTATACCCCAGCCAAAGGCAATCCCCAGCACCACCTGCGGGAAGTGCGTCCAGCGTTTGAAAAAGGGATAGGTGGAAGCCAGCAAGGCGCCGGCGAATGCCAGCTTGATGGTCAATACATTGGTCATCAGGACCAGGCCGAAAGCCAGCCCCATCAACACAAAAAATGCCAGCAACGCTTCACGTACGCTCAACTCGCCCGAAGCGAGCGGACGGTTACGGGTGCGTTCGACATGCGGATCAAAGTCCCGGTCGGCAACATCGTTCATGATGCAACCCGCGGCACGCATCAGGACCACACCGGCACAAAAAATCAACACGTTCTTGACCGAAGGCCGACCACCGCCTGCAATCCACAGGGCCCACAGCGTCGGCCACAACAGCAATAAAATGCCAATCGGCCGGTCAAATCGCATCAGTCGCCACAGGGCGTTCCATTTCACTCGCATCTGCGGGATTGTATGGCAACGGAAGGCATGTGTAAGCACCTATAAGAAAAAAACCATTACAATGCGCGCCATGGAACTGATCGACATTGGCTGCAACCTTACACACGACTCGTTCGATGACGACCGCAGCGAGGTAATCGAGGCGGCTTTCAAGGCCGGCGTAAGCCGGATAATTGTCACCGGCGCGAGCGCTGAAGGTAGCCAGGAAGCACTGCACCTGGCCCGCCAATGGCCGCAACAGTTGTTCGCGACAGCAGGTGTTCACCCGCACCGTGCCTCCGCCTACGACGACGAAACCGATCGCCTGTTACGCGAACTGGCCGCGCAGGACGGCGTCGTCGCCATTGGTGAAACCGGACTCGATTACTTTCGTGATTTCTCACCCCGCGAGGCCCAGCGGTCCTCTTTCGAGCAACAGATTCAGATCGCCATCGATACCGGTTTGCCATTTTTTCTGCATCAGCGTGACGCGCATGAAGATTTCATTGCCATACTCAGGGAACATCGTGACCGGTTGCATGAAGTCGTCGTGCATTGTTTTACCGGCAGCAGGTCCGAACTGCGCGAGTGCCTTGATCTGGATTGTTATATCGGCATCACCGGCTGGATCTGCGATGAGCGGCGTGGCACACACATGAAGGAGTACATGGCTGACATTCCTTCCGACCGCTTGATGATTGAAACCGATGCTCCCTATTTGAAACCCCGCAACCTGCGGCCAAAAATCAAAAGCCACCGCAATGAACCGCGGCTACTGCCGTGGATCCTGGGCACGCTGGCCGCCTGCCGGCATGAAATCCCCGAGGAACTGGCCGCAGCCACCACCCGCAATGCACGGACATTTTTCCGCATATAGGCAGGACGCCGAGTCCGCGAGCCCGCTGCTTGCCCGCCTAACCTGAATTTCCAATGCTCCAAGCAAAAGCCCTATTCCAGTTTGCCTGGTGGTGGTCACAATTGGACTTTGTTTCGATTTCAGTGTGGGCGCCAAGGCCATGCAGTACCTTACTTCAGGACTCGCTGTGAACCATCCATGGGCGCTCGATACTCGACTTCCTGTCTCGTACGGTCCTGAAGTAAGGTACTGCACACCCTCGCCGCTGTGCGTAATCATAGGTCAATGGTTCCTGACAGATTTGCACGGCGGTTGATGGACGCTGGGGTGGGTAGTTGATTCCAGGACTGATGAGATGAACACCTCTTGTATTTTTCGGCGTCGCGTTGCGCCATTATTGAGATTCTTAACGTCAATAACCAACAAGAGGTGTTCAAATGAAAGTTACACTAATAGGGATCGATTTGGCAAAGTCTATTTTTCAAGTTTGTGGAGTTAATCAGGCTGGCAAGCGCGCTTTCAACCGTCAGGTTCGTAGAGCCAGGTTGATGGGGTTTCTGATGCAGTACCCTGATGCGGTCATCGCCATGGAAGCCTGCAGCGGCTCCAACTTCTGGGGCAGAGCGCTTCAACAGCGCGGTTTCAAAGTCATGTTGATCCCGCCACAACACGTCAAGCCTTTTGTCAAAGGCAATAAGAACGATCGCAACGATGCCTTTGCCATTACAGAAGCAGCCAGGCGGCCCGACCTCAAATGCGTTGAACCCAGGACACTGGCTCAGACAGATCTGATCCAGGTCCATCGCGTGCTGGACCGGATGGTCCGTCAGCGCACTGCGCTGATCAACCAGGTACGCGGCTTCCTGAATGAATACGGGATCGTCGTTGCGCAAGGGAAAGAAAAACTTTTAGCGGTAATGCCGGATCTACTGGAAGACGCTGAGAATGGATTAACCCCATCAAGCCGTGCCCTGTTCCAGCAGCTGCTTGAACAATGGCAACAGGCCAATGAAGCCATTAGCCGGGTTGAGAAGGGACTCAAGAGCCAGGCCAGTACCAGCGAGGACGCCCAGCGCCTGATGAAAATGAAGGGAGTGGCGGAAAGGATCTCAACAGCCACCATTGCACATGCCGGGAATGGTCACGGTTATAAGAGCGGCCGTCACTTCGCTGCAAACCTCGGTCTGGTTCCCAAGGAGCGCTCCAGTGGTGGTCAGCAGAAGCTGGGTGGCATTACCAAGCGTGGTAATCAGTACCTTCGACGCTTACTGATACAGGGTGCCTGGTCGGTGGTGCGAAATGTGGATAAGAACGATGACCGCATGTCGCGTTGGGCCAGGCAACTGGTTGAGCGACGTGGCAAGCATATAGCCGCAGTGGCGGTGGCCAACAAGATGGCCAGGATCATGTGGTCGATGTTGTATCACCAGACCGAGTTCAGAGCGAACTGAGCCAATACCAGACAAAACACAAAATGGTTAATACAGAGGAGATCCCCAACCCGAAAATGCGACAGAAAAAATGAAGTAACAGGTCAAACCGGCCTCTGTGAACGCTGACTAGTACGTGGGTATCGTAACCCGAGGGACCGATTAGCTACAGAGGCGCGGTTCTCATTTAGGCCAGAGCCATCAAACAGAGGCTCAACTCATAGGCCGGATATACGTACGCAGTTTTACCTTTGTTACTGAAAATATCTGTCAAGACCGGACTTGGGACTAGGACGAGTGAATATGAAATAGTTATCAAAACGGTGTTGCAAAGTAAGAGGTGCACATATACGTACGAGGCAGGAGCCGAGTATCGAGGCCCCAGGGAAGGCTTGCGCCGAGTCCTGGAATTAACTACCCGCCCCAGCGACCCCACCGTACACTTGAAGTGGGACAGCAAGGAACCTGACCCGTTATATTGCCTGTGCTAGCCGATAAACTGGGCCGCCAGCATTGCTACGCGCTTGCGTTGCTGTTTCAGTTCACGCTCCAGTTCGCGGTAACGCATGGTCAGGGCGTTTTGATCGATCGCATCAGCCAGTTTCTGCCGACTGCTCTGCACACGTTCCATTTGCAGTTGCTGCCATTCGCTGATGATCTCTTTGAATTGCTCATATTCGGTTTCAAGCAACTCGCGCCAACGATGATTGGCAGCGACCGCTTCGGTATTTTGTCTGAGCACGCTTGAAAACCATGTCCAGTCGGGCCCGCTGGATTTTGAAATCCGGGGTGCGTTTCAGGTTTTTGGCCAGACCCACCCAGGCACAAGCGCTGATGAACCATTTGTTGATATCGTATTGCCACCAGCGGATGCCGTTGCGGTAGTCGCTTTGGAACAGGTGGTGGTAATTGTGGTAACCCTCGCCGTAGGTGACGATGGCAATAAGCCAGTTGTCGCGGGCTGAATTTTCGTCCGTGTAGGGCCGGCTGCCCCACATGTGGGCCAGCGAGTTGATGAAAAATGTCACGTGATGGCTGAGCACCAGGCGCACAATGCCCGCCAGCAGAAATACACCCCAGACATCACCGATCATCCAGCCAAGCAACAGTGGCAAGCCGACATTGGTTACCAATACCAGCGGCCAGTAATACGTGTTGCCAGCATCACTACCGGGTCGCGCTGCAGATCAGGAACGACGCTGTAGTCCAGCACGCCGCTTTCATAGTCCCTCAGCATCCAGCCGATGTGGGCAAACCAGAACCCACGACCAATCGAATATGGGTCCTTGTCGTTGTCATCTACTTCACGGTGATGAATGCGGTGACGGGCACACCAGACCAGAATGCTGTTCTGGAGCGACATGCCGCCGACAATGGCCAGAAACACACTTCAGAGGCGCTTGGCCTCGTAAGCCCGATGAGACCACAGACGGTGATAGCCACTGCCGATGCCTATACCGTTGGGACCAGAAAAATGCCGAAAAATACCCATGCCCAGCCGCTGAAGCCTTCGGTAAAACCGTACCAGGGCACGATCGTGATGGCTGCCAGAAAGGTCAAGCCGAGCACAAAGGTAACGGGCCAGTTGATGGGGGCGTTTTCTTTTGGTATCTGTTGTCATTGATTACTCGGATACTAATGAAATCATAACTGCAACGTCTATTCTAGCTGAGAGCACAGGCGCGAGTCGCTAAGAATTCAATAAATTGAGCCGTTTACCGCATAAATCAACTGCGCAATCCGATTCCGCGATGGAGAAGATACAGGCAATGCCTGCCAGCAGAGCCACAGCCGGCATATCAAAATAATGGCATAAGTCATGCCTATGCCCACATCTGACACCCCAAGAATGCCGTAGCGAAAACCATTGACCATGTACAATATCGGGTTGAAAGCCGACAACTTTCTGCCAAACATCCGGCAGCAGATCGATCGAATAAAAAACACCTCCCAGGTAAGTCAGTGGCGTCAGCATAAAAGTGGGAATGATCGCGATGTCATCAAACTTGTTCGCGAATATGGCGTTGACCATGCCGGCCATTGCAAATACGATGGAGGTCATCAACAATACCGATACCATTATCAACGGGTGCTGAATCTCGACGCGCGTGAAAAACAGCGAAACCACCATGACCACTGCCACCGACCATCAGACCGCGCGCCAACGCACCGGTGACGTAACCCGCCAGGATCACCCAGTTCGGCAGCGGTGAGATCAATAATTCTTCGATATGCCGGCCAAATTTGGCGCCAAAAAAAGATGACACCATGTTGCCATAGGAATTGGTGATCACCGACATCATGACCAGGCCGGGAACGATAAACTGCATGTAGTCATAGCCGCCCATTTCGCCAATCCGACGACCGATCAGGTTGC
>CAVSHP010000007.1:0-289981 GCA_963727635.1 uncultured Gammaproteobacteria bacterium | reverse complement strand
ATCAGGGAAGGGTTGAATGAAGTTTGAAGTACTAAATTCTAATAATTCAGAGGTCTTTGATACTTTGGTTTCAAAGGTCAGAGAGTTTAACTTTTCACATATGGGAGCTGAAAAGTCAGAACCTTTGTCTATCATTGTGAGAGACGATAATGGCAACATCATTGGTGGCGTTTCAGGCCGCACTATTTACAATCAATTTCTTATTGAAGTCTTGTGGGTTGCTGATAGTTTCAGAGGGCAAGGTTTAGGTCGTGATTTGATGGCTCTTGCAGAAGATAAAGCAAAATTAAGAGGTTGCTTGGCGGCTCAAGTAGATACTCTTTCATTCCAAGCTCCAGACTTCTATCAGAAGCTTGGTTTTGAAGTTGTAGGAAAAGTTGATGGTGTACCTGATAGCCCAGAACGCTATTTTCTTGTAAAACGGTATAGTTGAGTCTGGCGTATAACAAACGCATCAAGTCGCTCGCAGGCTCGCTGGGCGTTATATGAGCATAGCAAAATTGGGAAAAGAGGATTCTTCCAATGATATTTTCAGACGATATTGATGTGGAAAAACTAGCTGAAGTTACGCTTGCCATATTATCACTCACTTCCCATACAGAGGTTGGGCTGACCCGCGCTTGGAAAGGCATGAATTGGGATCTGTTAGATGTCCTCTACAAAAAAGGCTGGATATGCGACCCTGTTGGAAAACAAAAGTCAGTCATATTTACCGACGACGGGAAAGATCTGGCATCTGAGTTCCTGGATAAAAAATTTGGAAAGTAGCTTCGTTATGCATTTGTCATATAACAAATCGTTCCAGTTCGACCGGGCCTGCTGCCCTCCACCGGACGTTATGTGCCTCGGAAACTTTTGTACGTAATTTCAATAATGGTATAGTTATTATACTATGTTTGAATTCGACGAATTAAAGAGCAAGTCCAATTATCGAAAGCACGGTATAGATTTCATTGAAGCCCAAGCTCTTTGGAACGATTCAAACTTGCTGGAGATTCCAGCGAAAACCTTGGATGAACCCAGGTTTCTCACAATCGGCATGATTGAAGAAAAACACTGGTCTGCTGTAATAACGTATCGTAATGAAATAATTAGACTGATCTCTGTGCGGCGGTCGCGAGATGAAGAGGTGGCATTGTATGAAAGCTAAGACTTTTGAACGTAAATTTGATGAAGGTAAAGACGTCACTGATGACTTAGACCTGACCAGGGCACGGCGTCCGCAACAAGAACAAAAAAGAGTCAACGTTGATTTTCCTGCATGGATGGTTGAGCGACTGGACAGGGAAGCTAAACGTGTTGGGGTAACCAGACAATCCATAATTAAGGTCTGGTTAGCTGAAAGGTTGGAACACACGGCACATAACAAATCATTAAACACGGACACCGGCGATGCCGGTGCCGGTTAATTCATACGTTATAAGTCTTCGTGCTCCGAATCAGTATTAGTAGTACAATGTATTACATGTCACTACATACCGGAGGTTGAAATGGGTGTCACAAGTATTCGATTAAGCACCGATGTGGAAGCACCATTAGAGCAATTAGCCCAGAAGCTTGATAGAAGTAAGAACTATCTAGTCAATCAGGCAATTAGAGAGTTTGTGCGCCGTCAGGCAATGGAAGAAGCCCGATGGGCTGATACTCTGAAGGCGTTGGACTTAGTAAAAGAAGGGAACTTGGTTGATGAGAAAGTGGCTTCAGAATGGATGCAGTCCTGGGGAAACGGTAAACCCAAAACACCGCCCGGCTTTTGAAGATCAGTTACACACAGGAAGCCATCAATGATCTTGAGCGGTTACGCAAATTCATAGAGTCAAAAAATCCATTCGCGGCCCGTCGGATATCGAGCGAGCTATTGGATGGAATAGGCAACTTACATGCTTTCCCAAAAATGGGTTTGCCAGTTGCTCGTGCTCCTGACCCTGAAGTGATTCGAGATCTCTTTATCGATCAGTACACGGTACGTTATTTGCTGGATGAAGATCATTTGATCATTCTACGAGTCTGGCATGGAAAGGAAGTTGAGAAAGACTTATAACAAAGCGTTAAAGTTCGTTTCGCCAGCTACGCTGGCTCCACCGGACGTAAAAATATTGCACATTTTTACGCCGCTTAAATAAAACGTTAGCTTCACTAGTGCTTGCATCAAACAAAGTGCTACTTTAGTATCACATTATGAGAACTGAACTAGTAACCACTCTAAAACGAAAAGCCACAGAGTTGCTTTCTGAACTATCTCGTGACAAAGAGCCAATTCTAATTACTCAGCACGGTCTTCCCTCGGCTTACCTGGTCGATGTAGATAGTTTCGAGAGCTTAAAGGGCAGATTGAAGCTTCTTGAAGGCATCGCCCGTGGCGAGCGTGCGATTGAAGATGGCCGGACCCTTTCTCATGAAGAAGCAAAATCCAGAATGTCTCGATGGTTGAAATAGTCTGGACCGAACCGGCGCTCTCTGATCTTGACGCAATTGCGGATTTTATTGCCTTGGAAGATCCAGTCGCAGCACAGAGGTTGGTGCGTAGAATTTTCAAACATGTTGAGCAACTTACAGATCACCCCGAAAGCGGTTCAAAACCAGTTGAGCTTCAAGGTTGGAGCTATCGTCAAATTGTCGAACCGCCGTGTCGGGTTTTTTATCGCCATCATGATGATTGTGTCTACATTCTGCATGTTATGCGGAGTGAACAAAGACTTCGCGCAAGCAAGCTGAAGAGAGGCGGTGGACGTGAGAGCTAACAAATCATTCAACCGGAGGCGGGATAGTGTGGCGGCGCGTTTCCGCGGAAACGTCGGTACGCGCGCCGGTTAATTCAGACGTTATCCATCACCAACCCGTTCATAAAGGAATAATAAAAAGTGAACCTCGACTTTAACGTTATATATTTTTTAATTTTGGGTTGTGAGATTGCCTTTTGGTTTTTGCTCTTTTCCGGGTTTGCCGTTAGATATTTACTGGGTAGGAAGAAACTTAGTTTTTATATTCTCATATGTGTCCCTCTGGTCGATTTATTCCTTTTATTGTTTACAGCATTCGATCTAAATAATGGGAATAATGCAAACTTTGCTCATGGATTAGCCACCGCCTATATCGGTTTCACGGTTGCTTTTGGTTCCACCTTGATTACCTGGGCAGATAAATGGTTTGCTTACAAATTTGCTGATGGTTCACGCCCTTCCTCCGAAGCTAGGAATGGATGGGCTCTTGTCATTGAGGACTTTAAACTTTGGTTTCGTTGCATAGGAGCCGTGGGAATCATCTATGTCTTACTCATTTTGATGATTGAATTTGTAGGTGACTCAACCAAAACAGGAGCTTTGCAAATTTGGTTTAGAATCCCATTTTTCACCGTTTTCTTTTGGTTTGTCTTTGGACCTCTGTGGAGTCTCATATTTTTTAAAAAAGTTTCCCAAGAGTAGGTTCTGTCTTTGGATAACATGTCGTTTAAGTCCGTTCCGGCCCATTGGGCCTCCACCGGACCGCGCTCCGCGCGGCCGCTTAACTAAGACGTTATGTTTCTTGGTTGAGCGGTATTACCAAAGCGATACCCTAAGCGATGAAAGTTGCAGTATCCATACCAGACCCAATATTGAAGCCGCAGAACAACTGGCTAAAGATCGAAACATCCCGCGTAGCCAGATCTTTACTGAAGCATTGTCATCAGATTTGGAGCTGAGAAACTCGGAATCAGTCACAGCGCATTGAATGAAGTATATGGTCGAGAGCCTTCTCAAGTTGACGAAGCATTGATGAAGGCTCAATTGATGTCATTAGACATGAAGCGTGGTGAAGTATGGTGGGCATCGGTGCCTCCGGCCACCGGTTCGGGGCCTGGTTACCGTAGGCCATTATTAGTCGTTAAGCAAATTCATTGAATCTAAGTTTATTTTCTACAGTTTTGGTGGCAGCCATTACCTCAAACCGTTCTTTGGCCAATAGCCCTGGAAATGTTCGCCTTTCAAGTCCGACTCAGGTATTATGGTAAAAGCGGATCAGTCCTGACATGGCTCTGCGACTGTTAAAGGCACTGGGAAGATCACCAGAAGTTGGCTTTCGATGCAGGATCACTACGATCTTTAGGCAGGCCAAACAAAGTGTAAAACTTGATCAGGTTCAGCACGTGAATTTGCAGCTGCATAACAAAGCGTTAATACGTTCGCCAGCAAGCTGGCACCACCGGAATCTTTGCGCGCAAGGCGTGGTGACCGATAGCAATTCGATAATTCTTGGATGCGGAGCAAGCTGCTCAGTACGTGAGCGGGCTTCCTGAAAACATCCTGCAAACCGGTGATATAGGCGAATACGACTGTTATAGTTGAACTCGGCTTATTCAACTATCAATTGAGGATATTCATGAACACATTTGCTGCAATAACTTTGTTGTTGTGCTTCGCGGTAACCTCATTTTCCACAGCAGTCGCTGATGATCAGGCCATCACATCCGTTGAAGGCGATTTCACCATCGAGCGATTTGAATATGGCGATGGCAATGTGGGCTCGCTGACCCAACATTACCGTACTCTGGGTTCACCGCGAATGGACGCTGATGGCAAGGTTACCAACGCAGTTCTGATCATGCATGGCACTACGGGCAGCGGCGCCGGATTCCTCCGTGATAATTACGGGGGTGTGCTTTTCGGTCCCGGCGAGTTGCTTGATGCCACCCGCTACTTCATCATTCTTCCCGATTCGATTGGACATGGCCAGTCCAGCCGCCCCAGTGCTGGTGAGGCCACGAAATTTCCCCATTACACATACGACGATATGGTGAAAGCCCAGCACCAACTGTTGACCGAGCAACTGGGCGTGAATCATTTGCGGCTGGTAACCGGCACTTCCATGGGTGGAATGTTGAGCTGGGTTTGGGGTTATACCTACCCGGAGTTCATGGATGGGCTGATGCCGCTGGCAAGTCTGCCGGTGGAGATTGCAGGGCGCAACCGGATGTTGCGCAAAATGATTATCGACGCTGTCACCAACGACCCTGATTACAACGAGGGCTTTTACACCGAACAACCGGCGGGACTGCGAGAAGCGATGTATCCGCTAATTTTCATGGTTTCGAGTCCACTGCAGTATCAACTACAGGCACCAACCCGGGAAAGCTCTGAGGCGATGCTTGACGGGCTGGTGACTCGTTACAGTTCACACATGGATGCGAATGATCTGATCTACGCGTTTGATGCTTCGCGCAATTACAATCCAGCTCCACATTTGCAGGACATTCAAGCGCCTCTGCTGGCGATCAATTCAGCTGATGACCAGGTCAATCCGCCTGAACTCGGCTTACTGGAATCTCATATTGGCCTGGTACCGGATGGCGAGGCAGTCACCTTGGCCATCAGCCCCCTCACGCGAGGTCACGGTACCCATTCATTTCCGACTGTTTGGGGCCCTTATCTGGCCCGGTTCCTGGCTTCGACCGCTGGCGAGAAATCGGCGGCTGACCGCGACTACGGCAGTTTGCGCGAACCGAAATCATCTCTTTGGCAGGATGCTGCACCGGAACAATATATTGCGCGTTTTGAAACCACGGAGGGTGTTTTCCGCATCTCAGTAGAACGTCAACTGGCGCCTCTGGGCGCAGATCGTTTTTATCATCTGGTCAAACAGGGTTACTACGATGGGGTGCACATCAATCGCGTTGTCAGTGGTTTCATCGCCCAATTTGGTGTGCATGGTACGCCTGCGGTGAATACATTGTGGAAAACCAACATGATTGTCGACGACCCGGTGCGCGCCAGCAACATTCGTGGTGCCGTCTCCTTCGCTAACACGGGACCGGACACCCGCGCCACACAGGTTTTCATCAACACCGGCGACAATTCGCGCCTGAACGCGGATGGTTTTGCACCATTTGGAGAGGTTGTCGAAGGCATGGACGTAGTCGATCACCTTTATGCCCTTTATGGCGAAGATGCCGGTGGCGGTTTGCGTGGTGGCAGACAGGGCCCACTGGAAACCGGAGGTAGTGCTTACCTAAACCAGAACTATCCGCTGCTGGACTTCATCCTGAAGGCCGATGTGGAGCAGTAATCATCTAACTTCAAGTTAGGCTATATCGCCGGAGACCCTCCATGTTCTTCAACATGGCAAGAAAGAGCGCCATAACCACTCCTTATCATTTCATGGGACAAAGAGTAAAGTCCTGCCCTCGTAGGAAATCGGGTCACAATGTTTTAATGACCCCAAACTAGGCGGCTCAACCAGGATGCTCCTGACGCCGCACCTGTTAGCCGCAACGTTAGGTGTTACCATGAACAATATCGTGACCCCAGAAGATCAAATTCAGGCCCTGATTACAGAGCTGTATTCCATAATTTCCGGTCCAGCCGGCCACCAGCCTGATTGGAAGCGGGAAGTGGAACTCTTTATGCCCTACGCGCACATGATTCGTACTTCTGTTGACGAACATGGGGATTCTCAAGCCACCGTCATGCGTGCAGCAGACTATCCGGAAAACTTCGAGAAGATCATTGCCGGTCGAGCCTTCTTCGAGGTTGAAGTCCAGAACATCATCGAGGTGTTTGGCAACATTGCACACGCATTCAGTACATACGAAGCCTGGCGAGATGTGGACAGAACTGAATTCATCAAACGTGGCATCAATAGTATTCAGTTTTACAATGACGGTGCCACCTGGCGAATTGTTAACATGATTTGGGATGACGAACGCCCCGGACTGCAAATGGCAGCCAAATATCTTACCGGCAACACCTAACAAATCATTGAACGCGGACACCTCATAAATGTGTTATGCCGGCGTGGGGGGTGATGTCAGGACGCAGAACCAGCGCGGCGTGAAAATCATAAACCATCAAGCATTAGAACGTGCTCGTTTTCAACCATGTTAAATCCCAGGCGCTCATAGAATGCGATGGCCGCTTCATTGCCTTCATGGACCGTCAGCTTGCAATAGCTTACATCCCAGCTGCGGGTGTATTCGAACAAGGCTTTCATCAACTTTGAGCCCAGCCCGGCACCCCTCAGATCCGGGGATACGTAGAGGTCTTGCACATACACACCGGGGGCTCCTTTCCAGCTGGAAAACTCGCGGAAAAACAACACCAGCCCAACGGCGTCGTTACCCCGCCATGCAATAAGGGCTTCGAAACAGGGCGACTCTGAAAACCCGAATTGTCGCAGGTCCTCAGGCGTGCGTTTTACCTTTGAGCCTGCCCCCAGGGTTGTTTCCAGATCGGTGAGAAGGCTATGAATAACCGCTACATCCTCAACCGTCGCCCGGCGGATACTGATATCGTTCATCTGCGTTCCATGTTGCTGAGACGGCAACTTGTTTATCACTGGTTTAGTGATATTATTCTCATAGGTTATATAAACGTAGTCAATAATAGATATTAACTATGATTACATTTTCCAGGGTCATCATGGAACAATGATGATGGCCAAACGCCGCTATCACAGCGCTTTAACAAGGCTTGCCGAATGTCCAAAACGCCACGACTCCTGATATACACCCTGATTTGCGCAATGGTTTCACTGACCGCGTCAGAAAATACCCTTGCCGAACGTGAAACCGTATTGAAGCAGATCATGGTGCCGCATAATTATTATTACCGCGAAATGTATCTGCCGCAGTTGACGCCCGGCCCATCCGCGCTGGCCTGGTCGCCGGACGGCAAGCGCCTGGTTTACTCGATGCAAGGCAGTTTATGGGTCCAGGACCCCGCAACGACAACAGCCCGGCAATTGACCGCCGGACCAGGTTACGACTACCAGCCTGACTGGTCACCGGATGGCAACTCGATAATCTTCGCCCGTTACCTCGATGATGCAGTTGAGCTGCAACTACTCGATATCGCCAACGGCAAGGTCACCGGCCTGACCGGCGGCGGCGCGGTCAACGTCGAGCCACGCTGGTCACCGGACGGCTCACGGATCGCCTGGGTCTCAACAAAAAGCAACAACCGCTTCCGCGTATACACCGGCCGCATCGAAAACGGCAAGCTTTCCGGTGAACCCATACTCCCGGAGCGCCGCAGCGCCATGCCACGCTACTACTACAGCGAGTACGATCACGAACTCAGCCCAACCTGGTCCCCGGACGGAACCGAACTGATCTACGTAGCTAACCCGGAAAGCGCCTATGGCACGGGTGGTCTGTGGCGTCTGCGTCTTGATTCCGACACCCCCGCTGTTTCCATTCGCCAGGAGGAAACCAGCTGGAAGGCACGACCGGACTGGTCAGGTGATGGCAAACGTGTCATCTGGTCTTCCTACGAGGGCCGCCAGTGGCACCAGTTGTGGATAACGACCGCCGCGGGTGGTGGTGATCCGATCGCGCTGACCTACGGTGAATTCGATGTGACCGCAGCGCGCTGGGCACCCGATGGCCGCAGCATCGCTTACATCACCAATGAATCCGGTTCGACAGAATTGTGGATACAGGAAATACCCGGCGGCAGGAAATACCCGGTCAAAGCAACCCAACGCGAGTACCTGCATGCGATGGGCAGCCTCAAGTTACAGGTGGTTGACGCAACCGGGGCGAACGTATCCGCGCGTGTCTCGGTGCAAGGCAGTGATGGCCGCAGCTACGCACCCGATGACGCCTGGATCCACGCCGATGATGCCTTTGACCGCAGCCAGACGACCATGGAGACGGTCTATTTCCACAGCCCGGGCGAGAGCACCATCCAACTGCCCGCCGGTGAGGCAAAGGTCACCGTGTGGCGGGGTCTGGAAAATGCCATCACCCGGCAGGCAGTACAGATCAGTAAGGACGGCTCGAGCACGCTGACCCTGTCATCCCTGCCACTGGCGATTCCCGATGGGTGGAAGCGCGACTGGTTGAGCGCCGACGTGCACGTGCACATGAACTATGGCGGCAGTTACCGCAACACGCCAGCGCGCCTGGTGGCCCAGGCCGAAGCCGAGGACCTGGACATGCTGTTCAATGTCATCGTCAACAAGGAACAGCGCATCCCCGATATCGAATACTTTACCAGCGCCCCGGATGCGGCTTCGAACGATCGCGTCCTGCTTCAGCATGCGCAGGAATTCCACACCAGTTACTGGGGACACCTCGGCCTGCTCGGCCTGGATGATCATTTCCTGCTGCCGGGGTACTCGTCCTATTACAACACCGCCCTGGCCAGTCCCTACCCTGACAATTCGACCGTGGCCGACCTGGCCCACCAGCAGCATGCCCTGGTGGGTTATGTGCATCCCTATGACAAGGCGCCCGACCCTGACAATGATGCCAGGCTGACCAACGGCCTGCCGATCGATGTTGCGCTCGGCAAGGTCGATTATTACGAGGTCAGCGGCTTCAGTGATTACCGCGAGACGCAAAAGGTCTGGTACGGACTGCTCAACTGCGGCTTCCGCCTGGCAGCGGCAGGCGGAACCGATGCCATGGCGAACTATGCGTCGTTGCGCGGACCCGTTGGCCTGAACCGCGTCTATGTCATGACCCAACCCGGCGCGAGCTCTTTAGCCGAGCGACGCGACCGCTGGCTGGCGGGGCTGAAAGCGGGAAAAAGCATGGCCACCAACGGTCCGATCCTCTATTTCACACTGGCCGGAAAACAGGCCGGTGGTGATTTGAGCCTGCCGGCGGGTAAGCATGAACTCGAGTTCAGTGGCTTCATGCAGTCGATCGTGCCGGTCGACCACCTCGAAGTGGTGGTCAACGGCGAAGTCGTGCAGCGTATCGACATGGATGGTGCACGGCAATCCGCGTCTTTTGCGGGCAAGTTGAAACTCGACGCGAGCAGCTGGGTGCTGTTGCGGGCCTGGAACGATGATGCCAGTCCCGACATTTTTGACCGTTTCCCGTATGCAACGACCAACCCGGTGTTTGTCGAAATCGACGGCCAACCGCTGCGCTCAAAAGCAGACGCCGACTACTTTATCCGCTGGATAGATCGAGTATACGAACAACTTTCCGACAATAAGCACTACAATGACGAGCGTGAAAAACAGGCCGTGCTGGCGTCAATCGAAGCCGCACGTGCGGTTTTTGAAAGCAGGCGATGATGCCTGCAGTTATCAATTTTCCTGAAGGATCCTACCCATGAAAAAAATCATTTTCTTCTTAGCTCTTCTGTTGTCCTCCGGCATGGCTTTGGCCGATACGGAGTCAGCAAAAATCGAGGCCGTTGAAAGCATCGACAACCAGTCCGGGCAGTTGATTGAACTCAGCGACCAGATCTGGGCCTTTGCGGAAACCGCGTTGAGGGAATACCGCTCTTCCGCGCTGCTGGCCGACTACGCAGAAGCCCAGGGCTTCGAGGTAACCCGCGGTGTGGCGGGATTGCCGACCGCCTTCACCGCCCGCTTCGGCAGCGGCAAGCCGGTCATCGGTATCATGGGTGAGTACGATGCGCTGCCCGGTATTTCGCAAAAGGCCATACCTGTCAAGGAGCCGCTCAAGGCAGGCGCCGCCGGCCACGGTTGCGGACATAACCTGTTTGGTGCGGCCAGCCTCGGAGCAGCGGTGGCGATCAAGCAACTGATCGAAGACGGCACTCTGAAAGGCACCGTCGTGTTCTTTGGCACACCTGCCGAGGAATCCGTGGGTGGCAAGGTCTACATGGTCCGTGCGGGTCTGTTTGACGATGTCGATATCGCCCTCGCCTGGCATCCCAGCGACAAGACCAATGCCGACACCAGCAGCACCCAGTCGATGGTCGAGGTCAGGATCGCTTTCGAAGGCCATGCCGCACACGCCGCCTATGATCCGTGGAATGGCCGCAGCGCCCTTGATGCCGTCGAATTGACCACTTTTGCCATCAACCAGATGCGTGAACACGTCAAACCCACCGTGCGTATGCACTACGTTATCACCGGTGGCGGCGACGTACCCAATGTCGTACCAGAGCATGCCAGCCTTTGGCTGTGGCTGCGTGATTCAACCCATGATGGTGTTAACGAGTTGATAGAACGGGCCAGGAAGATCGTCGAGGGAGCCGCCATCGCAACCGAGACTTCCGGCGAATTCAAGGTAACCGCCGGTTCCTATGAACTGCTGCCCAACATGGTGGGGGCGCGCTTGATCCAGAACAATTTCGAACGGCTGGGGCCGATGCAATTCGATGAAAATGAGCTCGAATTTGCCCGCGAAATACAAAAAGCCACCGGCAAACCCGAAGTCGGCATGAACACCACGCCGGAGCCTTTGAACGAAAATCCGGGTGAGCCGGAAGGCGGCTCCACCGACGTCGCCGACGTCAGCTGGGTGGTTCCGACCCTGCATCTTTCGGTGGCCACCGCACCTGCGGACACACCCTGGCACGCCTGGCCGGTCGTCGCTGCCGGCGGTATGTCCATTGGCCACAAGGGTATGCTGTACGCCGCCAAGAGCCTGGCCACCACCATGGTCGACCTTTACGAGGACGCGGATACGCGCGCAGCCATCCGCGCGGAGTGGCTGGAGGACAAGGGCGGACGTATATACAAAACCTTCCTGTCAGACGGCCCACCACCGATACCGGAGAAATAAGTCAGTGTTTAAAGGGGTCAGTTAAAACGGACCCCTTTAAACGCAGCGGAGATTTGATATGACCAGGCGCTTGCTGATTACCGTCTTGCTGTCGATGTTTGCCTTATCGGCCCACGCACAGCGCGCCCGTGATCTGGGCATCCCGTTTGAAGGTATACCCGGACCGCTCAACGCCATCACCGACGTCGCCGGCGTAACTGTTGGCCAGACCACCCTGATCAGCGACACCGCGGATGGCCACGCCATACGCACCGGCGTCACCGCCATCCTGCCACGTGGCAGGGACAGCCTGATGAATCCGGTGATGGCGGCCACCTTCGCCCTCAATGGCAACGGTGAGATGACCGGCACCGCCTGGGTGGAGGAATCCGGGCTGTTGGAAGGCCCGGTGATGCTCACCAATACCCACAGCGTAGGCATCGTGCGCGATTCCACCATCGCCTGGCGTATCCGTGCTGCCGGACCCGATGCCAGTGGCTACACCTGGTCACTGCCGCTGGTGGCCGAGACCTGGGACGGCCACCTCAACGACATCAATGGTTTTCATGTACAGGCAAGAGACGCCGAAGCGGCCCTGGAACCATGGCAAAGGGCGGGCGCCGGTCGCCGAAGGTAATGTCGGTGGCGGCACCGGCATGATCTGCCACGAGTACAAGTGCGGTATCGGCACCTCGTCGCGGGTTGTCAGGGCCCTGGATAAACCCTACACGGTGGGTGTGCTGGTACAGGCCAACTATGGTCTGCGTGACGGCCTGAGAATTGCGGGCGTGCCGGTGGGCCAGCACATGCGTGAAGACCGCGTTTACAGTGAAAACGATGCGCAAGCCGATGAGACCGGTTCAATTATCATCGTGGTGGCGACCGATGCGCCCCTGTTGCCCCATCAGCTCAAACGCATGGCAAAGCGCGCCGCTCTTGGCCTGGCGCGTATGGGTTCCATCGCCGGTAACGGTTCGGGTGATATTTTTGTCGCCTTTCGGCACCGGCAACCCGGCCGGTCAGACCGGTCTTCAGCAGGTGCAGATGCTCGGTAACGAGCACATGGACCCGTTGTTCGGCGCCGTTGTGCACGCCACCGAAGAAGCCATCGTCAACGCCATGATCGCCGCCCGCGACATGACGGGTGAAGGCGGCCGCTATGCGAAGGCCATCAACCACGAACAGTTAAAACACTGGCTGGAACACTATGGGCGGCTTGTTGGTAAACAGTAGGCTAAACGCCTCCCCATTCCGCTTTTCAATTGAGCCGCGTAAGATGCCCGACATGCGAATAATCCCGAGATCTGATAAAAATGAATCCAGCGCAAAAAAAGCCGGTTTGTCCATCTGCCTGCTGGCCGCAATCGTTTGCCTGCTGGCCCCGGTCATGGTGATGGCAACGGAACTTGAATTGCCGGAGGCCATTACAACATTCCCCGATGGAAGAAAACCGGTCGAGGAACTCTACGGCGCCTACACCTCGTTACTGGAGAAGGGCTGGCAGCTCGATATCATCATCCAATCGCAGCCGCAGGGAAGAGAATACGCCTTACCCATCATTGCATTGCGTACACCGCACAGCGGCAAAGCCTGCTGGATTTTATCCGGCATCCACGGCGAGGAGCCGGCCGGCCCCAACGCAATCGCGCCTCGATTGACGCGATTGCCGCCCTGGGCGAGCGCCAGCCGGTGGTGCTGCTGCCATTGAACAACCCGCAGGGTTACGTGAATAACTGGCGTTACCTGAACATGCAGAAATACTCGGAAACGGTCGCAGGTCTCAGCGTGGGTGATTCGGAACATCTGCTGACCGATCCGGACCACCCGGACCGCGCCAGGGCGGATGCGGCCTCCAGCCCCGAGGCCGACGCCATCACGCGCTACATACTGACCTGGTCTGAACAATACCCGCCCGCTGCCAGTATCGACCTGCACGAGGACAACCTGATAAGCGAGGGCTATGTCTATTCACAGGGCACACTGGGTGCCGCCGATCCGCTCGCACTGGCTGCGGTGAAGACACTCAGGGAAAACGGTATCGCCACTCAGGATGAGCGGTGAGACCCGCTTTGGCGAGGCTATCGACGGCGGTATCATCGGCCCGGTCATCGACGGGTCGGTTGATGAACTGATGAGCGCCACCTCGATCATTGTCGCCGGTCAACCACAGGCAGGCCCCGGAGCGCAAACGGTACTGGTGTTCGAAACACCGGCGGACCGGATCAGCCTGCAAAAACGCATCGCCGCGCAGTCCGCCCTGTTGAAGAGTATCGAATCCTGCGTGACTGTCGACCCGTGAGTTAAGCAGCGATAGCTGCGTGGGATAATGAGCCTGGCGATTTTGAAATGCCAAAATATCAGGTTTCTGAATGACACCGTCTTCAATAATATCCAAATCGGGTGATATACCCACTTGCAGGCCCGCGCTTAATCTGAGCCGGAAAGCACATGAGCGCAGTCCTGAGCAGACGTATCGGCTTTTAACACACCGTTTTTTTACTGGAAGTCACGGGGAATGGTTTCTTTCCATTCCTTTTCATGTTTCAGTTCGCCGTTGACCAGTACCCGCCGGTTGAAAATCAGGTAAAAATTCTCCAGGTCACTGCGAAACGTGACGTCCTGTTCAAAACGAAGCAAGCGGCCCGGCAATTCCTCCTGCAGGGCATAGATGCCTTTCACCGAGGTATTGGCGGGGTTGCTGTCCGAGGTGCGGTGCTCGATGCGTTCCTCAAAACGCTCGATTCCCCAGGGGTATTGGTAGGCGCCGGAATTGGTGGCCACGCCAAAGGCTTCGCCGGTGCTGGCGTCATGTTGTACCGCTTTGATCTCGCCGTAGCCCGAACTGTTGCCGGCGTCGAGGGTCGCGAAACCCGGCAGTTCCGGGTCTGCCGCAGGTGTTTTGAAGACCGGGCTGCGCCACTCTTCTGCCGTCATTTGAGGTATGACCGGCAGGTCGACACGCGCACCTGTTTCACCACCCAGCGCCAGCGTGGTGGTCATCGGGTAAGGCGTCGGCCACAGCATCGGCCACTGGGCATTGGTCACTGCAAAACGGATGCGGTGACCGGGCGGGAACACCCAGGAGGTGAAGTGCATTTCGATATCCAGTGTAAATTCTTCGCCGGGTACGATGTCTTTTGGCGCCCGTGCTGATTCGCGGTGCGTGCCGTTGAATGCCGCGGCGGCCACATGGGTGACACTGTCCGTCGGGTGCGACATCCGCGATCCGGGCGATCCAGTTGGCGCGCGTGGCATCCGCCGATACCCTGAGATGTGCGACCGGTTCACCAAGAATTTCCAGTGCCTGCTGCAGCGGTTCGCTGTCAAACACCAGGGCGTGGTCATCCGATGGTTGCAGATCGGGCAGCACGCTGCCCCACCACATGACCGGCCCGCCCGCCTCCAGACCGCTGGATGGCACATATTTCAGTTTTTCGACAGAGGCTTCCGCCGTTGTCCTGGCCAGGCCCTTTTGGCCCTGTGCAAACCAGGTTTCGCTGCGGGTCCGCTTGATCGGCCAACCGTCCTCCCAGCGCCAACGGCCCGGAAAATCGTAGACGCCCGGGCCGGGAGGGTGCCAGTCACGCACGTACACGGCAAACGCCGGTTCCTCCATGATGCCGGTGTCAATGCCTTTCAGCCAGTGGTCAAACCAGCGCACGGCCTCATGGCGCCACTCCATTTGCGGGGTGTGCGAGGCGTTATGCGGGAAATCGTGATCCCAGGGGCCGATCATGGCTTTGACCGGCGCTTTTACGTTTTCCAGCATACGCGGCAGACTGTCGCGGTAGCCGTCGTACCAGCCACCGATGTGGAAACCGGGAATCTTGATTTGGTCGTATTTTTGCAGTGCCGAGGCACGGTCCCAGAACGGGCCGTCACGTTGCTGGCGCATGTAGGTATATACGCTGGGTTCGACATCGAAGCGATTCTTGTACCAGTCCTCGTCCATGACAAAATCCGGTGCGCCGGGCAGCGAGTTGTAGAGATCGTTGCTCATCATCCAGGAATCGGTGTGCATGATACCGTCGATGTAATGCACGTCTTCCTGGTAGAGATCCTCGGTGGCACATGAACGCGATGAAGGCCTTCAGGGCCGGCGGATTGCGCACGGCCATCTGGATCGAATTGAAGCCACCCCAGGAGATGCCGAACATGCCGACGCTTGCCGCTCGACCAGGGTTGCTCCGCCAGCCACGCGATCACCTTCTCGCCGTCATCGAGTTCGATATCGGAATACTCGTAAGGAATGGTGCGGCCCTCGCTGTTGCCGGTGCCACGGATATCCACCCGCGCCACCACGTAGCCATGGCTGCACGAAAGTAGGAATAAAGCCCGAAATTGCGCTGCCTGGACTCGTCCTTGCGATATGGCAGGTATTCCAGCAGAACCGGCATTCCGCCGTCATCCATATCTTCCGGAAGATAGAGGTCGGCGGCGAGCCTGACCCCGTCGGGCATTGGTATCCAGACCTGGCGAATCACGATGCCATCATGAATTTCCACTTGTGCAGCTGCGTGCATCGCAATTGCACATAGCAGGGTGCACAAGCCCAGCAGTCGGATAACGCGATTGATTCCCCACATTTCTCAATTTCCTTGATGCCTGGTGGACAGGGTCAGGTCTTTTCGAGCCCGCACCAGCCGGCGATAAACAGTGCGATCGACTGGGTGATGCGACGCACCGATTCCAGCTCCACGCGCTCGTTGAAGCCGTGGATGGCATCGGCGGCGGGGCCGTAGACCAGCGCTGGTATATCCCAGTAAAGACCGGGGTAGCGCGCATCGGTTGTCGCGGTGATGGCCGCCTGTATTAATGCTTCACCGGTGACGGCATGGTGAGCGTTTTCCAGTGTCGAGATGGCCAGTCGGGTCTCCGCTTTATCGTGGTCGGCCAGGCAATAACCTTCCGCCAGGAAGCCGTTATAAATGATCTCGGGACGGTTTTGACGCAGATAGGCATCACGGTCTGCGGCCTCATATATACAGGCTTCGATTTCGGCGCAGGCGGCCTTGATGTCCTGGCCCGGGTAAATACCCATGCGCACATCGACACAACACCACGCGGGAACGCTGGATGCCCAGTCACCACCGCGGATTTTGCCGATGTTGAGATTTAGCGGGTGGTCGTGATGACGGAAATGCGGGTGGGCGTGTTCCGGTTTGTTCCAGCGTTTCTCCAGTTCCTTCAATGCAGAGATCAGCGGCAGGGTCGCATCGATGGCATTGAAGCCGCTGCCGGCCTCCAGCACATGGACCGGTTTGCCTTTCAGATGTAGCTGGAACCACAGTACACCGACCTGGGCGCTGACCAGTTGCTCCTCGAAGGGCTCGGGTATCAGGGCCGCGTCGGCGCGATAGCCGCGCTGAAAGCAGGCCAGCATGCCGTTGCCGGTGCATTCCTCTTCAACCACGGACTGGAAATACACGCTGGCTGCCGGCTGATAGCCGATATCCTTCAGGGCGTTCAATGCGTAGAGGTTGGCAACCAGGCCGGCCTTCATGTCGCCGACACCACGTCCGTACATGAAGCCGTCATCGATACGCGGTTCAAAGGGCGGAGAATCCCACATATCCAGCGGCCCCACCGGTACGACGTCGATGTGGCCGTTGAGCATCAGTGATTTTCCATTATTGGATTGACTGCGATGCGTACCCACGACATTGATGGCATGGTCATAATCACCCATCACCGGGGAAAAACCGGGTAGGCCGGCAATATCGCTGACCTCGATTTCCCAGATGTCGGTCTCGTAGCCCAATTCACTCAGCGTGGCAGCCATGAAGCCCTGGGCGCTTTGCTCAAAGCCGCGTGTTGATGGGTGGCTTGCCAGTTCTGACAGAAATTCAGTCTGCTCTTCGAAGCGCCTGTCAACAGCATCCATAACGCGTTTCGTGATGTCTTTATCCATGGTCAGGCTCCGTTAAAACGTGCTCAGGTCATTTTCATTGATCAGCAGCGGCACCTCGGTGGCGGCGATGACATCGTCGAGCGTCAACCCCGCGGCGATCTCGCGCAGCGCCATTCCGTCCGCGGTAATATCAATGACCGCCATATCAGTATAAACCCGGTCGACGCAGGCGGGTGCGGTCAGCGGCAGGCTGCAACGCGATACGATCTTCGAGCGGCCATGTTTATCCAGGTGTGTACACAGCACCACCACGCGGCGGGCCTTCTGGGCCAGTTCCATTCCACCGCCCACCCCCGGTGTGAACTTCCCCGGGATGGTCCAGTTCGCCAGGTCGCCATTCGCGCCAATTTGCAGTGCGCCGAGGATGGTCAGGTCAAGACGGCCACCGCGGATCAGCGCAAATGAGGTGGCGCTGTCGAAAAATGAAGTGCCGGGTAGCGTCGACACGTAGGCGCCACCGGCATCGATCAGGTTGCGGTCGGCCAGTTCATAGGGAAGCGCTGGTCCCTGTCCGGCGATGCCATTTTCTGAATGCATGCAGACCGGAAAACCCGCCGACAGGTATTCAACGATGCGGGTCGGATAGCCGATCCCCAGGTTGACCGTCATCCCTGCCAGCACTTCGCGCGCGGCACGTTTTACCATCCTGTCATCAGCGCCGGACAACCGCATATTCCCCTGTGAGTTCATTTAATCGGACCACGTGGTCCACAAACGGACCCGGTGTGTGCACCGCATCCGCCGCGATACCGCCGAGCGGCAGCAGATTTTCTGTTTCGGCAATCACGGTGCCGGCAGCCATGGCCATCAACGGGTTGAAATTTCGCGCGCTGCCGGCGTAAAGCAGGTTGCCAAAAGGGTCCGAGGAAGCGGCGTGAATCAGCGCCACATCCGCTTTGAGGGCTTTCTCGATGAGGTACTGCCGGCCTTCAAATTCGATCGTCTGCTTGCCCCGGGCCAGCAGCGTATCCATCGCGATGTCGGTCAGGAAACCCGGCAAACCCGCGCCTGCCGCGCGGATTCTCTCGGCCAGGATGCCCTGCGCGCAGAACTCCACTTCGATACGGCCCTCGTTCATCAACTGTATGGCATGCGGATTGAGACCGAGATGCGAAACGATCAAACGCGCCACCTGGCCGTTCATCAACAGGTGGTCAACACCCATATTGGGCTCATTGGCGTCGTTCTTGATCACGGTCAGGTGTTTTTTGTTCTGTCTCACCAGTTCATCGATCAGCATGAACGGCGTGCCGGGTACACCGAAACCGCCGACCATGATGACCGCGCCATCGGTAATCCGGCCGATGGCCTCCTCGATTGGTATGGTTTTATCGATCATTGCCTGCTGCACTCAGCGGTCATAAAACAGCGCGGTATTCTCTTCCGGGCTGTGCTTTGTCAGCAACGAAACGATCACCAGCACCGGCAAGGCCACCAGCCAGCCCGCGTAGGATGGCGCAAAGCCCCAGGGCTCACCCGCGATCGTCCAGATGACCGCGCTCGAACCGCCCAGCATCATGCTCCAGAAGGCGCCGGATGCGGTCGTGCGCCGCCAGAACAGCAGGCCGAGCATCGGGAAGAACAGACCGGCCGCGCCAAAGGTATAGGCATACAGAATCAGGTCGAGGACATTGGGTACCAGGTAGGCGATGGCGATGGCCAGCAAGCCCAGTACGATGGTCAATATCCTCGCCACCCGCACCAGTTCGGCATCGCTGGCGCCGGGTTTCAGAATCTTGCGGTAGATGTCGTTGGTGAAAATGGCCACCGGCCCGATCAGGCAGGAATCGGCGCTGGACATCACTGCGGCGATATAGGCCGCGATCACGATACCGGTGATGCCCGCCGGTAACAGGGTGAGGATCATCGTGGGGGTCGCAAGCTCGGCATCGGTTAATTCCGGCACCAGGATACGTGCAAACAAGCCTACCAGCGTGCTGCCGATGGCAAACAATGGCCATTCGATCGGCACCCCTGTCAGCAGGAACGCCCGGCGTGCGGTTTTTTCATCACGGGCGGCGATAATGCGCTGCAGTGCGGCGATCGATATGAACCAGATGGGGATGATCGAGAAAAACCAGCCGAGCAATTGCTTCCAGCCGATGGCATCCCATTCCACCATCGAAGCGGTTTCGGGATTGGCGGAAAGCGTCTCGACGATACCGCTCCAGCCACCCACCTTGATCAGTCCGATGGGCACCAGGATAAAGACCACGCCCACCAGCAATATGACCATTTGCAGGACATCGGTGTAGATCACCGCTTTCAAACCACCCATCGCGGTGTACGCCAGGATGATAAAACCGGCCAGTGCGATGGCCAGCACCAGGTCCATACCCATGGTGACCTGCAGTAATTTACCACCGGCGATGATCTGTCCGCCGACAAAGGTGAACCAGGCCAGGCCGATGACCACGGCCGCGAGCGTGCCGGTACGACGGTCAAAGCGGGCCTCAAACAGGTCACCGGTGGTCAGTCCTTTCACCTGGTCGGCCCAGCGTTTGACCTTTGGCACCATCAGGAAGGACGCCAGGACAATGCTCAGCCCGGAGATGGCGATCAGCCAGGACCCCGATATACCCAGCGTGAAACCCAGGCCACCCATGGCGATACTGAAACCGCCGCCGATATCGGTGGCTGCAGTGGTGGCCGTCGTCTGGAACAGGTTCATGTCCCGGTCGGCCGCCATGAAGGATTCACTTTCCCCGCATTTTTTTTGCGAACGCGCGACCGCCACACCCACCCACAGCAGGGCGAGGAAGTAAAGCCCGATCGCAATCAGGTCAAGATAATGAAGATTGTGCATTGGCTGTCCTGCTGTTGCCGCGGTTAGGCCCGATAATCTTGCCAACAATGGATGTTCTGTTATTATTCTCTATTCTGATAGATAACAAATCAACCATAGATTTTATTTATTTTAGTATATGCCAAACCAATCCTCCAAGAATCAGAAAAACAGCCCGCCGGTTGAGCTCGCATGGAACCTGGACTGGAATCTCCTGCGTACGTTCATGGTGATCGTGCAGGAAAAAAACATCACTGCCGCCGCCAACCGTCTCAAGCTCAAGCAACCCACGGTCAGCAACGCACTGAAACGGCTCGAACAATGCCTGGGCCTGGACCTGATCAGGCGCGGGCCGCGCTCCTTCGAGGTCACCGCACAGGGCAAGTCCCTGTACCAGGAATGCACCTCGATCTTTGGCACGGTGAACCGCCTGTCCTCGGCGCTGGAGGAAGCGGGTGAGGAAATTTCCGGAACCGTGCAACTGTCGATGGCCAGTCACGTCGTGAGCCCCTTGCTCGATGAAACACTCGAAATCTTTCACCGTCTGCACCCGCTGGCCTGTATCTCCATTGATATCAACAGCAGCAGGGAAGTCGTCCGTTCGATCCTCGAAAAGAAGTCGGCCATCGGTATCTGCCTGGTCCAGGAGCAGGTCGCGGAGCTTGAATACGAGCATATGTATACAGAACATTTCGGCTTCTTTTGCGGTCCGCGTCACCGCCTTTTCGGCGCCACGGGGCTGCGCCTGGAGGATCTGCGCGGCGAGCAGTGCGTGTCCTTCCCCACGGATCAACTCAACGACGTGCTGCAGCCGGTCGCGCTGTTGCGCGCGCAGGCCGATTTCGATAAAAACATTACCGGCATATCGACCAACCTCGAAGAAATCCGCCGCATGGTGATCGCCGGCCTGGGTATCGGCGCCTTACCCGTCCACGCGGTTGAGCGCGAACTTAAGGACCGCTTGCTTTTCCGTCTGCCGCCCTACGAAAACCTGCCGCCGATCCACATTTGGCTGGTGCGGCATCCCGGCGCCAGTCTGAACCACGCGGAACGTGAATTTTTGCGTATGCTGAGTGAAAAGATCGCTGCAACCCCCATCGGGGAGCGAACCTATGGCAACGGCCATCTGCCCGATGGACACAAGCGCCGTTGAACATTTCCGGAATCAACTTATCCATGGAGACATTTAATTGACAAAAGCAGTGATCTGGAACCCGACGGACCCCTCCCGCCTGTTCTACCAGACCCGCCAGCGCCGTCCCATGCTCGACCGTGCAGAGGGCGTCTACCTGTGGGACCGCAATGGCAAACGTTATCTCGACGGCTCCAGCGGCGCGATGGTGTCAAACATCGGCCACAGCAACCCGCGGGTACTGGAGGCCATGCGCAAACAGATGGAGCGCTCGACGTTCGGCTACCGGCTGCATTTCGAGAATGAACCGGCCGAACACCTGGCCGCGCAGATCGCCGCATCTGTGTCCCGAGGGCCACGACCGGGTGTTTTTTGTCTCGGGCGGTTCAGAGGCGACGGAAAGCTGTATCAAGCTCGCCAGGCAATACGCCTGGTGCAGCGGACAGCAATCGCGCTGGCAGGTCATTTCGCGCGACCCTTCCTACCATGGCTCGACCCTCGGCGCGCTGGCCGTCACCGGCTACCGGCCGCTCACCGACCCGTTCTTACCGATGATGCGGCAGATGCCCAAGATACCGGCGCCCCGCTGCTACCTCGACCGGGACGACGCTGACGCGACCACGAACGTGGCATCCGCTATGCCGACATGTTGCGCGACAAGATCATCGAACTGGGCCCTGAAACCGTGCTGGCGTTTATCATGGAACCGGTCGGCGGCGCCTCGACCGGCGCCCTGGTCGCGCCGGACAGTTATTACCCGCGCATCCGCGAGATCTGCGACGAGTTCGGCATCCTGCTGATCTATGACGAAGTGATGAGCGGCGCCGGCCGCACCGGCCGTTACCTGGCCGCCGAGCACTGGGCCATCAAACCCGACATCATCGCGCTGGCCAAGGGCCTGGCGGCCGGTTATGCCCCGCTGGGCGCAATGCTGGCGGACAACCGTATCATCGATACCGTGCTCAACGCCGGTGGTTTTCAGCATGGCTATACCTACGCCGGCAACCCGCTGGCCTGCGCTGCCGGCCTGGCAGTGACGCAGGAAATTCTCGAGCATGACCTGATGACGCAGGCAACTACCGTCGGTGATCTTCTCAAAACCAGGCTGAATTCCCTGATGGAGGATTACGCATTTATCGGCGACGTGCGTGGCAAGGGTCTGCTGCTGGCATTTGAACTGGTGGCAAACCGCGACACCATGCAACCCCTGCCGGCGGCTTTCAATGCCCATTCGCGGCTGGTGGAACTGGCCTATGAGCGCGGCCTGATCATTTATTCCCGGCGTACCCGGTGACGGCATCGAAGGTGATCACTTCCTGGTCTGTCCGCCGATGATCGCCACACCGGCACATGTTGAGGAAATCGAGGCAACCCTGAGGGAGAGCCTGGACGCGCTGCAGATCGAACTGGTTCAAGCGGGCATAAACATATGAAGACCATCTTCCACACCGGTAAACGTGAGCACATCGGTTGCTCCGGGATTTTTAACAGCGAGCATGCCGAAACCCCGGGCCGGATGAATCGGTCTCAAGCTGCAAGCGGACACCGCGCCGCCCTGCTCCGCCTGGCAATTTCGGCCCTTTTGCTCTGCCTGCTACCCGGCCTGGCCCTGGCCTACCTGGATCTGTCGGCTGCCCATGTGGAAAAGCTGGATAACGGTCTGACCGTGATCATTCTGGAAGACCACAGCTTTCCGGTGGCCAGCGTGCAGATGCTGTACAAATCGGGCGCCAGGGACGAGATCACCGGAACCACCGGCCTGGCCCATTTCCTCGAACACATGGCGTTCCGCTCAAGCAAAAACTTTCCGGATACCGAGGTCGTCTCCAGCATTTACGCGGCAGGCGGTGAGTGGCACGGCTATACCTGGCTGGATCAGACGACCTATTTCGCAACCGTACCAAAGGAAAAACTCGGCTTGTTGCTGCGTATCGAAGCCGACCGCATGGCGCGGCTTGACATCCCCGTCGAAGATCTGGATTCGGAACGAGGCGCGGTGCTGACCGAAATGCACAGCTACGAGAACGACCCCGCAATCGTTCTGCAGGACAACGTGCTTTACCTGTCTTATCTCGCACACCCCTACCGCAACAACACCATTGGCTGGGAAAGCGACATCGCCAACATCACGCATGCGGACCTGGTGGATTTTTACCACCGGCATTACCAACCGGCCAACGCGGTGCTTGCCATCGTGGGGGATGTGCACACGGAAGATGTCATGCAACAGGTGCGGCAAAATTTTGCCGGCCTGAAGGGCCACGCCGTGGTCCCGATACCCTATACCGTTGAGCCCGCTCAACATGGACCACGGTGCATACGTCTTGAGGGTGACGTGGACCGGAAGTACTTCAAGATCGCCTACCACGCACCGGGCGTGAACAACCCTGACTACGCGGCCTTCCTCATTACCCAGGATTTGCTCGCGGCCGGATCGGGCGTCAGTTTCCTGCAGAACGACTGGGGCACACCCGCACGTCCCGGCTCGATGCTGGCCGGTATCAGCGACGACCTTAGCAGCTGGTTTCCACCCTCCGCACAGGATTACATCTTCATGATAAGCGGCACCCTGCCTGCCGATGGCGATGAGCACGCCACGGAGATGGCGATCGAAGCCGGTATCGATGGCCTGCGCCGTCAGTTTGCAGATGCCGGCCCTGAGGCAGCGGCCGCCCTCGGGCAGGCGCGGCAACGTGTGCAGCGCGAGCTGATATTTGATCTCGAAACCACCGAGGACGCCGCCCACCAGTTGGCGTTTTTTGAGGGTCTCGATGCACTCGGCGTACTGGTGGATTTGAAGCGTCTGCTGCAGCAGGTCAGCGTTGCAGATATCGAGCGCGTGCTGAACCGCTACCTGCGTAGCGACCTGCGGACCACAGGATGGTATGTTCCCGCACCGGCCGGGGGCATGACGGAGATGGCGTCGGCGCCAACCGACATAGCTGAGAAAACGCCATGGATGCCCAATGCCGACAGCGCTGAACCATCACGGGAAACTGCGGCACCCGCCGGGCTGTATGCATTGAGCAACGGCACACCGGTCATCATCCAGCGCTCACCCCTGTCACCGACACTGATGTTCAAGGTGATTGCGCCATCCGCTGATTACGATCTGCCCGCCGGTGTGGCCATGAGCCAACCGGCCTGGGGTTTGTCCGCGCTCGATTTCGAACTTCTGCCCGGTGAACTGGTGCGGGCAATCCAGCAGGCCCGGGGTATTATCGGCTCCGCCACGCCGATGCTGGCGGATACGGGCGGCGCAGCCACCGATCCCATCACCCTGCTTGAAAATACATTCAATGACCTGCTTGGTCTGAAATTCCCGATGACAAAACCTGCCGGCCCGGTTCTGCTGGTGGTCAGCGGCGATGTCGATCCACCCCGGGCACTCGAACAACTGGAAAACGGCTTCGGAAATTCGCCTGCTGCAAAATGGCGACGACCCGAACGTATCGAAACCCTGGCGCCGGTGGACCTGGAAGAACATGTCAGTTTTCCCGTTGCCCAGGAACAACTCGGTTACCTCGTGCAGGTACCCGGTCCGCGTGAGGAAACCCAGGCTGCCTGGCAGATGGCATTGTATATCCTCACGCACGGCTACGAGGGCCGCCTGGGTAAAAAAGCCATTAGCCAGCGCGGGCTTGTCTACTACATCGACAGCGATTATCACACCGACGGAACGAATGACTGGATTACCATCAGCATCGGCGTCGACCCGCAAAAGCTGGTACCGATGAAAACCCTGTTACGCGAGCAACTGGAGCAGTTGATCAGCACACCACCAACGGCGGCCGAAATCGAAGCGGCCCGCAGCCACCTGCTGGGGCGTTTTATCAGCGCTTCGCAAAGCAACGGGGAATTGTCCGGGAACCTTGCCAGGCAATGGATACTGCATGGCAGTCTGCCCACCTACGCTGATCTCAAACGCCGCCTGGACAGGGTCAGCCGGCAGGACATCCTGCAAATGCTGCCAGCCTTTACCCGAGGCTCGATCGTGGCAGTAAGAAACCCACCCGCAGAAAGCGAGAAGTGAGACTACGCAAGCGCGGCTGACGCGTTTGCCAGCCAGCTAGCCCGGAACCAGTGTCCTGTCACGCATCCGATGACAGGATTCTATGCCGAGGTCGAGGCCGGTTCGGGTTCGGCTTCGGCTTCGGCTTCCTGGTCTTCTTCCAACGGTATGATGGTGAAATTGGTGATGCCGTAAATGATGGCGATCACCGGGTTCATCAGGTTCAGGAACGCATAGGGAAGATAGGCCAGCGTCGGAACACCCAGCGTGGCGGCCATGAACGCGCCACAGGTATTCCACGGCACCAGCGCAGAGGTCATCGTGCCCGCATCTTCCAGTGTACGCGACAGGTTTTGCGGCGCGAGGCCACGGCGGGCGAATTCCATGCGGTACATGCTGCCCGGGAGCACGATCGCGATGTACTGGTCGGCGGCAATGATGTTCATGCCGATCGACGGTCGAGCACCGTGGTCGTGATCAGCGAACCGGTACCTTGGACACCCTTCAGCAGGAAGTCGACGATGCGCTGCAACAGCCCGGTATGCTCCATCACCCCGCCAAAACACATGGCTGACATGATCAGCCAGATCGTGTTGAGCATGCTGGACATGCCACCACGTGAAAGCAGTTATCGAGCGATTCATCGCCCGTTTCAATCTGGAAACCGTCCGCCAGCGACATGAACAGGGCCTTGATGCTGCCGGCGGTAGCCGGAAAGCGCTCCATCCGGACTGCCAAATGCCTGCACCAGGTCGGGCTGCCAGATCAGCGCCACCACGCAGCCCGACAGTGCGCCCGACGGCGATGGTCGGCAAGGCGGACACCTTGCGCATCGCCAGGCCCAGCAGCAGCACCAGTGGCAGAATCGTCGGCCAGCCGATGGTGTAGTTGGCGGCAAGATGTTACGCGCCGCTTCGATGCTCTCGGCCGCGTCGCCTGCACCGTTTCGCTGTTCCAGCCCATGACGGCGAACATATCAGCGCGATCACGAATGACGGCGCGGTCGTCCAGGCCATGTGCCGGATGTGCACGAACAGGTCGACACCGACCATGGCCGGCGCCAGGTTGGTGGTATCCGAAAGCGGCGACATCTTGTCGCCGAAATAGGCGCCGGAAATTATCGCCCCGGCCGTTACCGGCGCCGACAGGCCCATGATCTGCGCAATACCTACCAGGGCCAGGCCGACGGTGCCGGCGGTCGTCCAGGAACTGCCGATCGACACGGCAACCAGCGCACAGATGATCATCGCAGCCGGGATAAAACCAGGATGGCTCGAGAATCCCCAGTCCGAAATAGATCACCGTCGGCGCAGTGCCGGCCAGCATCCAGCTACCGATCAGGGAACCCACCGCAAGCAGGATCAGGCAGGCTTTCAGTGCCAGCGTGATGCCATCGACCATGGCCGACTCAATTTCGTGCCAGCTTTCGCCGAGGTACAGACCGACCAGGGAGGCCACACCGGCAGCCAGCAACAGTGCGATCTGGTTTGGCCCGTAGGAGGAATTGCTGGCAAATAATGCGACCGAACCGGCCAGCATGCTGACCAAAAATAGCAACGGTATCAGTGCCAGCCAAAGGGGAATCGGCGTTTTTGGAGAGTCGTGTAAGACGTTTGTCATGCTTTGCTAAACCTTGCTGCCTGACATGACAAAGCCGTGGTCAGCCATCATGTCGATCCGGGAATGTGTGCAAGGGTAAATGTGTTCGGCTCAAATATCCATCGGTGATTCTTCATCGATGGGCATTCAGGCCGGAAATCTGCCTGACAAGCGCGAATTACGGCCGTTTTACAAGCCCAATTCCTGCAACAAGCTGCGCTGGAAGCGGCGGCCCCCGTCTCATATCTATGGAATTCGACGCTTCCCGGCATGGGTTCAATCGGGGAACCAGGAACGTCCGTCGCGATCCAGCATCAGGGATGAGGCGGTCGGTCCGGATGTACCGGCGACGTAACCCTCGACGGGCTGACTGGATTCCTCCCAGCCACCGATGATCCGGTCGATCCAGCGCCAGGCAAATTCCACCTCGTCACGGCGCATGAACAGGGCCGGGTTACCGCGAATGACTTCCACCAGCAAACGCTCGTAGGCGTCGGGATAACGCACACCGCTGGCATCTCCATAGCTCAGGTCGAGGGAAACCTGGCGCAGGTCGAAACCGCCCGGGCCCGGGTCCTTTGACATCAGGCTGAGCTTGACGCCCTCATCCGGCTGTAAGCGGATGCTCAACCGGTTTGCGTTGCGGCTGTCCGCGAGTTCCGGAAAGATCGAGTGCGGGACCTCCTGGAACTGGATGACGATCTCCGAGTATTTCTCTTTCAGTCTTTTACCGGTGCGTAAATAGAAGGGCACATTGGACCAGCGCCAGTTGTCCACCTGCACTTTCAGGGCGACAAAGGTTTCAGTCTGGCTGTCCTTGTTGCCCAATTCGTCCAAATAGCCATCGACCGTTTCCCCGTCAATGGCCCCGGCCTGGTACTGTCCACGCACCGTGTGCCGTTTTACCTCAGCGGCGCCGATCGGCTTGAGCGCGCGCAACACCTTCATTTTCTCATCCCGGACCGCGTCGTGGTCGCGACTGGTGGGAGGCTCCATCGCCGTCAGGCAGAGCAGTTGCATCATGTGGTTCTGAACCATGTCACGCAGCGTACCGGTCTGGTCATAGAACTCGACACGGCCGCCAACACCGAGATCCTCCGCCACGGTAATCTGAACATTGTCGATGTTGCCACGGTTCCACAGCGGTTCGAACAACGAATTGGCAAAGCGCAATGCCAGCAGGTTCTGCACGGTTTCCTTGCCGAGGTAATGATCGATCCTGAAAATACTGTCTTCGCGGAAACACTCGCCGACCCGGTCATTGATTTCACGCGCCGAGGCGAAATCGTGGCCCACCGGTTTTTCCAGCACGATGCGGACTTCCTCGGTGATCATCCCGTTCTGGCTGAGGCCGCTTGCGATGGCGCCAAACAGTTTTGGCGCGGTCGCCAGGTAGAAAACCCGGATGCGGTCCTCGAAGCCTTCCAGCACGCCCTTCAAATCCTGCCAGTTGGAAGGCTCGAGGGCATCGGTCACGACATATTGCAAGCGCTGGGAAAACGTTCCCCAGAGCTCGTCGGAGAATTCAGAATCCGGCAGTCTTTCCCGCAGGGAATTGCCAACCTTCTCGAGGAATTCATCGTTGCTAAAGGTACTTCGGCCAACCGAAATGATCCGGCAACCGGCGGGTAACTGGCCATCACAATCACGGTGATAGAGGGCCGGCATCAACTTGCGCAAGGCCAGGTCGCCGACCCCGCCGAAGATAACCAGGTCGAATATATCTACAGGTACAAATTTCGCCATTGTTACAACCTAACAAACCTTTTGTGACAGGGAGCTTAAGAATTAGGCCACAGCGGGGACTACATTAAAACCAATTAAAGCCTGAAAGACTTTCATCCGTACCGGGCCGCTGTCTCAAGCTACCAGTGAATACCCTGCATCAGGCTGGCAAAGGCGATCTGCTCCGGTGACGCCTGTTGCTGCTCTTCGGAAATGCCCTTGGCCGCCGATGAGTCAGGGAACATACGGAAGGCGCTGTTCATGACGATTTCAGCCACCTTTGGCGCGACCGAGTGCAGGGTTTGCGCAAAGATACCGAGACGGGTGGCGATCCGCTGCGGTCTGTAAATCACCGCTTGCCGGATATATTGGGCGGCCTCTTCCGGTGTGATGGTCGGCACGTTTTCGTACATCTTGGTCGGCGCGATCATCGGTGTGCGCACCAGCGGCATATTGATCGTCGTGAAGGCAATACCGGTGTCGCTGTATTCGGCGGAGGCACAACGCGAAAATGCATCCAGCGCCGCCTTCGATGCCACGTAGGCGGAAAAACGCGGTGAATTACTCAACACGCCGATCGAGGATATATTGATAACATGCCCCGAGCGCCGCGACGTCATTCCCGGCAATGCCCGCATGATCAGACGCAGGCTGCCAAAGTAATTCAACTGCATGGTGCGTTCAAAATCGTGGAACCGGTCATAGGAAAGTGCGATTGAGCGACGGATGGAGCGCCCGGCATTATTGACCAATATGTCGATCACGCCATGGTCCTCGATGATCCTGTCAATCAAGCGGTCACAGGCTTCAAGATCGGAGATGTCACAGGTATAACTCGACGCATTGCCCTCCATTGACTTGATTTCTTCCAGCGTCTCCGCCAGCTTTTCTTCACCGCGCGCGACCAGTATGACCTGCGCGCCGGCCTTGGCCATCATCAGCGCTGTTGCACGCCCTATTCCCGATGATGCCCCGGTGACCACCACGATCTTGCCACGCACATGGCCACGCAGACTGCGGTCGATAAACAGATCCGGATCGAGGTGTCGTTCCCAGTAATCCCACAGACGCCAGGCGTAATCATCCAGCCTCGGGACCGATATTCCGCTGCCCTTCAGGGCTTTTTCGGTTTCCCGGTTATCGAACTTCGTCGGGTAATTGACAAAATTCATCATGTCCGGAGGCAGGCCCAGGTCTTTCATCACCTGCCGGGTAATCCGCCGGACCGGCGGCAACATCCTCAGACCCGCGGTGATGGCCGAAGGAATGTAGTTGAAAATCCTGGCGTCGATACGCATGGTCATCTGCGGGGCGTGAGCTGCCCTGGCAAACAGGTTGAGCACTTCGCCAATCCGTTTTGGCCTGGGGTCGGTCAGGTGGAAACACTGGCCATCGAGGTTAGCCTTGTGCGCGATGTATACCGTTGCATCCACCACGTAGTCGACCGGCACGATATTGATACGCCCGCCTTCCAGACCCAGGGTCGGCATCCAGGACGGCAGCATTTTGCGCATCTTCTGGATCAGCTTGAAGAAGTAGTACGGTCCATCGATCTTGTCGATAACACCGGTTTCCGAATGGCCGACAACGATACCCGGCCGGTAAATACGCCACGGCATCGGGCATTCATTTCTGACGATACTTTCGGAATCGTGCTTGGTACGGAAGTACGCATTGTCCAATCCATGCGCCTCCTCGAACATATCTTCCCGGAAGATCCCCGAGTACAGGCCCGCAGCGGCGATGGAACTCATGTGGTGAAAGCGTTTGGCCTTGATGTTCGCAGCCAGTTGCACGACATTGCGTGTCCCTTCCACGTTGACACGGATCTGGTGCTCAACAGATGCCATCAGGTCATAAATGGCTGCGAGGTGGAAGACGTGGTCAATTTGACCTTGCAGCTCCTTTCTCTTTTTGGCAGGCACGCCCAGCATGGGCCTGGTCAGGTCACCCGTTATCGGAATAACACGCTTGGCGTTGTCACCCCATTTCTTTTTCAGTGTCTCAAATTTTTTCTTTGATTCCTTGCGGACCAGCACATATATCGTGGCTTGCTTTTTTTTCTCCAGCAATTCTTCGATCAAATTGTGGCCGATAAAGCCGGTCCCACCGGTGATTAGGTAATTCATGCAGTTCTCCGAACCCGTCGTTCAATAACGCAATCTTATCAGATTAATAAAGCCTTCCCATGCTGTTACAATCGCTTCTTACAACTGCAAACGGAAACGCAGGGAGACCATCCGCATGACAGACCTCAATTCCCGCTTTGAACAGGCAAGCAAAGCGGTGAAAACGCTCTCGGCAAAACCGGATAACGATACGCTGCTCAAACTCTACGCCCTCTTCAAACAGGGTTCGTCGGGTGATGTATCCGGTCACAAACCGGGCTTTTTTGACTTCGTCGGCGTGGCCAAATACGAGGCCTGGAAACAGCTTAAAGGGCTTGCTCCCGACGACGCCAAGAATCAGTATATCGAACTGGTAAGCAAGCTCGGCGCCAGCATCGACGGCTGACAGAGCGGCTAAGCGATCCATGGCGCGGCGCAATACACGGGAACTGGTTCTTGCCACCAGCCTGGTGCTGTTCAACGAGTTCGGCGAAGCCAATGTCAGCACCAACCAGATCGCGATCGAGGCGGATATCAGTCCCGGCAACCTCTACTACCACTTTCGCAGCAAGGACGATATCGCCCTGGAACTGTTCAAACGCTATGTGTTGCACGTCCAGCCGACACTGGAACTGGATGAATCCGCATCCCGTGAAGTGGAAGACCTGTGGCTGCGTCTGCATTTGATATTTGAAGCCATGGGCCGCTTCCGTTTCCTGTTTCGCGACCTGAGCGATCTTTACAGCCGCATCAAAAATCTCCGGCGGGCGCTCAACGGCCTGCTCAGCAGGCAACGCGAAACGCTCATCACGCTGATCTCGGACCTGCGTAAAAATGGCGTGATGGATATAGACGCATACGACAGCGAGGTGCTGGCGGACAATATATTGCTGGTCATGACCTACTGGATTCCGTTTGCCGAAGTTCGGGATGACCCCGGCCTCGCCGATGGCAAGGTGCTGACCGCATCGGTCGCACATGTCCTGCACCTGGTACTGCCTTACCTGCGTGAACCGGAGGCCGGCCAGGTTCGTGAGCTCGCGCAGACATACAGGCGGGTCTGAGTGTTAATTGTCCCCGGCCCAGCTGCCATATTCGATTGAAGAGTCCTGGTAAAGCGGGTATATAGTTTATCCTATGCAGCAACAGCTTCAATTGATGGCTTGTAAAACAGCATGATCACAAAGGCAAATTATGAACGATAAATTACAACACGATATTGACCTACTCACGGCTGAACTGGCAAAAATCGATAACACCGAAGGTGTTGAAGCGCATTTCCAGGCACTGCAGGCTGCAATCGACCGTCTGCAACAAGACACCGACCTCGAACAACGCAGGGAGGTCAATGATCAACTCAACCAGGTCGTGACCAATTTTGAAATCGACCACCCGATTATCCATGGCCTGTTGCGCAACGTGATGAAGTCGCTGGGAGACCTCGGTATCTGACGATGCCAGGCCGTGTGTTCCCCGGTCGCTCAATGACCTGAAAACTTGCCACCCTCACGCGCCAGTTTTTGCAACAGCGGCGCCGGCTCCCAGTAACCGAATTCGTTACCCAGCAGATCGCGGTAGGTGCAGATCTGGTCATAGATTTTCCCGGCACCAAGCGTATCGGCATAGTGCATCGGACCACCGCGGTAGGGTGGAAAACCATAGCCGTAAATCCAGACCACGTCGATATCGCCGGCGCGCTGGGCGATTCCCTCTTCGAGTATGCGCGCAGCCTCATTGATCAGGGGATAGACACACCTTGTGAGTATTTCTTTATCGCTGATGTCACGTTGCCTGATACCCAGCCGTTGCGCTTCCCGCCCGATCAGCGCCTGCACTTCAGGATCGGGCAATGGCGTACGTGAGCCGGCTTCGTAGCGGTAGACACCCGCGTTGGTCTTCTGCCCGCAACGGCCCATCGCAACCAGCTTGTCCGCGATCAGGCCGAATCGTTCATCTTCCGGAAACGTGCCATTGCGCCGCCGTTCCTCACGCACCTTTGCGCCGACGTCAATACCTGCGAGGTCACCCATCGCGATCGGTCCCATCGGCATGCCAAACTCGTAGAGCACCCGGTCGATCTGTTCAGGTTTTGCACCCTCGAGCAGCATCAGGCCGGCTTCCCGTATGTACCCCTCCAGCATGCGGTTGCCGATAAAACCATGACAGACGCCGCTGACCACACCGACCTTGCCGATCTGCCTGGCAAGTTTCATGACCGTTGCCAGCACGTCCGGCGCGGTTTTGGCGCCGCGCACCACCTCGAGCAGACGCATGATGTTGGCGGGGCTGAAAAAGTGCATACCCACCACGTCCCATGGCCGTGAGGTCGTCTCTGCGATTTCGTCGAGATTGAGCGTGGAGGTGTTGCTGGCGAGTATGGCGCCCGGTTTGCAGACCTTGTCCAGACGATTGAAGATCTCCTTTTTTACCGCCATGTTTTCAAACACGGCCTCGATCACGAGATCCACGTCAGCGAGGTCTGCATAATCCGTGGTCGGAATGAATAGCTGCATCAGGTTCTCTAATTGCGCTTCACTCATGCGGCCTTTTTTCACAGCGTGCATGTAATTGCCACGCACCACGGCCAGGCCGCGTTCGATCGCCGCGCTGTCGACATCAACGATGTGCACGGGTATACCCTTGCTGGCGAAATTCATCGCAATGCCGCCACCCATGGTGCCGGCGCCGATCATCGCGACACTTTTGATGTTGCGCAAGGGCGTTTCCTTGCTCAGACCCGCAACTTTGGCCGCCTCCCGCTCGGCAAAAAAGACATGTCTCAAGGCGATCGATTCAGGCGAACGCAAACACGCATCGAACAACTCACGCTCACGCTCCATACCTTGTGTGAAATCCGGAACCAGCGCTTCCTGAACCGCTGAAATGATGCGCTCGGGTGAAAAATAGCCACGCGTTTTGCGGGCATTTGCGACCCTGAACTCGTTGAAATAACCTTCCGGCACCGAAGCCGGCGCAATCTGAACATCGCATAGCCGGCGCAACGGCGCGCCTTCGTCCAGCAGTTTCTCGGCAAAAGCGATCGCTTCACTGAGTAACTCATGCCTGGCAACGTGGTCAACTGCACCCATTCCGAGCGCCTTTTCCGCACTCACCGGATCACCCGACATGATCATCGGCAGCGCCGCCTGGACACCGATCAGACGCGGCAGGCGCTGGGTGCCACCGGCGCCGGGCAGGAGTCCCAGCTTGACCTCGGGAAGACCCACTTTGGCATCCGGAGCCGCAACGCGGTAATGGCAGCCGAGTGCGATCTCGAAACCACCACCCAGGGCCGTGCCATGGATCGCTGCGACCACCAGCTTCGGGCTGGCCTCCAGCGCCGCAACCACGTCCGGCAGGAAAGGCGGCAATGGCGGTTTGCCAAATTCACGTATGTCCGCGCCGGCGATGAATGTGCGTCCGGCGCATTTCAGAACAATGGCCTGGGTCGCCTGATCGTCAATCGCGCTTTGCAGGGCACGCATGATGCCCTCGCGTACGGGTTGAGAGAGTGCATTGACCGGTGGCGAATCGATTTTGATGACGCCCACCCGTCCGCCGCTATTTGAATAAACCACTTCGCTCATGCCAATCTTCCTGTTTCAAGTTTCTGCGATGATGGGGAATTATACGTGATCCGGTCATTGCGACTGCCTGTGCAACGCCGCTTCGGTTATTATGCCTGTCCCGCTTTCAGCTTTTTTCAACAAGGGCAAACACGTGACCGACAGCAATTCATTCAGACAGGAAACGAGGGACTGGCTGGAAGCCAATTGCCCCGAATCCATGCGTCACCCCTATCGCAATGAAGCTGATGCCTGCTGGGGCGGAAGGAACTGCAAATTCCAGAGTGAGGACCAGCAAAACTGGCTGGAAAGTATGGCGGCCAGGGGCTGGACCGTGCCCACCTGGCCGGTGGAATACGGTGGTGGCGGTCTCGACGGTGCGCAGGCCAAGATCCTCAAAGAGGAGCTTTTACCGCATCAAGGCACGTCCGCCGATGGAAAGTTTTGGTGTTTCGATGCTGGGCCCGCCGCTATTGAAATTTGGCAGCGAGGAACTCAAACAACAACACCTGCCGCCGATCGCCCGCGGTGAAATCCGCTGGGCCCAGGGCTACAGCGAACCCAATGCGGGTTCCGATCTGGCCAGCCTGCAGATGCGCGCCGACGACATGGGTGATCACTTCATCGTCAACGGTTCCAAGATCTGGACCTCCTACGGCGATCTGGCCGACTGGATGTTCTGCCTGGTGCGAACCGACTTCACGGCAAAAAAACACGAGGGCATCAGCTTCGTGATGTTTGACATGGCAACGCGAGGGTGTTTCGACCCGGCCGATCAAGCTGATCAGCGGCAAATCCCCGTTCACCGAAACCTTCCTGGAAAATGTCCGGGTCGAAAAGAACCAGGTTGTCGGCGAGCATCAACGACGGCTGGACCATCGCCAAGTACCTGCTGACCCACGAACGCGAAATGATCGGCGGTTCCGGTCTCGCACGCTCCGGCGGCGTGCCGGTCAGCAAAACGGCAATCGAGGTGCTGGGCAGCGACAACGGAATCCTCGCTGACACCATGCTGAGGACGGACATTGCCCGTTTTGAAATGGACGAACGCGGTCTTGCCCTGACCATCGAACGCGCCCGCGACGAAGTCAAAGCCGGGTGTCAGTCTCGGCGCGAGCGCATCCATGTTCAAGTATTACGGCACCGAACTGAACAAACGCCGCTACGAGTTGCTGATGTCCATCTGGCGGCCAGGACGCGCTGGATTGGGAGGGCGGCGCCAATCACGACGGTTTACTGCCAAAGTCGTGGTTGCGCAGCAAGGGCGAATTCCATCGAAGGCGGCACCTCCGAAATTCATGCTGAACATCATCGCCAAGCATATTGCTTGGCCTGCCGGGTTGAGGGCAGGTAAATGGCACTGGTACTGAACGAAGAACAACTGATGCTGCGGGACTGCTGCGCGCGATTTCCTGCTGAACCGCGCGCCCGTCAGCCACCTGCGCAAATTACGGGACAGCGGTAATGCGGACGGGTTTTCCCGCGAACTCTGGGCCGAAATGGCGGCGATGGGCTGGCCGGCCATCCTCGTTCCGGAACAATACGGCGGTCTGGAATACGGTTACACCGGTATCGGCCTGGTGCTGGAGGAAAGCGGCAGAACACTGACGCCCAGCCCACTGTTGTCTACCGCGATGATGGGCGCGGCGGCCATGCGTCAAGGCCGGTTCGGATCAACAGCGTGCAGACATATTGCCCGCTATCGCAACCGGCGATTGCCTGCTGGCGCTGGCCTGTGACGAAACGCCACGGCATGCGCCGGACAAGGTGGAAACCGCTGCACGAAAGGATGGCGCGGGCTTCCGGATCAACGGCAGGAAAACCGCCGTCATGGACGGCCATGTTGCAGATACGTTTATCGTCAGCGCCCGGACGGGCGAGGGTGTTTCACTCTTCCTGGTCCCCGCGGACGCCGCCAGGGGTGACAGTCGAAGCCTTTCAGATGCTGGATACCCACCACGCCGCCAATGTCACATTTGACGACGTCGCAGCCGGTCAACAGCCCTGCTCGGCGCGCTAAACGACGGTCCAGGCGATGCTGGACCAGGTCCTGGATGTCGGCACGTGCCGGTGTTTCGGCCGAGTTGCTGGGCATCGCACAGGAGGCTTTTGAGCGGACCATCCAATACCTGAAGGAACGCAAGCAGTTTGGCGTGCCCATCGGCAGTTTCCAGGCACTGCAGCACCGCGCGGCGCACCTTTACAGCGAAATTGAAATATGCAAATCACTGGTGATCAAGACATTGCAGACGCTGGATGAGAAACCTGAAGGCGATGCCGAACTGGTAAGCCTGACAAAAGCAAAACTGGGCGAAACTGCGCACCTGGCGACTACCGAGGCCATCCAGATGCATGGCGGGATCGGCATGACCGACGAGTTCGATATCGGCTTCTTCCTGAAGCGCTGCCGGATACTGGAAAACCTGTACGGTGACAGCTATTACCACCTCGACCGTTTCGCCCGGCAACGGGGTTACTGAACGGACCAGGCCCGGTCACGGCAGGTTCGCGGAGAGATTTAACCTACAAGGGTAAAAGGAAATCATGATGCAACTGGGTATGTCAGAACGGGTACGTCCACTGGTCGAAGCCGTACGGAAATTTATCAACGAACGCGTGATTCCCGTCGATGGCGAGTTTCAGCGTGAAGTCGAAAAGGGTGACCGCTGGACCCTGACGGATCGCCAGAACGAGATCCTGGATGAGCTGAAATCAGCGGCGCGTGCACAGGGTCTGTGGAATTTCTGGCTGACCGACAGTGAGCGTGGCTACGGTCTCAATACCGTCGAATACGCTTACCTGGCGGAAGAGACCGGCCGTGCCCACCTGGCGGCCGAAGCTTTCAACTGCAGCGCCCCCGATACCGGCAACATGGAAGTGCTCGAACGATACGGCAGCGATGCGCAGAAGCAACAGTGGCTCGAGCCGTTGCTGGACGGCAGGATCCGCTCCGCGTTTGCCATGTCCGAGCCGGGTGTCGCCTCTTCCGATGCCACCAATATCTGCGCCAGCGCCGTGCTGGAAAATGGCGAATGGGTCATCAACGGTGAGAAGTCCTATATCTCGGGCGCAGGCGACCCGCGCTGCAAGATCCTGATCGTGATGGTCAGGACCAACCCGGAAAACCCACGCCATTTGCAGCACTCGCAAATCCTCGTGCCAATGGCTACGACGGGTGTTGAAATCGTCCGTCCCCTGAAGGTCTTTTCGCTGGACGATGCGCCCCACGGCCATATGCATCTGAAGTTTACCAACGTCCGGGTGCCTGCAGAGAATATCATCCTCGGCGCCGGCCGCGGTTTCGAAATCTCGCAGGGCCGGCTCGGTCCGGGCCGCGTACATCACTGCATGCGCGCCGTCGGCATGGCTGAAAAGGCGCTTGAGCTGATGTGCCGCCGCTCCATCACCCGCACGGCTTTCGGCCGGCCACTGGCCAAGCTCGGCGGCAATTACGACCGCATCGCCAACGCCCGCATGAACATCGACATGGCGCGTCTGTTAACCCTGAAAACTGCCTGGGTCATTGACACGGATGGGGTCGAAGAAGCCCATTTGTGGATATCCAAGATCAAGGCGGTGGTTCCGCAGATCACCCTCGATATCATCGATGACGCCATCCAGATGCACGGCGCCCACGGCTTGTCACAGGACTTTCCGCTGGCGGGCATGTACATGGCTGCACGCACGCTGCGGATGGCTGACGGTCCGGATGAAGTGCACCGGATGGTGGTCGCCCGGCAGGAACTGCGTCCCTACGTCAAAGCACTCCGCTAATGCCCGATTGATTCGTGTTTCGCCCGGTATTGACCGTTTAAAGCCTTAATACTTCCTTAAGGTTGGCGGCTTAGCATGTCGCATGGTTACGGTCATTTTCAAAATACCGGGAGTAGGTAACATGATCTTCAATGCAGGAAACCTCCGGCGAATGGCGCCAGGAAGCGCCTGATGAGGCGCTTGATCAAGGCGCTCGAAAACAGCGCGGCGCCGGTTGGATTCATGGCGGCCGGAAAGCCGCTTGTCAGCGGACCCGAGTTGCTCGAGCGCGCTAACAATCTCGCCGATCTGCTGGTGGATAAAGGTATTGCCTGTGCCGCGATTCGCATGGACAACGGTATCGACTGGGTCTGTGCAGACCTGGCCTGTATGCTGGCCGGTATTCCGCTGGTGCCCCTGCCGTTCTTTTTTACCCCGTCACAGACTGCCCACGTCATGCATGAGGCAGGTGTCGATGCCCTGATCGGCACGACACTCGGTATTGAATTGGCCGTCGCAGGATTTGACCCCGAAGCGGCATCACTGCCGCTGTTTATCGGCCCGGCGCAAAACCGGGTCATACCGGCCGGCACCGCAAAACTGACGTTTACCTCTGGTACGACCAGCACGCCCAAGGGTGTTTGCCTGGCTGCGGACCACCAGTTGGCGGTGGCCGAATCGCTGGCGTCCAGTACCGCTTCCCTGAATATCCGCCGCCATCTCAGCGTACTTCCGCTTTCGATACTGCTGGAGAATGTCGCCGGTGTTTACGCCGCCATACTCAGCGGCGCCAGCATTTGCCTGCCATCACTCGCCGAGACCGGCCTGAGTGGCAGTTCCGGGTTCAGCCCGGTGCGGTTGCTGACGGCAATCCGGCAGTACCAGCCGGACAGCCTGATCTTTTTGCCACAGATGCTCAAGGACATGGTTACGCACCTGCAGATAACAGACCAACGTCTCGATGGCCTCAATTTTGCCGCCGTGGGTGGCGCACGCAGCGCGCCGGAACTTGTCACCTCGGCCCGCGCGCTTGGTATTCCGGCCTATGAGGGATACGGGCTCAGCGAATGCTGTTCCGTGGTTGCGTTGAACCTTCCCGGCCATGACAGGCCGGGCAGTGTCGGCCAGCCATTGCCACACCTGTCTGTGCGAATCTCGGCTTCGGGTGAGATCGAGGTTCGCGGCGAACACGGGTTTTCCTACCTTGGCAAGACCGCGGGCAAATCCAGGTGGCTGGCCACCGGCGATCTCGGCGAATTTGATGACGACGGCTTTCTCTACGTCCGCGGCCGCAGCAAACAGGTACTGATCACCGCCTTCGGCCGCAATGTTTCACCCGAATGGGTCGAAAGTGAATTGCTCGCCGAAACTGAAATTTTACAGGCCATGGTGCTCGGTGACGGGCTGCCGGGCCTCGGCGCCCTGATCGTCACACGCGCTGAAATGCCCGCCGAACAACTTGAACAAGCCGTACAACGCTGCAACGGGCGATTGCCGGATTATGCGCGGATCACTGCCTGGCGCATGATTGAGCCGTTCACCCAGTCCAACCAGCAATTGACTGCCAATGGGCGTACCCGGCGTGAAATCGTCGAGAACGCGTACGACGAAGAAGTGCAGTCACTCATTATCCAGATAGAAACCGGATCTTCCGGAGTATCCAATGACATTTTACCAAGAGCTAGTTCAGGCAACTGAAAGCGAACGCAACGGCGCTGCTTACAACGCCCGTCATCACGGATTGCATGCAGGGTATCATCACGCTAGAAGCCTACCGGGCGTTCCTGGCCGAGGCCTATCACCACGTCCGTCACACCGTCCCATTGCTAATGGCCTGTGGTTCGCGTCTGCCCCGGCGGCTGGAATGGTTGCGCGAGGCGGTCGCTGAATATATCGAAGAAGAGACCGGTCACCAGGAATGGATACTGAACGACATAGGGGCCTGTGGCGGCGACAAGGAAGCGGTCCGCAACGCCAATCCGTCGATGGCGACCGATATCATGGTGGCTTATGCGTGGGACTGTGTGCAGCGCCGTAACCCGGTCGGTTTCTTTGGCATGGTCCTGGTGCTGGAAGGCACCAGCGTAAAACTCGCCACCGCCGCGGCCGCCACCATCCAGAAAACGCTGGATCTGCCGCGCAACGCTTTCAGCTACCTGAGTTCGCACGGGTCACTGGACCTGGAACATATCGATTTCTACGAAAAACTGGTCAACCGGCTGGAACAACCGGAAGACCGCGACGCGGTCCTGAACACTGCGCGGGTCATGTACAAACTGTACGCAGGGGTGTTTGCATCACTGCCCCGGTCACGCGATCAGCGGAGGGCAGCGTGATGCAACGCCTGGCCGGAAAGAAAATATTGTTGACCGGCGCCGCAGGCGGCATCGGCAGTGAAATCGTCAGGCAGTTGACCGCGCTCAAGGCCACGGTGCTGATGGTGGATCTCAGTGAGACCGCGCTGCAATCCCTGGCCACAGAGACGCGGCAACCGTTCAAGGCCTGTGATCTCGGCAACGCCGACAGCCGCGGGGAACTGGTCAACTTCGTCGCCGACAGTTTTGCCGGGCTTGACGCGCTGGTTCAGTGCGCCGGCCTGATGTCTTTCGGTCTGCACGATATGCAGACCGATGAGCAGATCGAACGCCTGCTGCGCATCAACCTCGTCGCACCGATGCAACTCACACGCGCCTTGATACCACAACTGGAAAAAGGCACGAAACCGGCCATTGTCAACCTCGGCTCGGTGTTCGGCCACATTGGTTTTCCGGGGTTCTCGCTTTACAGCGCGAGTAAATTCGGCCTGCACGGCTACACCGAGGCATTGCGCCGCGAGTTGGCGGACAGTCCGATCCGCGTGGCCTGGATATCCCCACGCGCGACCCGCACCGCGATGAACAAGGGTGTGATCGAAAGAATGAATGCCGAACTGAAAGTCAATACCGATACGCCGGAAAAAGTCGCGGCGGCGGTCATCAAGGTCATTGCCCAACCCGGGCGTGACAAGGTTCTCGGATTTCCGGAAAAACTGTTTGCCCGCATCAACCAGTTTCTGCCAGGCCTGGTAGATGGTTCGCTGGTCAAGCAACTACCGGTCATCCGCAAATACAACGACATTTTAAAGGAGTCAATTTCATGAAAACGTCCATTATCCGCGCCATGGTGCTGGCCCTGGCAGTCTCTTTTGTCTTACCGGTTTCAGCCGAGGTCGGCAGCACCGTTCAAAGCATTCAGAAAGACTGGGCCTATGCGAACTACAAGGCCGAAGGAAAAGACCGCAAGCACGCATTCGAGTCACTTACGCAAGAGGTGGACGAAGCCGTTGCCGCGGAACCCGACGATGCCCAGGTGCACATCTGGGCGGGTATTGTTTATTCCACCTATGCGGGTGAAGTCAGCATGTTCAGCGCCGGCAAGCAAATCAAGCGCGCACGCTCGGAACTCGACCTGGCGATCGAAATTGATCCGCAGGCCATGAACGGTGCGGCCTATACCTCGCTGGGCGCCCTGCTGTTCCAGATCCCGGGGTTTATGGGTGGTGATGATGCATTGGCCGAGGATATGTTGAAAAAGGGTGTTGAACTGAATGCCGAGGGTATTGATTCGAACTACTTTTACGGCAAGTTCCTGCTCAACCAGAAGCGTCTGGATGAGTCCGAGGTTTACCTGGTAAAAGCCATGCAGGCACCGGACCGGCCGGATCGTCCGCTGGCGGACAGTGGACGCCGGGCTGAAATCAACCGGGCCCTGGCCGAACTTAAAGACGAACGTTCCTGAGCGGGTCAGCGCAAGGCAAAGTGCGGAATCCAGTCACTTTTTACCCGGGTACTTCCCGGGCGGCAATGATGCGCGGAATGCTTAATACTTTCTTAAGCATTCCCCAATAGACTGGGCGTAATCAAAAAACATTAAGGATTGATGTATGTCCACCACCAGCATGTCACTCAGTGCATATGAACAGCCCACCGCCACCGGTACCCTGGCCCGCCTTTTGTCACCGGGCCCATGCTTTAGCGTGTATACCCCGGCGGCGGCGCAAAGGGAGCAGGTAGAACATTACATATCTGAGCAGTTTCGCGGCATACATGGTGCGACCATCCGTGATTTCATGCCAACCTTGATCACGATGAGTTGCGACAACCGCTTCTCGGCTGCGGTGGGTATCAGGCAGGCGCAGGGTCAATCCCTGTTCCTGGAGCAGTACCTGCCCGAAACCGTGGAAAAAACCATCAGCCGGATAGCCGGACATACCGTAAGACGAGGAAACATATCGGAAATCGGTAACCTGGTGGCCAGCAAGCGGGGCTCAAGCCAGTTGCTTTTCCTGATCCTGACCGCCGTATTACACGCGACCCGTTCCGAGTGGCTTGTATTTACCGCGACCCCCGGCGTGCTGAAGAGCATCAGGCGTCTGGGCTTCAGCTTTTACACCTTGGGCGACGCCGACCCGTCCCTGCTGCGCGACGCCAGCAACTTGAAAGACTGGGGTTCCTATTACCAAAACAGGCCGCAGGTCGTGGCGGGCAATCTTGCCGAGGCCATGTCCATCCTCTATGACCGAAAAATATTCAATTACCTGATTAGCTGCTACCAGGAAAGTATCGACGCCCTTTCCGCCAGCATTAATGTCAATAATGCCAATTATGGAATGCATTCTCTGGCTATATGATTCAAAATATTTGATGCGTTATTTGAATACCCGGGGTACATCACGCTCAATACGTCTTGTCCTGCAAAAAAATGACCGGTGTCGATGGGTATCCGCATAGTGTTAAGAGGCCCTATTGAATGCAAATCATGTTGGTCGAGGATGACCAAGCCTTAGCTTCAGCGCTTCAGGAAGCCCTGCGTCAGCAGGACTACGCAATAAATGTCGTTTCCACAGGTGAAGCGGCGATCTATGTCATCAACACGGACCCTCCGGACCTCGTCATACTCGACCTCGGCCTCCCCGATATTGACGGTATCGAGGTGCTGAAGCGGGTACGACAGAAAAAACACGATCTTCCCATACTGCTGTTAACCGCCCGCGCCCAGGTCGAGGACAAAATTTCCGGTCTGGACAGCGGTGCCGACGACTACCTGGCCAAGCCGTTTGAAATGGAGGAGCTGTTTGCGCGGCTACGGGTACTGGCGAGACGTCTGAACACATCCAAAACCGCTGAGATATGCATCGGCGAAGTGCGTCTGGATATCAACCTGAAAACAGTTTTTCTTGGCAACGATGAACTCGAGTTATCCCGCAAGGAATACATGCTGCTGAAAAGCCTGATGGAAAACGCAGGCAGGGTACAAACCCGTCATAACCTCGAAAGCCGCCTGTACAGTTGGGGTGAAGAAGTGGCCAGCAACGCGCTGGAAGTACACATCCATCACCTGCGCAAAAAGCTCGGTTCGGATTTCATAAAGACCATACGCGGTGTCGGTTACAAGGTTCAGCAACCGTGAAATCCATCACGGTTTTTCCTGGTGGCGGTCATCCTTGCCGTCATTACGCTGTTCAGCTTCCTGGCCGCGCTCAAGGGTTACAACTCCAGCATGGAGGAGGCGGACAAGCTGTTTGACAAGCAACTGCAGGACACGGCCCGGCTGATTGCGAATATCCACACCCGGTCGTCCGTTTTCAAGGCCGACCAGGAGAGCAGTTTCGTTTTCCAGATATGGCAGCAGGATCGCATGCTGGTGTCATCTTCGAATGCTCCGGAGACGCCTATTTCACCGCTGGTGGCCGGTTATGACTATGCCAATTTCTTTGGCTACCGATGGCGCACCGTCGCCTATTTCGACAAAACGGACCGATACTGGGTGCTGGTTGCCGAACGCACAGACCTCAGGTACACGCTGGCCGAAAATGTCATCCTCGAGTCCATTTTTCCTGTCCTGATGGCCTTGCCGCTGATTGGGTTTCTGACCTGGATCATTGTCGGCCAGGGTCTGAAACCGCTGCGCAGACTGGCACGTGAACTTGGCCACAAGCAATCCGATGACCTCAACCCCATTCCCGATGAAGCCTATAGCAAGGAACTGAAGCAGATCGTGCTTTCAAGCAACAAGTTGCTGGCGCGACTGGAAAAATCCCTGCTGCGGGAAAGACAGTTTGCTTCCGATGCGGCACACGAATTACGCACGCCCATCAGCACGTTGAAAGTCCAGCTGCATAATATCCGCAAGGAACTGCCGGCAAACAGCCAGACGCTGCACAAGCTGACCGCCACCACGGACCGCCTGGGTCACATCGTTGAGCAAATCCTTGACCTTTATCGAAGCGCACCCGATGAATACAATGCATCCCTGACGTCCATCTGGACCTGACGGCGCTGGCCCAGGAAGTGCTCGCACAGGAATTTTCACGATTTGAGGACAAAAATCAAAAGCTGGAATTCAACGGGTCGAAGCGTGCTTTATTTCAGGAGACCGGTTTGCCTTGACGACCCTGCTGAACAACCTGTTGAGTAATGCCAACAAGTACACGCCCGCTGAAGGCCAGATCACTGTATCGGTCACCAGGCCGGGGGACGGGTGCTGCTGAAAGTGGAGGATTCGGGGCCCGGCATAGCCGAGCAACAATATGATATTATTTTTGAACGATTTTACCGGGTCGGTGGCGACCGGCATCAGTCAGGTCAATCCGGTTGCGGCCTGGGCCTGGCCATCGTCAAACGGATCGTCGAGTTCCACGAGGCTTCGATTTAGTCGAATCGCTCAAGTTTTGAGCACTGGCGCGGCTTTTGTCGTCAGTTTTCCCGCCCGATCATTCAACCGGCGTGGCGCAGTCCCGGCCGATCAGCGCCAAGGGGGTCTCTTGAATTACCGGATAGCAAGACCCGCGACGCGGGCTACTCGCCATCACCAGCCTGGCGGCGATGTACTGCCAATTTACCGCATCGCCGCGACACCCGTCGTTGAACTCGAGATCAAGGACCACCTTTTCTTTCCGGCAGAAATCGTGATCCCGGCCAACACCAAGGTAAAGCTGATGATCAGTAATCTCGATGCAACGCCCGAAGAGTTTGACAGTTATGAACTCAATCGCGAAAAAGTGATAAATGGAAATAGCAAAACCGCCATATTCATCGGCCCGCTGCCGGCCGGTGAATATCCCTTTTTTGGTGAGTTCTTTCCAAAGACCGCGCAAGGCAAAGTGGTGGTCGAATAAATGACAAGCATGCTGCTGAATTCCGTTATCCTCGTCCTGCAGGAAACCCTCGAAGCCGCCCTGTTGATCAGTATGCTGATGGCAATCAGTTATCAATTTGTAAACCGGACCTTATGGCTTCCGCTTGGCCTGCTGATCGGTTTGACTCCTGTCCCTGCTATACGCCACGCAGATGAGCACTATTTCCGAGTGGTTTGACTACGTCGGGCAGGAAGTTGTCAATGCGATGCTGCAGATACTGATCACCTTGCTGATCGCCGTCAGCGCATGGGCATTTTTCAGATTCAAAAACACGCCCACACCGGATAGTGACGCTACAAAACTTCGTTACTCAGCTCTGTTCCGTATGTCCGCAGCAGGCGCCGTGGCCATGGCAGTCACCCGCGAGGGTTCAGAAATATTCCTCTATCTGAGTGGATTTTTTCACCAGAGCGAATATTTCCAGCCGGTGATGATCGGAACATTTCTTGGCTTCGGGATCGGTGTCAGTGTTGGAACCCTGCTTTTCTACGGCATGTTGAACCAGCCGCAAAGCTGGCGGCTCAGGGTGCCGGTTTTTTTCCTCGCCCTTTTTGCCGGAAACATGCTGTCCCAGGCAGTGTTACAACTCATCCAGGCGGACTGGATTTCGTCCACCCGGGCGTTATGGGACTCATCCGCCTGGATGCCCGAAAACTCTGTCGTCGGCCAGCTGTTGTACGCCTTTATCGGCTATGAAGCGACGCCTTCCGGAATCCAGATCGTTGCTTATTTTGCCGGGTTGATTCTTGTCATTGCTGCCAGCATCGCGGGTAACCGGGTTGTAAACCATGCTTAACTTCAACACGATTCAAAAAAACGCGGCGATCGTCTCGCTGGCACTGCTTTTTGCTGCATCCCAGGCGTGCCTGGCTGATGGCGTGGTGATCGACACAATTTATCATCCCTATGTACAGCCGAATGAGCAGGACCTGGAATTTCGCGCCATATTTCAGGACCAGCAACCATCGATACCCGACAACCTGGCGCTGTACAAGCTGGCCTATGGGCGCTCAATCGGTGAACGCTGGTTTGTCGAGGCTTACGTGGTTGGCAAAACCACGGATAACCAGAACCTGGATAGGGAAGCCTATGAAATCGAAGCCCAGCGACAACTGACCGAGCAGGGTGAGTATTGGGCGGACTGGGGCATACTCTTCGAGCTGGAGAGGGAGGCCAACAAGGATGTCTGGGAGTTTTCAACCGCCATCCTGGCCGAAAAGGAATGGGGGAAGTGGAGTGGTACCGCCAATTTTTATGTCACCAGCGAATGGGGTTCAGACATCAAGAACGAAATTGAAACCAAGTTGAATTTACAGTTGAGATACCGTTATTCAAGATTATTTGAACCTGCCGTTGAATTTTACAGCGGTCAGAATACCCTTGGCCTGGGTCCAGCCATCATGGGAGCGATGAAAATGTCTGGCGGAAAACAACTCAAATGGGAGGCTGGCTACATTTTCGGGCTCGAAAACAGCAGCCCGGATCACACCTTGAGGTTGCTCGCCGAGTTTGAGTTCTGATCCGGAAAACCGGCTAAGCCACGATCAGGTGTTGACAGTGGCCTCCCAGCTGTTGAACGGCAATTCCAAACGTTTTGAAGCGCTCGTCCTGCGTCTGTCCATGAAAATAACGGTAATAGATCTGTTGCAGGATCACGGCCAGACGCCAGTAACCGTAAACCAGGTAGAAGGTGAAGTTGGAAGTGTCCAGACCGGTGCGGTCCCGGTACAGGTCGAGGATTTCCCTGCGTGTCAGCATGCCGGGTGCATTTGAAGGCTGCACCGCCAGGTGTTTCAATTCGACCGGATCATCGTCCTGAATCCAGTAGGCCAGGGAAATACCCAGATCCATCAACGGATCGCCGAGGGCACAGATTTCCCAATCCAGCAGGGCCAGGATATTGCAAGGCTCATCCTTGTCGAAAATAACGTTATCGATACGATAGTCACCATGCAGTATTGAGTGGCGAACGTTGTCGCTGGGCATATTGGCCACCAACCAATCACGCACTACGGAAAAATGATCCACGTCGGGTGTGATGACACGTTCAAACCGCCTGTTCCAGCCCAACACCTGGCGTTCAACGTATCCTTCCGGTTGGCCGAAATCTCCAAGCCCCGCCGCGATGTAATCCACCTGGTGCAACTCGATTAGCTTGTCCCAGAAACAGGTGCAGAACCGGCGCGTTTCACCTGCTGTGAGATTCCACTCCGCCGGAAGCTGTTGTTTTATCAGTACGCCATCGACCTTTCGCATCAGGTAAAACTCGGCGCCGATGATGGCCTCGTCATCGCTGTAGTAAAGCGTATCTGGCACGGACGGGAAGACCGGCTTCAAGCCGTTAATTATGCGGTACTCGCGGATCATGCTGTGCGCGGTTTTCGCCTTGGTGCCAAACGGAGGTCTGCGCACGACAAGGTCGTCATTGGCGTACTTCAAACGGTAGGTCAGGTTTGAATTGCCGCCCGCAAACTGGCTGATTTCCGCCTCACCTTCGAGATGCGGAAGAACCGACTTCAGATGCCGGTCGAGACTTGCCCAGTCCAGGTCTTCACCCTTCCTCACCGGGGTGGTCGGATTGCTGCTTGCGGTTGTCATTGTATATTCAACCCAGTGTTGCCCCACCATCCATGACAAGGGTTGTACCCGTTGTATAGGCTGCCTGGTCCGAAACCAGGTAAAGGACGCCGGCGACCATCTCAGCCGGTTGCGCCGCCCTGCCTGCGGGCAAACGGGCCAGCCACTTCTGGACACCCGGATCTTCGACCAGGGCTGACGCCAGCTTGGTCTCAACCACGCCCGGAAGGATTGCATTGACCCTGATACCCTGTTGGCCATACTCCTTGGCAAAAGAACGGGTAATGCTGACCAGGCCGGCCTTGGTCATGGAATAGACCGCCTGCCCGGGCAGGGAAATCAATGCGGCGATGGAGGCCACGTTGACAACACTCCCGCCCCCGCTTTTTGCCATCAGGGGTACAGCCCTGGCAAGCATGAAATAGGGTCCCTTGAGATTGACCTCGACCGTCTTGTCAAAGGCCGCGGACGGCAGGTCCGTGGCGGGACCGAAATAGGGGTTGGTGGCCGCATTATTGATCAGGATATCGAGACGGCCAAATTCAGCGTCGATGTACTCGAACAGAGCTTCAATTTCATTGAGACGCCCCGCATGACAGGCTTTTGCAACCGCTTTACCGCCGGCTGCGATGATCTCATCCGCGACTTTCTGCACACTTTCCTGGCGTCTGCTGGTTAATACAACCAGCGCACCACAGTCAGCCAGACCTTTTGCGATGGCTTCACCGATACCGCGTGATGCGCCGTTCACCACGGCGACTTTTCCGGTCATGTCAAATCGATACATCGTGCTCTCCATCCTGCAAACCTGACGATTGTTGCGGGGAACCTTCCCGGTTCAATACCGCGGCCTCATCAGCAAAGCCATCGGTATGTGTACAAGGTGCTATGAAGGCACAAAGTATACAAGCGCCAAACATGCGCAGCCGAGAAAAATCCTGCTTAAGAATAAAAACATGAAGTGGCCGGGTTCATCCTTGCGGTAAAACTTTCCCTTACCGGTGAGCCCGAAGGTGTAACCCGTATGCAAGTTATATATCGCGCCGATGATCAGGACCAATCCGACAAAGGCCACGCCGAACTTCAGGATATCCTGTGTTTCCATATTTATTCTCCGCTAACACCAGCCATTTTAACCATTGATAGATGTTTTGGTTGGATTTGCGTTGTAAAGGGGGTGCCTGATCATAACCCTGAACATAAAAAAAGGGCCGACTCGTTGTCGGCCCAAATTTCCCATTTAAGGGAGGGGGGACTGGATTGTTTCTTAGGCAGCTGGCTTATCAGCGTCTGCCTTGACGGCCGGCTTTGCGGCGGCTGGCTTTTTAGCTACTGTCTTTTTGGCTGCTGTCTTTTTAGCTACTGGCTTTTTAGCTGCTGCTTTCTTGGCCACAACTTTCTTGGTGGCTGGTTTTGCAGCGGCTGGCTTGGCCGGCTTTGCGCCCTGGGTCATGGCCGTAACCTTGCTTGCCAGGGTTTGTACGCGTTCGGAAAGCTTGTTGACTTCATCGGCTGTCGGAACACCCAGCTGACCCAGAACCCGGGCCACGCGGTTTTCAAAAATCGTTTCCAGCTTGTCCCAGTTGTCTACGGCCTGTTTACGTACCGCGCCAACCTTTGATTCCACTTCATCCTTGATTCCACCGACGGTGGACTCGGCGACGTTGCGGCCCTTCTTTTCAAGCTTTACACCTTCGGCAACCAGCTTTTCAAACAGCTTGTTACCCTGCTCGATGATCTTGCCGCTTTCGTTTTGTGCAAAAGAAAATGCACCCAGGCCGGCGAGCCAAATGTCACGTGCTGATTCAACAACTGGTGTGGCAAATCCCGATGCTGCGGATTTGGTCTTTGCCTGCTTCTTCATAACCTTCTTTTTTAAGGTCTTCTTAGCCATTTCAATCTCCTTGCTCTAGCTGAGCTTCAATAAGTGATGTGTGTATGTTAGATACATTTTTTAGAGCATTCACACTAAAAACATGAAGCTCTCCAGCTAACAGGACCGGTTGAACCCGGTCCTGTTCGCGCCGGGATACTATTTATCTGTTGTCTCTGGCTTGACTGCCGGCTTCATCTTGCTGATGGCTTCAGCCGCTTTCTTTTTCTCGGCGACCGTCATGGTGGTCGGAGCCTTGGGCGCCAGCGACTTTACAGGCCTGGCCTTGGGCTTGTCCGTGACCGTTTTCGCGTTGTCCTGCAGTTGCTTCTCCAACTCGGTCACCTTCGCGGTGAGGTTATTCAGTGCTGTAGCCAACTTGCCGAAGTCGTCTGCGCTTGGAATCCCCAGGCCATCCAGGGCTACCTTGACGCGCTTTTCAACAACGCTTTCGAGCTTGCCAAAATTATCGGAAACCTGCTTTGACACATCCTGCACGCCGGCATTGAGTTTCTTGATTTCGTCGGCGGTGCCGGCTTCCAGTTTTCCAACCATGCTTGAAACACGTTTTTCAATCGTGGTTTCCAGCTTGCCCAGGTTGCCGGCAGACTCCCGGGACAACTTTTGCACGCCTTCAGCGAGCTTGTTCAAATCATCCGTGCTCGGGACATGCAGGTTTTCAAGTGCGAGCTTGACCCGTTTTGCAAACTCTTTTTCCAGCTTACCCACATTATCCGCCGCCTCGCGTGCGACTTTTTCGAGTCCCTTCCAATTGTTTGTGGCTTTCGTCGACATGTCCTTCACATGCCCCGAGAGCTTGTCAATGTCCCTGGATGTGGGAATGCCAAGACGCTCAAGCGCACCTGAAACACGTCCGTCAAATATATTACCGAGGTGGTCCCAGTTTTCATTGGCCTGTTGACGCACACCTTCCAGTTTCTTTTCAACATCGGTCTTGATTTCGCCGACGGTATTTTCGGCATAATTAATCGACTTCTTCTCTAAGCGGGCGCCTTCCGAAACCAGTTTGTCAAACAGCCTGGTACCCTGTCCGATCAGTTTTCCACCTTCCTGCTGTGCGACCGAAAACACGCCCAGTCCAGCAAAAAATATGTCCTTTGCCGAATTTACAACCGGTGCTGCATATACGGTTTTGGCCTTTTGGGCCTTTTTGGCCGGTACTTTCTTTTTCAATGTCTTTTTCAATGTCTTGTTAACCATTTTGGTCTCCTTGCTCCAGTGAGGATTGAAAATTGATGCTCGTATGTTAGGCTCAATATTTAGAGTAAACACACTAGAGAAGCGGAGTCAGAAGTGTCAGTATTCCGCTTCACTTCCCTGCAACCAATACGGTGTCGAAACCCATGTCGCAATGGAACAAGTTCCCCCATAAAAACGCTGATTTTTTGTATAAAGGCGATCGCCTGCTTGAATGCTGGCCGGATCTGCACCGCGGGGATTGTGTCGAATTCCCCGATGCCGACTGGGTTGAGCAGACCCTCGGGCAGGCGCCCGAGGCTGCGCCAAAAAAATTCAACGGAAATTTTGCCGCCCTGGCGGAAATCATCCAGGATGCCTGGCGCTGTTTTCATGCAGGTGATTTTCACCAGGCGGTCAGCCTGTCTGAAAAATGCGGCCAGCTGGCGCACGCCGCAGCAAACAAGGCTGCCGGGGTCTATGCAACTTACCTTGAAGACGATGAAGACACGCAACAGGCGTGTTACCTGGCGGCAATAAAGCGTGCTGAGTCCGCAATCCAGGTGCTGCCGGATGACCCCAACAGTCATTATTTCCATGCGTTTAATCTCGGTCGTTACAGTCAGAGCATTTCGGTCATCAAGGCGCTCAGCCAGGGCATCGGCGGGAAGATTCACACCAGCCTGCAAAATGCCCTCAAGCTTGAACCGGATCATGCCGAGGCCCACACCGCAATGGGGATGTACCACGCGGAAATCATCAACAAGGTGGGCAAGATGCTGGGTAAGATGACCTATGGCGCCAGTGCGGCGAAAGCCCTGGAACACTTCGACCGCGCGCTGGAACTGACCCCCCATGCGCCGATTGCCCACATCGAATACGGTAATGGGCTGTACCTGCTTTTCGAGGACGAAAGACTCGATGAAGTCACCGACCTGTATGTCAAAGCGAGCGAAATGAAACCCGTGGACGCGATGCAAAAGCTGGATGTCGAAGCGGCGCTCGCAGAGCTCGAGTAAGCTGTTTAGTCGCGACCTGTCGAATTGATCAGCAGGTGTTTCGCGGACTGGGGATGCGGTTGTCCGTCCAGTGGCAACATCATGCCCAGGTAGAGCAGTTTTTCGAATTCTTTCTTGAAGCGGGAAATGACGGCCGAAGGCTCCGGCAATAACCGGTAGTCGCTGATCAGGCCGAAAAATACCTTGTTGTTATAGCTCAGGATGCTGATGCCGATGCCGACGCTGCCGCTTTGCGGTACCCAGAACATCATTTCCTTCATCTTGGATCCGGCCAGGTACAACGGCTTTTGCGGCCCCGGCACATTGGTCAGCACGGCGGTGGCTTTCTTACTGAGCAAATCCAGTACCGGTTTCTGCAGCGCTGAAGGGCCCATGCCAAGTGCGGCGAGGAATCCCAGCGTCACGGCCGCCTGCTTCGACAATTTAAGTTCGTTCATCCGGTCAATGACGGTGTAGAGCCTTTCAAGCGGGTTATCGATGCTCAGTGGCAAAGACAGAAATACCAGGCCAAAGTGATTGCCCAGATCCCGCGCATGTTCAAGCGGTCGCAGGTTGACCGGCACCGTGGCGCGGATGTCCTGCAACTCATCGGCATCGTCACCGACGGAAATCATGTATTGCCTGAGCGCGCCGGTAACTGCGGCGATGAGCACGTCGTTGACCGTGCAGTCAAACGCCTTGCTGACGGCCTTGACTTCATCAAGGGCCAACGGTTCTGCCCAGGCCACCTGCTTGCGTGTCCCCAGGCGCCTTTTGAAACGGGTAACGGGATCGTCCTCGAGTGTCAGTGAATTCACCAGTTCACGAATAATCTCACCTGCCTCAATCGCATAGCTGCTCGCGACGGCCGGGTTCTGAAGTATCTTTCCGGCTTCCTCGATCAGCCGCTGGCCGACTTGAGTGGCGAAATCCAAACCGTCGCGCGCTGGGTCAAGCAAGCGCTGAAATACCTTGGCCTCTTTCGACCGGCGTTCTTTCCATACTTCCGGTTCCCGCGCCGAGGGCCGTCCCTCACGGGTCGGATCGGTCAACGAAAGAAATACCTGGACCAGGGCGATGCCATCGGCGATGCAGTGATGGATCCGCGAGATGATGACCGGCCCGTCAACGTAGTTTTCAACAACGTGAAACTGCCACAACGGGTGCGAGCAATCCAGCGGTGTGCTGGCCAGTTCAGATACCAGGCGTTCGAGTTCGACGCGGCCGGCTGCGCCTGGCAGAGCCGTCCGGCGAACGTGCTGGCGTATATCAAAATCCTCGTCGATGACCCAGTACGCACCCCTGGCGCCATCCACTGCTTTTTGACGAAAACGCCGGAAGAGGAGAAAACGCTGCTCAATCGTCCTGACCAGGCTTTCATAGTCCAGCTGCTCATCCATCATGATGACCCCGTTGATCATCATCAGGTTGGTCGGCTGTTCCATGCGCAACCAGGCGGTATCCACCTTGGAAATCGGTTCTTTGATAAGTTCTCCCGTCACTTCATCGAACTCCTGATACCGATTAATCCCGCACGCAAATTAGCTTAGAATAGAGCTTTTACCGAAATCGATGATTTTACTTTGTTTCAGGGAGTAAGCAATGTATCTGTTGGGCGGATTTGTTTTACTCGTGCTTGCTCTCTGGGGCTTTGAACGGTTTTATCTGCGTGGACCAGGCGTCGGAACGTACCCCACTCCAGCCGACCCGGAGGCAGTGCGGCGCTTCATCCGTGCCGATGGGCCGGGCCCTGAATTTCAACAGGTGGTCAAAGCCGTCAGGGAACTCACCCTGAAGATATCGGTTGGCAGAAGTCATCACGATCATCAAGCAGCGCGCGCCGCGTTTGACACCATTAGTGACGGGCGTGAATTCAAGAGTGAATTTATTCCGGTGGATGCCGGCGGCATACCTGCCGAGTGGGTTATCGCCACGGGCGCGGACAAAAGCAGGCGCATGCTCTATATCCATGGCGGGGGTTTTCTGTTGGGCAGCCCGAAGAGCCACCGCACCATCACCAGCAAATTTTCAGAAATTACCGGTTGCGCCGTGCTGGCCATCGATTACCGCCTGATGCCCGAACACCGTTACAGCGACTGTACTGAAGACTGCCGGACCGCCTATCACTGGATTCTGAACAACGGACCCGACGGACCCGGCGAAGTAAGCCAGTTATTCATCGGCGGCGATTCCGCCGGCGGCAATCTTGCTCTATCCCTGAGCGCCTGGATTCGTGACAACAGCCTGCGTGCGCCCGAAGCCGTGGTGGCGCTTTCACCCCTGACCGATGTCACCTTCAGCGGCGCCAGTCTGCACGACAATCTGGACACGGATATCATGCTGAAACCCTTCATGAAGCCGCTCACCAGGCTGCCGCAGTTCGTCAAGAGCTGGTATGTCTACTGGACATACAAGGTGCGGCCCTGCAGTCCCGTGGTTTCACCGTTGCTGGGTGATCTTTCCAGGCTGCCGCCAACCCTGGTACAGGCCAGTGAGGCCGAGATGTTGCTGGATGACGCCCGCCGCTATGTTTACAAAGCGTGCGCCTCGGGGTCACCGGCAAAGCTGCAGACCTGGTCGGACATGGTGCACATATGGCAAATCTTTGATCCGCAACTGCCACAGGCAGTCGAGGCCTGGGTCGAGATCGGCAAATTTCTCGAGGGCCGTGCCTCAGCCTGAAGTTTTTTGCGTCAGGCGTTTCCTGGAGTCGTCGATCGGATCCTGGTGGATGATGACTTCCGTATCGGGCAACAAGCTCATTATTTCCTTTTCGACCTCGTCGGCAATTGCGTGCGCACGCTTGAGTGACATATCTTCATCCAGTTCCAGGTGCATTTGCACAAAACGCGTGTGCCCGGCCTGCCGTGTGCGCAGTTCATGCGTCCCCGTCACTTCGGGGTGACGCATCGCGGTTGCCCGGATCTGCTGGAGGATCTCGTCGGGCAGTTGCCGGTCCATCAGTTGCTGAAACGCGTCGTGGCCGATATGAAAGGCGCTGAAAAAAATGTAAACGGCCACCGCGATGGCGAACACCGGATCCGCCCAGGTCCAACCGCGGCTCGAGAGGTACAGCGCCAGCAGGACGCTAAGGTTGGTAAGCAAGTCGGTGAAGTAATGCAATGAGTCAGCGCGGATGGCGGTTGAACCGGTCTTGCGGATGACGTAGCGCTGGATCGCCAGCAGCACCAGGGTCAGGACGATTGCGACCGCCATCACGCCGACACCGATACCAATCTGCTCCACGTCGTGTTTATAACGCAGACGGTCAATGGCGTGGAACACCAGGAAAATGGCGGATCCGGCAATGAAGGCCGCCTGGGCAAGACCGGCCAAAGGTTCAGCCTTGCCGTGTCCAAAGCGATGCTGCGCGTCGGGCGGTTGCAGCGCATAACGGATTGCGAACAGGTTGATCAGCGAGGCGAAACTGTCCATCACCGAATCGACCAGCGACGCGAGCATGCTGACCGACCCGGTGACGGCATAGGCGGCCAGCTTGGCAACGATCAGGAACCCGGCGGTCACAACCGACGCACCACTGGCCAGCTTCAGCAGGCCGGCACGGTCAAGCGATTTTTTCTCAGCGTTCATTTGTTCTGAATGATATTTACCTTTGCAGCCGGGCCATACCAGTCTGCGGATACCGGAGGTTTGACAGTTTACCTGATTACTTCCAACGGGTTTTCAGAACCATGTACCAGCCAGTCCGGGTACCAGTTGTGAAACAATGGTTTCATGCACAGGGGCGGTTTGAAAGGCCGCCACTGTCCTTCCGGTTGGGCCAGACGGTCGGCGAGGACAAACAACACGCGTGGATTGAAACCCAGACCCATGTGAGCACCACCTACATGGATGTTCTCCACGTCATACCGGTCGGACACTTCGACGGTGGATTGCCACGCAACCACACCATCCCCGCGGGTATACAGCGCCGTGGTGGGGACCGGTGGCGGGTGCGCCATATGCTGCAGAAATGACTTCGGCATCTGGTCATACGGAATCTCGCTGAACATGTTGAATATCTGGTGCACGTTACTGGAACTGGGGTGCCCGCGGAACGGGCTGCCCATGGTAACGACCTGGCGCACGATGTCAGGCATCTCCCGCGCCAGTTCACGCGCATAGACGCCACCGAGGCTCCAGCCCACCAGGCTGATTTTCTCACCGTAACGTTCAACCAGTTCGGTCACACGGTCACGCATACCATAGTGCAATTTGTAGCTGTAACCCATGTTGTAGCCGAGCTTCCAGCGGTGTGAACGGTAACCGATATCGGCGAGGAACTTGCGTAATGGCCGGGTTGTGCGTGAACTTGCAAAAAAGCCGGGGAAGACCAGTACCGGGTGGTTGTCCCCCTGTGACAATAACTTCTTCAAGGCCAGCATCGGCAGCATGCCAACCGCGTCATAAAATGCCCTGCCCTCGGCCATCAATAAAAGCTTGGAAGGCCGGTGAGAATGGTCGATCAGGTCGCTTGTTCTAGTTTTTTTCACCACTCATGTTATCCCCAAGTGATTCGATGGCCTTATCCAGCGCCTGGCTGGCATCGTGAAACGCATTCAATGCATCGGCGCGTTTTGGTGGCTCTTTCTGATAAACCGGCAGTCCCATGGACTCCAGACCTGGCCCCGCCTGTTTAACCGCGAGTTCCAGTTCATGGAATGCACGTTCGATACATTCTGCCATATTGTCGGGGTCCGGCACTATTTGTTCGCAGGAATTGATGCCGATCGATATTCTTCCGTTATAGCTGAGCACCACCAGTATCAGCCCCAGACCGTCGAGGATGGGCGCCATGCCAAAAGCACTGTGGATCCGCGCCCCGGCGACATACAGCGGAACCGGCGGGCCGGGAACATTGGTGATGGTTACATTGAAGAATGGCCGGTGGTGCCCGCCCAGGCGGGTTCTCGTATACACCCGTGCTGCCGCCGCCAGGGTTTCAGAGGGCAGAAATTCGGTGATCTTGTTCGCCGGCAGAGCACTGGCATGGACTTTTGACCTTTGCGTGTTGGCGCGGATACGGATCAGCCGGTCGAGTTCATTGTCGACATCGGTGGCCAGGCCGACCAGCATCGCCGATACCTGGTTGCCGGCGCCTTCCTCTTCGACACGGACCGATATCGGCGCCATCGCCACCAGCGGTTTGGCCGGCAACTCACCCCTGCCGGACAGGTAGCGGCGCAATCCGCCGGCGCATATTGCCAGCACCACGTCATTGATCGTGACCCCGGGCACCGCTTTCCTGATCGCCCTGATACGCTCGAAATCAAAATTCCTGCCCCAGAACGTCCTCGCCGGGCTGACCGCCTGGTTGAATATGGTCGGTGGGGCGCTGAGTAACCGGGGTGGCGGTTCGAGTCTTTTCAGCCACAGCTCGCTCTGCAGTTGCGCGGTACCGACTGCGACCTTGCCGACAAACTCCGCCAGTTCGACGGCCTTGTGTCCGGCCTGTAACCAGGATCGTCTGATCACCTCCAGCGTCGAGGGTAAATCCTCCGCTTCCCAGTTATCTTCGCTTTCGATTTTCCGTATCGCCGGTGAGAGGTCGAGGAGTGCGGTCATCATCTCTGCGCCGGCCTTACCATCCACCGCGGCGTGATGGACGCGGGTTATCAGCGCGAATGAACCTTTTGCGATCCCGGATATGCTATCGATGCCGCTGACAAAGGTTATGTCCCACAGCGGCCGGTCACGTTCGAGCACCTTGCCCCAGGTAGACGCAGCCGCTTGCATCAGTTCCGCCATGCCGCCCGGTTCGGGCAGCCTGATCTGCGGCAGATGATCGTCCAGTTTGAAGCCGGGATCGTTTATCCAGTAGGGAAATGACAAGTCAAGGGGCACCTCGACCAGGCGTTGCCGGAATACCTTTGAGAGCTGCAAACGGCTTTTTACCAGGCCGCGCCAGACCTGGTAGGAGAAACCAGCGGGCGCATCATTTGCGTCGATGACGTAGACACCGCCGATGGCCATCGGGCTGTGTTCGCCTTCGAGGTAAATGAAGGTCGCATCCAGGGCAGAAAGCATTTCCATTTGGGCTTGTTCCGGTCGTCTTTGCGCAGCGATTATACGCCTTAAAAACTTGAACCGGGTTGGCCGAGAAACTCGATTTCCTCAGGGCTTGATTGCCTTCCGAGCACCTTGTTGCGGTGGGGATAGCGACCAAACCTTTCGATAATCGCCCTGTGGCTGAATTCAAAATCGAGGTTGTTGCGGATGCCATTTTTTCGGAACAGTTGCACCGCGACCTCGTGTATCTGCAGCGATTCGCTGTGCATGTACGGCATGTACAGAAAACTTCTCTGCACCGCTGTCAGGGACTGGTCCGCGCCGCAGGCGACGGCTTCCTGTGACAGGGCCAGGGCCATCGCATCGTTTGCAAAAGCCAACGCTGAATCCCTGAACATGTTACGTGAAAACTGGTCCAGCACGATGATTTCAGCCAGCCTGCCCTCGGCGTGCTGGCGCCATTCGTATAACTCGCACCGGCAGGCCCTGGCGTGTGTATCGGCAAATCGCTCGACCAACAGCGCATCGAAACCATCGTCCTTTTTCCACCACATGGCCGGTTCGATCTCTTTAAACCAGAAATCAATTACTTTTTGATACATCAGACTCCCCTCCCTATGATCACCAGTGCGATCCACGGCACCAGGAAAAACACCAGGACGAGAACCTTGAAAAAGCCGATGAACGAGTAGAAAACCACGTTGAAGGTTTCCCTTGGAATTTCAATCCATCGATGCTGAAGACGATAGGCCAGGTCGCCGGCGAACATGTAAATCAGGGCCAGGAAAAGCAATACACCGAAATTGATAATCGTGCACCACATGAAGAATGACGTGAGCGTTTGAATATCCATTGAATTGCTCCTGTGGCTGGACCCTGTCGAATAACAAAGCCAGTATAGCGCTTTGCTGTTTGCCAAATGAAAAAAGGGCCACGCTGGTGGCCCTTTGCCAATCTGAAAGATACCGGTCTGATTTAACGGCTGAGCAATTCTGTCAACGCAGCAATACTGGCGTCGTTGTCCGACTGGGCCAGCCAGAACAGGGCCTGGCGCCGCACCGCCCGCGGGGTTTGACCATCCCTGGCCAGGCTGAGCAATACCTGGTCACCGCTGTCGCCGGGTAACTGCGAAATTGCAAACACGGCTTGCTCCAGAACATCTGCATCCTGTTCGCTGCGGATTACTTCGAGTAACCATTCCCGCGCCTCACGCGGGTATTCTTCAGCCAGCCAGAACATGGCCTGACCGCGTTGCTCGGGGTCCGCATCTGTTTTGCTGATTTCAAACAGCAGGTCGGCCGCCGCGGGGGTCTGGTTCTGCGCCAGGGCAAAATTGATCTGCCGCCGCGTATCACCCTTCGGCAGTTCCGCCAGTAGCTGTCCTGAGTATTTCGAAACCCTGTTCACCACGGCTATTTCCGAGCCAGAAAATGGCCTGTTCGGCCTTGTCACCCCGCGTTTCCGTTGCCAGGGTGTAAAGACGCCGACCTGCCTCGGGGCTGCGATGCAGGGCAAGCGCCATCAGCGCCGTATCAGCGACCGAAGCTTTGCCATTCGAACGCGCTGCATCTTCCAGCCAGTCGAGACCCGCCGTATTGTCGACGCCGCCAATCCAGGTCACCTGCGCAGCATTGGCATCGACCGGGCACGATTCGCCGACAACCCGCATTTTGTCGACCTTTCCATCGCGTATACGGCTGAAGACAATCACGTTTTCAACCGGCGGTGAATCGGATCTCGTGCCGTAACTTTGATGCGTGGTTTCCAGGCTGCAACCAACCTCACCCATACCATTCCACTTGCCAGTCCAGCAACACGGCGAGTGTGTGTCCGCCAGTGCCGGCAAGCTGAAAGCCAGCCATTGTCCCTGCGCCGCTTGCATCGCCTTTGCAGGGTTGGTGAGCGACGTATTTTCGCTCAGCTGCGCATTGTACAGGGCCCCTGCCTGCGCCCAGCCGTTGGCGCTCAGTGCCAGCAGGACGGGAATCATCCACTTGCTTTTCATCCTTTCTTCTCCAGCATATCAAACAGGTACTGGTCGGATTCCTCTGAATCCATGATGGTCAGCATCTGCAGCATTTGACGTTTGAGTTCCGGGTCGGTCTCGGTTTTCATAAGGCCGATCAGACCCTCGGCGTTTTCCATGATCATCATGGACTGGATGACCGCCTGCTTTTCGGTGCGCGAGGCCCGCGGGTAAAGTTCAACCAGGTACTCGGCTGCATCGTCATCATCACTGACGGCCAGCATCTGGATGGCCTGCGCCCTTAATTCTTCATCTGTTTCCGTCTGCAACACTTTCTGCAGACCTTCTATGTCATCGGCCACCATCATTGATTCAAGCACCTGCTTGCGCAGTTCCTTTTCGCCGATGCTGGCGTACAGCTCAGCCATTGCCTCGGTGGCTTCCATCACACCCAGCACGTGGATCGCATCACGGCGCAACCCGCTATCGGACTCCGTGCGGACGATTTTCATCGCCAGGTCCTCGGCGTCATCCATCATCACGAGTGATTCGAGGATGGCCTTTTTCTCATCGAGCGAAGCCGCTTTGTCGTATACGGACTCGAGCAGGGCCACCGAGCCTTCGTCATCATCCATCGCGATGCCGCGAATGGCCGCTACGCGCAGTTCCGGGTTGGTCTCGGTTTCGAGCACCTGCCGCAGTATCTCGCTATCACCGGCCAGGAAGTAGGCTTCGAGCGTGGCGATCTTTGTGTCCTGGCTTTTGAGTGTCGGATAGATCTTTTTCAGTTCATCCGTCGCATCCATCAGGCCCAGCGTGCGGATGATGTCAATCTGCAGGTCCGGATCCTGTTCCGTCTTCAGCAGACCGGTCAGTATTTCAACCATTTCACCCGATTCATCCGCGACCATATAGGCCTGGATAACCGCCTGTTTGACATCTTTGCTGGCGGACTCATGGTACAGATCGGAGAGCAGGTCCATCGAAGGCTGGTTGCCCGAGACACCCAGCATGTGGATCGCATCTGCCTGCAATTCCGGGTTTTTGCTGTCGTGCGCGATTTGGGCAATGGCTTTCTGGGCCCTGGGGTCATCGCTCATGCCCAGCATGAACAGCGCATCACCGCGAACGCTTTCGGAGTTGGTGCTTTTGAGCATGTCGAGTACCAGCGGCAGGGCACGATCGGGATCGCGTTCCATCAGCTGCGCCAATGCAAACATGCGCAAGTCCTCGTCCATGCCGTGCTCATCGGCGACTTCCGCCAGCACCGGCGCCGAGTCATCGTGTTCGATTATCAGCACCTGGGCTTCTTTCACCCAACGGCTGTCGGGGTACTTGCGTTCAAGCGTCTCGACCTGGCGCTCGGCTTCTTTTTGGCGCCCGGCCTTGTACAGGGCGTGTGCGCGCCAGTACATGGACGCGTCCGCCGTATTCTTGTCGGCCTTGATCGCATCCTTGAAATGCTCCGCGGCCGCGATCCAGTCCTGGTCACGCAGCGCCCGCTGACCCTCGTCATAGGGGGTCTGCGCGAGCACCGTTGCTGAAACCAGCACGCTGGTCAGCAGGACGGTTTTGAAAAAGTTGTTGTGTGTCATAGTGGTATCCTTATACCGATGTTTCGGGTTTGTTAAGCTGTTGATTCATTACGCGAACCCTGAACAGCAGGCCGTTTTCGACCTCCTGCTGCATACGTTCGCGGGTTGCCGCCGAGCCCGTCTGGGCCTGGTAGGCCAGTTCGATCAGCAAGGGTTCGAGATCGGCCAAAAACGCGGCGAGCTTCTGATTGCCCTGCGCGACCGCTGCCTGCCGGTACAGACGGTTGGCCACCAGCAGGTCGGTGACGTGCCCGGTTTCACCCGCACTGGTTGCAGAGGTGTTGACGAACTGGGTCAGCAAAATGTTGACCTGCTCCAGGTGGGCGGAGACCGAACTGTTCAGCAGACGGCTTGAGTCGATATCTGCGACCTTTGCCCCGCCCAAACCCGTCGGCGTGACGGGTTCATTGTTTGGTCCCGGTCCGCCATTACGTCCCAGCGTAAACGCCAAAGCCGCGACCAGCATGATCGAGAGCGCGCCAGCGAGGCTGAGCCGGGGTTGCACGAACCTGGCCAACCAGTGACTCAAGCGGCTGCCGGAGCCCTCGTTTTCAGCAGCCAAACGGGGTGAAATCCTTTGCCAGACTTGCGCGCCATAATCATCACCACGCAGCGGTGGCTGGTAGGCGTCGGCCAACTTGAGTTCGGCACACAGGGCGTCGTAACGGGCTGAAAGCTCCTCCGATTCCGCTACCGTCACGGCCAGCGCCGGGTCTTCGTGTTCGCCGTAATAAAGCAGTGTCAGGTCTTCGTCAGTGATCATTTTCATGTTGCCACCAGTGGTCTCAATGCAACGCGCATTTTCTTGACTGCGCGAAAGATGTTCTGTTTACAGGCGCCCGTGGTTATTTCCATGATCCGGGCGACCTCTTCGATGGAATGGCCTTCGTAGTGCTTGAGCAAGAGCGCTGTGCGTTCCGCCTCGCTCAGATCCAGCATGGCGACCTGTGTCTGCCGGCTGATATCTATCTGCCGGCCAGTATCCGGTTCCTGTCCTGCCTGGGTGGTCGTTTCCCATTCGGGTTCCGCGGTCTCGAATTGCTTGCGTCTGACGTGTTTGCGCAGGTAATCCATGGCCGTGTTGACCGTGATGCGGTGCAGCCAGGACTTGAAACTGGCATCCATCCGGAATTCGCCAAGCTTGCGCCAGGCCTTGATAAAGGCCTCCTGCACGATATCCTCCGCGGCCGTTTCGTCCCCGCTCAGACGCCAGGCCAGGCGAAACATCGAGTGACTGTGCTCCAGCACCAGCTGACGGAATGCTGTGCGGTCCCCCCTGGCGGCCCTGCGGATGATTTTTTGTTCGGTTTGGCTCATTTCAGAAGTATAGACGTGAGGGCTTTGGCTTAGGTTAGCCGGATTGTTCAAATAAAGTTGAACAGGACCTCATTACGTGCCGTTAATGCGGTTTGGTGCGTCTTTGGCAGTAACCCGTTGAACTGCCGGGGTGTTATTTCATCAGGGCAGCTCTGATCTGCTCGTGATAATGAAACGCCTCGGTAAGCGCCGTTTCGAATGCCGGCAGCGCCCAGTTGTCCTGCTGCACGAAAAAAACCCTGTTCCGGTACGGCGCGCGCAGCTTTTCATAGATCCGCTCGCGGTAAAACCCTTGCCGGGCTACGGGCAGGGGATGACCCCAGCGGGCAATACGGATGTCCTTGATGTTTGCAGGTGAAAGCGCCAGCAACGGCAGCACCTGGTTGATAACCTGTTCGCGGAATTCCTGCTGGAAGTGAGCAAAGCTTCCGTCGGCCAGTATCAGGCCGCGCCCACCCTCGAACGGCAGCGAGCGATAAAGCGTCAGCACGCATTGTCCACTTGCCGACTGGCCGAAATTGGCAAAGATGACGTCCGTAGCCTTTTGTTTGAGAGAATCAGCGATGGCATCCCTTGAGGAACCGTCACTCAGAAGATACATATCATAGAGTTGCCTGGCGCAATGTTCGTCAAGACAAACATTGGCGACCAGGTAGGCGCGGTAGGAAAGCGACTCTATCGCCTCGAGACGCTCGGGTTCAATATCGCTGAGAATGCGCTTTACGATGAACTTCGGGCAGGCCAGTACGGCCGCATCGGCGTTTGCCGTGTGCAACTCGCCCTGGTCGTCGGCCCACAGCAACTCGACACCTTGCTCAGTGGCGCTGACCTTGAGCACGGTGCTTTTTGCCCGCAGGTTCCCGGCCGGAAGCTCGCTGGCAAGCGCTTCGAGAATACGTTCTGTAACCGCGGCATTGCCGCCCGGGCAGACCTCCAGTTCACCGAACTCGGCGCTGTAGAAATTCATGCCGGCCGCGGCGCTTACTTCGCTCATCGAAGCACCCATCGATGACCAGCAATAGTGTTCCAGTGCAGTACGGATCACCGGAACGAGCGATCCACCCACCTTGCGTTCGAGGTGTGCGAGAAATGTCTCCTTATCGAGCGACAGGACGAGTTCGGTAGCCTCCCCCTCGACCATCGGAATATCCGGATAAGGCGTCGTCTCCGCAGCAAAGGTCGTCTCGAAATACGACTTGAGTGTGGTTCTCTGGTAGCGGCCCTCTTGCGACTCTCCCGCATAGCCGTTGCTCCACCAGTCCTCGATCAGGCTGCCGCGAAGCTCCACGGGCGCTGCCTCTTGCGGGGTTTTTGCAAGTTGCAATACACCGAGTTCTTTCAGCATGGGGTAATAGGGCAGCGAGCTTTCCGGTTTGAGAAAATAAGCGGCGCCGATACTGTAATCGATGCCCTGCCAGGATTCTCCCTTGGAATTTCCGCCGAATCGCGCGGCTTGCTCAAGCAGCAGTGGTTGCGTATCCCGCAGCAGGTAGGCCGTCGTAAGACCCGAGAGTCCGCCTCCCACGATCGCCAGCGAACAACGCTGGGTGCTTGCGATTTGCCGGTCCAGCTGTGCGGTCCGGTCCCGAATCAACTCGTGTGCCCGCTGCGGTACGTCACCACTGAAAACAGCCGGTGCTATTCGTGGCAGAAGACGGTTGATCGGCGAATTGTGCTTTAACCAGTCCGCAAGTTCGGGCGAACCGGTACGTGCGCCTTGAAAGGTTTCGCCCTGCCCTCGCGGCAGCGAACATCCTGAAAGATAAAGTGTGAGTGATGCATCGCGAAAGATTCGCAGCGTTTCACGGCGGGTAATTCCCGACATTGTGCCTCCTCCTCCCAGAGCCGGATAAGAACCGTTTGTATTTAAGTATCTGCCGTCAGGCGCTGGAAGACAATAAGCACCCTGGCAAAATTTGGACGCCGCCCCTTTTTTAGCACGATGAGTGAATCGGTTTAAACGAGGTGCAAAGCCGTTGATCGGGATGGATTGGTGCGCGCTGGGATGTTGAATTAATTTTTTGGATTTCTATGTGCCAGGCCACTATGCTTGTTGGGGCTGATCAGGACTGAGTCCCGGCGCTTTTGCCTGGATACTAATGGGTGCCAGCCAGCAAACCCGCGACGCTCAGGTCTTCATCAATATCCGGCCAGTGTATTCCTTCGCCGTCTCCCATTAATTGCCAGTTTTTACGCTGGCTGTTGTTCGCCTCTAGCAACCTGGGAAACCAGGTTAGGGGAGCAGAAATCGTACGGCCATCGATTAATTCGACGGATATTGAATCGTGGCTAAATCTCACATTGCGCGCCTGCGCATGCAACTCAATTGCCGAAATGCTCATTCCACGCCTCCAATAGAACTTCTCTGTTTTCTATCACCAGTAAACGGATTTTCCTGATATCTCTTGATGAAAACCCCGTCGCACTTGCCAGAGACACGGGCTCCAACCAAAACTTTGCCAACATTTTATCCCGCTGAACATGAACGTGCGCAGGTTCACCGTATTCATTACTATAAAAGAAGAAACGAAAAGGACCAATTCTTAATGTTGTTGGCATGGTCCAAGCTTACTTGGGCTTGTCTTGGCAGAAGAATGGCGATTAGCCCAATGTCGTGTAGGATTTTGGGGTCTTTCATTATTCGTGGCAAAAAGGCGACTGTGTTGACAAAGGGCATAGGTCGACATCATTTGAAACGCCATCACCATCACCCATTAATTGCTAGTTTTTACGCTGCGATCGCCAATTCAACTTTCATCGCTTTCAACAGACGGTGCACCGTGTCCCATTTCGGCTGAACCTTGCCGTTAAATGTTTTATAAAGACTTTCGCGATTGAGGCCCGTTTCTTTAGCCAGTTGGGCGATGCCCCTGTGCCTGGCTACGTGGCCCAAGGCCACGATAAAAACCGCCGGATCGTCATCCTGGTATGCGGCAGTGAGGTAATCTGCAATTTCAGCGTCACCTTTCAAAAAGTCCACTGGATTAAATGGTGTGGTTCTGATGTTCATCAATTAGTCCTTCAACTCACCCAGTATTCTTCTGGCTTTCATGATGTCTTGTTGCTGCTGCTTTTTGCTGTTTTTCGTACCGCCGCAAAGCAAAATAACAAGCGAATCATTTCGAATTGCCATATAAATACGGTAGCCCTTACCCACGAAAATCCGCATTTCGCAAACCCGGCCTCCAACGGACTCGATATCTCCCAGGTTACCGGCTTCAACACGCGCCAGGCGTAATGCGATCGCCTTTACGGCCTGTCTGTCCTTTAGAGCTGCAAGCCATTTGTTGAAAATGGCAGTTGAGGTAATTTCGTACCTCACAACAACATTGTAGCCCACAGGCTACAGTCGAGCAAATGGCAAAGCATTAAAAAAATAATCGTCCGGTTCGGACATTAGATGGGATGGCAATAGAAACCAATTAAGAAGTCTGATGGTTGTGCGATTTGTGCATAACCAGAACTTAATTCGAGTCGCGCCTGGCCGGATATGGAAATTCGCTGAAAAGCATGCAGGTATATCTGGGTCGTTTTCTTTTCTTGATTTTCAGTAAAGAACTTTAGAAATAGCCTTGTGGCGTTTTTTCCAAACTTGTGGGAGGTTTGCTGAATACTGATGAGTCTCCGCCCGCAACTCACAACGCTCAGAAACTCATCTTTATCCGGCCGGCGAACGCACTGGCACTTTCAACCAATCCTCAGTCTCTTGGTATGGTCTGGGCCTTGTTCGCCTTAACTTGTCAAATAATGACCTCTGATCCGCGGTGGGAAGTCCAGAAATTCCGCCAAAGCGCCATTCATTCTCCACTTAGCGCTTCACATAGCACGATATTGTCATTAGCGACACGTTGGATAGGCACGATTCCCTTTTGGTTGATCGATGGAATGTCGTATTCAACTGTGCCTGAGTTACAACCGTCAAAAGTCAGTAATATCGTGCCGTCTGAACCAGGCGGATCCGTGCGATTGATTACAGTGGGCGTGTCAAAAATACCGCCCGAGGTCAGTTCGATGTTCATAAGCGTTTTGTTGCCAGCAATTGGACCGCCCGCCGTCAGCCAACGGTGGCCGGGGTCACCAAGATTGGCAGTCGCATCAATGGGTGGAAGCTCGGTATCGTAGGTGAACCATGCCAGCGATACGTAACCGAGATCCGGAAAGACCGTGATAAAGAAACCCTGGCCGGAGGTATCGGGGTTGTACCAGGCATCGTTGAGACCGGCGTTGATCTGGAAAACATTGAACATGCTGAGGTCAAACACGCGCACATGGCCGGAATCCGTCCCATTGCCGTCGTTGCTATCAGCACCAATAGCTACCCGGCTACCATCGGAAGACATGACACCGATCCGCCGGACCGGTCGCCAGCTGCTTCACCATTAATGTCGGAGCCAAGTTGTGTCCAAGCCGAATTCGTCCAGTAATAAACACGCACTTGGCCAGAATTCTCCCCATTTCCATCATCGCCAATAGCACCAACCGCCAAACGGTTTCCGTTGCGAGACCAAGAAGTCGATACACCAAGGGCGTCATTAGCTGTTTCGCCGTCAATGTCATTGCCAAGCTGCACCCACGCCGTATCCGTCCATTGGTAGATATGCACATGGCCGGAACGATCCCAACTCGAACCGAACTCTCCAATGGCACCAATTGCCAACCGGTTACCGTCTGAAGACAACGATACGGATTCGCCGAAGCGCGCACCAGCCGCTTCACCGTTGATTTCGCCACCCATTTGAGTCCAAACAGCGCCGGACCACTGGAAAACACTCACTTGGCCTGAGTTCAGACCATTTGCATCACTATAAGGAGCGCCAACGGCAACACGGTTGCCATCGGAAGATAGCGATAAATTACGACCGAATTGGTCTTCACCGGCTTCACCATCGATGTCCGCCCCGAGTTGTACCCAGGCCGTGTTCGACCACTCGTACACACGCACATGACCGGCTTGGCGATTATTGCTACGATTATAGCGGGCACCGATGGCAACGCGGTTACCATCGGCAGATAACGATACCGCGGAGCCCGATTCGTCAAAGGTTGCTTCACCGTCAATGTCATCACCAAGCTGCACCCAGGCCGTGTTGGTCCATTGGTATATACGCACATGACCGGAATCTTGCCCATTACCATCGTTCCAATTAGCACCGATAGCCAGTCGGTTACCGTCAGATGACAGTGAAACTGAACGGCCACTGGTGTCACGAACGGCCTCCCCATCAATGTCCGAGCCAAGTTGTACCCATGCCTCGTTCGACCACTGGTAAACACGTACATGACCGGAAGCATCCCCATTGCCATCGTTTGAAGGTGCACCAATGGCAACACGGTTACCGTCTGCTGATAACGAGACCGCAGAACCTGAAGAATCTTCGGCTGCTTCGCCATCAATGTCGGCGCCGAGTTGGGATTGGGCAAGCGCAGTGGCCGACATGCAGAGCAAACAAATGGTTGATAGCAGGATTCGTTTGGTAAAAGAGTAATTTAATTTAATATCCTTTTTGACTTCGGTGGGGGCACCAAAGCAGTTCTTGCTAGTGTTAAGGAGAATAGCCGCACCAAATAGATGCAGAATTATGGGGGGCCTCTTTCTTTCATTCACTCTTTTCATTGAAGAGTATCCAATTCATCGACGGGCGCAAGAAGTCGAATTGTCGGTTTATAGATATTTTCCGTGAACGAATAGCGGCGAAGACTTTCCACACGATTGAACGGACTTTCTTTTGGCCCTTCCCAAAGAATGTCTGTAGCGGATTGCCACCTAACCAGCCCGACATAGTCATCTCCAGTATCTCCCACGACTATCGGACCATCCGCCTTATTGCATGGATTAAAGAAGCAGTAATCGAATGGTAGTACGCGAATTTCATACCCGAGAAATCGTCCGTTTTTATGTCGTTTTTCATATCCAAAAATCATTGTTGATTCGTCTGGTGATAGCCCCCACGGGTTATAAACCTCATCTTTAACAACTGCTTCAACGTTACCAAATCCAGAGTCAGAAACCTTAATCCTACCGAATGGAATTCCCTCAAGATCGTAAGGACGAATGTAAAAATAGAGTGAATCACCAGCGATGTTAAACTTGGTGCTATGGATACGGAGACCAAAACACGCGCCGCTTAAATCCTGCACCAGACATTCATCCGTAATTTGCTGATGCAAATTCCATGAACCAAATTGATCAATATGCATGCCGGTGAGCAGATTCAGAGTCCATGGATGAGTATCACTTCCGCTATATTTGGGATAGGCGATCTTAATGTTTCCGGTACTATCCATATGAGCATCAAAAGGATATACACCGGCACCAATTTCTGTCTCTTTAATTAGAACAGGAGACCCTTTATAGACAACCCCATTGATGACTTCAAATTTCAAACCCCAGATGCGCTCTTGATCAGGGTGTACATCGCGCTGGTATAAGGACTCTGTCCAGAAAACTGCGCCTGCAGGTGCCTGATACACCAGCTTCATCCAAACAACACCACCACCATCGGGCGTTCCCGCTGACGGCGCATTATCAAGCAATGCGACCTGATCACAACCATCATTGCTGGACAGAAAAATAGAGAATAAACCCTCGGTATTTTTTGTACTTAAGTACGCGAATGAGGGAAATTTGGCGTCAGCGTCCCTGACACAGGATTCCTCTGATTGCTGGACCTTGAACAAAGTTGTGCCCTTGCCCTTACGACCGCTGGTGGTCTGAACTTCGATGTCATAATCGGTGACCGGCGCTTCGTCCTTTGGGCGAATTCGGGGTTTTCAGCTCCGTGTCTGAAACATACTCAACCGAAAGCACCTCTACCTGGCTGGCGTCTGTGGTACCGGTCACGAGGTAGCTGACCTGCGATCCCGCATCAAAACCTGAGCCACTGACGATGACGTCAACTTCCTGGCCCTGCGCCGCTTCGTTGGGATAGGCCGCTTCAACGCTGACCTTTCCGCCGCCCCCGCCGCCAGCAGGTTTGCCGGCGAAACACACGTTTGATCCCAGTGCTGCGGACAATAAAATCGCAACACTCAATTTGATGGCTTTATTTATGACTTGCATGACTAACTCCCCCACTTCTTAAATGGATTTAACTTCGTTTTCACGGCTTCCCGTGCTGTCTCCAACCAGGATAAAAGGCGCCCAGTAATACGGATGCCGGTACGCCTGGTTGCTCTCATTTCCCGTTGCGCCAGCGCCAGTGCAGCTGACTTGTTACTGTCGTGCTTCCTGAGCCGTGTGTAGAACGTCTGCATCAGGCCCATCGTGGAGCGGTCATCGACCTTCCACAAGGTGGCCAGCACCGACTGGCTGCCGGCGTAGATAAAGGCCCTGGTCAGGCCGACAAAGTCGTCGCCCGCGGGTGTTTCTGAAAAATGCCCGCTGCCCAATGCGGTCTGGCAGGCGCTCAACGTGACCAGTTCTGCATTGAGTTGCAGATCGATGATTTCGTATAGTTCCAGTTCACCGTCGTTGCTTGCGTCCTGTTCAAGCTCAAGCCCCGACAGCAAGGGGTTCAGCTTGTTGAAGTAACCATGCGTTGCCAGGTGCAGGATGCTGTAGTTGCCGGCCTGTTGTTTGAACGCCGTTTCGGTGGCGGTTTTACCCAGCAGCAGGTTTGAATCCGGCTTGAATACTTCATTTACCGATCGGGCTTCTGCAGGTGCGTATTGCAATTGTGTGCGTGCCGGCGCGACGGCCAGCAGGGATTCCATGGCCGGAATTTGATGCGCGTTTCTGAGCAGGACCGCCGCGGTTGGCAGATACGCCAGGGTATAGTTTTCAATAACCAGTTTCTGACCCGAATCATCATCGGGCAAGAGTGCAAACGGCAAATAATTGAGACTGCCATGCGGCACCAGGTACAGGTGCGTGATGTCATCCGGCAGGCCGTTTTTTTCTATCGGCCGGATCAGCGCATCCGCGAGCTTTTGTGCCGGTTTGATCCAGCGGTCATTTTCCGGATGCTGGATCAGGTCCCTGAGCAGTTCTATCCTTGATTCGAGTTCCCGTTGCCCCATCGGAATGGTATCCGTGAGCAGCGATTCACGGGTCAGGACAAATATCATGATATTGTCATGCCCGACCACGTACTCGATCAGTGCTTCGTTTGACCTCAGGTGTTCACGTACATCCGCGTAGCTCGGTACACGGGTCAGGCTGTCGGCCGTACTCGTGAGCGGGGATTTGTCGGACTGCCTTTTTTCCAGGATTAATTCGTATTCATTTTCCGCCGCCAGTAGTTCATCCGAGTACACATCCATAGCGGCCTGACGTTGTTCGGGTTTGTCGAGCGTCTGCTCATCGGCCAGGGCGGCGCGTAAGTGGCGAATACGTTCCTGCAGGGCAAATACGACGCTGGCTTCATCGTCAACGCGTTCCTTGCCTGTGGTATTTTCCAATAGCGCGATGAAACTCCGTGAACGTAATCTTTCCGCAGTCGAAAATGCAGCGCCGGCCTGCCCGGTTTCCAGCTGTAGCCGAACCAGGTCGACATATACCTGGTATTTATCCTGTATGTAGCCGGCCCGGAATCGTTGTTCCTCGAGGCGGTCGCGGACACCTTCTATCAGTTTGACTGCCACGAGCAACTCGCCGATGGCAGCCTGCTGCTCGCCGAGATCATCCAGTACCAGGGCGGTGCCATAGTGGATACGCCACAACAGCTCCGGATCGAGCAGGCCTTCTGCAGCCTTGTTCGCTTGCTCGAATGCCTGTCTTGCGGAATCCGGGCTGCCGTTCAGGCGTTGCAGTTCCGCCAAGCTGTATGAAGCGGCGGCAATCAATGGCCGGGCTTCAATTTTCTGCGCGATCGAAAGCGCTTGCCGGGCTTCATCCGCAGCAAGATCAAATCGACCCTGCTGCTGATGAACCCCCCCGAGCCTCAGCAAACCTTCGCTGAGCCAGGCCAACTCACCAGTCTCCCTGGAGCGTTCGGTGACCTGTAGGTAGAACGACCCCGCCTTCTCCCATGCCTGTTGCCGGGCCTGCAGATCACCCAAAGCAAGTAAATTGATCGTGATGCCTCTCGCCAGGCCGATTGCCTGCGCCTGGTTCATCGCATCGGTGAAGTACTTTTCCGCACTGGCGCTATCACCGAGCAGCAGATGCAGTTGACCCATGTCATGCAGGGTTTCGAGAGCTTCCGCCGGTGCGTCTATTTCTGCATAGGCCGCCAGCGCCAGGCGATAGTTTTCCAGGGCCAGGTCGTATTTCCCGCTGCGGGTCATTGCGGTCGCCTTGCCCCGTTGCCAGTAGGCCACGTCCTGGCGCATACCGGCCTGCTCGGCCAGTTTGATCGCCTCGTCAAAATGTTGCAGCGCAAGTGCCGTTTGCCCGAGGTCGAGCAGGCACATGGCAATGTTGCCGTGGTCCTGGCTCATCGATGGAACCATTTGCTGCTGCCTTGAGATCTCCAGCGCCTTTTCATAATAGCTGAGCGCTTCTGCATATCGTCCAAGCAGCAAGTACACACCGCCGATGTTGCCGAGGGTGTCGCTTTCGCCGCGCGGAAAATCTATTCCCTTGTAAAGCCCGAGCACCTGCTGGTATTGATCGAGTGAAACGCGATAGTCGCCCTGTTCATCGTTCACCAGGCTGAGGTTGTTGAGGATGGCGCCTGCCAGTTTGTTATCACCCAGTTCCTGTGCGATAACGGTGCCCAGGCGAAAATATTCCTTGGCTTCTGCGTAGTTTCCCTGGTCCCAGTTCAACAGGCCGAGCACATTCAGAATTTTTCCTTCCTGTAACCTGTCGCCGCTGTCCCGTTTCATGGTCAGCGCCATTTGCAGATTTGTATCGGCCTTGTCAAATTCACCGAGACGCCAGTAAATCTCACCAATGAACCGGATGGCCGTAGCTTTGGAATCGGTATCGCCGGATACCTGGAAATCATCACGCAGTTGCTCAAAGCGCGGCATGGCCGCTTCGGGACCCTGCTGACGATAAACCTGTTCTGCCGCTTTCAGTTGTTCCTCGGCGCCCGCTGTGTCCGGAAACGCCTTTTGTTGCATGGCGAATTGCAGCGCCAACGCCATTAGCAGGCAAAAGGTATTCCTGGCGGACAACAGTTGCATCACTTAATCGCTGCCCACCGAAAAGACGGTGTGTTCTGAACTGACGGTTTTGCCCTCGGAAACATAGGCGTCCACGCGCACAAAGTATTCTGCGCCAGTTTGCAAGTGGGTCTCCGCGGGCAGTGACCAGTGCGTATCCCAAACGCGTTGACGCGCGATCTGTGCGCCGTCGTCACTGACGATGCGGATATCGTAAAACAAGCTGCCCGGTACCTCTTTCCACCTGAAAACCAGCTTGCGGAGATCAACCTTGCTGCCTTCGCGCGGGAATAGTATTTCCGGGAAAGGCGAAACCGGTTCTACAGATCGCTCGGTCACAGCCGCTGGGTTTTGTTTCTCTTGCAGAGTCGATGGTCCACGCTCAGGCTTCAACTGAAAGGTGAAAAATCCGACGGCAATGATGACGATAGCCGCAGCAGCCCAACGCGAAACCTGGCGCAACCGCAAAAGGTGACCCGCAGGTGCATCTGCGTAACCCTGCACGGAATTGCTTGCAGCTGATTCCCCGGCGCGACCGAGACTGCCAACACGCTCCATACAATATGCGCAGTCGGCCAGGTGGGATTCAAAGTGGATGTGATCGCGCTCACTCAGACCGCCCTCCATGTAAGAGGCCAGTTGGTAATCATCCGGACAATCGTGATGAGCACCTGGATTGCTGCCGGGCTGTTTCAGTAGTGCTTTGAGCTTGTCTTGATCCAATTTGGACATGTTGGCCTTACCGTTTCTGGCGTGTACATCACACGCGTCAATGCCTGATGGGGCCTATTTACGGACACGGCAGCAGGTTTTGCGGAAAATCAATCTTCGAAGTGCTTGACGAGCTGGTCGAGGGCCGCCTGTATGTGCCGGCGTGCGCGGAAGGGATCACCGAGACGTGTCAAACGGGCCACTTCCTTCAGGGACAGGTCCTGCTGGTAGCGGAGCTTGATGAGCAGGCGTTGATGCGGAGACAGTCTGGCCAGTGCTTTCTGCAGTCTTTCCATATCCTGGGAAAGCGCCGCCAATGCTTCGGGTCCCCGGCCAGGCTCGGACGGTTCATGCGAATCGCCCGCAAGCTGGTGCTGGTCCAGGGAGATTGTTTTTGCCTGCTGCGCATCGAGCAGCTGCAATTGCGCGGGCGTGAGTGACTCATTGATACGTGCAACCGCACCTGCGAGTTGTAATTCATTCAGGCCGGGAAAGTGACCACTGAGGACTTCGAGACATGCTTCCATGCTTAGTCGTTGCTGAAACCGATGCTTGAAAACGTGCTGGTCGAAACTCGACAGTTTCAGGATTGATTTGAATAATCTTGGCCGCCCTCTTCTGTGCCGCCGCCAGTCGATGCACAGATTGACGATGATGACATTGAACCAGCTACGAAAACTGGCCGAGGCTTCGGGTTGGTAACTCACCAGGCGGTGATACTTGTCTGCACAAAGTCTTTCGGTAATGAATAAAAAACAGTCATTGAGGCGATTGCTATCGAATGCATACTGCCGTGCAATCTGCATAATGGCAGGCGAATACATGTCCAGGAACTGCGCAAAAGCCTCACCCCCAACAGGTGATCGCAGACGCGCCAGTAACGCCTGGGTCGCAGATTCCAAAGTCGAAAGCGTGTTTGCCATTTCCGCCCGCCGTTATTTTTATTGCTCGCCCCGGTTGTTACAGCAGCATCCATGCGGGTTTGAATTTTTGGAGCGGTTTCTAATAAATATAGCAAGTTCTGGCGAAATTGCTGAAAAGCGGATTTCTGAGACTGTGATAGAAAGCCGATATTAACGCTTTAAGCCGATCACAAAACTGATTTTACAGCTTGAAAATACCCGAGCCTGGAAAAATGAAACTTTTGGTATTTTCCGGCTAAGCAACTATGCTTAGCGGCATTAACGGACACAAAGAAGCCAGCCATTGTCATTATTCAACGAATTAAAACGCCGTAACGTCTTCAAGGTAGGCTTCGCCTACATGGTTGTCGCCTGGCTGGTCGCGCAGGTGCTGCAACTGGTATTCGAGAGCTTCGGCACACCGGCCTGGGCGATCAAAACCGTGCTGGTGCTGCTTGCCACCGGTCTGCCATTTGCACTGTTCTTCGCCTGGGCCTTCGAGATGACACCCGAGGGGATCAAGCGTGAAAGCGAAGTGGACCGGTCACAGTCGATTGCCCCGCAGACCGGTAAAAAACTCAACACGATGATCACGGTCGTCATGGCGCTGGCGCTGGCTTATTTCGCCTATGACAAGTTCGTGCTGTCCGGGGATCGTGAGGCCGTACCGGTCGAGGCCGCAACCCAGGCCGCCACGGAAAATTCCACAACTGCTGATGTTGCGACCCAATCCGATAACTCCATCGCCGTGCTGCCTTTCGTCAACATGTCGTCAGACCCGGAGCAGGAATATTTCTCCGACGGTATTTCCGAGGAACTGCTGAACGGCCTGGCCAAGATCGACAGCCTGAAAGTGGCGGCGCGTACCTCGTCGTTTTCCTTCAAGAACCAGAACAAGCCGATCGCCGAGATTGCCGAGGTGCTCGGCGTCGATCACATCCTCGAAGGCAGTGTGCGCAAATCAGGTTCACAAATACGTATCACCGCACAGTTGATACGGGTCAGTGACGGCTTTCACATGTGGTCCGAGACCTATGACCGTGAACTGGTGAATATTTTTGCCATCCAGGACGAGATCACCGCGGCCATCGTCCGCGAGTTGCGCCTGAGGCTCACCGACCAGACAGCGGTTGCGTCAGTAGCCACGCGTAACCCGGAGGCCTACCAGGAATACCTGCAGGGTCTGTATTTCTGGAACCTGCGCGAAACGCAAAACCTGTACCTGGCCGTTGAACATTTCGAGCGCGCGACACAACTTGATCCAAACTATACCGATGCCTGGGTGGGCCTGGGTGAAGCCTGGGTGTTGTTGCCGGTATGGGAGTTCGATTTTGCAAAGGCGCCGGAACAACTGGAGCACGCCAGGCTGGCGGCCGTCAAGGCGCTCGAACTCGACCCCAAGTCGGGTCGTGCCTATGACGTACTGGCATACATCCACGATATAAGGCTGGAGTGGCCGGAAAGTCTCGAAAACCACGAACTGGCGCTGAAACTTGAGCCGGAAAATGCAACCATCTGGCATTGGTACGGGGTCACTCTCGGTGTAGTGGGAATGCGTGAACGGGCGGAAGAGGTTTTTCAGACGGCCATAAAGCTTGATCCCAGGTCACGCATCATCGGCGTAAGTGCAGCGGAAGAATTGATCAGGAACGGAAATTATGATGCCGCAATGGAGCGTGTCGATCAGACCCTGGCGTTCGCACCCGATTTCATATTCGGCTGGCAGATCAAGGGTTTTATCCATATTCTGAAGTACGAGTTCGACAAGGCCAGGACGGCATTTCAAACGATTACCGATTTGGCGGGGCCAATGAGGTCCGATCTGAAGACGGTTGATCTGATAGAGGACTTTGTACGAAACGGAAAAGTCGGCCAGGAGCCGGACTGGTTCAGTGATCCAAAACGGATCGATCCGTACTACGCCTCCCTTGCGCTGGTTTGCGCAGGACAGTACGAGGCCGCGCTGGATTTGATAGAACGACAGTCAGAAAGCACCATTCCACTGGCCGGGGCTTACTACCTCAACAGCGTCCTTTACCGGGAGAAAATGGGTGACATGCCGCGCTACCAGGAACTGGTTAAACGGCTGGTGACGGTTGGGCCTGATACGCAGTGATGCTTCGTGTTTGCCGGCGTAGTGCGCTGCAGCATTAAGCTTAAAAGCTACAGTGGACTGGCTATATGGCCAGTCCCGTTCAAGCGGTAAAGTTTAATTTTCCCCTTTCCCTGACAGGTCTCCAAAACCAAACCACATCAAGTCCGCTTTTGTCCCGCTTTCAAGCGTGACGTGCCGTGAATACACCCGTGGTTGGAAAATTGCCGGCGTAGCCGCAGGTCTTGTCTTCAAAATCAGGGATGACGCAATAATCCCCCGGCGTGAGGTCCGCAAACAGGAACTCGCCGTTTTCATCGGTGTAGTGGGTCTCCAACATGTTTTCGCCACAGGCGCCCTTGTACAGGCGAACACTCATACCGGCGATACCGGGTTCTTTTTCACAACTGCTGCTGTTGTCAACGTCAAAATATACACGTCCGGAGATCGATGCCGTTTTCGGCGCTTCAACAGGCGTGCAGGCCGCGAGACACAGCGGCAGGATGCACAGTCCCCGGATACAGGCTTTTTGTAGATACTTCATTACACACTCCACTTTGTTTCCCGGCGCACGACAAATGATTTCATGCCTGGCGATTGAGTGTTCATTTTACTACATTAACAAAGCTTAATATACAAATCCCTTTCTGAGGCTGGCAGTTCAAGGCAGTTCTTGCCAGTCACCGGGAATGGATAGCCGTAAAGGAAAAAAAGCGGGGGCAGGCGCCCCCACAACGGGGTCTGTGAAAGCATTTGTGGCGGGAGTGTCCGTGAGGTGAACCGGCTGCCACATGATCATAGGGCGGGATCATAGAGCGGGCATGACAAACGCGCATTCAAATTTGGTGGCCCCGCGGATCACTAAAAACCACCCTTACCTTTGCCTTTTCCTTTGCCTTTTGCCTGACCTTTTGCCTGGCCTTTTGCCTGGCCTTTTGCCTGGCCTTGACCCGGGCAATTGCCCTGGCAGTTGCCCTGGCGCGTACCCTGGCGGCTTTTCTGGCCCTGGCCCGGATTATTCTCAGTCCGGGTCTGATCCTGTTTGCGAATCTGCTGCTGTTGTTGCGGCGTGCCAAGGTTTGACTGATCCCGCAATTGCTGCCGGGTTTGCACTTGGGTGTCCTGTTGTTGCTGCGCGTTGGCAGTGCCAACAGAAAAAGCAAGTATGAATGCGATGGGATAAACGTACTTTCCAACGTTCCTGTTCATGATGGCTTTCCTCGTGGTGATCGAACTTAATGTCCGTGCCGGGTTTTCCGACAACTGCCATTCTGGACTACTAAATAGGATGAAATTTGAAGAAAATAAGTAGATTGCGTTCGTGCCATCATCCGGCTTTCAGACCGTCTGAAGCGAACTTTTTCTTTTCAACGACCGTGGAAACGTGCTGTAGATTTCGCCCAGCCGGTAAGCGAGTCCCCGGTCATAAGCCATCCTCATTCCCTCTTTCCAGCTCGTCCTCGTAGATCTGCGACTTCGTCTGCGTGGATGCCAGGGCTTCACTGAAAGGCTTATGCTCGAACCTGGCGGGTGCCGGCCTGAAGAAGGTGCGCGTGACCACGTAGACCGCCAGCAGCAGGTGAATAATACCGGTGAACAGGAACAGGTAAGAAGGACTGCCGTAGGTCATCATGGCCGATGCGAGAAAAGGTCCGATAATCGCACCGATGCCATACATCAGCAACAAGCCGGCGGAAACCATGACGAAACTGCCGGCGTCTGCGCGATCATTTGCGTGCGCGACGGCGACTGAATAGACCGGAAAGGACACTGCACCCCACAAAGCGGCCAGGACAATCAAACCCGTGTGGCTAATCTCTGCCGCCATCAGCCACATAATGGCGCCAATGATGACGCCAATAAACGAGATGGCGCCCAGTACCTTTCGCCGGTCCATCCGGTCCGATAACCTGCCCAATGGCCACTGCCCGACTGCGCCGCCAAAAACCACCGCCGTCATGAAATTGGCGGTCAGGGAAATATCACCGGACATGGCGACAGAAAATACCGGCGCCAACGACCAGAACGAGCCATTGGCCAGGCCACAGCCGAGGCTGCCGAGCATGCCCACTGTCGAAATACGATAAAGGTAGCGAAAATCCAGTTTTGTGTCTTCTACAGGCGGCGGGTTTTCCGCTCTTGAAAGCGCGACCGGAACCGCCGCCAGTGATACCAGCACGGAGGTCAGTGCAAACAGGTTCAGGTGCAGGGGGTTATAAAACAGCAGCATCTGCTGACCCACACCCAGCACCGTCATGTTGATCAGAATGTAGGCGGAAAATATACTGCCGCGATTTGCATTGGTGGAACGCTCATTCAGCCAGCTTTCAATGACAATATAAAGTACGGCAAAACAGAACCCGGAAACGAAACGCAAGGCACTCCATATCCAGGGGTCGACAAATAAACCGTGCAACAAGGGCGTGGCCGAGGCGATCGCCGTCATTGCAGCAAATACCCGGGCGTGGCCGACGCCGCGTATCAATGCCGAACCCCTCCAGCAGCCGTAGGTAAAGCCCAGGAAATAGGTCGCGCCCATCAGGCCGATAGAAAGGGTGGAAAAATCCTCCAGCGTCGCACGCACGGGCAACAGCGTGCCCTGTAAACCCTGGCCTGTGAGCAGAATCGCGGTGCCAAACAGCAACGCGGCAACGGATGTAATTGCGCGGATCACTCTTCCGCCGGTTTTGATGCAGGTGCTGCGTACCAGGCTTCGGGTGGAACGATTTTGGGCGATTCTGGATCGTCCTTATAAGCCGGCGACATAATCTGCACACCGTACTCATTGAACACATCCTGGATATTGCGGTGCAAATCCGACTTGATCGTGATCAATCGGGCAACGTCGGCGCAATACGCGTTGATTTCATAGTTCACTGCGTAATCACCCATCAAGGTCTGCTGGACGAACGGTAGCGGGTCCTTTTTCAAACCCTCGGTACGTTTTGCCGCCATTAGCAGCAAGGCTTCCACCTGCCGCCACGGCGTGTCGTAACCGATGCCAACTATCGTATGCACGATCAATCCAGCCTCGCGTGCCATGACCGAATAATTGGTCACATTGGTATTCAGAATATTGGAATTCGGGATAATCACGCTTTCATTTTTAAGCGTATTGACGCGTGTGGTCATCAGCTTGATTTCTTCGATCTTGCCGTAGACGTCACCGATCGTAACCCTGTCACCCAGCTTGAAGGCGCCCCGATAGGTCATTGCCAGTCCGGCCAACACGTTGGCGATAAAAGACGAAGATCCGAGTGAGAAAATCACACCGATAAAAACGGAAACACCCTTGAACGCCATTGAATCGGACCCGGGAATGTACGGATAGGCGATAACGATTGCGAACGCGACAACGAGAAACCTGACTATTTTGTGTGTCGGAAAGGCCCAGTCTGGATCAAAGTTCTGCAGTTTGATCCTGCCCCTGGCCACCTGGGTGAAAAACATCTTGATCAGCTTGAGTATATAACGCAATACCAGGAACAGGACGACAAGAAACATCAGGTCCGGCAGCGATTCAACAAAGCCCAACCACAAGCTCCTGAGCGGGTTCAGGACAAGATCGAACAGGACAAGCGCGGCCGGACGTGTCCACGGGAAAATACCCAGTACGGTGTTGAGATAAAAATAAGCCAGGACCAGCAGAAAAAACATTCGCACGAAGCTCAGTAAACCCGCGAACAGGGTCCAGACCTGCTCAGCCCTGATTAAATGATGTGATTTGCTGGCAAGGCCCTTCGCACCCTTGTCCACGTGGCGTACAGCCCAGGAATTTAATCGACGGAAAAAACGTATGACAAACCAGGACAGCAAAAAAACAACCACGGTCAGGCCAACTGCATAAGACGCGTGCGTCAACAACACATTGGGGCTGCGATCCCGACGGTAGTTCACGATCACGCTGGCGATTCTCGTCTTGACAACTTCAGCCAGCAGCTTGCGATCAAGATCTTCGAGTTCTGCATCGACGTCGAATATGCTCAGCAGGAGCTTGTCACCGGCATACAGCGACGATCTGTCGGATTCGTTGACGACTTTAAGGTTTTCGACGGAAAAAGATTTGTCCCCGGCAGCTGCGAGTATTCTGGAACGCACGGCTTGCGCGCGCTCGTTGGCTGGGTATGAGGACACGCCCCGCACCTTCAACACCAGTCTGCCATCAACGATGACAGACGCTTCATGCTCGCGATCGAATTGTAACGTCGATTCTTTCAAAGTGTCCTGGGCCAAAATCCCGGACGCCATTGTCAGCAGCAACAGCGTAGTAAAAGCCAGGAACCCGGCTCGACGGTAGCAAATAGATTGTAAAGGCGCTCTGTTCATCTTATTCATCATTTTAAAAAAAAATGGGACCCACTCCGGACAAAAGCCAAGGCAAACATTTTATATGATTTAAATCTAACGCAAACGAATTTGTGTGCAGGCACCGTGCGCAGAACCAACCCTGAATTTAACTAAATACTCAGGAATTTCTCGGTGGCATCACATCGAATTCCGGTAACGCGCTCGCGTGCGTGTACCAGGCAGGTCTTGAGCCACAATAAATATTTTGCGTTGGCCTGATGCCGGGGTCCTCATCCAGCGTGCCGGCCGGAATGATCACCACCCGCCCGCTTTTTGATAACCACGGCAACGAAGAGCCGCAATTTTTACAGAAACATGTGGCAAAGTATTTTGTATCGTCCGGATCGTACCTGCCGACAAATTCCTCACCGCTCAGCCAGCTGAAATCATCGGGCGCCACGAACAGGTTGGCCGCGTGTGCGCTGCCAGATATCTTTCGGCAACGGGAGCAATGGCAATATTGAAATATGCCCATGTTGCCCGTGACCTGGTATGTAACCTTTTTGCAAAGACAACTGCCGTGAACTTTTTGTGCGGACATCTCGATACCTCCGGCTTACAACGTCATATATTCAACCCGGGACATGGCGATTTATCGCTTTTGTACGATCACCAGTGCGATTCCACCCAGTATAGCAACTGATGCAAGGATCAATCGCAGCGTCATGGGCTCGCCAAGGAAAACGATGCCACCCAGGGCCGCAATCACCGGCACACTAAGCTGCACGCTGGCCGCGCTGGTGTTTTTCATAGCAGGCAAAACGCTATACCAGATGGCGTAACCCAACCCGGAAGCGAGTGCACCGGATGCGATCGCGAGATAAAAACCGGCGGCATCAACGGATGCAAAATTAAACATCAGCAGACTCAGGACCAGCGTGATCGGAACGGCGCGCATGAAATTGCCCGCCGTCACCCGGGTCGAGTCACCCGCACCTTTGCCACGCAGGGAATAGACACCCCATGCGACACCGGCGCCGAGCATCAACATGGCGCCGACCAGGGGTGGCGCCGAAAGACCCGGCAGCAACAAACCCACGAGGCCTCCAAAAGCAAGTAACACACCGAGCGACTGCAATGTGTGGAGACGTTCGCCTGACCAGATACCGTGACCGATCATGGTGGCCTGCACCGCACCAAAAAGCAGCAGGGCGCCACTCGCCGCAGGCAGGCTGACATAGGCATATGAAAAAGCAGCAGCATAGACAAACAATGCAAATGCCGATGGCCAGCTACCCTTGCCCGCCGGTGCGTTCCGCTTGATGCGTGTCACCAGCCACAGCATCAGGGCGCCGGATACCAGGCGAATGGCGGTAAAACTGGCCGGGTCAATGGCGGTGTGTTTGAGGGCCTGCCGGCAGAGCAGTGAATTTCCTGCGAATGCAATCATGGCCAGGGAAGTCAGACCGATGATGCGCGTGTGGGACACGGATGAATGACGGCCCGGGTTCAAATGCCGGCGGCCCGGGTTGACTGGCGCATTTTGCCACCTGCAATTGCGACTCGTTTGTTGTTCACTGCACAGCCTGTTTTTTTGATTTATTCCGTCAGACTAGCGCGCCGTTCAGCATTTTGCCAGTCAGCCGATACGCCGGATAGCCGAAGCTGCTATATTTGCATGTTGCAGAATCACCGGCCATGCACCTTGTGCCGACAGGGATAAGCGCATGGTTTTGCAGCAACCCTGCAAGCAACCAAACAGGATAATTAAGGAACCAGATCATGATCACCATTACCGGGCAATCTTTCATCGCGGGCCAATGGGTAAGCCCACAAGGCGAAAGCTTCAAATCGTTCAATCCGTATGAAAAAGTGTCGATGTACAACTTTTCTTCCTGCGGACCTGCCGAGATCGAGCGGGCGTGCCAGGCGGCGGAGAAGGCCTTTCAGCAGTATCGCAAACTGGATGGCAAGACCATTGGTTCCTTCCTGAATAAAATTGCAGACGAGATCGAGGCGCTGGGTGAGCAGCTATTAGACGTGGCGGATTCTGAAACGGGTCTGGGCCGGGCGCGACTCACCGGTGAGCGCGGCAGAACCTGTGGCCAGCTTCGTGCGTTTGCCGGCCTGGTGGCCAAGGGCGAGTGGGTACAGGCCAGTATCGATACAGCCATTCCCGAGCGCGCGCCGGTGCCAAAACCGGACCTGCGCCGCATGCTGATAGGCATCGGGCCTGTCGGGGTTTTCGGCGCCTCCAATTTTCCCTTCGCCTTCAGTGTAGCCGGTGGCGATACGGCATCGGCCCTGGCCGCCGGCAACCCGGTCATCGTCAAAGGGCATCCGGCACATCCCGCGACATCGGAACTGTTCGCCCACGCGATCGCCAAAGCCATGGAACAGTGCGGCATACCCAACGGTGTGTTTTCCCTGCTACAGGGCACCGGTAACGAGCTGGGCACAGGCCTGGTCAAACATCCTTTGCTACAGGCGGTGGGATTCACCGGCTCGGAAAGAGGCGGCCGCGCATTGATGGATATCGCGGCGGCACGTCCGCGGCCGATTCCGGTATTTGCCGAGATGGGCAGTATCAACCCGCTGTTCATCGGGCCTAAAACGCTCGAGGCGCAGGCCGAGGGCATCGCCGCGGGCCTGAGCGGCTCGGTGTGTATGGGGACGGGCCAGTTTTGCACCTCTCCTGGCCTGGCGGTCTCGGTCGCAAGCGATGTATTTGAAACCGCACTGAAAAATAAATTATCAGAGGCCCCGCGTGGCTATTTGCTCAACCCGCAGATTGCGGCGTCACTGCATCATGGCTTACAGCGCTTAAAGAGCAACCCGCGTGTGGAGTGGCTGAATGAAGCCGATTATGAATTGGGCAGCATGACCCCGCCGAACGCGGTTTTTAAAACCAGCGCCGAAGATTTTCTTGCCGATAGAACCTTGTCGGAAGAGGTCTTTGGCCCGGTGACCCTGTACGTTGTATGCGCGGATGAGGCGCAGATCATGCAGGTCGCAGAAAGTTTGAATGGCAATCTGACCGCCAGTGTTCACGCCGATGAAGACCTGGCGCTGGCGGCGAAACTTTTCGATGTACTGGAGCAAAAAGCGGGCCGGGTCATCTATAACGGTTACCCGACGGGTGTCGAAGTCTGCCCGTCACAACAGCACGGCGGCCCTTACCCCGCGTCATCCGTTTCAACCGCGACCAGTGTGGGCAGCGGTGCGATCGTACGTTTTGCCCGTTTCGTCGCCTACCAGGGTACCCCCGACGCGCTGCTGCCGGACGCCTTGAAAAATGCAAACCCACTGGGAATTTATCGCCTGGTCAATGGTGAACTGACAAACGCCGGCATCTGAATTCACGTTCATATTGGTCGGCGGTACTGCTGTCCCACTTGGTCTGCGGGGGGGGGGAGCCACTGGGGCGGGTAGTTGATTCCAGGACTCGGCGCAAGCCTTCCCTGGGGCCTCGATACTCGGCTTCCTGCCTCGTACGGTCCTGGAATCAACTACCCGCCCCAGCGTCCGTCAACCGCCGTGCAAATCTGTCAGGAACCATTGACCTATGATCACGCACAGCGGCGAGGGTATGCAGTACCTTACTTCAGGACCGTACGAGACAGGAAGTCGAGTATCGAGCGCCCATGGATGGTTCACAGCGAGTCCTGAAGTAAGGTACTGCATGGCCTTGGCGCCCATGCTGAAATCGACAAAAGGTCCAATTGTGGTTGACGACAGACAAACTGGAATTGGGTCTTTACCTGAACATGGCAAATTCAGATTCAGTGGCACAACAGTGCCCCCGCGGTTAACACCGCCCGCCTATGCCTCCAGCGGCCGGATGCTGGCCAATTCATCATCGGTCAGAATCCGGGATACCGCCATGAATCTCAATCCGAGCGGAATTTCCAGCGAAAAACTCGAACCTCTGCCCTGCGTCACGTCGATAACGATGTGCGAGTTTCTGTAGTATTCAAACTGGTCGGCCGCCATGTAGAACCTGCAGCCCTCGACCTCACCCAAACAAACGTCCCGCGAGCCCACCATGAAGTCACCCTTGGCAAAACACATGGGGGCTGAGCCATCGCAACAGCCCCCACTCTGGTGAAACATCAACTCACCGTGTTTTTGCCGCAGCTGTGCGATGACCGCCTTGGCCTTGTCGGTCGCAGAGACCCTTTCGACAATCACGTAAATGCCCTCTGCCTAGAAGAACCCCAGCGGATTCTTGTCATAGGACATCAGCACGTTCTTGGTATGACGATAGTGGCTCAGCATCATCTTGTGGTTTTCACGGCCGATACCGGACTTCTTGTAACCGCCAAATGAAGCACCCGCCGGGTAGGCATGGTAGCAATTGCACCAGATTCGACCCGCCTGGATACCGCGCGCAAAGGTCTGCATCTGGTGTACATCACGGGTCCAGACACCGGCGCCCAGTCCGTACAGGGTGTCATTGGCAATTTCCATCGCCTCGGCCTCGTCTTTGAACGTGGTCACACACAGCACCGGGCCGAATATCTCCTCCTGGAAAATCCGCATCTTGTTATGACCTTTGAAAATGGTCGGCTGGATGTAAAAGCCATACGGATAAACCTCGTTTTTATAGGCAGCGCCGCCGATCAGGACTTCCGCACCTTCCTGCTTGCCGACATTGATGTAATTGAGGATTTTTTCATACTGGTCATTGGAGGCCTGTGCGCCCATCTGCACACTCATATCCAGCGTATCTCCCATCTTGATGGCGGCAACGCGTTTCAGGCAGCGTTCCATGAACGCGTCATAAATACTTTCCTGGATAAGCGCGCGTGACGGACAGGTGCAAACCTCACCCTGGTTAAAGGCGAACAGCACCAGCCCTTCGATGGCCTTGTCGAGGAAGTTATCGTCCTCCGCCATCACGCTTTCAAAGAAGATATTCGGTGATTTGCCACCCAGTTCCAGTGTCACGGGTATGATGTTTTCAGATGCATATTGCATGATCAACCGGCCGGTGGTCGTTTCACCGGTGAAGGCAACTTTCTTGACACCGGGGTGGGTCGCCAGCGGCTTGCCCGCTTCCGGTCCAAAACCGTTGACGACGTTCAAAACGCCGGGCGGCAGCAGGTCTGCAATCAATTCGACCAGGAAAAGAATCGATACCGGTGTCTGTTCTGCCGGTTTGAGAACCACGCAATTGCCGGCAGAAAGTGCCGGCGCCAGTTTCCAGGTCGCCATTAAAATCGGGAAATTCCATGGAATGATCTGACCGACGACACCGAGAGGTTCATGCACCTCCATCGTGACGGTAGAAGCATCGAGATCGGCCACCTGGCCGGCCTCCGCGCGGATAACGCTGCCGAAATAGCGAAAGTGATCCACTGCCAGCGGGATATCGGCCGCCATGGTTTCGCGGATGGCCTTGCCGTTATCCCAGCATTCCACCAGTGCCAGAGCCTCGAGGTTTTTTTCAATACGCTCTGCAATCTTGAACATGATATTGCTGCGTTCGGTCGCCGTGGTTTTACCCCAGGCGCCGGCCGCCTTGCTGGCAGCCTTGACGGCCAGGTCGATGTCCTTGCTATTGGATTTCGGAATTCTTGTTACATGGCTGCCATCGACAGGCGAGCTATCATCAAAGTATTCACCGTCAACTGGAGCCACCCATTCTCCGCCAATGAAATTCTCGTACTGTGATTTAAATTCGGGCTTGTTGTATGACATAAAAGGCTCCTTTGGTTGAATCTTGGATTTTTTATCATAAGCCTATTTTTCCCAAATATCATGTCACCTAAAATGTAGTGATCAGGTGAGTGTCCGAATACCCTTAGATGACTTACAATCCGCTGTAATGACTGAAGATAAATCCAAAGTTGCTGACTGGCACCTGGTCAGTGCCAGCGAAGCGACTCAGCGGCTTGATGTTGATCCAGCCTCCGGACTCAGTTCCGAAGAGGCTGCTTCGCGGGCTTTGCATTTTGGTCCCAATCGCTTAACAGAAACCCCGCCCAGAAGCCGCTGGCTGTTATTCGCCGACCAGTTCAAAGGCGTACTGATCCTGGTTTTGACCAGTGCTGCCGTACTCGCCGCTTTCATCGGTGACCTGACCGATGCAGCGGTGATTCTGACCGTGGTGATGATCAACGCCCTGCTGGGCTTTTCCCAGGAAAACCGGGCCAAGCAATCACTCGCAGCGCTGAAAAAAATGCTCGCGCCAACCGCAGAAGTGCGTCGTGACGGCAAAGTCGAGACACTTTCCGCCGATGCTCTCGTTCCCGGGGACATCGTCTTGCTCGGTTCCGGCGACAGGGTGCCGGCTGATGGCCGCGTAATAGCCGCGCACAGCTTCGAAGTGGATGAGTCGGCGCTGACGGGGGAGTCGCGGACCGTCGGCAAGCATATCGAATCACTTGAGGGCCAGGACGTGCCATTGGCGGAACGTGCCAACCTGTTTTTCATGAATACCGTCGTGACCCGTGGCCGGGCTGAGATGGTTGTAACGGCCACCGGCATGCAGACGGAACTGGGTTTATTGGCCGGCATGCTGGTGGAAACGGGGGAATCACTCACCCCACTGCAGGTACAACTGGATCACCTCGGTAAACGGCTGGCGCTGATCGCCGGTACCGTGGTCACCTTCATGTTGGTTGCCGGTTTGCTGCGCGGTGAGCCCTGGGTCAATATGGTCATGACGGCGATCGCCCTGGCCGTCGCAGCAATTCCGGAGGGTCTGCCCGCAGTAGTGACCGTGACCCTCGCCGTCGGACTGCAACGCATGGCGCGAAACCAGGCCATTGTCAAACGTCTGGCCGCGGTTGAAACCCTTGGTTGCACCTCGGTTATCTGCTCGGACAAGACCGGTACGCTGACCCTCAACCAGATGACCGTTCGACAGCTTTATACCTGCGGCCAGCAACTTCTGGTCAGTGGTGAAGGTTACGATTCAGCCGGTGAAATCACATGCGAGAATGCCAGCGTGCCGGCCCTGGAGGCCCTGCTGGTGCCGGTCAGCCTGTGCAACGACGCCGAAATACGCGCCGGCAAGGTTGTTGGTGACCCGATGGAGGGCGCCCTGCTTACGCTTGCGATGAAGGGTGGAATCGATCTGGAAAAACAACGCGGGCGCTACCAGCGTGTTGCCGAGATTCCTTTTGATGCAGGCCATAAGTTCCAGGCGACCTTTCACCCCGACGGCGAGCGCGTGCGGATCATGGTCAAGGGCGCCCCGGATGTTTTGCTGAATATCTGCAACAGGGTAGCAAGTGAAAATGGTGAACAGGTGCTCGACGCTTCACAGCGTGCGCACATCGAAAAAGCCAATGAGCAAATGGCCAATACCGGTCTGCGGGTGCTGGCAGCGGCCTGGAAGGAATTGCCGGCAAGTGAGTTTGAACCGGACGGTGACCTGTTCAGCTATGTAATGGACCTGGAATTCACCGGACTCATTGGCTTGATGGATCCGCCCAGACCCGAGGCCCGCGACGCCATCGCGCTGTGTCATGAGGCGGGAATCTCGATCAAAATGATCACCGGCGACCAGAAAATTACCGCGGCTGCCATCGCCCGTGAACTGGGTATCATCGGTACGGTTGTGACCAATGCCGAACTCGATGACATGAGTGACGAGCAGTTGTCTGCGGGGATCGAAGACATGGGTGTTTTCACCCGTGCCACGCCGGAGCAGAAAGTGCGTATCGTGCTTGCGCTGAAGTCACGCGGACACGTAACCGCGATGACCGGGGACGGCGTGAATGACGCACCGGCGCTCAAGAGCGCCGATATTGGCGTCGCCATGGGACTTACCGGTACCGATGTCGCCAGGGAAGCGGCGACCATGGTTTTGACCGATGATAATTTCGCCACCATCGTCAAAGCGGTGAAAGAGGGGCGCACGATCTATGACAATATCGTCAAATTCGTGCGCTTCCAGTTGTCCACGAATATCGGCGCAATTTTGACCGTCCTTCTGGCGCCGTTCATGGGTCTTCCGCTGCCGTTCACACCGATCCAGTTGCTGTGGGTAAATATCATCATGGACGGACCACCCGCAATGGCACTGGGCGTGGATCCGGCGCAACCGGATATGATGTCACACCCGCCACGCAAAGCCACCGACAGAATCCTGAAGCTGCCCTTGCTGCGCAAACTGGCGGGCTATGGGCTGATCATGACAATGGGCACCCTCGGCGTATTGTGGTGGGGTCTTAAGACCGGCTCGGCAGCGCACGCGCAAAGCCTGGCTTTCACGACCTTTGTTTTGTTCCAGGTGTTCAATGCCTTCAATGCGCGGGTGGCGAGAAGAAGCGCCTTCAATGCAAATTTCTTCCGCAACCGCACGCTCTGGCTGGCCCTTACAGGCGTGGTGGTGTTGCAGGTGCTGGCCGTTCAGTGGACACCGGCGCACGCCATATTCAATGTTGAAAAGCTCGCGCCAGGTGACTGGCTGCTGGCCACGCTGATTGCCAGTTCCGTGCTGATACTGGAAGAACTGCGAAAATTGTTTATTCGAATCGCGAAATCATGAATTCCCGATAGGCTGTCACGCTACCGGGCGGACAGGAGCTTCGCTAAATTCCGTTAACGTATTTCCTGACAGAATCGGCCGCAGGTCTGAGGTCTCCCGCCACATCATCAATCCCTGCCCAATTGGTATCGTGTGCAGATGTCTCCAGGGAGAAGCACAGGTCGGCGAGCCGGTTCGCCCCCACCATGCGCGCAGATGACTTGAGTTTGTGGCTGTGAAACCTGACCTGTTCAATATCACGTTGTCTGTAGGCTATCTCAATTTCAACAAGCTCTTCATCCATCTGGGAGACAAATTTTTCCCATAACTCGAGTTGTGCTACACGGTCATCGGCAAAGATCAGGCTCAAGGCCCGGGGATCTACATCAAGCTCCGAATTCTTGCCATGCACATCAGGATTGGTGATCACTGCAGCGTCAGAATCATCCGGTTCGCTAAATGATATCGAGTGAAGCGTTTTCGTCGAACCCGGTAGCCATTTGAGGATGGTTGAAAATAAATCACCCGGCTCAACCGGTTTGGCGATGAAATCTTCGATGCCCGCATTTTTACATGCCAGGCGGTCCTCTTTGAAGACGTTGGCCGTTAGCGCCAGGATCGGCGTATTCGCCTTGTCCACTTTGTCGGCCCTGGAGCCGGAAGTTGAACGGATCAGGCGTGTTGCTTCCAGGCCGTCCACTTCGGGCATCTGTATATCCATCAGGATCAGGTCATAATCGTTCTCGCGCGCCATGGCTACCGCGACCCGGCCGTTTTCCGCCGTATCCACATTCAGACCCACGCTGCATAACAGGGCAACTGCAACTTCCCTGTTGATGGCATTGTCTTCAGCCAGCAATATCCGCGTTCCTGTATGCCGTTCGCGTAACTGCTGCTCTACATCTGTCGCAACCATCGTCGAATTGAGCATTATTTGATCATGGCCACGACCAAACCGGGCGGTAAACCAGAAGGTGCTGCCGCTACCCAGTTCGCTTTCAACCCCCACCTCGCCCCCCATCATGAGCACCAGCCTGCGGGTAATGGCCAGGCCCAGACCGGTACCGCCATGCACACGCGTGGTGGAGGCATCCCCCTGCTCAAAAGCATCGAACAGGCTTGGCAGCATTTCGGTGGTAACGCCAATACCGGTATCGCGTACTTCGAAACGCACCAACACGTCGCGATCGGTCGCCTCCAGCGTCCTGGCATGCAGACTGAGCGTACCCCGTTCGGTGAACTTGATGGCGTTTCCGACATAATTGAACAATGCCTGGCGAAGGCGGGTAGCGTCACCCTTTAGCCAGACCGGCACATCACCCATGTCGACGTTGAAAGCCAGGTCCTTGGCCATGATCTCCTCGCGGAACAACGACTCGATATGCTCAAAGATCTCCTTGAGATTGAAATTGGAAACCTCAAGGGTCAGCTTCCCGGCTTCAATCTTTGAGAGGTCGAGAATGTCATTGATGATCGATAGCAGGTGTCCGGCCGAGGCCTCGATCTTGCTCAAACGAACGGCCTGGTCCTCCCTGGGATTATCACGCTGCAACAGGTGCGCGAGTCCGATGATCGCATTCATTGGCGTGCGGATTTCATGACTCATATTGGCAAGGAAGACACTCTTGGCCCTGTTTGCCGACTCGGCCTTTTCCCGGGCCTCGGCCAATTGCGTGGTGCGCTCCCCTACAAGTTCCTCGAGGTGATGACGATGTGCGTCAAGTTCCCGGGTCAGCTGTTTTTTCTCCGTGATGTCGTCCTTGACCGCGACATAATGCGTAATCGTCCCGTTCGGATTGCGAATCGGAGCGACGATGGCGTGTTCGACATATTCTTTGCCGTGCTTGTCCTTGTTGAAAAACTCACCCTGCCAGGCCTTGCCACCGGTCAACGCAGCCCACATGGTTTTGAAGGTTTCGGGTGGTGTATTGCCAGAGTGCAGAATGCGGGGGTTTTGCCCGATGATTTCCTGCCGGCTGTAACCCGTCGCTTCCAAAAACGCCTCGTTGACATATTCGATTTCGGCCTTGAGATTGGTGATGACGATACTGCCCGGGCTTTGCTCCACTGCCTGGGCCAGTTTGCGCAATTCGCTCTCCATGCGTAAACGGTCATCGATGTCCCTTGCAAACGCCACGAAAACCGGCGGGTTCTCATCCATGTACTGGAGGTGGATTTCAACCGGGTACATGGTCTGGTCCTTGCGCCGGTGGACAGTCGTAAATACCAGCTCGGGCTGTTCGCCGGTGCGCAGCGGTTCAATGGACTTGGCAAAGGAACCGGTCGAAAATTGCGGCTGAATATCCACCGGTGTCATGGTGCGCAATTCTTCTATCGTGTAGCCCAGATTGAATTTGGCCATCTTGTTCACATCGATAAACCGCAATGACCTTCCGTCGAAAATCAGAATCTCGTTGAGACTGTTTTCGAGAATCCGGATGAAGCGCGCCGACCTGCTTTCGAGGCGGCGACGCTGGATAATACGCCACATTTCGTTGGCGATCTGTTGCACCGTCTCCTTCTCGAGAACCGTGTATTCGCTGTCCCGGTTGCCGATACCTACTACCAATATGACATGGCCGTCATCGATAACCGGCACGCAGATCATGCGTTTTAGCCTGGTGTTTCCTTGTGGCAATCCATGTTGATTTTTGTAGTCGGCATAATCGTTGAACATGACCGTTTCAAGCCGGCTTTGTGCATCTGCGCAGATGCCGGTTTCGTCAATCGAAATATTTGCCTCGTCGGCCGTTTTAAAATAATCCTCCAACGTGCGTTCCGACCAGACCGTCATCTCGGTTTTTATCTCGTCGCTAACGTAGAAATGCAAAAAGGAAATACAGCTGTAAGTGAGGTCCTCCAACAGGTCCAGGCCCGCTTTAATGAAGGCGATGACATCGTTTTTCTCGGCAATCAGCGATAGTTTCTGGATGGTTTCAGCGCGACGGGTCTGGAGCAGCATAAGCCCGTCGTTCAGCGTCCGCTGGGTAATATCGCGGCCAACCCCCAACAGGCCCGCGGGCTCACCATCGGACCGGTATACCGGCATCTTGATGGCTTCAATTTTCTCTTCATGTCCATCGTCGGCAAAACGGATCAGTTCCTCGCTGACGTGACGTTTGCCGCCAGTGATGACCTCCTGGTCCTGGGTGCGATAGAAATCCGCCAGATGCTCATCCATCAGGTCGTAATTGGTCTTGCCGATGATTTCGTCTTCCCGCAGGCCAAGATACTGTTGAAAACGCTTGTTACAGGCGAGGTAGGCGCCCTGCATGTCCTTCAACCAGACCAGGTCGGGTAATTCATCGATTAATTCACGCCACTGGGCCTGCCTGAGCTTTTCTCCGTTGTGCCCGTGTCCTTCTCCAGCATCACCACGCTTGCTGATGTCATCCAGGGCTTTCTCAATCACCGGGACGAGACGGTCGAGCTTGTTTCTCGGGACAAAATCATCAGCCCCGTTCTTCAACAGGTCGATCACATTTTCAAAGTTTTCGATTTCCGAAATGATGAGAAACGGCACCGCGGGGGTCGTCGCCTTTAAAGAAACCAAAGTCTCCAAAGCGTCGAAACCGGCAGCAGGCAGGTCACACAAAACACAATCCCAGTCATTCCCGGCCAGCGCAGTCTGCGTTTCGTCACCGCCCTCCAGGCGCTGCAAAACCAACGCAGGCCAGCGCTTGCATAGCTGATCCTCAACGAGCGATGTCGCTGTACCAGACCCGCCTATGATCAGGATTCGAAACGGTGTCGGCATTTTTCCCCAATTAGTCTTTTTTAATGAAAATTACCTGCAACAGGCCCCCGCGCGACACGAGCTCAAAAAAGAACCTATTGCACAATAATACATTCTCGTTTTAAAAAAAATGCCGAAAGTTGTCCCGTTGTCAGGTTTTTTTTGCCTTTTACCCTGCAATTCCGGCCATTATCCTGTGATTGGAAAGCCTGAAATCGCCTTCGGCGCCCGTCATGCTCAACATGGTCCATGTGACAAATCGTTTCGTCACTCCCCTCTCCCGCGGGATGGCGGTATAGTGGCGATATCATGAAATCCGCCCGCTTGTTGCAATACATAAGCCCATACTGGGCCGTGCTTTTGCTGGTGTTGGTTTTGCTGACACTGGACAGCCTGGCGGCCCTGACCCAGCCATGGATTGCTGGCAAGCTGGCATCGGCTGCGCTGGATGGTGGCGGTGGCAATGATTTCGCTTCGATTCAACGGGTCCTGTTGCTTTGGCTCGCTCTGATTACCTTAAAGGGCATCGTGGGTTTCTTCACCAGCTACCTGGTCGGCACCAGCGGCGAGAAAATGGCTGCGAAGCTGCGCAAGCGCGTTTACGAACACATGCAGGTATTGCCGATCGCATATTTTCAAACCCGCAGGGCGGGAGAATCGCTGTCCCTGTTGAGCAATGATGCGATGATCATCAGCAACTTCGTCACCACCACGCTGGTGTCCCTGTTGCCATTGTTGCTGACCTTTTTCGGTGCGTTCTACATCATGACCCGCCTGGATCTTCAGATCGCACTGGTGTCCGTGCTGTTGCTACCCGTGTATTACCTGGCGATGAAGCTGATCGGTCTGAAAATACGCCCGATCGCCACCGACTGGGTGCAGGCCTGGTCGCGGATGGTCTCCTTTGTCGAGGAAAACCTCAGCCTGTTACCCGTGATCAAATCCTTCGCCCGGGAAAAAGTCGAAGCGCAACGGTTTGATTCGCGCAACACCGAATTGCTGATGCTTTCCAGGCGGCAGATCCTGGTGCAATCGATACTTGCACCTGCGGTCAGTTTCCTTGCCGCCGCCGGTCTGTTGTTATTGCTCTGGCTGGGGATCAGGCATGTCGTCATTCACGAGATTACACCCGGCAGCATGGTCAGCCTGTTGTTATATGCCATGCTGATGATCCGCCCGGTCTCCGGTCTGGCCAATGTGTATGGCGAGATTCAGCGCGCCCGCGGTGCGGCTGAGCGCCTGGTGGATTTATTTGATGAGCAACCTGAACCGCCCGAGGTGGCCCTGCCTCCGCTCGACCAGGTCAAAGGCCACATCAGCTTCGAGAAGGTCAGTTTTGCCTACCCCGGCCGCCGGCCGCTGTTGAGAGACATGGATCTTGAAATCAAGGCCGGGGAAACCATCGCGATAACCGGGGTCAACGGCTCCGGTAAAAGTACGCTCGCTTACCTGCTGATGCGTTTTATACAGCCCACTTCCGGGCGTATCCTGATCGACGGCAAGGACATCAGCCAATACAGTCTTGAGAGCATACGCCACAACATCGGCCTGGTGGCGCAACATACGCTGCTGTTAAATGGCAGCGTGGCTGAGAACATCGCCTACGGCCGCTACAAGGCCAGCAAGGAGGATATCGAAAGGGCCGCCAGGGTGTCCGGGGCGCACGAGTTCATCGTGCAGATGCCTGACGGTTATGACACGACCATCGGCGACCAGGGCATACGTCTTTCGGGCGGACAGCGGCAACGGCTTTCACTGGCCAGGACCCTGTTGACCGATCCGCCCATCCTCATCCTCGATGAAGCCACGGCCATGTTCGACCCGCAGGGCGAGGAGGAATTTATCGATAGCTGCAGCGATCTGCTGGAGCAACGTACCGTCATCCTGATCACCCACCGTCCGGCCACGGTTGCGTTGGCCAACCGGGTGGTGAAAATGCAGGACGCGAGGATATTGCCCGGAGCACATTTTTAGGTTGCCAACCCGGAGCCCGGACTTGTGGCAAGACAGGCCTGTTTCAGGTGACAAACGCCCGGAAGTAGTCAATGGTGGGCTTCAGACCCTCGTCCAGCGTGCAGCCGGGTTCCCATCCCAGCTCCGTTCTGGCCTGGGTGATATCCGGTTGCCTTTGCGTCGGATCATCCTGGGGCAGTGGCTTGTAGATGAGCCTGGAGCTGGAGCCGGTCATTGTGATGACCTTTTCCGCAAGTTGCCGTATGGTGAACTCGCCGGGGTTGCCCAGGTTGACCGGGCCGGTAAGCTCCAATTTCGAATTCATCAGACGGATCAGTCCATCGACGAGGTCATCCACGTAGCAAAACGAACGTGACTGGTTGCCATCACCGTAAATCGTGATGTCCTGACCCTGCAACGCCTGCATGATGAAGTTTGAAACCACGCGGCCGTCGTCGGGCAACATTCTCGGACCGTAGGTATTGAAGATCCTGGCCACCTTTATCTTGGTGTTGTGTTGGCGGCGGTAATCGAAGAACAATGTTTCGGCACAGCGTTTACCCTCGTCGTAACAGGAGCGGATGCCGATCGGGTTTACGTTACCCCAGTAAGATTCTGTCTGCGGATGCACTTCCGGGTCGCCATACACTTCACTGGTTGAGGCCTGCAGGATACGCGCGCCGGTGCGCTTGGCCAGGCCCAGCATATTGATCGCGCCATGTACGCTGGTCTTGGTGGTTTGCACCGGGTCACGCTGGTAGTGCACGGGTGATGCCGGGCAGGCCATGTTGTATATCTGGTCGATTTCGACGTAGAGGGGAAAGGTCACATCGTGGCGCATCAGTTCGAAGTTCGGGTGCTCGAGAAGATGGGTGATATTACGCCGGGTGCTGGTGTAAAAATTGTCCACGCACAATACATCGTGCCCCTCGCTGAGTAGTCTTTCGGACAGGTGAGAGCCCAGAAAGCCGGCCCCACCGGTAATCAGAATTCTTTTTGATGACGTGCTCATGGTTCTCCCTGCGTGATTCCCCTGATGCCTGAAAAACATCTGTCGGCAGCAAACGCCGTTCACTACCGCCCGCTGCAGGACATATTAGCACTCCACCCGGGAACCTGCTGCTGTCACCATGTCTGCCACATGGACGGTTCGGCCGCCGATACGCCCGACCCAGGCCAAGCAATCTTCGTATAGCGGAAACCCCGGGGCAAACAGCGGCCAACACGTGACATTCCCAATAAAACGTAAACTGTCAATTTATACAACGTATTCTGATAGTTCTCACACTCGCAAGCCGCCATTTGTGATGACATGATCAAGTAAAGGTGACTTTCAGGTCTGCAAGTTCGACACGGCTTCAATCCCGGAAATCGTCAAATGGCTGGAGATTGGTCTAAATTTGCTAAATTTCATAGCATTAGACTATTTTATGCATATAGATTATATGTTACAATGCTTTTATCTATCGACAAGGATTGTCGCAGGAGCAGGGAAATGCGTTATATAAAGGGATTTATATCTTTAGCAGTCGTTTTGACCTTCAGTTTAGCCACCGGACCAACCTACGCCCAGTCTGAACAGGGCAAAACCTCTCGTGTCTTTGGCCAGGGCCAACCACATTCAGTCAGCGATTTGCCTGCCGGTAAATTGCGCAACCGCCTGGAATCACTGCCACCACAGGCAAACGCCAAGGCATTGCGCTGGTTACAGGATTTTTCTTTCCCCGAAACGGATCTTCAGACCATTGAAATCGATCGGGACGGTGGTGTTTTCTACGGCGATACACTGCTGCCGGATCCTGCACAGCTCGATGCTGCTGAAAGTCTCGATGTGCTTACATCCGAATCGGCGCCTACAGAAACACTGGATGATGCCTTTTTGCTACACAGCCGCCCCGGTTCGGCCAATGTCGTCTATATCGATTTTGACGGCGCGACCATTTCCGGTACGGCCTGGAATGGGACATACGCAACACTCAACGCACTGCCTTATAACGTGGAAGGCGACGGGGCCACGTTCAGCGCACTGGAAAGAACACGCATCGTGGATATCTGGCACCGGGTTACAGAAGACCTGGCGCCCTACGATATCGACGTAACGACAGAAAGACCCGCGGTTTTCACTTCGACCACCGGAACCATCCTGGTCACACACAGTATCGATGCCAATGGACACGCCATCAACTGCACCAGTTGCGGCGGTGTAGCCTACGTGGGCGTTTTCGGACGCTCAGATTACGTCTCAAAATATTCGCCAGCGCTGGTTTTTTACGACAAGCTGGGGGGCGGCAACGAGACTTATGTCGCGGAAGCTTCTTCGCATGAATTCGGTCACAACCTCGGCCTGTCGCACGATGGAACCAACTCTGGGAGCACCTATTACGGCGGTCACGGCAGCGGCCTGGTTTCATGGGCGCCGATCATGGGCAACAGTTATAACAACAACGTCACCCAATGGAGCAAGGGCGAGTACCCCGACGCCAACCAGACCCAGGATGACATGGCGATCATCGAAGGCAAGCTCGGCTATAACGCGGACGACCACGGCGACACACCGGCGACGGCCACGCCCCTGGATGTCGGCACGAATGGTGCAGTTTTAGCCTCCAACCCGGAACTGGACCCGTATGACACGCTGCCTGAGAACAAGGGCGTAATCGATTCGGCGGATGACGTTGACGTGTTTTCTTTCGTGGCGGGCGCCGGCACCATCAACCTGACCATCAACCCCTCCTGGGACGCCTTCTATCGCACCAGCCGCCGTGGCGCCAATCTTGACGTCGAGGCCGAACTGCTGAACCAGGCGGGCGCAACCGTTGCCTATAGTGAACCTGTCAACGACACCAATGCAGTCATCAGTGCAACCGTCAGCGCGGGAACCTATTACCTGCTCATCAGTGGCGCGGGTAATGCGGTGACCCCTTACAGCGATTATGACAGTTTCGGTCAATACTATATTAACGGCTCAATACCGACCGGCGTTGCGGACAACACTGCTCCCACGCCAAACCCGATGGGCTGGTCCAACGCTCCGGTTGCGATATCGGACTCCGCCATCAGCATGACCGCCACCACCGCGGTCGATGATGTCAGCGCGGTTGAATATAGCTTCCTCTGTGTTGCCGGCGATGTTAAATGCAGCAGCGCAAACAGTGGTTGGCAAACCAGCAGAAATTATACCGCCACCGGGTTGACAGCGAGCACGGCTTACAGCTTCCAGACCCTCGCACGGGACCTGTCCGGTAACGAAACCGGCAGATCCCCAATTGCCGGCGCCACCACCGCTGCGCCACCACCGCCGCCAGTGGCGCCAAGTGGACTACATGCCAACGGTATTTCTGAAACAGCAATCAGTCTTGGCTGGACAGACAACGCCGGCACGGAAACCTCATACCGCGTTGAGCGCAGACCGGGTCCGGCCGGACAGAGTTCGTTCACGACGATCGCTAACCTGGGTAGCAATACGACCGCCTACAACGATAACGGACTCACTGCGGACACCAGCTATGACTATCGCGTCGCCGCCGTCAACAGTTCCGGTGACTCGGGATTCGCAACGGCCAGCGCCTCGACACTGGCGCCGGCACCTTACACAAACTACGGCGCAAACGGTGAAACAGCCGTCACTGGTACGGTCAGCGGCAGTTATACCAATACCCTCAACGATGACGGTTTGAGCCAGGCCATCACCGAAGTTGAATCCGGTGGCAAGCCATCCAGTCGCTATTCCTACCTGGAACATCGCTGGAATTTCAATGTCAGCGCCGGTGCCATGGTCACGCTCTATGCCAATGCCTGGAGCAGCGGGTCCAGCGACGGCGATACGTTCAGGTTCGAATACTCGGTGAACAATGGCAGCAGCTTCTCAAGTTTATTTACCGTTTCGTCGACCTCGAACAGCAATCTGCAAATGGCGGATATTCCCGGCTCACCCAGTGGTTCAATCATTGTTCGTGTCGTTGATACCAACCACACCAAAGGGCACAAAGAGCTAAACAGCATAATTGTTGATCAGCTGTATATCCAGGTGGGCAATCCTTCAAACGATACGCCGAATGGCCAGCCAGCCAGTTTGAACGCGCAAGCTGTTGCCTACAACCGGGTCGATCTGAGCTGGTCCAATGGCTCCAGCAATGAATCCGGCTTAAAAGTTGAACGTTCCCCCAACGGCAGCAGCAGCTGGAGCGTAATCGCTGATCTTCCGGCCGCAAGCAGCAGCTACAGCAATACCGGCCTGGCTGCCCAGACCACCTACTATTACCGGGTGAGCGCCTATACCCAGCCAGAACTGGTTTCGGACTTTGCCAGCGCCAGTGCCACGACACCAACCGCGCCGCCTGCGCCTCAACTGAGCCTGGCTGCGAATGGTTACAAGGCAAGGTCGGTATACCACGTCGGCCTGAGCTGGAATGGCTCGAACAGTGTGCATATCTACCGTAACGATGTTCGTATTGCCACGATCAACAGCGGCAACAGTTTTGATGACTCCATCGGTAAAAGCGGTGGCACCTACACCCACAAGGTGTGTGACACCGTCACGGGCGCCTGTTCCAATGTAACAACAACCGTCTTCTGATTACGTTCTCCTGTCATTCAAGGCCACCTTCGGGTGGCCTTTTTTTATGCCTGTTGCAGGTGTGCCGGAATACAGTCGTCCCACGTGTCTTGATCCCAAGGCTGCCCGGCTTCAAGACGGGTTCAATATTTCAGGGATGATAAGACTTGTCACTGATCATCATGACCGGCCACAACGCGTGCGCCAATGCCTGTTGTTGCAGGTCACTTTCCGGCTCTGGATCCGGTTGAAGATTGGAGCCGGGTTGATACAGGTAGGTTTTTATTGGCAATTTCGGCTGCATAATGACCACTTTTCCGGGTACCAGCCAGCCTTGAATATCGTGGTATTGCAGCTGTGCCCGGCCACCGCCCTGGGCGTATTCCGGCAGCGTCAGGTCATGCCCGATTGCCGGATGCCGGCTGTCCACTCCCATCAGCGAAAGCAGGGTCGGCAACATGTCAATCTGACTGGTGATACCCGGAACCACCCGTGGTTCTATACCTGCACCTAAAATGACGCCCGGAATATGAAAATGCTCGACGGGTATGAGGTGGGCGCCCTTCACACGGGAGTTGTGATCGGAGATTACCAGGAATACCGTGTTGTCCCAGTAGCTTGATGACCGTGCATTTGAGAGGAATTCACCCAGCGCATAATCGGCGTAAGCGACTGCGGTATCACGCGCGCCATCCGGACCGGACCGGTTTTCCACCTTGCCGGCCGGAATCTCGAATGGTTTGTGGTTGCTGGATGAAAATACCAGGCTGAAAAACGGTCGATCGCCCTGGGCTTCGAAATACTCGTGCGCCTTCAGGAACAGGTCCTCATCGGAAACACCCCAGGTGGCCGTGAACTGCGGGTTTACATAATCCTTCTGGTCTATGACCGTCTGGAAACCGTTGTTCATGAAGAAACGCCGCATGTTGTCAAAATGTGCTGACCCGCCATAGATAAAACTTGTCTGGTAGTTTTGCTTCGTCAGCAGATCGGCGATGGTAAAAAAATTCTTCTGTGTTTCAGTCAGCTTGACCACGCTGCGTTTTGAGGTTGGCGGAAAGCCCGAAATGATCGCTTCGATGCCACGTACCGAGCGGGTTCCGGTGGCGTAAAGTTGCTCGAACCAGATACCCTCGTCCGCCAGGGCGTCCAGATTCGGTGTCAGGTCTTTGCCCCCCAGGCTACCGACAAACTCGGCACCGAGGCTCTCTTCCAGAATGATCACGAGGTTCAATGGCCGGTCCAGACGCCGCGTTGCGGTCTGGTCGTGCATCGTCGGTGTGTCACTGTGCAAATCGACCTTGCCGTCCAGACCTGCTGCTTTCGCGACGATTTGCAACACCTTTTGCTTGTCCATCTTACCGTAATTGGCTGACCCGCCATTGGCATCACGATTTTGCTCGTATATCGCGTAGACCAGGGTATAGGGTGAGTTGAGCGGCAACTGGTTGACCATCGAGTCGGTGGTAAAAGCCACGGTACTGGGATTGATCGGGTGGTGATCCAGCGTCGAGCGGATCATGGCGAACATCGCCAGCAAAACAAATGGCGTCAGCAACAGGGCGCCCGGTAAAGCACGATAGGACCCGACGGTCTGCGTTGCCCGGCGGGTCATACGCCAGGTCAGCAGGGCACAAATCAGGGTAGCTGCCCCTACCACCGCCATCAGCAGGCCATACGACGCCAGCAACGTGGAGAGGACCTCGCGGGGATAAATCAGGTATTCGACATAGATATAATCCGGGCGGGAATCGTACTGCTCAATGTAGGGAATCGTACCCAGTTCGACCCACAGGACAAACAGGGTCACCGCCACCATGTAAATCCGCAACCCCGTTACGCCCTTTTTTAAACCTGACACCCATGGCGCCAGTAACAGGGCCGGTCCCATGACCATGCCCATCAGGACTAAATCAAAGCGTATACCCTGCAAAAGGATAAACCAGGTGCCGCCCGTGGGTTCGACCCGGTCCCAGAACCAGGCCATCGTCGCAATACGTGACAGGCTCAGCACCACCATCAACATGGCGATGACCCGTGCCGGCGCCACCAGTGTCCCTAACGCATTTTTGAAATTTGATAACATCATCTACCGCGCTCTTGAGAATTTACAAACCGGAAAAAGGCAAAGCGCTGCAGATTGCCCGCGGGTGTGATATGGGTTTCACGACCTGTTTCGAGTAGCGTGAAATCCGCGCCTAACTCCGCGGTCAACCTGTCTGCATCATATTGAACGATATCAAGCCCGCTGCACCTGGCGGGCCCGTCAATCGCAAAGGTCAGCATTATAAGATGTCCACCGGGCTCGAGCGCCTGTTTAAGTACATTGACATAGCTTTCCCTGTCCGCCCTGCCGGTTAAAAAGTGAAACACGGCACGGTCATGCCAGAGGGCATACCGGTGTGGCGGTCTGAAACGGGTGACGTCCTCTTCATACCAGTGTACCCGCTCGCCCTCGTGCGCCAGCCTGCTTTTACTGTGCGCAAGTGCCGCGGCGGAAACATCAAGCACACTGACGTTGGTATAGCCGCGCCCGCACAATTCGTCCACCAGGGTTGATGCACCTCCGCCGATGTCAATGACCGGCGCATCAAGGGGAATAGCGGCCTTGTCGATCAGCGACAGGGACAGACACGGTTCGCGCTGGTACCAACTCACCGCAAGCGGAGATTTTTCCCGGTATACTTTTTCCCAGTGATCCTTCCTTTCAGACATTCACAATACCTGCGGGTCAGCGGATTATTATACCAAGCTATGCGCGTTGGCAATTCATTCGTGTACTGACAACGGGCCGGACGATTAGCTCAATACCGCGAGCCGAACCGGCCTTGGTCTGCGTGGTCAGTTACATTGATATGAAATTGGCTTAAAATCCCAAAGAACGGAAATGATTTCAACAAAGGGGCATGCATGAACAGGAGCATCAATATGGATACAAAACGGGTTTTTCTTACCCTTTTCACAATGCTTTTAAGTATCGCCGCCTTGTCACCGGCCTGGGCCAAAAAGGATCTTCCGGAAGTCAACGATGAAGGCATGGTACTGGTTAAAAATTCTGAATTGGCCACCGTCTATGCCGACCCGGGCGCCGATCTTGGCATCTACAAACGCATCATGCTGCTCGACGCGACGGTCGCGTTCAAGAAGAATTGGAAACGTGACCAGAACCGCAGCGACCCGCTCAAGGTCAAGGACCGCGACATGGTGAGAATCCAGGAAGAAGTTGCGGAGCTGTTTCGCGAGGTCTTCACCAAGGAACTGGTCGACGCCGGCTACACCATGGCCGACGAGCCGGGAGCAGATGTGCTGCTGGTCAAACCAGCCATCGTCGATCTCGACATCACCGCACCGGATATTCCGAGCTCAACACGCACCAGGAGCTATTCTGAAACCGCCGGTGAGATGACACTCAATCTCGAGCTTTTTGACTCACTGACCGATGACAAGATAGTCAAGGCGACCGACCGAAAACGCGATGACGATTTCTGGCGCATGGAATGGCGAACCAGTGTCAGCAACCGCTCTGACGCCAAGCGCATGATGACCGCCTGGGCCAAAGCGCTTGTTTTCACGCTCGACGAAGCCCGCGCTTCAACCACGCATCCGGACGACTGAGCGCAGATCACTCCCGATCGGCGGGATGCCAATTCCGCCGATTGTCTCAACCGTCAGCTGAATACCAGTTTCACCTGTAGCTCAATAAATCAATGTTTCTGCGGTTTCCGATGGCAAAAATCGGCTAAACTGTCCGCAAGTCAAGCGCAAACCACCGATTTGGCGCGGACACACATTAGGACACGACCCTAGCCTCCGGACACCGTACATGAATGTCGAAACAATAAGTTCGTTTGATCAGCTGGGACTGCAAAAAACTTTGCTGAAAGTCCTCGACGAAATAGGTTACGAAACCCCTTCAGCCATCCAGGCACAGACCATTCCAATCATGCTGGAAGGCAGGGACGTCGTCGGCCAGGCGCAGACGGGCACCGGTAAAACTGCGGCCTTCGCCCTGCCGATATTATCCCGGCTCGACCTGCAACGCAAAGACCCGCAGGTACTGGTGCTTGCACCCACCCGGGAACTGGCGATCCAGGTTGCCGAGGCGTTTCAAAAATACGCGCATCATCTGAAGGGTTTTCATGTCCTGCCCATCTATGGCGGCCAGGACTACAGCGTGCAGATTCGCGCCCTGCAACGTGGCGTGCACGTGGTCGTAGGCACGCCCGGGCGGGTCATGGATCATATTCGCCGCGGCACCCTGGTACTGGATAAACTCGTAACGCTGGTACTCGATGAAGGCGATGAAATGCTACGTATGGGTTTTATCGATGACGTCGAGTGGATTCTTGAACAAACGCCGAAAAACCGGCAGGTCGCCCTGTTTTCGGCCACCATGCCACAACAGATCCGTCGTATTGCCACCCAGCATCTGAACAACCCGGTCGAAGTGACCGTCAAGGTCAAAACCACCACCGCTGAAACCATCCGTCAGCGTTTCTGGCCGGTACAGGGTTTTAACAAGCTGGATGCCTTAACCCGTATTCTCGAGGCTGAACCCTTCGATGCCATGTTGATTTTTGTGCGCACCAAGCTCGCCACGGTTGACTTGTCTGAAAAACTCGAAGCCCGCGGTTATGCCTCGGCGCCACTCAATGGTGATATTGCGCAAAACCAGCGGGAACGCACCGTTGAACGCCTGAAAAACGGCAAGCTGGACATTGTTGTCGCCACCGATGTGGCGGCGCGCGGTCTTGATGTGAACCGTATCAGCCACGTGGTGAATTACGATATTCCGGCCGATACCGAAGCTTATGTGCATCGTATTGGCCGCACCGGTCGGGCAGGCCGTGAAGGCGATGCCATATTATTTGTCACCCCGCGTGAAAAACGCATGTTATACGCGATTGAACATGCCACCCGGAAAAAAATCGATATCATGGATTTGCCATCGACCGATGTCATCAATAACAAGCGTATCGATAAATTCAAGCAACGTATTACCGAAACGCTCGAAGGTGTGGACCTGAGCCTGTTTTCCAGGATGATTGAACAATACCAGCAGGAACAGGATGTACCCCCGTTGCAAATCGCAGCCGCACTGGCGCAGTTACTCCAGGGCGATTCCCCCTTCCTGCTGCAGAGCATACCGCACCAGGCCGCAGCCCAGGGCTGGGACAAGGAAGACAAACCCCGGCGCAGTTCCAGGAAAGACGGGGCCTATGCAGACCGGCGTAAAGCTGAGGCAGGGCCCGCAAGGAGGCCTTCAAAGGAAACAGGAAAAGACTCAGGTTTTTCTGAAAGGGCCAATGATGGACCCCCTTCTGCCGGTATGGAGCGTTACCGTCTCGCCGTGGGCCATGACCACGGGGTCATGCCCGGCAATATCGTCGGCGCGATCGCCAACGAGGCGGATATCACCGGCAAAAATATCGGCCGGATCAGCATCCACGACGAATACACCTTAATCGACCTGCCCGCCGGCATGCCGGACGAAACCCTCAATGCGCTCAAGAAGATCTGGGTAGCGGGTCAAAGGCTGGGTATCACCCGCCTGGGAGATAATGGGGGGCGTTCGGAACCAACAAGACGCCACGCAGCCAAGGATAAACACAAACTCTCCCTGCCAAAGGGGGCAGTGCAAAAGAAAAGGGATGGAAAACCAAAAAGAAAACCCAAGAACAGACGCCCGTAACCCCAGGAGGTGTTCCCAATCAGCCAGGCTGTGCTGATTGGGAACACCCCCACAGTATTCATCAGGCACCGAACCTGACCAATGCCAAGCGACATAAAAATACTCCCCGGCGGCCGTATCTTTCCATGCGAAGGTAACTCGACCCTTCTCGAAGCCGGTCTGCGCGCCGGTCTTGCACTCGGTTATGGTTGCAGCAATGGCAACTGTGGCGAGTGCGTGGCGCGAATTGTTTCCGGCGAAGTGCGCAAGGTCCGGCATCACGATTACATGATTGGCGCGGAGAAAATCAACAGCGGACATATCCTGATGTGCTGCAACACCGCCATCACCGATGTCGTACTCGAGGCCAATGAAGCCCATGGTAGCGGTGAGATACCCCGGCAACAGATCACCGCAAAGGTAAAGAACATCGAATTCGTCAACGACGACGTGGCCCTGTTGCACCTGAGAACACCGCGCACCCGGCGACTGCGGTTTCTCGCTGGCCAGCAGGTGCAACTTGCGTGCGAAAACATTCAACCGGCCAGTTATCCGATCAGCAGTTGTCCATGCGACGATATGAACCTGCATTTTCAACTACCCAGGCTGCCGGACGATGAATTTTCGGAGTTTGTTTTCACACACCTCAGAAAAGGCGAGCAGATCGATATCGCGGGACCGGTGGGGGATTTTGTGCTGAACGAGGGTTCGGACCGAACGCTGGTCTTCATCGCCTGGCATACGGGTTTCGCGCCTGTAAAAAGTCTGATCGAACACGCCATGGCACTGGAAATTACCAACAGTATTCAATTGGTCTGGATGACCCGCAGCAAAAAGGACCGATACCAGGATAACCTGTGCAGGTCATGGCAGGACGCTTTCGAAAACTTTCGCTACCTGCCCATTGATGCCAATCCGGACGACGGCACAATTAACACCGTGTCAACCCTCGAACTCCTGAACATCGGTCCGGCTGACATGGGCAACTACGATTTCTTCGTCGCCGGCAACGAAACATTCATAAATATTTACGGGCAAAACCGCGGGTGGGCATTCATGACAACACCGTTGGCGCCGGATAATAACGGGCGGTAAGCTTTCAGGATAGGGTTTTAATAACTCAAAAAAAAACGGGCGCCAGATTGGCTGGCGCCCGCTTCGACTAATCTGTGATCTGCGATCAGACAGCAACAACCTTGGTTGCGCAAGGGCCTTTTTGGCCTTGTCCGACTACATATTCCACTTTCTGGCCATCATTCAATGTTGCGTAGCCATCGGTCTGGATCTCCGAATGGTGAACAAACAAGTCTTTACTGCCATCTTCCGGTGTGATGAATCCGTAACCTTTACCGGCATCAAACCACTTTACTGTACCTGTACTCATAACCTATATTCCTTAATGAATTAATCAACTGTTTTCTGTGCTTTTAACCAGCCTTGCGGCAGGCGTTTTCAACAACAATTCCCTGCTTGTGTAAGCTCAAACTGTTATTTTTCTTCTTCACGGAGCTTTTTAGGGGCCGTAAAAGAGTTAGTTTAGCACGGAAACTACAAATTTAATGTATTTGCTATACCGATTAACGTATTTGATATACCGAATATGTTTCAGAATTGCTTTTACACCGCATCAGCGGGCATGGTTGAAGATGGCTAAAGCCCGCCAGACGCCCGCCTGCAACGCTCACTCGCGGGTTGTCGTGCCCTGCAACCGGGCTTGAAACATGTTAACTTACCGCCTGACGGCAAACGGCCCCAAATGACAGATATGACCTTGAAGCCCCCAAATTCAAAGCGTCCCGGCAAGGGACTCCTGCTCATGGGGCTGACCGTGGCCTTTGTGTTTTTTTCGGGGTTCTATTTCCTGACAACCGGCGTGCGGGACACCAAGAGACTTGAACAGACCCTTAACGATCGATTTGACTGGGCGGAAAAGTACACACCGGCAAGTGACGGTTCGATTGCCGCAGGGCGGATCGAGGCATTTATCCGCGTGCGCAAAGCCCTGCAACCAAATTGCGCCGATTACCAGGTCGTAATGGCAGGCATCAGCGGCCTGGATGATCTCGAATCGGAAGACGGGAAAGTACCCGGTGATGCAGCGTCCACCGGTCTGCTGGGTCTAAAAAGCGTCTTCAGGGCCGGTCCTGAAATGATCGAGTTTACCAGGACCCGCAACATGGCCCTGCTGGAGGAAGACATGGGTCTTGGAGAGTACCTGTATATTTATCTGACCACCTATGGTGCGCAACTGGCCGCAGAATCCGACTCAGACTTCGCAAAGATGGAGGAAGCCTATATCAGTGAACGTACCCGCAAGGAGTATGCGCAGATACTGACCAATCAATTGGCAGCCCTTGAAAAAAGCGGTCTGCAATCCTCCCTTGCCAACCTGGACACGGACCTGCAGGCGGAAATCCAGGCATTGAATGACGGTTCGCATACTTCACCCTGGCCACAGGGACCCGTCGGCAGGTCGAGGGAATCCCTGGCCCCCTTCCAGCAGCAATTGGATGGTCTTTATTGCTCCGGTATCGCCAGAACGGAATTGTTACAAAAGAACCACGGGTTGCAATTCGACGGTTGATTTCCTCCTGGCCGGTAACGCTGTGAAAAGACCACGGAGCCTGACTGGCTAGTTTGACTCCCAGGGCAGGACGTAGGAATACACCGCGACAAAATGACAGGCGCTACCGAGCAGGACAAACAAGTGAAAGATGGCGTGATTGAATTTGATTTTATCGATAGTGTATAAGACGGCACCAGTGGTATAGGCGACACCCCCGGCGAATAGCCAGGTGATTCCGCCGGGCGGCAATCCGTTCATCAGTGGTTTTATCGCGAAAATGATGATCCAGCCCATGAACACATACATCAGGGTCGACAGTCGATGGTATTTCCCGGTAAAGAACAGCTTAAGGATCACCCCGGTCAATGCCATCCCCCAGGTAATACAGAAAAACGTCCAGCCAATCCAGCCATGCAGTGTCACGAGCGTAAACGGGGTATAGGTGCCGGCGATGAGGATGTAGATGGTGGCATGGTCATTGATCCTCAGCCTGCTCCTGACTTTTGGATCCCTGGCGCTGTGATAGAGGGTGGACGCCGCGTACAAGGCAATCAGGCTGGCGCCAAACATGGCGGCGCTAACGATACGCAACAGATCACCGGAAGCGCTGGAACGAAGCAGCATGAGCAGCAGGGCAACGATGCTGAATACCAGGCCAATAGCATGGGAAATGATATTGATCCTTTCTTCAAGGGGTGAGTAATGCTGTGTTCCGTGCACGATGATTACCCGGCCTGCTGGCTGCCGTTCTCCGAAGTCATTTTTCTTTTTATGTATTGCACCGTAACACCCGCCAATCTGTGTTATTAAACTGCTGTTGATTTCAAACTTTACGGGCGCGAACACCGCGCCCCTTGACTTTACCAGTGGCCAGGTAATTGAGCGCCTGGCGCAGGGCGGAACGTTCAACCGCCACGTAACTACAGAGGTCAAAAATATCGATCTTGCCAATCTGTGAGCCGGCCAGTCCGGCCTCACCGGTCAGGGCTCCCAGCAGATCGCCCGGACGGATCTTGTTTTTGCGGCCCACATCCAGCTGAATCGTCACGACCGGGGGCTTCAGTGCAAAACCCGCATCGCGGTCGAGCGACGCATAGACATCGCACACGCACGGCTTATTCAGATACTGCTCAATCGCATTGACGCGTATCTGCTCGGATTCGGTGAAGATACTCACAGCGATACCCTTTTCCCCGGCCCGCCCGGTTCGGCCGATACGGTGCACATAGATTTCCGGGTCACGTGGCAATTCATAATTGATCACCATCGCCAGCGACTTGATGTCCAGGCCGCGGGCGGCGACATCGGTGGCAACCAGCACCGGACAACTGTTGTTGGAAAACTTGACCAGGACCTGGTCGCGTTCGCGCTGCTCCAGGTCACCGTGGATGGCGAGCGCCTCGATGCTGTTATCCTTGAGCAAATCCGCCACTTCGTCACATTGCTTCTTGGTGTGGCAGAAGACCAGCGTGGATTCCGGCTGATAATGTTCGAAAAGAGCCAGCAGGGTGTTATTGCGTTCGTGTTTCTTGACCTCGTAAAAAATCTGCTCGATCACACCGGGCTCGTGTTCCGTTTCCACGGTAACCGTCACCGGGTTGCGTTGTATGGAACGGCAAAGCTTCTTGATTTCGTCCGGGTAGGTTGCCGAGAACAACAAGGTCTGGCGTGTCTTTGGTGTCTGTACGATGATTTCGGTCATGGCGTCAAAAAAACCCATGTCCAGCATCCGGTCGGCTTCGTCCAGAACCAGCGTCTTCAGACCGTCGAGCTTGAGTGTCTCCCTGCGTAAATGGTCCTGCACACGCCCCGGTGTACCCACAACGATATGCGCACCGTGTTCCAGGGAAGATTTTTGCGGAACGAACGGCTTGCCGCCACACAACGACACCAGCTTGATATTGGGTGTGCTGCGGGCCAGTCTGCGCAGTTCCTTACCAACCTGGTCGGCCAGTTCGCGAGTCGGGCACAACACCAGCGCCTGCACCCCGAAAAAGCGCGGGTTGATCTGCTCCAGCAGGCCGATGCCAAAGGCCGCCGTCTTGCCGCTGCCGGTCTTGGCCTGCGCGATCAGGTCCCTGCCCTGCAATACGTGCGGCAGGCTCTGCGCCTGGACCGGTGTCATCTTGTGATAACCGAGCGTCTCCATGTTTGCCAGTTGCGCTGGCGATATTTTTAGCGAAGAAAAACTGTCACTGGCCATCTGATTTATCCTTTCCGGCGTATTTGGCCAGTATCCTGTCAAGGTGATCGGCAAAAGCTTTACGATCGGCCTGGTTCAATGCCGGTGGGCCGCCCGTATCGATACCGCTGCCACGCAGGGTATCCAGAAAATCCCTGATGTTCAGACGGGCCTTTATATTCTCGACAGTATACCTTTCCCCGCGCGGGCTGAGGGCCTGGCCGCCCTTTTTGATCACGTCATCTGCCAGCGGGATATCCCCGGTGATCACCAGGTCGCCGTCCTCGACTCTTTTTACGATCTCATTATCGGCGACATCGAACCCGGAACTGACCTGGATCGAACTGATGAAACGGGACGGCGGCACACGCACAGGCTGGTTGGCCACCAGGGTCAGCTGAATACCGGTTCGCTCGGCTGCCTTGAACAATATCTCCTTGATCACCACCGGGCAGGCGTCTGCGTCCACCCAGATTTTCAAAAGGAACAACCCGTTATCAATATAGTTTGTGTCAATTTCATAACCACGTTGTCACGCTCCGGGGATATTCACCATTTAATTGGTGCTACGCCCGGCTGTATTGGCACGAATACCTTCGACTCATCACACTTTTTCCCGCATATCCCGCCAACACATCCGCTTCAGAGACTCCTGCCATCGACATGCTGGCTTTCCAGCGCCCTGGGATCCACCCCGTCGAGACAATTGACATTGATGGCGACGAGAGGTGAACCATCGGGCATCTTGCCGTAGGCAAAGCTCTCAACCCCGCAGGTGCTGCAGAACAGGTGGCGTATCGATTTCTTGTTGAAGAGGTATTCGGTGAGTTGCCCGCCACCGGATATCAAACGAAAATTGTCCTGTGGCGTAAAAGCGAGCACGAAGCCCATCTTTTGGCAACGGGAACAGTTGCACGTCAATGTGTTGTCGAGGCTCAAATCGACTTCATAGCTGACGGCGCCGCACTGGCAACCACCCTTGTATTGGCTTAGTGACATTATTCCTCCCGATTTGCTTGGGGCGGCGCAACCCGTCTGGGTCCGCCCGTTACTCAAATGTTTATTCCCTGGCGTCTGTCCTGCGTACCTGTCCGGATCCTGGAACGGGTCCGGCACGCAGGATTTTTCAGCCCGTTCATCTTATGGAACAGCTTGAACTCAAAAACTCGAGCGGTTCGGCCGGTCCAGCCCAACCCTGGGGTCTGACAACTTCCTTGCGCCCAAACACGACTTCACAGTCATCGCCGTAGTGGATGACATATTTTTTGAAGTCGATGGATTCCAATGTCTCCATGACCTGATCATGTGTTTTTATAAATGCAACGATCACATCAAAATCCTTGGCATTTTGATATTTTGGAGCCAAAGCCGCCACTGATGCCTGTGAAGTCAATAGTAACGCCAAAATCAAAATTCTATATAACATTTGAATCTCCTGGCCGATTCATAAAATTAAATTTTTCATTACAGGCTTTTTTTACGTTACTCAAGCGGGATACGTGTCTTGTTCTCAGCCAGCCAGGCTTCGAATGTCTGCAACGACGGGTTCAGGGCCCGGGAAAGATCAACATTACGCGCAGCGCAAAAGTCCTGTTCGAAGTCACGCTTGAACTGGAACATATTGCCCAGGTCATCAGCACCCGGAAAACCGAAGCTGCGAAACATCTCCGGGCTCACCGAGTTGTAGTACACCTCCAGCCCCAGGGCCACGGACAGAGCTTCGGCCATCTGCTTGCCAGTCAGGTGTTCGCCTGTAATCCCGACGCTCTTGCCGATATATTCCGAACCGCTTTTGAAGATGCCGTAGGCACACTTGCCGATATCCTCGGCGGCCATGCCAGGTAATTTCTTGTCACCCATCGGCATCGTGAAAGCGAACTTTCCGTCGGAGTCTTTCTTTGGACCCATGCCAAAGTAAATCAGGTTGTCCCAGTAGAACGACGTGTAAAGGAACGTCGTTGGCACCCCCAATTCGGTGAAGACCTTGTTGGACTCACCCTTGGCATCGAAGTGCGGAACCTTGTACTCGCCCATCAAAGTGGGCATCCGGTCATCCGAGAGTGGCACCCACTGGCGGGTATCCTCAAGTGTGGACCAGATGACATGTTTGAGGCCCGTGGCCTTCGCTGCCGCGGCCATATTACGGACCTCAGCCTTCTCCTTGTCGGGGGAAAAGTGCGCCCAGAAAAAGGTCACGAAATAGGCGCCGTAAGCGCCTTTGAGCGCCTCGGTCAGGCTCGCTTCGTCATCAATGTCGGCGGCTACAACCTCGGCGCCTGCCTGCGCAAGCGCCCTGGCTTTTTCGGAATTGACGTCCCTGGTGATAGCGCGCGCTATAAACCCGCCATCTGGATCGGCCAAAATTGCGCGTACCAGACCACCGCCCTGCGCACCGGTCGCGCCGAGCACTGCAATGATTTTTTTATCAGACATGACCATCCTCCTGTTGAGATCTAACCGGACGACATAAGCCCGGCGATTGAATTAACCGGCGCCGAAAACTTCCTCCTCCAATGACTTGTCAGGAACCAGTGTTGCATAAAGTGCCATACGGTGTTTTCTCCGTGTGACTTTGTTTTGCCTTGAATGCCACCCTGATTTTTTCAGAACGGGCTGACAGTTTAGAAGCAAGGCCATTCTGACCGGTCTGTTCGAGGGAAAAAGCGTACTCATCCAGGAAATCGGCATAACCAACCGGATCCCTGGTGTCAGCTTGTTCGGCTTCCATTTCGGTATATGCGTCTTGAAAGTATGTATTCGCTTCTGCGTACAATTCACGGTCATAATTCATACGTGCCAGTTCGTACAGGGACATGTAGGATGGACCGCCGGCTTTCACATCAAGTTCATACGCCTTCTGCAATCCAGACTGCAGTGCTTTTGCATATTGTAGTCCTCCCGTTTGAATTTACCGGCACCAAAATCGCCCGCATACATGTTTAACAGATTGTCATGGCTCGTGCGACAGGTCGTACGAGACATTTCCGTTGCTCACTTTGATGTATTGCGCCTATTTCGCAAGGCTAAAACCCATTCCAATATATTCAATTGCTTTTTTGTGAGCAGACATATCCCCACTGACGCTCGCCCAATTAACCACGTCATGGGCAACGTCTTTAATCATGTAGCTCTGGGTGCTTACACCCTGCTCTGCCAGTTTTCGCATAAATAATTCTTCCTCAACTCTCGAAATCTCATACTGGCCGAATATATTGAAGGTTCGAGGAAGACCGGAAAGATTATCCGCCCATAACGGCGAAGCATAATCTGTTCTTTGCTCATTCTTATTTTCAAAATACTGCGCCTTGCATTCCGGCCACGCTGCGCCTCCACCGTCCAGTGCGGCATAAACCAGCAACTCGAAGGCAAACTTCGGGCTATTGGCGTCCTCCATCGAACGCAGCGCAGTGGCGACAGCGAAATATGCGCCCGCACTCTCTCCCGCGATGGCAAATTTACGTTTGTCGATACCCAGCGTTGCAGCGTTGTCCCAAACCCATTGCACGCTATCAAAAACGTCATTATGCGCAGCGGGATATCTGAATTCGGGCGCAAGCCGGTAATTGATTGCAATAACCTTTGAACCGCTTTCCCGGGCAAGGTAACGGCTGATCTCGTCGTGACTATCAAGGCTTCCGGCAACCCAGCAGGCGCCATGAACATAAATCAAAGTTTGCGCTGGCTCCGGGATGCCAGGGTCGTAAATCCTGATGTCAATTTTTCTATCACCAAGATCGATGCTCATGTCCTGGATCGAATCGAGTTCAATTTTTGAATGGGCAGGTTTGAGCGATTCAACCTGCTGCCGGAAATCACTTAAACTCTCCGGGGTTGACAGCCAGGCAGACTGAGCGTTTGCAGCACTGGAACAAAATATCGTCAGAAAGGCAACAATTGAGAAGGCCATTTTTTTTAGCATGATGAATTCATCCACTCATTAGTATCAATTGAGTACTTTTTATCGGTCATTGCCGACGCGTTGAAACACTGTGGGAAAGTGTATCCGGCCCCTTTGATTAGGTTCTATACGGAAGTCGATTTTTTAGTTCTCGCCAACAGCCAAAACAACAACTTGTTCAATACAAAGTAGACACCAACACTGGTGCTGATGGCTATTAACGAAAACCAGTTTGGCATCCATTGCACAGCATCCTGTTGAAAAGAAAATGACAGTGACAAAAAGCCACCATCCGGATCGAGCCACACACCCACATTGTTGTCGACTATGTGCACCAATCCCATAATGAAAACAAGAATACTCAGAAAATAACCAAAACCAAAAGCAAGTGTCGCGGCAAAATGCAATAAACCCTTTTTAGTATGGTTTATCAGCACATTTAATATCGCCTGGGGATGTCCTTTGGACACCTCTTGAGCCTGCAGGATTTCGCTAATCAATGGTGTGAGGTACTCGTCGGGGGAGCCCATTCTGTGTATCGCATTTATCATTTTATCTGCTTCGCTTTGCCCCTCATCGTGCAACGCCGATTCGTATAAATGACTCAGTATCTCCAAGCGGATGTCTTCACGTTCTGCCTGAGGCAAGGGCTTCAGTTTATGTTTGAGCTCCGCGTCAAAATGATCCCAAACTTTTTCTGCAATTTCACTTTTTATAGGGAATAGTTGGCTCATGATTGCATCACCATCTGTAAGATTGAACTGTGCGTATTGCTCCAGGTGAGCTTCATTCTAGAAAGAACTTCACGACCCAATTCGGTAATTTGGTAGTATTTTCTGGGCGTCCCTACTTCAGCAGTTTGCCACTGGGTTGTCACCAATCCGTCGCGCTTGAGGCGGTTTAGCAATGGGTATAATGTGCCTTCCGCCACGTCAATCATCGTCAACCTTTTTATTTCAGACGCTATCTCGTAACCGTAACTCAGACCTTGCTGTAACTTTAAAAGAATGATGAATTCCAGAAGGCCCTTTCTAAATTGCGGCAACCATCGCTCTATCACTTGATCGCTTTCAGTCGTCATAAATACACATGTCCCCGAGCTCAATAGCATAGCACTACTATATACATCGAATTATACGGGACTTATCCATCCGCATAAAATAGATATTTATTATTCTATAACTATCATTTAGTTATCATATTTTACCGCGGCCGAACCAGCGCAAGATATCTAAATACACCGCAAACTATAAACATAGCATTGCTATGTATAAGAATTTTGTATAGAGTACCTAGCATAACAAGGTATATATCGCCTATTGTAAAAGTTGCAAAGCGGGATGGTTCTTTACTGGTTTGACCAGGCAGCGCCCACGCCAAAGAGCTCTATGAGGAAAAACAATATGCTTAATCGAATCGGTATGATTCTTACAACATTTTTATGGCTCACTTTCAGCCACTTGGCGGCTGCGCAAACGCAGATGAAAGATGCTCAAGGCGCATGGCTGGGGGTGATGGAAATTCCTGGCGGTCCGACGTTAAGGGTTGGGGTGGAGGTATTCAAACGGGCCAATGGTGAGTGGGGCGCAAATGTAGCGAGCCTGGACCAAATGAGCCGGTATATGACCTCGGATGTGACGCTGGACGACAACATCCTGACAGTCCAGCTCCGCGAGGCTCCCATCAGCATCACCGGCAAGATAAGCTCAGACGGCAATACCATTGATGCGCAGTTTAGCCAGGGTGAGGCCCGCTGGTCATTGCCCTTAACCAGGGTAGCGACCTTACCCGAAACAGACAGAGCTCAGACTCCCGTCAATATCACTGCATATAATGAAGAAGAGGTTCGTTACATAAATCCACATGATCAAACGTGGCTGGCAGCAACCTTAACCTCTCCAAAAGATAATGGTCGCCACCCCGCTGTCATGTTGATTGCCGGGTCAGGTCCAAACCAACGGGATTCTTTTCACCACGGCCACAGACCATTCAAAGTATTGGCTGATTACCTGACCCGGCAGGGATATGTTGTAATGCGCGCGGACAAACGTGGCGTATTTAAATCCGCTGGCCAATTTAAAGAAGGCGACGTCGAAAATTTTGCCCACGACACTCAAGCTGCCATTCAGTTTTTAAAAGCACATCGCCGGGTCGATCCAAATAACATCTTCCTTATCGGACATAGTGAAGGAAGTTTTGTTGCTGCAATTACCGCCACAATAGAAAAAGTGCAGGGAATAATATCCATGGCGGGACCAGGCATGTCGACCTTGGATATTCTATTGCTACAAGATCAAACCGAACCCGCAGCCAAGGGCGCCACAAAATCGGATACGGATATTTTGTTGGACTTCAGTCAAAAATTTTATCAAACCGTTCTTGATAATACTGACGAAGAGAAACGCAAGCAGGAACTGCAGGCCTTGTACGATAATTTAACCGGCAAAAATGCAGAGATCGTAAACAAGTTCGCTGGACAGCAAGGCACTTTGAATGTTGAATTGGCCGCGAGCAATTCATTTTACCTATGGCTACAACTAAACCCATTAGACTACTGGGCAAAACTGGATATACCGGTTTTGTTATTAAACGGTGACAAGGATTCCCAGGTGCCAGCCAAAGAAAATATTGGAGGCCTGGCACACGCTTTAAGTAAAGATAAAGCAAAGTATGACCAATATATTTTCCCGGGGCTTAACCACATGTTTCAACAAGCTGAAAACGGAGCAACTGACGAATATGCCAGCATTGAAGAAACGTTGAATCCAGAAGTGTTAACCACCATTGCCGCATGGCTGGAGCAGAATATTAATTAAGATTCGAACGAGAAGGAGACTATATAGTCGAGGATTGGATACGCACCGAAAGCTGCGACAGCTACGGATGTTTTTGTACTTTTTGTAGTTTGGCATGATGTTCTCATAAGGCTGTATTTTAACCTGAAGAGTGTCCAGTGCTTCAGGCGAAGTCCGGCCTTTAATTCTCTTCCAATTGTTCACGCTCAAGGCTGGAAATTCGAAGCACCATAAGGGTGCATAACGACTGGGCTAATTGCTGTCGATCAACCGTTGAGGCTGGTTGTTTTTGGCGGTTTAAGAACTGTTTCAATGGTTCAATGCTGATCAAAAAAAGCGCATTGTCAGCCAAGTACCTTTTATACCCAGACATCGTTTTGTGCGGTCAGGTCGTTGCGCGTATCCCCGGTGTTTACGGTGCCCCTGGGTTCGACCAGCATGATCCGGCACTCCTGTTCCGCCATGGGTTTGTGTTCGACACCTTTTGGCACCACGAACATTTCACCGGCTGCAAGCGTTACCCTGCCGTCGCGGAACTCGATATCCAGTGCGCCTTCGATGACGATGAAGACCTCGTCGGTGTCGGGGTGGTTGTGCCAGGCGAACTCACCCTGCACTTTTGCCAGTTTGAACTGGTAGTCGTTCATTTCGGCGATCACCCTTGGTGACCATTGCTGGTTAAACTTGCCGAACTTGTTGCTGAAGTTAATCGCGGTGTATTTCATTGACTGTTTCCAATGTCATCGGGCATGCCGTTCAGGTAATAGTGCCATAACAGCCTTGCCGCCGTGGCGCGGTGGGGCGCCCAGGCCAGTGCCAACTCGCTGAGTTCGGGCTGTGAAGGGCGTTTTTCCAGTCCTTTCAGTTTTTGATAGGCCGTGGCCAGGGCGACATCGCCGAGCGGCCAGACATCCGGGCGGCACAGGACCATCAGCAGGTAGATCCTGGCCGTCCACGGACCGATACCCTTGACCGATGTGAGTTGTGAAATCGCGGACTCATCACTTTCGCGGGTCAAGGATTCCAAATCCAGATCGCCATTCTGGATAGCCCGGGCGACGTTGATAAAGTACGCGGCCTTCTGCCGGGTCACGCCAAAAGCGCGTAAAAAGGGCTCACCCGCAGCGAGCATGGTCTCCGGGGTCAGCGGATCGATTTGCACCAGCAGGCGACGGTACATGGCATCGGCTGAGACCAGCGACACCTGTTGTTCAAGGATGATGCGCAGCAGGGTCACAAAGCCCGGCTGTCTGTCCCACAGCGGCGGTGTGCCAAGGGCGCTCAAAATTCTCGCCATGTCCTTGTCCATTCCAGACAGGGATTTCGCGGCACTGGCCAGGCGATCATGGTTGAGAGCGATGGGCAGACCTTGTTTTGGCATCACGTTGAAGATAGCCCCGGCAGCTGATCCTGTTGGCCAGGAATATAACCGAAAACCACGCCGGCGTGGCCGGGTTCACAAACAAGGGGCATTAAGATATTCGGTTCAGGGATTTGCGCAATTGCAATCGTCACAGCCCTTGTCAAAGACGATCCGCCACTGGCCATTTGCCTCGAGTCGCCAGATCGAGTTGAATGTCGCCACACGCTTGCCCTGCGCATCGAACACCGGGCCCGAACTCAATGCGAGGGTTCCCGAATCCAGTACTTCAACGTGTTCCGGCTCCCAGGAAAACGGCGCCTCGGCCTGCTCGTAGTAGGGTTTCCAGGTATCCGCCACCATCTGTTTGCCACGCAGCGCCGTTGGGCCGGAAAAGAATATGGTTTCATCCGCCAGGAACGAGACAAACCCTTCGAAATCACGTTGTGCCATCGTCCCGGCAAAGGCGCGCTCGGTATCCGCGACCTGCTGGCTTAGCGCATCCGTGGTGGATTGATCCGAGGCCATCACACCGGCCACGAAAAGCATCGAACAGGCTGTTAAGACCAGGCAAATTTTTGACATTGTTAATCTCCGCTCATTGACCGCTTTTGAGAACGTCGGCGAAAAGCGCCTGGTCGACGTTGCCACCCGAGGCAACCACCGCTACCTTAAGGCCCGCCAGCCGTGACTTTTCCCTGATCGCCGCCGCCAATGCCGCTGCACCCGCACCTTCACAGACGTTGTGTGTACATTCAAACATCATACACATCGCCGCGGCGACCTCGTCGTCTGTAACCGGAACAATACGATCAACACCCTGCAAAATAAGCTCAAGCGCCTCCGGCTCCGCCGTGCGGCAGGCCATGCCGTCGGAAAGAAGCGTGGTAACGGGCGAGTCCACCGCGTGCCCTGCTTCGAATGATTTTGCATAGGCGAGCGCATGGGCTGATACGACGCCCACCACCTCGGTCTTCAGTTGCAGCGCATCACGTGCGGCCAGCATGCCGCAGATGCCGGAGCCAAGACCGATGGGTACGTAAACCACGTCGATATCCTCAACGTTTTGCAACAACTCCAGGCTGTAAGTCGCCACACCCGTCACCAGCAGGGGATGAAACGAAGGCACCATCTGAAGTGACTGTTCCGCCGCCAGTGTATCGGCGTATTCCCGCGACTCCTGGAAGTCGTCGCCATACTCGATCAACTCGACACCGAGTGCGCGCATGGCGGCGTTCTTCTCGACACTGTTGCCGTGCGGAACCACGATCGTGGCGGGTATACCGTAAAGACTGCGCGGCGTATCCAACCGACTGACCATGGTTGCCACGCGTGGCGGCGATCACGCCCCGCGGCACCTGGCCCGATTCTTGCAGGTGTGCAAAGTAGACCAGTCCACCGCGTATCTTGAATGCACCCACCGGGGTGTGGTTCTCGTGCTTGACCCAGACCTCGGCGCCAAGCGTTCGCACAGCAGCGGCCAGCGGTACTGGGGCGTGGCCTGCATCTTGGCATAGACAATACGCGAGGCTGACCGTATGTCATCCAGTGTGACTTTCATCGTCATGATTTTTGTTTCTCCCTGACAAGATAACGCAGGTGTCGGGCGTCTGTTCCGCAGCACCCGCCGAGAACCTTCACACCGAAAGATCGGTGCAATTCCAGCATGGCATCGCCCCAGTCGGAGACGCTCTCGCCTATCAATTCGGCGGCGCCATCAAGTTCGCAATGATCCAGTGAAGAAGCGTTGGCGAGATATCCCGTCAGCCTTTCGAAAAGCTGAGGCTGGCTGGGCCGGCGCGCACAGGAAGGACGGGTAGGCGCAATTCACCATGAAACCAAGCGCTCGCCGGTTGGTATTTTCATCGATCGTATTCATGGCCTCGTTAAGACCGGTGCCATCGAGGACACGACCGTCGCGGGATATCACGAAGCTGATGAAATAGGGCAGACCGGAGTGTTCTATCGCGCGCGCAATACCAATGGCCTCATCCACCGACGGCAAAGTTTCCGCAATGATGAAATCCGCGCCACCCTGCGCAAGTTGCTCAATCTGCCAGCGTGAAACTCCTCCGCCTGCGCCGCGGATAAGGCCTCCCGCGGCAGGTAACAGTCGTTTTTACAACCGATCAAACCACCGATCCTGATGTTTTCGTGGCCGTCTTCTTGCGATTCACGGAGTTCCTGCAGAAACGCCACCGCGTCCACGTTGATGGAGGTGGTAATGCCTGTCTCCGACACCCTTTCCCGGTTCGTTCTCCACGTCGGCGTGCACATCAGGAATGGTATCTGTGCAGCCTGCGCGATATCGATATAGTTCTGGTAAAGCCCGCGCAGGGCCTCGCGGCCCGCCTGCTGGTAAATCAACGGGGCGTTCACCAACGTCGGGTGAAGCACGATATCATTTGAGCGCCGCAAAGGCTCAACGATGGCCGCCTCCATCAAAACCAGGTCGTTGTTATCCAGTAACTGTTGCATGTTTGATATTAAGTCACCGCGCCGGTCCTGGTGATCAGGCCCGGTATTTATGCTGCATGCCCTTGAGGAAATATCGCAGCACCTGGTCCTTGCACTCGCGGTAGTGTTTATGACGCGGATTTCGAAAAAACGCGCTTAGTTCGTGGTTGCTCATGCTGAAATCCTGCCTGTTTGATCAGCGCCTGGACATCATCGGCCTGCAGATTCAGGGCGATCTTCAGTTTGCGCAGATGATGTTGTTGCTCAGACTCGTTTCGGGTTCGGGTTGCGGGCCCGTCTTTTTTACCCCGTTTGTCGACGATCAGGCCATTCAGAAATGCGCCAATTGCACATCGCTGGCATTTGCGGATAATCGGGATCATCGTCTTTTTTCAGCCAGTTGCTGATCTCGGCGCGTGTGACCTCGACACCGCCATGTCCAAACAGGGTGATCATTTTCGTATCGTCAATATTGAAGGTGTAGCGGATACGGCGCAAAACATCGTTGTTGTTCACTTTGTTTTTCCATTTTCATGTAATTGTATACGGATTCTCTCCGCTCAAACTCGATGGTATCGCCGCTGACGATCTTCTTCCGCTTGCGGGTCTCCACTTCACCATTGACCCGAACCTGGCCTTCGGCAATGACCTGCTTGGCCTCACCACCGGTCGCGACCATACCTTCAAACTTCAGAATCTTGTAGAGTTCGACGGGTTCCCGTGTAATTTCCACCAGTCTCACTGCACCACCCACGTAGCCCCTGTGATGCAGTCTTTCACCGGCGATATATTTTACCGCCAAAGCGGTCGCCGGCGTGCACCGCTCCAACACCGGCGGGTGTACCGGTCATGATCACGTCACCGTCCTCGAAGGAAATAAAACTTTTCACCTCCTTGATGATGTCGGGAGGTTTGTACATCATCAATTCACAACCGCCACTGCTGTGCCAGGCGGTCGTTGATATATGAGTTCGAGCCTGAGGTCGTTGATCCCACCGTCGAAAGAGACGAATTCACTGAATACCGCGGCGCCGTCGAATGCCTTTGCACGTTCCCATGGCAGACCCTTGGCCTTGAGCCTGGACTGGAGATTTCGCTTGGTCAGGTCCAGCCCGAAACCCACGGCGGCCAGTTCACCGGAGCGGACCATGAAACTTATTTCGCCCTCGAAATGGATTTCTTCCGAGTCGTTTGAGTGAATATTTTCAGCGATGGCCGAATTTGGCTTGATAAAAATTACCGGCTCAGTGGGTATTTCATTACCCAGTTCCCTGATGTGCTCGACGTAATTCCGGCCGATGCACACGATCTTCGAGGGAAAGACTTCATTGCCGTTTAGCCTGACAGATTTCATTTTTATTCAATCCTCGCTGCAAACACAGCTATTTCATGCCCAGTTTCTGATTTTTTTCGAGCCGGCGGATGGCCTCTTGCAGTCGTTTTTGCCGGGTCTCCGGACGTTTGGCGCTTTGCAACCAGGCGACGTATTGCTTGCGGTAACCCGGTGTCAATTGTTTGAAGTTTTGCCACGCCTTCTGATTGGCCTTCAGGGCCTTTTCAGTTTCGGGCGCCAGTGAAATTTCCTTGGCCTGCATGACATTCAACTGCGCTTCATCGTAGCTCGCCCTCTGCTTGAAGGCCGTGAGTCCTGCCGCGGTCATCAAGCCGAGTTCAACCAGTTCCCTGGCCAGCTTGATATTCTGCGGTGACCACTTGCTGTGGGGCTTCCGGGGTGTAAACCGGTGCGCATACGTTTCGTCATCGATGCGCTTTTTCAAGCCGTCGATCCAGCCAAAACACAGCGCCTCTTTGACCGAATCGATGTAACTGACCGAGGGCTTGCCCGTGTGCTTCTTGTAATACACCAGCCACGCCTCGGTTTCACTGGCGTGGTTTTTGGCCAGCCAGGCCCGCCAGGTGTTACGGTCGGTGGCATAAACCTTCGGATTCATGATCTTTCACCGGCGACGTTCGGAATGTTGCGAACCATCGGGTATCTTTAACCTGCTCTTTTGAATACACACACAATGGTAACACTGGCGCTGTTGACTCACTTGGTTTTAGATTCTCTTTGCTCACCTGAAGGTCCCTTTGTCAGATCGCTACGCTGCCCACTCTTGGTATTTGACTCATTATCTGTAGGGCGCCGAGGCCATGCAGTACCTCACTTCAGGACTCGCTGTGAACCATCCATGGGCGCTCGATACTCGACTTCCTGTCTCGTACGGTCCTGAAGTGAGGTACTGCACACCCTCGCCGCTGTGCGAAATCATAGGTCAATGGTTTCTGACAGATTTGCACGGCGGTTGACAGACGCTGGGGTGGGTAGTTATTCCAGGACCGTACGAGGCAGGAAGCCGAGTATCGAGGCCACAGGAAGTGCTTGCGCGAGTCCTGGAATGAACTACCCACCCCAGCGTCCCCACCGTACAGATGAGAGAAGACAAGACCAGGAACCGTTCGACCTGATGGCCTGAGCCGGAATTATGCGAGGCAGCATTGCAGCACTGGTTTTTATTTTGATTGCAGATAGAACGCATCAGGTCGTTGGTAGCGGTAAATTGTGCATGCGCAAAAATGACAATTTGTCCCAGTAGCCGCGCTGGAAAACGATTTTGCCGTTTTGCACATGAAAAAAACCGCAACCCCTCAGACCCAGCGGGTCCTTCCACTCGAGGATGGCCCATTCGCCGTCCTCGAAGAGGTTTTCCACCAGGCAGGTCATGTCAGCCTGTGCGAATTCTCTCGCAAACATGTCCCTGATCGCGGATTTTCCCTCGCACTGGAGGTTCACCGACCTGGTGGTTGACGGCGTTCTCGCTATAGAATTCAGCCATGGCATCGGCATCGCCGTTGTTGAACGCTTCCACCCATAACTCGACAATCTGCTTCGGTCTCACTACGTACACCTGTTCGGGCTATTTAATGTTGGCATGATCAAGGACCGGCGTTGAACAGCATCCCCAGCCGTCCGCTGAATATCACCGCCGCCATGCCGGCGAAAAACCATCCGGCTGCCAGTGGTTTCACCCAGATAAACACCACCGCGCACAACAGGCCGGTGAGGAATATCTTTGCCACTTCGGCGACCGCCGCGGTACGCAGGAAGGTGCCGCTGTCCGCACCGAATTTCGGCACGACCAGCAGGGCAAACAACAGCGCGGGAATATAGGCGGCGAGACTGCCGAACAGGGATGAATAGGCGGCAACCGGCCCGAGGAGCAGCAAACCCGCAGCCAGCACAAGGGCCACGACGGTCTGAATCCTCAGCCCACGGCTCACCAGTTGACTGTTCGTAGCCGTCACGCACCTGTCCTCATCTGCTGATACCACCTGCGACTTGATCGCAAACCCTGATTAGCGACAGATTACCATATGCCGGCACAGCCGCCACCCGGGCGGAAAGCCGGGTGACAGACGCGGACAGCCGAAAACGCTGGGTTCAGTCGAGATGTATTTCCGTTGTCAGGACGACTTCGGACTTGAGCGAGGCGGTTATCAGGCAAAGGCTTTCGGCTTTTTCCAGCAGTCTTTCAGCCAGTTCGACCTTGGCCCCCTCGGGCGCGTGCAGTACGGCGTGGACATTGAAGCTGGTGAACCAGGTCACCTTCTCGGGCCGCTCAAGAACACCCTCCACTTTGCACTCAAGTGAATTCCATTCGAACTTGGAGGCACGCGCAATCGCGCGGAACGTCAGGATATAGCAGTCGGCAACGGCGGCCGAAAACAGGGTTTCCGGTGACCACATACCCAGTGGTCCGTCAAACTGCGGTGGTGACTGCGTGTCCAGCGCCGGCAGGCCTTCGCCCGTAAGGACAACATTGCCCTCGCTGGTGCCGGAAGCATTGGCGACATAGAGATGTGGATAACCTTGCATGATAAATACCTTCTGATGCTCTGATTGGGACTAGCAGTGATGATAGCGGGTGATCGGGATGTAATCGTTGACCTCGGTCAATAATTGATCAGTCAGTTTCGAGACCCAGGTGTGCGAGGATACCTTCCAGTTCATCCGCCGAATTGTAGGCGATCACGCAGCTTTCCCTTGCCGCGGGCGTTGTGGGTCAGCTTGACCCTGGCACAGAGTTTTTCAGCCAGAGCGTCCTGCAAGTGCTTGATATCGGGATCGACTGCCGTGTTTTTGCTGACCGGCGGTAATTTCATGCGCCTGACCAGTTGCTCGGTCTCGCGTACCGACAAATCCCTTGCTGACCACCTCGCGCGCCGCTTTAGCCTGCAATGCGGGTTCCAGTGTCAACAGGGCGCGTGCATGACCCATTTCCAGGTGTCTTGCATCAACCAGTTCACGCACCTCGTGCGACAGTTCCAGCAGACGCAACAGGTTGGACACGGCGGAACGCGAACGGCCGACCGCATCGCCGGCTTGCTGGTGGGTCATCTGGAACTCGTCCACCAGGCGCTTCAGTGCCGTCGCCTCTTCGATCGGGTTCAGATTCTCGCGCTGGATGTTTTCGACCAGCGCCATGGCGATGGCGATCTCGTCGGGCACCTCGCGGATGATGGCGGGAATTTTTTCAATACCGGCCAACTGCGCCGCACGCCAGCGCCGTTCGCCGGCAATCAGTTCATAATTGTTGTTGCCACGCACCCGGACCACGATGGGTTGAATGACACCCTGGTGACGGATGGATTCGGCAAGTTCCTGCAGACGGTCTGCATCAAAAATCGAACGCGGCTGAAACGGTCCCGGGCTGATCAGGTCCAGCGGCAGGTTTTTCAGTGAGTCCCTGCCGGATGATTCGGAATTCGCATTGTCCACCGCATGTTGTAAAGCAGACTGGCTGAGCATGGAGCTCAGGTTACGACCGAGTGGATTTTTTTTTGTTGTCATTAAGTGATTTTCCGAAACCGTTAAATCATATTATCAATTTAAGCGGTTAAAGTGAATATAACGTGCGAGACGCTTATCCCAACTGTCTTTTCCGGTTTCTGCGCAGCATTTCGCCGGCGAGCGCGAGATAGGCCAGCGCACCGCGTGAACTCGGGTCATAGCGCAATACCGGCAAACCGTGGCTGGGCGCTTCGGCGACGCGCACGTTACGTGGTATCAGGGTGCGATAAACACGTTCACCAAAATTTTCGATCAGTTGCTCCGAAACCGCGTTGGACAGGTTGTTGCGGCCGTCGAACATGGTGCGTAACAGGCCCTCGATCTCCAGGCCCGGGTTGACGCTGTTGCGCACCTGCTCAATGGTATCCAGCAACGAGGCGAGGCCTTCAAGTGCGTAGTACTCGCACTGCATGGGTATCAAGACGCTGTTGGCCGCCGTCAGTGCATTCAGCGTCAGCATGTTCAGAGATGGCGGGCAATCAATGATGATCCAGGCGTATTGATGGGCGATTTTCTCCAGGGCATGTTTTAGACGGTACTCACGATCATCAACCTGCAACAACGAAACCTCGGCTGCAGTCAGGTCGCTGTTGGATGGCAACACGTCAAATCCAAGGGTTTCAAGCTGGACCATGGCTGCAGGTACGTCGCACTCGGCCTGCATCACCTCCAGCGCGGAAATCTCGAGTTCGCGCGCATTGACCCCGCAACCCACCGAGGCATTGCCCTGGGGATCAAGATCAACCAGCAGGGTGCGGTATTTCATGTCCGCCAGTGCTGACACCAGGTTCACGCAGGTTGTGGTTTTTCCAACGCCGCCTTTCTGGTTGGCGACCGCGATAATTCTTGCCATGTATTTCTTTTAACCCGGATTAATTTGAGACCGACATCAAAACAAGATGCCGTTCGGCGTGCAAATAGGGCACGGTTAAGGTTTCGACCGACTGTACATTGACCCAACCGGGCAGTTCTTCAATTTCCGCATGCGGGTAACTACCCTTCATCGCCAGCAGACGCGTGGACTGGTCCGCACATGGCCGTGACCGCCTCGGCAAATGCCTTCAGGGTTGCAAACGCCCTCGAGGTGATATTTGCAAAGGTTTTGCCACCTGCCAGTTCTTCGACTCTTTGCTGCAGGGGGTGAATATTTTCAAGACCCAGGCTGCGCCCGACGTGGCGGATAAATCGGATTTTTTTACCTGCGCTGTCGATCAACGTCACTTCCATGTCCGGCTTGATGATGGCCAATGGCAATCCCGGCAGACCCGCACCGGTGCCGACATCCAGCAATGACCCCGTTTGCAGCCAGCGTGCGATGGACAGCGAATCGAGCAAATGGCGGGTCAGCAGAAACTCCCGTTCACCGCGGCGCAACCAGGTTGTAGGTGCCGGACCACTCTTTCAACAGTTCCATGTAGGCGAGCAACTTTTCAACCGCGCCGGGTGGCGCCTCCAGCCCAAGCCGGGCGAGACCGGATGCCAGCTTGATGGATTCTGCCTGGTTACTCACTCCCATATCTCACCAGCCCTCTACTGCGACGGTCCGATCCGTGCCTTGCAGGCACAAACCGCAGACCTACAGCGTCCCGGTGGATCTCATCTTGGAAACGATTTTCTCGGCAACCGATTTCGCGGTATCGTTGTATTCGAGGTTCTTGGAACGGGTGATCATGCTCCACTTGGCATGGTCATCAACGATGTCGAAATAGGTAGTTTCCGCATAGATATAATCTTCCTGGGCGTAAAAGCCCTTGCCTTCGACCACGGTGTAGACGTTGACGTAGGTGGGTGAAAACCAGCCATAACCGGTTTGGTAGAAACCGGAATCGACGTTGACGGCGTAGTAATCGGCGCGTTCGAGCTTTTCACCCTTTTTAGCACCGGTCAGGAACACGACAATGATGGCATCAACGCTGGCAGCCTTCAGGGCCGGTTCGGCGGTTTCCCTGGTCAGACGGCCGGACAGGCCGGGTATATCACTGGAAACAAGCGCATTTCTGCCCGCCTTGCGCATGACTCTGACGATTTCCTGCTCCACGGTCAGCCGTTGCAGGGACTCGGGCATCATCGCCACAACGGCAATCCGTTCGCGCTTGTCGATGTTGTCACGGCCGGCATCCCATTGGCTGATGACCATGATGTTTTTACTGCAACCGCTCAGTAGCAATACGACAGTGATTAGCGCAATGGATCGCAGTGTGTTTCGGATCATTCCAATTTCCTCTATCAATTCTGGTTTTATCGGTTAACGCAGCGCGTATTCTAACCCGAATATTGCATCAGTATCCCGGAAGTTGACGCAGGACAGGTGCGTCTGGGCGCCGGGCTGGACTGATAGACGTAGCCGTGGCTACGACTTGAAGGAAGCTCAAGGCCAGGCGTGACTGAACCAGCCAGGGCCGGGATACTGATGCAATATTCGGGTTATCCGCTTTTGACAATGGTTAAGTCAAGTTCTTCAGCGCGATGACAGGCAACCCAGTCGCCATTCTCCATCCTTCGCAGGGCCGGTACTTCCAACTGGCAGCGTTTTTTCGAATAGGGACAGCGGGTATGAAACACACAGCCTGGAGGCGGATTCAGCGGTGATGGCATGTCGCCGGTCAAACCTGTTTCGCTCGCGGCCCGCGCCACTTTCGGATCGGGCACCGGCACCGCCATGATCAACGCCCTGGTGTAGGGGTGCAACGGTTTTGTGTACATCTTCTCACGTAGGGAAAGTTCCATCGCCCGGCCCAGGTACATCACCATGACGCGGTCGCTGATATGTTTGACCACTGACAGGTCATGGGCGATAAACACCAGCGACAGGTTCAGCTTTTTCTGCAATATCTTTCAACAGGTTGATAATTTGTGCCTGTATCGACACATCCAGCGCGCTGACGGGCTCATCGCAAATGACCAGTTTCGGGTTTAACACCAAGGCACGGGCAATACCTATTCTCTGGCACTGGCCGGCGGAAAACTCGTGCGGGTAGCGGTTGACCTGGTTGGGCAGCAAACCCACCATCTTCATGACCCCGCGTACCCGCTCATCGACCTGCACACGTGCAATTTTGGGGAAAAATGTCCACAGCGGCTCGGCGATGATGTCACGTACGGTCATGCGCGGATTGAGTGCAGCCAAAGGATCCTGAAAAACGATCTGCAGGTCCTGGCGTTTTTTTCTCAAGGCCTCTTCATCCAGCTTGTTCAGATCTTCGCCCAGCCACAATACCCGGCCGCGACTGGGTTTGATCAGCGCCAGCAAGGCACGGGCGAGGGTTGATTTGCCACAGCCCGACTCACCGACGACCCCCAGTGTTTCACCGGCATCCAGGTCAAAGCTGACGCCATCGACCGCTTTGAGTGTATGCGTTTTCGAGCTGCAGCAAACCGCCTTCGCGAATTTTGAAATACACCGCCAGGTCCTGCACTCTCAGCACCCTGTCATTCATTTTGCAGCACCCAAGCCAGCAGCGGAACGGGTGGTGGTCTTCGCCCACCTGCATGGGTGGTTTCTCAGTACATGCATCGAAAGCCCTGGGGCAGCGGTCGCGGAATTTGCAACCGTCAGGCAAGGTCAGCGGATTGGGCGGGTTGCCGGGGATGGCTTCAAGCTCCCGTTCGACCGATCTGATCCAGACGCGGCACGGAATTCAGCAAACCCTGCGTATAGGGGTGTTTTGGCTGGTAATAAATCTGTTCCACCGTTCCACATTCAACCGCTTCGCCGGCATACATCACCAGCACCCGGTCACAGGAGCCGGCGACGATGCCCAGGTCGTGGGAAATCAGGATAATCGCGGTGTTCGACTTCTTCTGCAAATCACTCATCAGGTGGGTGATCTGCACCTGGACGGTCACATCGAGCGCCGCGGTCGGTTCATCTGCGATCAGCAGTTCCGGTTCGCTCAACAGCCCCATCGCCACCAACACCTTCTGCCGCATACCGCCGGAAAACTCGTGCGGATACTGGCGGATGACACGTTCGGGATCCGGTATGCGCACGGCGCGAAGCACTTCCACCGCGTGCGCCCTGGCCTCCGACTTTTTCAATCCCTGGTGATGCATGGCCACCTCGATCATCTGCTTCTCGATACGCAGATACGGATTCAACGAGGTCATCGGATCCTGAAATATCATCGAGATTTCACTGCCACGGTGGAGGTTCAGTTCCGAGCTGCTCATCTGTAGCAGGTCCTTACCCTTGAAAATGGCCTGGCCGCTGGCGTGGCCGTTCTCCGCCAGCAATCCCAGTACGGCCATCACCGACTGTGTTTTACCGGAACCCGACTCACCGACCAGCGCCAGTGTTTCACCGGCTTCCACTGAAAAATTCAATTGGTTGACCGCATGAACCTCGCCTTCCGGCGTATCGAAGCCGACATCCAGATCCCTGACTTCCAGCAGGGCCACTATTTTCCTCCCCCGCACACTAGATCCGGTCCTTTGGATCCAGCGCGTCACGCAGACCGTCGCCGATATAGTTGAAACAGTACAGGGTAACCGTGAGAAATACCGACGGCACGATCAATGTCCACGGCGCCGACTCCATGTCCTGTGCGCCGTCGCTGACCAGTGCGCCCCAGGAACTCATGGGTTCCTGTACGCCCAGGCCGAGGAAGCTTAAAAAGGATTCCGCCAGGATGACCTGGGGAATGGTCAGGGTCACATAAACGATCACCACGCCGAGCAAATTTGGCGTGATGTGGCGCCGGATGATGTCCCAGTCGCCGACGCCGCAGGCCTTTGCCGCTTCGACGAACTCGGTGTTTTTGAGACTCAGGGTCTGGCCGCGGACGATGCGTGCCATGTCGAGCCAGTTGATTGCGCCGATGGCCGCAAATATCAGCAGGATGTTCCGGCCGAAAACCACCATTAGCAGGATGACAAAAAACATGAATGGCAGGGCGTATATGATATCCACGATACGCATCATGATACGATCGGCGGCGCCGCCAAAATAACCGGCGGTGGCGCCATAGCTGACACCGATCAGCAGGCTGACAATGGTGGCCACCAGGCCGACCATCAACGAGATTCTGCCACCCTCAAGGGTGCGTACCAGGATATCCCGGCCGACCGCGTCAGTGCCAAACCAGTGTCCGGTGGACAGGCTTGGCGGGGACGAGGTGTTGTCCCAATCGGTGAAATCGGACTCCCACGAGATCAGCATCGGTCCGAACACGACCAGCAGGAATATGGCCGCCATGATAAAGGCGCTGTAAACCGCGGCGCGGTTCTTGAGTAAGCGATGCCACGCATCTTCCCAGGGTGAGCGCCCCTTGACGTCGACGACGCCCATCGCTGCTGCAAATGGGTCGATTACCGGATTGTCAGTCTTATTCGTCATATCGGACCTTGGGATTAAGCCAGGCATAAATCAGATCGACGAGGAAATTCAGCAATATGATCAGCACACCGTAGAAAATTACGACCCCCATCACCAGCGAATAGTCACGGTTCAGCGCCCCCTGCACAAAGTAACTGCCGAGACCGGGAATGGAAAAAATGCGTTCAATGATCACCGAGCCGCTGATCATGCCGGCGGTTGCCGGACCCAGGAATGAAATGACCGGCAATAGCGCCGGCCGCAAGGCATGACGGCGGATCACCGTGCTCTCCGGCAATCCCTTGGCACGCGCGGAGCGTATGAAGTTGCTGTGCATGACCTCGATCATGCTGCCGCGGGTCAGACGCGCAATATAGGCGGTCACCGGCAGTGACAGCGTCACCACCGGCAGCACCATGCTGGCGATGCTCCAGTCCCAGCCGCCGGCCGGCAGCCAGCCGGCATAGACGGCCAGCAACAATATCAATATCGGCGCAATGACGAAGTTGGGTATCGAAATACCGAGCATGCCCACCCCCATCAAAAAATAATCAACACGCGTGTTTTGCCGCAACGCTGCAGAGATCCCCAGCAGTGTTCCGAGCAGGAACGCCAGCACCATGGCGCTCAGCCCGATGGTCAGCGACACGGGCATGGCCTGGCCGATCAATTCGTTGACGGTCCAGTCCTTGTACTGGATGGAAGGCCCAAAATCGAGCACTGCAATCTGGCTGAGATAACGGAAATACTGCTGCAGCAGCGATTCATCCATGTGGTACTTGGCTTCAAGGTTGGCCTCGATTTCCGCCGGTAACAACTTCTCGTTATCGAACGGCCCGCCAGGCGCCACCCGCATCAGGAAAAACGCCACCGTGATCAGCATCAGCAGCGTCGGAACCAGGCTCAGAAGCCGCCTCAGGACATGTCTTGCCATGCCGGAATCCTGGATCACTGGCGCATGCCCTGCGTATCGGTGTCATCGATCCGTGATGTCTTCGGGCAGAACGCTGGTATCTGTATCTTGCGGATCAACCCTGCTATCCGTGTCTTCAGCCGGAGCTCCGGTATCCGTTTCTTGCGGCGAAATTGTTTCCTGCTCCGGCTCCGGGTTCAAGCGCTTCAGCATCGGCCGCGGCTCGCAAGGCTTCCGTTTCCTGCCTGATCAGGGCGGCTTCGTCGCGCTCCAGGGGCACTAGGGTCTGCTTTTCCAGACCCTTGGGCGTGGCCTGGTTTTCCTCGCTCGCCGCCTTGAGGAAGTACATGTCCTTGCTATAGTGATGATCCATGACGTTGCTTTGCCAACCCTTCAGACGCGGGTTCACCATGCGCTTGGTCACATAGGTGTAGAGCGGAATAATGGGTACGTCAGCCATTAGCAGGCGTTCCGTCTCATACATCAGCAGTCTGCGCCTGGAGGGAATTCGCTCGGCGGCGACCTCGTCAAGCAGCACGTCGTAGAGGTTATTGCTATATCCATAATAATTACGCCCGCCGCCGCTGCGGAACAGGTTCAGAAAACTGTAGGGATCAGCATAATCGCTGATCCATCCCGACTGAAACACCTGTGTGAGTATTTTTTGTTCGCGGTTCTGCAGGAAAACCTTGCTTTCCTCGTTGAGCAATGTCGCCTGCACGCCGAGGATCTGCTTCCACAACGAAGCCGCCGCCAGGGCCATCTTCTTGTTGTTTTCTCCTGCGGTATAACGTATTTCAAATTTCAGCGGGTTCTCTTCCGAATAGCCGGCTTCGGCATACAGACGCCGGGCTTCGGCCTCGCGCTCGGCCTGTGTCCATTCCGCCCATTCGGGCAGTGGCGATTCGAAGTCCCTGATACCCGGGGGCACCAGCGTGTAGGAAGGCAGTTCACCGAACTGGGTCACCTTCTCTGTCAACAGGTCCCTGTCAAGCGCCAACGCCAGCGCCAGGCGTAGATTCGGGTTGGCTATGAACGGTTCGCGCTCGAGGTTAAAACCAAAGAAATACGACCCGAGCCACGGACTGATGACCAGTTCATCGGGGTAATTCTTCTGTAACCATTTGAACTGATTGTTCGGAACCTCGGACGTCCAGTGCAGCTTGCCAGCACGGAAACGTTTCAGCGCCGTCGACTGGTCCTCGAACGGATGATAGACGACCTTGTCGATAATGACGTTTTTCGCATCCCAGTAATTCGGGTTTTTGACCAGTTCGATACGCGAGCGGATGACCCAGTCGCTGAGGACGTAAGCACCGTTCGACACCAGGTTGCCCGGGCGGGAAAATGCCGAGCCGTGCGCCTCCACACTGGCCCGGTGCACCGGGTAGGTCGATGAGTGGTTCAGCAAGGCGAGAAAATAGGGTGTCGGACCCTTCATGCTGATCTGCAGGGTAAACTCGTCCATCGCACTGACACCCAGTTCGCTCGGTGGCAGGTCGCCGTTTAGCACTTCTGCGGCATTTTCAATCGGCAGCAGCACGGCGGCGTATTTTGATGCCGTTGCGGGATCGGCACTGCGCCGCAGTGAGTAGACAAAATCCTCTGCCGTTACCGGATCACCGTTTGACCAGCGCGCGTCGCGCCGCAGGTAGAAGGTATAGGTTTTTCCATCCCGGCTGATGTTCCAGCGGATCGCGGCGCCCGGGGATGATGCGGCCTTCCGGCGACTCCGACGTCAGGCCTTCGAACAGGTCACGTAAAATGTGTGCCGAGGGCAGGCCTTCTGCGAGGTGCGGATCCAGTGTCTGCGGTTCCTGGCCATTATCCCGTTGCAATTCCTGCTGCTCGGCCAGCACGCTTGGGTCAGGGCGGCCGTTTTCGTCGAGGATCAATTCGACCGGCTTCTCATGTCGTTTATGCTTGACCAGTTGTTCCGGGTTGTCATTGCCGCAGGCTGCGAGCAATAAAGCCAGGACAAGTGTCAGGACGAATGGGTGCAACAGATTCGGAGAGTCATGGTTTCGACACTGCATTGACCAATTCTGCATTTTCACCCAGGGCTAGACACGGCTTGAAGGTTTGTCGGCAAACGTCGCGCCGGGCCGTGTGATTTCGTCGTTTGAACGGACCTGATCCATATTGCCCGCGGCGGCGTCTCGCCACACCAATGCATAATATAGTACATTACGATGATTGTTCCTTGCACTGAACAAAATGGACTGTTGTCACAGTGTTCCGGTGAGCAATTACGTACACCGGTCTAATCCCGGTCATCGTCAACTTATGGAGTGCTTCACTTGAACCAACCAGGCAACCCGGCACCGATTGAAAACCGCCAGCAATTGATTGAATACCTCGAATCAGGCTGCAAACCAGAGAACGAGTGGAAATTGGGTACCGAACATGAAAAGTTCGGCTTTACCACCGATGACCTGCGACCCCTGCCCTACGAGGGCGCGAGAAGCATACGCGCCATGCTGCAGGGCCTCGCCGACCAGTTCGGCTGGAAGCCGGTGTATGAACAGGGCAACCCGATTGCCCTGCTGGACGACAAAGGCGCATCCATCACACTGGAACCCGGCGGCCAGTTTGAACTTTCCGGCGCATTGCTGGACAACGTGCACCAGACCTGCAATGAGGTTTATACCCATCTGAAGCAGGTCAAGACCATCGCCGAACCGCTCGGGATCGCATTCCTGGGCATGGGTTTCCAACCCAAGTGGGAGCGCAAGGATACCCAGTGGATGCCCAAGGGCCGTTACCGCATCATGCGTGAGTACATGGCCAAACGCGGCAAGCTCGGGGTCGGACATGATGGCCCGCACCTGCACCGTGCAGGTCAACCTCGATTTCAGCTCCGAAGCCGACATGGTGAAAAAATTCCAGGTGGCGCTGGCCCTGCAACCGGTCGCGACCGCCCTGTTCGCCAATTCGCCTTTTGTCGACGGCAAGCCCTGCGGCTATGTCAGTTACCGCTCGCATGTGTGGGAAGATACCGACCCGGACCGCACCGGCATGCTGCCATTTGTGTTCGACTCGTCCATGGGGTTTGAGCGCTACGTCGATTACATGCTGGATGTACCGATGTATTTTGTCTATCGCGATGGCGACTACATCGATGCGTCCGGCCAGTCCTTCCGGGATTTTCTGAAGGGCGAACTGCCCGCGTTACCGGGCGAAAAACCCGCCATCAAGGACTGGGAAGACCACCTGACCACCGCCTTTCCCGAGGTCCGGCTGAAACGCTACATGGAGATGCGTGGCGCGGATGGTGGCCCGTGGCGCAAATTGTGCGCCCTGCCGGCCCTGTGGGCCGGTCTGTTGTACGACGATGCGGTACTCGACGCTGCCTGGGACCTGGTGCGGGACTGGAGCATGGAAGAACGCCTGCAACTCAGGGCAGACGCGCCCAGACTGGGGTTAAAGACGAAAATCCGTGATCGCGATTTGCAGTCCATCGCCGTTGAGGTACTGGAAATGGCGTCCACCGGTCTGACCGGGCGTAACCGCCTGAATTCATCCGGTGAAAATGAGACAGGCTTTCTGGAACCCCTGTTCGCCACGGCCTTTTCCGGACTGACACCGGCGGAGAAAAAACTGGAGCTTTATCACGGCCGCTGGAATGGTTCGGTCGACCCCGTTTTCATTGAGGCTGCTTATTGATATCTGCTGACGGACGCGGTAATTGTTCGCCGGGAATTGATTCGATATTCAATACCACCAGTTTCCACTCCTGGGTATTATCCGGTGGGTGGTAATAGTCAATGTAATACGTCATGCCCGCCTGGAAATCGACTTCCAGGTCAGCCGCGCTGCTGATATACAGGTTGGGGTCGCTAATTGGGCAATCTGCTCAGATCCAGCGTTGCCCTGCCATTGAGGGTATGGATGCCTGGGGTCGATCAAAAACCCCTGGGCTGAAACGGTCCTTGTCTCGCCGTCGATCCTGGTAACTGCAACCGGAGCGAGACATTCCGCCGGACGGCCTTTATCTGTCACCACCCTGGCCATTTCAGCTTGATCATTGCATGTCTCGGCTTGATAACGGCACGGGCACGATTACCTGGCCGGTGCCGGTCGTCTGTGCCAGTAGCGGTTGCACAACCAGCAGCATGGCGGTCAGCAGAATTTTTGCAACCGCCGCAGCATTTTTCAAAATGGCAGCTTTAAATCGGGTTTGATCGCCAGCATCTGCTGTTTGAAATTGTCCTTGATGCGCTGCAGGGACTCCTCGGTGTCACCTTCAAACCGCAACACCAGGATCGGCGTGGTGTTGGACGCGCGCACCAGACCCCAGCCATCGGCAAAATCCGCACGCACACCATCGATGGTGGTCACCCTGGCATCGGCAAAACGCGCTTTTTCCTGCATTTGCTGCAATAAATTCGTGGGTTTCACCTTCCTGCATCTGCAGCTTTCAATTCCGGTGTGCTGATGCTGTTGGGAAGCTGGTGAAGTACCTGTTGCGGATCACGCTCATCGGCCGCCAGTATCTCCAGCAACCTGCAGGCTGAATAGATACCGCAATCAAAACCATACCAGCGTTCCTTGAAGAAGAAATGACCGCTCATTTCACCGGCAAACGGCGCATCGACCTCTCGCATCTTGTTCTTGATCAGTGAGTGACCGGTTTTATACATCATGGCCTTGCCACCGGCTTCCTCGATGACGTGATGTAAATGACCCGTACACTTGACGTCATAAATAATGGTGGCTCCGGAACCCTGCTGAGGACATCCTTCGGCAAACAGCATCATCAGCCGGTCCGCATAAATGATTTCACCAACGGATGTAACCACACCGAGGCGGTCCGCATCACCATCGAATGCCACACCGATATCCGCATCCATCAAGCGTGACGGCTTCGATCAGGTCACTGCAGATTCTTTGGTTCACTGGGGTCCGGGTGGTGGTTCGGGAAGTTGCCATCGACCTCATCAAACAGGGTAATGACCTCGGCGCCGATCGCACGCAGACCATCGCGGCACACACACCGCCAATACCGTTTCCACAGTCGGCGATTACCTTCAGCGGTCTTTGTAACTGGATATCACCGGCAATCCTTTCACGGTAGCGGTCAAGCATGTCCTGCTGGCTTACCTTGCCCTTGCCCACGCGCACCTCGCCACTCTTGATGCGTGTGTAAATATCGGTAATCTGATCGCCGGACTGGGTAACACCACCGATCAGCATCTTGATGCCGTTGTATTCCGGCGGATTGTGGCTGCCGGTGACCATGACGCCCGTGGCGCTGCCAATTTCATAGGCCGCAAAATACAGCACGCCGGTTGGCACCGCACCAATATCCACCACGTCACAGCCGGTGGATGAAATCCCCTCGATCAGACCGTCGACGAGGTCCACGCCGGACTCCCTGCCATCTCTGGCGACGACCACGGGCGCGGCTTTCGCTCCAGCGTCAGTGCGCCCACCATCTGGCCGACCTGGTAGGCCACATCGGCATCCAGTGTTTCACCAACGATGCCACGAATATCGTAGGCCCGGAAGATACTTTCCACCAACTCCACGGGGGGCAGTATTTTCTTGCGCGGCATAGTCATTTTTTCCAAGTTAAAACCAAGATCCGGTAATTCAATGACGCCCAGGCCGTCGCCTGAATCAACGCCGGCCTGCCTGGCTGGCGAGGCTTGTGGCGATTCAGCAATAGCCGGCTCACGGGTCTCAGAACTGCCATCCAAGCGATCCTGTAGGTCTGCTGCAGTTAGTGTTGTGGACTCGGTCTGATCAGGGTCTTCCTCGCTCCGGCTCCGGCTCCGGGACCGGTACGCTTGCATGCTCCGGCCGGGCCGGGCGGAACTTTAACAACAGACCCAAGAACGAGGAGTAAAAGACCCAGGATAAAAAGTACCGGACGAATCACGCCCATGGAAGTACTGGCCTCGGTCCCTTGTACAAAACCAACACGGAACAGGGCCGAGGGCACACGCATCCAAACGATACGCTCGAGATGCCGAAGGCGGTTTTGCAAGTTCACTTAGAAATGTTGGACTTGAAACGGCCATTGTATTGATCCAGTGCAAAAGCCCCGGGATCGGGTAGGGCGCCCTGAATGCCGACACCAACGCATCCGGTTTCACCTTTGACGAGCAGGAATCCTTTCGGGTCTGCCTCATCGCCAACCCGCACCGCCATGGCCAGGTAGGACTCCTCACCCTTGCCATGCATCTGCGCGGGGGCCAGCCCGGATTTTGCAGCGATCATACAACATATCGAGCACGGCATAACCAAAAGGACCCAGGTCTGCAGCGCGCAGCGGATCCAGATCGGCCGGGTACAGGTCAACTTCAATCAGATCCGGAATCCGCCCGCTGACGTATTGCTTCAAATTCGTCAACTTGTCAGGGTCAGCGGCGGCAATGGCGGCAAGTTCCTGCACCTGTTGATCTTCCAGCACCCGGCTGAAATTCTGCACATATTCGTTGACACTGGTCTATGATCTGCTGGGCCTGCTTCGAGCGTTGCATCGTTACCCTGCTGGCTGGTGCCGCCGGTAAAAAACAGCACCACCACCACAATCAGCATTACGGCGCCGACCACCGATCAATACCAATGGGTTCAGTTGATCAATTCGGATTGGCAGATCGAATCCTTAAGACCGTGCCAATCCGGCTTGCCGCTTAATTTCCAGTTTTGGAATTTTCATTGGCGGCCCGTATGTCCAAATCCACCCGCGCCCCGCTCGCTGGCTTCAAATGAATCGACTACTTCGAAGTCAGCCATCACCACGGGTACGAAAACCAGTTGTGCGATACGCATTCCGGGCTCAATTTCAAATTCCCTGTCCGAACGGTTCCAGCAGGAAACATAGACCTGGCCCTGGTAGTCGCTGTCGATCAAACCAACCAGGTTGCCGAGCACCAGCCCGTGTTTGTGACCCAGTCCGGAGCGTGGAAGTATCATCGCTGCCATGCCGGGATCGGATATGTGCATGGCAAAACCGGTCGGTATCAGCAGGGTTTCACCCGGTTGAATGGTGGTGTTGCTTTCCACGCATGCGCGCAGGTCCATACCCGCGGAGCCATTGGTGGCGTGTTCCGGCAATGGAATCTCACGACCCAACCTCTGATCGATAATTTTTAACTGGACCGCTTTCAGGCGCTGTTTTTCCAATTGAAATCCCTTTTCAATCTAGTTTAATTGTTGCTGCAGCCATCATACCAAGCCTTAGCCCTGTAGTCTGCAACACTAAAACATTGCGCTTTCGTCCTACAATGACCGTGTACATGTTCCGCTGTCCGCTACCAGCGTAATGCTGCAGCATAAATGACAAGTCAAAGCAAAGAACCGGAACATGAAACCAGACCTTCAAGATATCTCCAGACGACCGCCGCAGAAAACAACCGGACCTCCAGCCCGGCCTGATGACCGACGCGGAACTGCTGGGCAGTTTGCTCTATCCGCAGCAAGCAAAGACCAAAAGTAACCGTCAGGCAGAAATTCTACTGCAGAAATTTGGCGGATTGCGGGGACTGCAGATCGCAAGCCGGCTGACCAGGCGCCGAACGCGAGGGCTTGATGACCGGCAAGCTCTGCTGATACAGCTGAGCCATGAACTCGTGCGCCGGCAATTGAAACAATCACTGCAACGGGGTGTTTCCCTGACCAGTCCGGCCATGACCATGGAGTACCTGCAGACGCTGCTGAGGGATCGCAACCGGGAGATTTTCACCTGCCTGTTCCTCGATACGCGCCACCGCGTGATTGCTTCGGAAGACCTGTTCCAGGGTTCCATCGACGGTGCCTGCGTGTATCCACGGGTGGTCGCTGAAAGGGCCCTCAGGCTGAGTGCCGCGGCGGTTATCGTCGCACACAATCACCCATCCGGGGTCAGTGAACCCAGTCTTGCGGACCAGGCCATTACCCGGCGTCTGAAGGACGCGCTGCTGCTGTTGGAAATCCGTTTACTGGATCATTTCGTCGTCGGCGACGGCCCGCCGGTTTCCATGGCGTCAAGGGGAATGTTATAGTATCGCAGCCTCCGGGGCGTTTAAACCCGAATTATTGGCGCGCGTGAAAGAATTTTCATTGCATATATCGGCGTATTGCGGTATAAAGTGCGGCTCATTTTTGATAGTACAGAAACGGAATAATCCAATGTCCAGAGTTTGTCAGGTAACCGGTAAAGGTCCAATATCCGGAAACAATGTGTCGCATTCAAATGCGAGGACCCGGCGTCGCTTTTTGCCCAACATTCACCATCACCGCTTTTGGGTGGAAAGTGAAAACCGTTGGGTTCGTTTACGTATCTCCAGCAAGGGCTTACGCATCATTGATAAAAAGGGCATTGATGCCGTTTTGATCCGATCTGCGTTCGCGCGGCGAAAAATTCTGAGGAGTTTGGATCATGGCAAAATCAGCAAGAGATAAAATCCGCCTGGTCTCCAGTGAAGGTACAGGTCACTTCTACACCACGGATAAGAACAAAAAGAACACTCCGGGAAAAATGGAGATGAAGAAGTACGATCCCGTTGTACGCAAACACGTGATGTACAAGGAAGCCAAGATCAAGTAATTGATCAACGGCATACATTGATAAAACCCGCTCATGCAGCGGGTTTTTTTATGCCCGTGTTTTATACTGATTTCGCATTTACCGCATAGCTCGTCCACCTCGGCTTGTTTTTATTGCACCGCCCTAAATTAGCCGTAAGCTTTTGCTCACTAAGTGTCAGGCTATCCCTGCTGTGTGCTGTGTTCCAAGCGGCGTGGTTACGGGTGCAGCATGAATTGGGACAAGTGTTGATTGAGTGAATCTGGAAATGAACAAAACCCTGCGCAAATCTACAACCGCAACCGGTGAATTTATCAGCCTGGATGGCGAACGTTTTTACGCCATTCACAATGTTGATCAGATGGCGCCGTTTTTTATCAGCGTTATTTCCGACAGTGATCACTGGCTATTCATTTCCTCCACAGGTGGCTTGACGGCCGGCCGGATATCTCCGGAAACGGCCCTGTTTCCATATATTACCGTTGATAAAATCCATGAAAGCGCTGCCAACACGGGCAGTAAAACCCTGATCCGGGTTAATGCCGGAGTCCACCACCGGCACTGGGAACCATTCAACCGGGAGCAGGATGACCGCTTTAGCGTAAGCCGTCACCTTTACAAGAATATAGTCGGCAACAAAATCCGTTTTGAGGAAATCAATCACGATCTACAACTGGCCTTTCGTTATACCTGGTCGAGTAGTGACAGGTATGGTTTCGTCCGTCAATGTGAAGTGCGAAACCTGGGTGCGCAGGATGTGAGTTTGGATCTGATTGACGGCCTGCAGAATATCCTGCCCGCGGGTACACCTCTTTTTACCCAGACCAACTCCAGTAATCTCGTCGATGCGTACAAGTGGAGCGAGCTGGATGAACTGACCGGCCTGGCCTTCTTTACCCTCTGTTCAGGCATTTCCGATCGCGCTGAGCCATGTGAATTGCTCAGGGCCAACAGCGTGTTTTGTCTTGGCCTTGAGCCGGGTTGTGTTTTGCTCTGCTCGGAGCAACTGGATAATTTTCGCCGGGATGAGCCGCTGCGTAAGGAAGTTAACAAACGCGGTGTACGCGGCGCTTACCTGGTTCATGCAAGTTTGAATCTGGCGGCAAATTCATCCCGGGACTGGCAGATTGTTGCCAATATTGAGCAAAGCCAGGGCCAGTCCGTTGAATTAAGGAGACAGCTGGGTAATCCGGCTAAACTGGCAGCGGCAATCGCCGACTCGGTCACCACGGGCACAGACAACCTGTCCAGAATTATGGGCAGTGGTGACGGATTCCAGCTGACCGCTGAGGAAAATGTCACGACGCACCATTACGCCAATACGCTTTTCAATATCATGCGTGGCGGGATATTCGATAACCAGTACCAGGTATCTTCGAGTGATTTCACCAATACCATCAAGTTGTTTAACCGTGAGCTTTATCAACGCCATGTGGTCCTGCTGGAAAGCCTGCCCAGGCAGTTGGATTACACTCATATGCAGTCGATCATCAAGTACCAGTGCGACCCGCAGCTCGAACGCCTGGGTCTGGAATACCTGCCCATCACCTTTGGTCGCCGTCACGGTGACCCGAGTCGTCCCTGGAACCGTTTTGCGATAAAACTCAAAGATCACAACGGTGGTCGTCTGCTTTCATACCAGGGCAACTGGCGGGATATTTTCCAGAACTGGGAGGCGCTCACATTCAGCTTTCCGGAATTTATCGAGAGCGTGATAGCCAAGTTTGTTAACGCGACCACCATGGATGGTTATAACCCGTATCGCATCACAAAGGAGGGCATTGACTGGGAGGTGGAAGAGCCTGACAACCCCTGGAGCTACATTGGCTACTGGGGTGATCACCAGATCATCTATCTGCAAAAACTGCTCGAGCTTTCCAACCAGTTTCACCCCGAAAGACTTGGCAATCTGCTACATCAGCCGATTTTCAGCTATGCCAATGTTCCTTACCGGATCAAGCCATTAGCCGCACTGCTCGAGGATGCCAAACACACGGTGGAATATGACAAGGGCCTCGCAAGTCGAATTGAGCAACGGGTGGCCCAAATCGGAGCCGATGGAAAACTGATATTGGACAGCAAGGGCGATGTCTACCAGGTCAACCTGCTCGAAAAGTTACTGGTGCCCTTATTGTGCAAGCTGGGCAATCTGGTGATTGATGGCGGAATCTGGCTCAATACCCAGCGTCCGGAATGGAATGATGCCAATAATGCGCTTGTCGGCCAGGGTTTATCCATGGTCACCGTGTATTACCTGCGGCGCTATATCTGTTTTTTACAGGGTTTGTTATTAAACCAGCCGGATACGACCCGCCTGTCATTTGAGGTTGGTCAATGGCTGACGGAGACCTCAACCGCACTGACAGGAATACGCGCCCAATTGGGTGACAAGCCGGTCAGCGCCGTCGAGCGCCATCGCTTACTCTCAGAGCTTGGTGAGGCTGCCAGCCACTACCGCAATACTGTTTACGAACAGGGGTCATTCACAGATAAGATTGACCAGCCCATTGGGCTTGTCAGGGTCATGCTGGAGGATGCTTTAGCCGCCATTGATCACACCATTTCCAGTAATCAGCGAAAGGATGGGTTGTACCATGCCTATAACCTGCTGAGCCTTCAGCCGGGGGCAGCCGATATAGACAGGCTTTACCTGATGCTGGAAGGCCAGGTTGCACTACTGAGTTCTGGCGCCATAGAACCCGCAAAAGCCATATCGGTGCTCGAGGCCCTGTTCGAAAGCGATATTTATCGAGGCGACCAGAAGTCTTTCATATTGTATCCTGACCGCCAGCTACCGGGCTTCCTGGAAAAGAACCGTATTCCAGACGGGCAGTTCAAGGCAATACCGCTGCTGACGCAGATGCTCGAGGCGGGTGACGGGTCAATCGTGATGCGCGACGCAGACGGCTGTTACCGTTTCAGTGCAATTTTCACCAATATCGGGGACTTGAATAGCCAGCTCGAAAAGCTGTCTGCAAGATACGGCGACCAGCTTGAGGCCGCAAGTGGGCCGATACGCTCACTCTACGAACAGGTATTTAATCACCGCTCGTTTACCGGACGCTCCGGTGGCATGTTCGGTTTTGAGGGACTGGGCTGCATCTATTGGCACATGGTCGCCAAGCTACTACTGGCGGTCGGGGAAAACTTCTTCACGGCGCTGGAAAGCGGTGCCGACAAGGCAAGTTGCCAAAAGTTAGGCCAGCTGTATTATCGCATCCGCGAGGGTATCGGTTTCAACAAAACGCCAGCCGAGTTTGGCGCCTTTCCCATGGATCCATACTCCCACACACCCAAACATGCCGGTGCCCAGCAACCGGGTATGACCGGCCAGGTCAAGGAGGAGTTGCTGGCACGTTTCATGGAACTGGGTATACGGGTAAAGGCCGGTGTGGTGAATTTCGTGCCGGCCCTGCTGCGTGTCCACGAGTTTAACCTGCAGGCAAAAGAATTTCGTTACCTGGATGTGGCTGGCAACTGGCAGCACCTGGTGGTACCCAGGGCCGGCCTGGCTTTCACCTGGTGCCAGACACCGGTAATCATGTGCGTGAGTGATGACGCTGAGCCAACCCTGACCATTCACCGTGACGATGGAACCGAGCAGGTTCTAAGCCATACCAGCTTACCGACGGAAATGAGCGCTGAATTGTTCAAACGCAGCGGGCGTATCCGCCGGTTGGAACTCGTATTTCGAAAAAATCAGTTATTGTCCGCAGACTGAGCCGGCATATTCTGCCGGATTGGTTCCGGGGCTTAGCAAACTCCTCGCGTTACTGTTTGTCCGTAGCGCCGGAGTTCGAAACCGTCACCCCGAACACTTTGACCAGTGGCAAAGCATCAATCACCGTCGTGTGGCCCCAGTTCGTCGTAGTAAATTCAGAAGGGGTGTAACTGAAGGTGGCGTTATCCTTGTCTGAAAACTCAAAATGGGCCATACCACCATTGGACCGTTCCACACTGTCCGGGTCGAATTCACCATATTTCATCCCATGCGGTGATTCAAACTGGATATCCAGCGTATTGCCGTCCGGTATTCCATTTCCGGCCAGGAACATCGGATTTCCCTGGTCGTCATAGGTGTACCAGTAGACTACAGCCATTGGCGAGCCGTCCGCCGCCTTGCCAAATTCCATCGAAAAGCCGTGTCCGCTTTGCCCGGGGTTGTACCATGAGCCGGAGTACGCCGGGCCAATCCCGGATGGTTCGGGAGCGGCAGAACCGCCCAGAACAGTGAAGCCGTTATCAGATATGCTCACATAGTCAACCAGCATTTCGGCAGGTGTTGAGGCGGTTACCTGGTCGGCGCTCAGAATCCCGGTGTAGGTACCGCCGACCGCCATATTGAGTATGGCAAAATGCGGCTGATGAAATTCGCTGCAGTCCGCACATGTATCGATCTGGATACGAAATGTCCATATCTGCTGGCCATCGATGTAAGTCGTGATCTGGGTCGGCGTCCAGTCCATACTGTAGATGTGAAATCCGTCATTCAGGTTGGAAGCGCTGTCATAGGACCGGGTAAAGCTCGCCATTTGTCCCAGGTTATCCCAATGTGCGGCAGACCCGACGCGGCGGTTGACCAGACCTGCCATGATCGCCGAGGAACTGCCCATTTCCATGATGTCAAGCTCGCCACAGTCAGGCCAGTCAACCTCGTTGAAATTATTCCCCAAACTCCAGAACGCCGGCCATAAACCATTGGCCAGGTCAGGGACTTTGATACGCGCTTCTATGGTGCCATATTTAAATGTGAGTTTGTCCTCTGTTCGAATCCGGGCGGAGGTAAATCCAGTTGCGCTCTTTTGCACGGCGATCACGAGATTGCCATTCTCTATGCGGACATTTTGGCTGGCGCTCGTGTATTCCTGCAATTCGCCGTTACCCCAACCGCCCTTGCCCCGATCATAGGACCAGACCGCGGGGTCGGGGGATGTTCCGGTGTCGAATTCATCACTCCAGATCACCTGTGCAAAGGCCGTATTGCCCGCAGCGGCGAACAAGCAGATCAGTAACATGGATTTGAGCAGAAGGGACAACACATCTACGCACCGACGAGAGTGGCTCGGGGTGTCAGTTTTGAATGTGTTGCTGTCGATTTTCAATTTAAAAAATTCCATTTGATCTATCCGGCCGAAACACCATTCCGGCTTTGCTGTTCCCTGGTGATAACTTTCACAAAACGCAGACTATTAAATATGCCACCCCGCCCGTGCAGGGTGGCTTTCTGACCACGTGCCGGAATTACTGTGGCATGCTGAAGTTCTTGTCTGCCGGTATTCCGAAAACCTTGACCAGCGGCAGCGCCACAATGGGTGTTGTATGACCCCATGTGTCGGCCGAAAATTGAGAAGGGGTGTAACTGAAGGTCGCATGGTCCCGGTCGCTGAATTCGAAAACGCCGACACCACCGATATTTCGCGTAACGGTGTTCTTGTCAAATACACCGTATACCATGCCAACGGGTGATTCGAATGCGATTTCCAGCCTGTTGCCATCCGGTTCTCCTTGTCCGGCCAGGAAAATAGGATTTCCCTGGTCGTCATAGATGTACCAGTAAACGACCCCCATCGGCGTACCATCGGCCCATTGACCGAATTCAATCGAAAAGCCGTGACCGCTCTGACCTGCGTTGTACCACGATCCGGAATGTGCCGGGCCGATCTCCATCGGACCTACCTGGACATTATCGTAGAGCGCGGCCGAGGTTCCCCATCCCTGACCCAGGTTTTCAGACAGGTCGGTGTAGAAACCAAATTGAAGCAACTCGCCGAGCATTTCCTCGGGGATGGTAAAATCAATCGCCTGGGAAACCGTGGTGACATTCTCGGGTGTCGTGGCGACCGGCGGATGGGTTTCCGCTTTCTCAAAAAGCATAGTGGTATAACTTGAATCACTTTTCTTCAGCACTTTCACAAATGCACCCGTTACTTCACCGAATTCAGGCGCACCGTAGCGGTCCTGCGCAACATCGAAAGAAAAGCTGAAAGTGCCTGCACTCGCAACCGTCATTTCCTGGAAAATCAGGGTGCGCTTACAGGTGGTTACACCAGGGTTATAATTCTGATCTCCGTATACCCTCAACATATTGCTGAGTACGACCGGGTTGCCTTCATCGGTCGACCAGGCCGGGACTTCCAAACCCGCACGGAAGTACGAGTCGCCCTGGCCGACATCTGCACTTGCGGTCCAGTAATTGCGGTTTTCCTGTTGGTAATCACTGGGGTTACCATCATCGTAGGGGCCATACCCGTAAGCCGGGTCGCCACTGCAGGTATCATTCTCAAAAGTCTGGTTGTACCAGGTCCAGTTGTTGCCAATCAAAGCCTGGTCTTTTACCCGGTTTTCGAAATCATCGCTGAAAAACGGTTGCGCAATGGCCTGGATACTGAAGCTAGCCAGTACCAGCAATACGCTGCTCAACTTTGTAAAATTACCAATAGAGATTTTCATGACTAACTCCTTAAATTTGGTTTTAGCTGAATCTTAAAACTAGAAATCGTATCGAAATTTTGCGCCGTAAGCGCGTGGCGGTGCAAAGCTGGATTTTATGTATCCGGGACCATAATCCGCCCAGTTTCTGGTGCGCTTGTCAAACGCGTTGTAAACGTAAAGTTCCACGCCCCAGCGCTTTTCTTCATTGATCAGTCGCAATGACGCATTCAGCGTTGCGTAAGCTTTCTGACCGCTGTGAAAAGGTCCTTCGTCAAAATTGTTGTCCTGGAAAAATATCTCGTCCTGCCAGTGCAATGTCGCGACCGGGCTCAGGCGTAAGCCGTTAGCAAAATACCAGTTGTGCTCCGCGGTAAACGTCGCCGACCACTTTGGAGACCATGGCAACTGATTACCCCGGAAATTGGTGGGTCGTTGGTTGGGAGCATTAGGATCAGAATTCTCAACCTCCGGAGGGCATTGTGTGAGGCCAAACAAGGCCCGCTCAAAACAGAACCAGCCATCACCTGCGGGCATATTTGTGATCTCGGCATCCAGGTAGGCTACCCAGCCGTAAATCCGGCCACCTTCATAAGGCGTCCAGTCCATCTCGATTTCTACACCGCGGATGGCTGAGCTGGATATGTTGGTAGTCAGGTTCGTTCCTATGTCGGCACCACTGTAAATGCTCTCACCGACGATGGCATAAAACGTCTTCTGCATGTTGTCATAGTTGCTGTAGAAGACGTTACCAAGCAGGTTCAGTTTGCCGTCCGCCAGGGTCGACTTGAATCCCAGTTCATAGGTTGTCACCGTCTCGGGGTCGTAATCGAAGGTCGTCCAGTTACCGCATTCACAGGTATCTACGTTGTCGCCAAAGCCACCCGCCTTGTAGCCGGTGGCGGCGTAACCGTAGATGAACAGGTTGTCGCTGGCGACGTAATCAAAACCCAGTCTCCAGGTGCCCTTGCCCCAGCTTGCCTTGTGGCTGTTGTCCGTCCCGGGCACCCTGGTGGTGAAATCGGCGCCGAGCGTGCCATCGTTGGGGCCGAGGTCATCCGACTGGTAATAGTCTCTCCAGTAGGGGACGTCGAAACCGTAGAAGGGTATGCCGTCGCCGACGAATGTCCAGCTTTCGTACCAGAAGGTGTTGTCCGGGTCTTCGGAATACAAACCCGGATTGACCCAGTAGCCGGTGGTGGCGTGTGTCGAACCGTTCTTGTCCTGTTTCTCGTCCCAGGTATAGCGGTAGCCGGCGGTCAGGTTGAGCCTGTCATTGACGGCGTAATCAAACTGGGCAAACAATGCCTTGGACTCAACCGTTCTCTTGGGTTGTACAAAAGACTGGGCCAGCGGACGTATGAATGCACAGCAAAATGGAATCTCCACGTTAAACTTGATCTCGTTGTCTTCTTTCAGATAGAAAAAGCCGCCGATCCATTGCAGATCAGAATCAGATTCTGACTTGAAAATCAGCTCATGAACGGTCGATTTGTAATGTGAATATTCTGTTTCCAAAGCAAGATCTTCAAAAGGCTGCAGGGCCACCGGTTCGAAACCGAGATCAATGTAGGCCTGCGGATCACGAATCAAAAACCCGTTGACGCCACCAAATATGGTGCCTTCAATGGCGATGCCATAACCCGGATGTTCCGGATCCGGATAGGCGCCGGCATCCTGATCGAATAACTGCGAACGGTCTTGTACTGAATATGCAAACCGGTATTCCGTTGAGACCGACTCCGCGAAATCCCATTTGAATACGGATCGGACGGTCTTGATTGACATGTCCATTTCGCCGGGCGTGTTGATCTTGACATCAAATTCGCCGTGATCACAGGCAAAGAAGGTACCCGCGGCTTTCTCACAGTCCTTCAGAAACGGTACGCCAGGGCTGTTGTCCTGGAATTGTTCGTAACTCAACAGCCAGTCTATGTCCTCGGTGGGTGTAAAACGCATGCTCAGACGACCCGCCCAACGATCAATGCTGCCGTAGGCTCGCGAGTCCTTTTGGTGATGGTTTCTGCGCTGATCTACATTGGGTATGCCATCGGCAGGCACATCGTTGGGGCCATCGGTATTGCCATCATTATCGACGTCCCAGTTAAGATCATACAGATCCATTTCCTGGTTGAGATAGGTATCGGCCTTTTGCGCCATGAAGGACACGCGGAACGCCAGGTTTTCCGTCGCCGGAATATTGACCCAGCCACGGAAAGCCCTGCTCGAGTAGTTACCTGCTTCAATTTCTGTTGAGGCGGCAAATTCATCAAATTGCGGTCTTGCGTTGATGATATTAATGGTTCCGGCGGTTGAATTGCGACCGAACAGGGTTCCCTGTGGGCCGCGAAGGACATCAATGCGCTCCACGTCAAACAGCAGTGCCAGACCACCCTGCGGTCTTGGTGAGTAGATTCCATCGAAATGAATACCGACGGTTGGATCACCCAGCTCCGTGAAGTTATTTGAGGTAATGCCGCGTATCGCAATCGACACACCGGAATCAGAGGGCGACAAGCCAATCTGCATATTCGGCACGAGGTTGCCGATGTTGAGAACGTTATTGACACCCTCCCGCGCCAGGTCATCTGCGGTCAACGCCGACACTGCCAGTGGCGTATCCATCAACTTGGTGTCACGCCTTACAGCAGTGACAATCACTTCTTCCAGGACTAACTCGTCTGACCAGCCATTTGGCTCTTCCGCCCAGGCACCGGGAATCATCGACACGCTGGCCCATAGTGCAAGTAATACGTATTTTGACGATTGTTTGTACATGCTGTTTTTCTCATTCCAATCAGGAAAAACCAACGACCTGATTCGCCTGTGCCAGTAAATCGATGCGCAGCGGGTCACTTTGTGCTTCCGGTCACTGCACTTACGACTTTTCGTTTTGCCAATTTATTGACCCCATGACAGGGCTCTGGTGAGTACTTCATTCACCAATGGTTGGAAAGTGTACCGGTAGCCTGAAGTGAAACAACACGAATTCGGTGAGCGGGGCTAGTACTGAGATCAAGTGGACAAAGGGGAAATCTGCAGCAAGTTGTCCTGCGGTAGCAATAATTCTGGCGCTTCAACCGGCCTGAAATCAGCTCATCGAAGTGAGAAATGACTTGATCGTGTTGCGATAATTTCGGCTGACTTTAATCTGTTCCCCGTTATCCAGTTTCAGAAAATACTCTCCCTTGGTATGCGGGATGACTTCTTCGATGCAGTTCAGGTTAACGATGGTGGAACGGTGCACGCGCTTGAATACTGCAGCGTCAAGCTCGTCGAGCAGGTGTTTCATGGTACAACGCATGATGTGTGTTTCACCTTCGGCGTGGACGCACATGTAATCTCCCGCAGCGTCTACCCAGGAAATATTATCCACCTTGATCAGCCTGATGGAGTCGCGATCGCGGATGGTGATTTTTCGCTCGGGATTGACCAGTGATGCGCTGTCCCTGCCATGCTCACGAACCGGTTCGCGCCCGGCAATATTACTCGTGATCGAGTCGATCGCACCGAGCAGCGAAGATTTGTTATCAGCTGAATAGAGGTTTTCGTGATAGCGGGCCAGCGCACGCTTTACCGCCAGTTGCAGACGTTCCTCATCCAACGGTTTGACGATGTAATCGACCGCATGAACATCGAATGCATCCAGCGCATATCGCTCATACGCGGTGCAAAAAATCACCATGGGTAACAGTTCTGGCTGAATTTTCTTGATGACTTCAAAACCGTTCAAGCCCGGCATGCTGATATCGAGGAACATCAGATCGGGCTCAAGCTCCAATACCGCAGCCACCGCTTCGCGACCATTGCTGCATTCTCTTAGAACCTCTATTTCAGGAATTTCGTCAAGACACGACAACATCAGCTGGCGCGCCAGCGATTCATCGTCAACCACGATGGTTTTCAACCTGAGCATATGCTCCTAGACCGGATCATAAGGAATGCGGATATTGATTTTCAGGCCACCTGAAGAATGTAGATCGATGTCAAACATATACGCGTCATTATAAAGCGTTTTCAATCGTTGCAACGTATTGTGCAGTCCCACCCGCCGGCCTGTTCTTGGCGAGGGTCGATTGCTCATGGTGCCGGGGCCGGTATCCGTCAGCTCGATAAGCAGTTCACCTCCCTGAACGGTCGCCTTGAGTGTGATGGTGCCGCCGTTTTCATTGACTGCGATCGCATATTTAATTGAGTTTTCCGCCAAAGGCTGTAACAGCAGGCTGGGAACAAGGGCCTGTTTCGCCTGCTCTTCAATATCAAGCTGCAATATCAGGCGCTCACCAAACCGCGTGCGCTCAATATCCAGGTACAGCATCAGGGCGTCGACTTCCTGCTGCAGGGTGATTTTCAATGCCGGGTCGTTGTCCAGGGAATAACGCAGGAAATGACCCAGTTGTGTAATCATTTTATGCGCCTTTTCATTCTCCTTGAATTTCACCAGGGCGCTGATCGTGTTCAATGTGTTGAAAAGAAAATGCGGGTTTAACTGGTAGCGCAACATGCCCAGTTGAGAGTTCCTGGCATCCGCCTCGGCGCTCAGCCGCTTGAGTTGCTCTTCTTTAATGGCGGCGATGGCCTCCAGGTTGTTTCTCTGCTCCACCTGGGCCTGGTGATAGTACTTGTTACCGTAATAAAGAGCGGTCCAGCACAGATACACCAGGAAGGAAGAAAAATACCAACCGCCAAAATCAGCCCATATTCCCTCCTCTGCAGTCAGCCAGATAAATGTATAGATGCGCAGCACCGTCCATAGCAGGGAGACAACCGTCACCACCAGCAGGCTCATACCGATGCGCAATATTATTGACCGATTCCATAGCGCAAGGTAGGCGCTGTGCAACGGCAATGTCAGTATCATTCCCAACAGGGCTTGCAGGACCGTGTGTGACAGGTAGGTCCACTGCACGGTGTTGTACCACAACGTCAGGCTGAAAAACGTCACCACGCACAAACCACCCCAGCCGATTAGCTGCATCAACCAGAATTGGTAGCTGCGATTGTTATAGACGGCGTTTAAAAACGTCTTTAGTGTCTGTGAATAATCCGTGTTCAAACTGCTATCATCCCGCCCTGTCGATGGATACCGGCCACTGCTTGAAAAGCGCCGCTGATACATCTTCCCAATTATCGCGTAGCTAGTCCAACTTGACGAAAACGCGTTCCGCGAGGCAAAAGTGACCGATACACTCCCATGAGCATAAACTGGATGGTCATGGATTCTAAAGGTTCAGCGTCATTGGAAGACCGAATTGACAAGCTTTTGTCGTGTATGACCGTGGCTGAAAAAATCGGTCAGATGAGTCAGCTTAATGCTTCTGCTGCGAATTTACACCAGGCCATCAAAGATGGCCGGGTAGGCTCGGTTCTGAACGAGGTCGATGTAGAAAAAATCAATTTTCTGCAAAAGCTGGCCGTGGAAGAAAGCCGTTTGGGCATCCCTCTCCTCACCGGTCGTGATGTGATCCATGGTTTCAAGACCATATTCCCTATCCCGTTGGGGCTGGCGGCAAGCTGGAACCCCGCGGTGGTGTATGACTGCGCCCGAATCGGCGCACTTGAAGCATCAACAGCCGGTATCAACTGGACCTTTTCACCCATGATCGATATCACCCGGGATCCACGTTGGGGAAGAATCGCAGAATGTTTCGGAGAAGACCCATTCCTGTGCAAGGTCCTGGCGACCGCGATGGTGCGCGGCTACCAGGGCGACGACCTCGCCACGCCCGGTTCCATCGCTGCCTGTGCCAAGCACTTTGCGGGTTATGGGGCATGCGAAAGCGGCCGTGACTACAACACGGCCAATATCCCTGAGATCGAGCTTCGCAATGTTTATCTGCCGCCATTCAAAGCAGTGGCCGATGCCGGTGTAGCCACCTTCATGACCTCATTCAGTGAATTGAATGGCGTGCCGGCAACCGCCAATGAATTTCTTCTCAAACAGGTCCTGCGAAAAGAATGGGGTTTCCAGGGCCTGGTCGTCAGTGACTGGGACTCGATCCCGCAGATGACCACGCATGGTCTGACGGCCACTGACAAGGAGGCGGCATATGAGGCAGCCAACGCAGGTGTGAGCATGGAAATGGCCAGCTCCACGTATGCTGATCACCTGCAAGCACTGATCAATGAAGGCAGGGTTTCTGAAGCGGACATAGACGCGATGGTCACCAGCATTTTGCGTCTTAAATTTCGCCTGGCACTGTTTGAAAACCCCTATACGGACCCGGCGAGTTTTCCGGCCATTGCAAATTCCCGGCACCTCGAGGCTGCCAGGCGGGCTGCCGTGCAAAGCTGTGTATTATTGAAGAACGACCGTCAGCTACTGCCTTTGTCACTGCAGCAACCCGGCGCAATCGCTGTCATCGGTCCGCTGGCAGATGAGGCGCAGGAGCAATTGGGTACCTGGGTATTCGACGGCGACCCTGGCTTAAGTCAAACCGGTCTGCAGGCCTTGCGCAACTTGCTGGGTGAACGTGCGAGGATTCGATTCAGCAAAGGCCTTGACCACTCGCGCAGCAAAAGCCGCGACGGTTTTGCCGACGCCGTTCAGATCGCGCAACAATCTGACATTGTGATCATGTTTGCCGGTGAAGAAGCGATTCTTTCCGGTGAGGCACACTGCCGCGCCAATATCGATCTGCCGGGTTACCAGGAAAGTCTGATCGAAGAAATTGCCGCAACCGGTAAACCCATCGTATTGGTTATCATGGCTGGAAGACCGCTGACGCTGTCGTCAATCGTCGACAAGGTAGATGCCATTTTGTACGCCTGGCATCCCGGCACCATGGGTGGGCCAGCGATAGCCGATCTGTTGTTTGGCGTGGAACAGCCCTGCGGTAAACTGCCGGTAACGTTTCCAAGGATGGTCGGCCAGATCCCGATATATTATTCGCATAAAAACACCGGCAAACCGGCCAGCCCTGAAACCTATGTTCATATTGACGACATCGCCGTCGACACTCCCCAGACTTCAACGGGCATGTCCGCCATGCATCTTGATGCTGGTTTCACACCACTTTTTCGGTTTGGTTTCGGGTTGTCATACGCCGATTTCAGGTATCAAAACATCAAGACCAGCGCCGATAGCATCAAAATGGGGGAGACTATCCAAATCAGTGCCGAGTTGACCAACCACGGCGGTTTCACGGCCGAGGAGGTCGTACAACTTTATACAAGGGACCTGGTGGGCAGTGTAACCAGGCCGGTCAAGGAGCTTAAAGGATTCAAAAAAATCCGGCTCGAACCAGGCCAGTGCGAAAAGGTCAGTTTTGAAATTCACACCGACGACCTCGCGTTCTGCAACAGGAGCATGCAAGCTGTTGTTGAGCCGGGGCTTTTTCATGCCTGGATTGGCAGCGATTCCGATGCCGGGCTCAGAACCAAATTCAGCATCAGCTGTTAACATGAAATATCCCTGCCTATTTCCATGAATCAGCAAACATTAAATACCGTATTCATCGCTTCAATTGTTGCCCTTGGCGGGTTCTTGATGGGTTTTGATGCCTCGGTTATATCCGGTGCGGTGAAATTTATCGAGATTGAATTTGATCTGAACAAGATACAGCTGGGCTGGTCCGTGGCATCGCTCGCGTTTGCGGCCACTTTTGCGATGATGGTGGCAGGCCCCCTCAGTGACAGGCTCGGGCGCAGACCCGTCCTCAAATATGCGGCGATATTGTTCTTTATGTCTGCTTTGCTCTCAGCGCTGGCACCTTCGTTTCTTATCCTGGTGGTCGCACGTATGATTGGCGGTCTTGGCGTTGGGGCAGCCCTGATCGTTGCACCCATGTACATCGCGGAAATATCGCCACCGGAACTACGCGGAAGAATGGTTTCAATCAACCAGCTGAATATCGTGGTTGGTATATCGGTTGCGTTCTTCATGAACTACCTGATACTTAAACTCGGACAGTCAGATGCTGCCTGGATCGTGTCCTTACGCATTGATGAATGGAGTTGGCGCTGGATGCTGGGCCTGGAAGCCCTGCCGGCCATCGTGTATTTTTTTAGCTTGTGGCCGGTTCCGGAAAGCCCGCGCTGGCTGATTATGAAAGACAGGGAAAAAGAAGCCCTGGAGGTCATGACAAGGTTCAACACGCCGGTACGGGCCCAGAATCAGATTGACGAAATACGCTCCAGTATCGTACATACGCCCGCCAGCGAACCATCCAGGCTGTCTGGGCTTTTCAAAAAGCCCATGCGCCTGGTCTTGCTGATTGGCATCACGGTGGCGGTTCTGCAGCAGATAACCGGTATCAATTCGGTGTTTTTTTACGCACCCATGATATTTGAGCAATCCGGTATTGGCACCGATGCATCCTACATGCAGGCGGTGCTGGTGGGTCTGACCAACCTGGCCTTTACACTACTGGCGATCGCGCTGATCGATAAAATTGGCAGGAAAACCCTGTTGAGCATGGGCGTTACGGGTATTGCGTTGTGTATGTTTTTACTCGCCTACGGTTTTGGCACTGCTACTTACAGCCTCGACAAGGAAGCCATCGAACAACTTCCGCCAAGTGTGAATCGCGCGCAACTCGGGTCGATTGAAGGTAAGACTTTTGACAGTGACCTGGCTTACAAGAAAGCCCTGGCGGACCTCATCGGCGAACAGACTCTGAAGGAAAATGAAGCCATTCTGATCAGCTCTTCGATCAGCATGAATCCGATGGTTATCCTGGCTGGAATACTGGGTTTTGTAGCCAGCTTTGCGGTTTCGATCGGACCTGTCATGTGGGTGCTTTTTTCAGAACTGTTCCCCAACCGGATACGTGCTGTCGCCATATCCTTTGTGGGTTTTATCAATTCAGCTGTAAGTTTCCTGGTGCAGCTGATCTTCCCGTGGGAGCTTTCGACCCTCGGCAATGCCGGCACATTTTTACTTTACGGCTTATTCGCCGTCGCCGGTCTTGCCATCATTGTGCAGTTATTGCCTGAAACCAAGGGGCAATCTCTCGAAAGCCTTGAACGCATCCTGGTTAAATAGCCATGTCCAACTTAAGCAAACGGTTAGCTCCAATGAAAATATTCCAAAGAATCCATATGTACGCTGTCATCACCATTCTGTTTGGTTTGAGCTTGCTTGTTTTGACTTCGAGCGCAGCCTGGGCGCAAGCCGTCAAGGTGGAAGTGGTGAAACATGACGGCAAGTACCAATTGCTGCGTAATGGCGAACCCTACCGGGTAAAAGGGGCAGGACTTGCAGATATCGACCTGGAGAGCCTGGCGGCGCACGGCGGCAATTCCATACGTACCTGGAGCACGGTCGATGGTCCCGAGGGTACCGCGCTGCTATTGGACCAGGCGCATGAACTCGGGATCACCGTATCCCTGTGCGTGTATACAGGTTCGGAACGCCTGGACTTCGATTATGACGACGAGGCAGCGGTTGCCAGGCAGTTCGCCACCATAAAACAGGAGGTTCTCAAGTACAAGGATCACCCCGCCCTGCTGACCTGGATTATCGGTAACGAATTGAATTACCAATATAAAAACCCTAAAGTCTATGACGCGGTCAACGACCTGTCACGAATGATTCATGAGGTCGATCCAAACCATCCAACCACGACGACGGTTGCCGGGTTTAGCGAAGGCATGATCGAAGTCATTCACAACAGGGCGCCGGATCTGGATTTCATCAGTTTCCAGTTATATGCCCAGCTTTATGATTTACCGAGATTTATCAAGGACACTCACTTCACCGATCCCTATTTCATCACCGAGTGGGGTGCAATCGGGCATTGGGAGGTTGCAAAAACCAGCTGGGGTGCGCCGCTTGAACAGGACAGTTCTGCTAAAGCTGAAACCTATCTGCGCGGCTACACAAAAGTAATCGAACCCTTTACAGATCAGATCCTCGGAAACTATGTCTTCCTGTGGGGTCAGAAGCAGGAAAAAACACCCACATGGTACGGTCTGTTTACCGAAACGGGCGAAGAGACCGAAGTGATTGACGTGCTGCAATACATCTGGACGGGGAACTGGCCGGAAAATCGCGCACCGCAGGTAAAATCAATGCGTCTGGATGGTAAGCCCGGCAAGAAAAGCATCAGGCTCAAGGCAGGTAAAACCTATCGCGCCGAATTCAAGGCAGAAGACCATGACGGTGATGCGCTGACCTATTTGTGGCAGGTGAAACCGGAAAGCGATGCAAAGCAAGAGGCGGGTGATTATGAAGAGGAAATTGCCAGCTTAGACGGACATATGATCGATCCAACCAAACAGGACGCCCAGTTGGTCGCGCCGGAAAAGCCCGGTGCCTATCGCCTGTTTGTCTATGCCTATGACGGCCAGGGGCATGCCGCCCACGCCAATATTCCATTTTATGTTGACCGGTAATTAACCATGGGTTCAATCCTGCGAAACGCCAACATCAGGCAAAGAGTCGACGCCCTGCTTGCGAAGATGAGTCTCGACCAGAAGATCGGTCAAATGACCCAGGCCGAGCGCATGTCAGTCACCCCTGATGATGTGCGGCAATATCACCTGGGTTCGGTATTGAGCGGCGGCGGGTCCTGTCCGGGCAACAACCTGCCGGAAGATTGGGTAGCCATGAACGATGCGTACTGGGCGGCCTCGATGAGTGGTGATGAAGCGCATCTTGCCATTCCCATCCTCTACGGCGTGGACGCGATCCATGGTAACAATAACGTCAGGGGCGCAACCCTTTTCCCACACAATATTGGCCTGGGCGCCGCCAACGACACCGATCTGGTCCGGCGAATTGCCAGGATTACGGCGCGTGAAATCCTTGCCGCGGGAGTCGAATGGACCTTTGCGCCGACCCTGGCAGTAGCGCGCAATACCAACTGGGGCCGTACCTATGAGAGTTTCTCCGAAGACCCGGGCCTGGTTGCATCCTATGCAGGCAGTATCGTACAGGGTTTACAGGGCGACCTTGGCACCGATAGCGTGGTGGCAAGTGTCAAACACTGGGTCGGTGATGGCGGGACCAACAACGGTATTGACCAGGGCGAAACCACATTGGCCAGGGATGAGTTGGAGCAGATCCATATCAAGCCGTATTACCCTGCATTGGCAGCAGGCGCACTGACCGTTATGGCATCCTTCAACAGCTGGAACGGCGACAAGTGTCATGGGCATAAATACCTGCTCACGGATGTGCTGAAAAGAGACATGAAGTTCGATGGTTTTGTCATTTCTGACTGGGATGGAATCGATTATCTTTCCGAGGATTATTTCGAGGCGGTTGCGCTCGCGGTGAACGCCGGGATTGATATGTTCATGGTTTCGGAGAAGTGGAAAGAGTTTATTGATCACACCAGGCGGCACGTTCAACGCGGAAGCATCCCCCTGCAGAGGATAGATGATGCCGTTCGACGCATTTTGTCGGTGAAATTTGCCTACGGCTTATTTGACAAGCCACGCCCGTCCCAACGCTTCTGGTCAAACCATGTGAGTTTCGGTTCCCGCGAACACCGGCAGGTTGCGCGTGAAGCGGTACGTCAAGTCCCTGGTCTTGTTGAAAAATGAAGGGTCCATCCTGCCACTGGATAAAAATGCCCGCATCCTGGTCGCCGGCAGAAGCGCACACAACCTTGGTCACCAATGCGGCGGATTCAGTGTCAGCTTGCAGGGTAGCTGTGGCAACGAGTACATCGAAGGCGGTACATCGATCTGGCAAGGTATTCGCGCATTAGCTGCTTCAGCCGAATTAAGCACAGACCCCGGGGGGGCTGACGCTGACCCGGATCGACATGACGTTGCGATCGTCGTCATCGGCGAGTCACCCTATGCCGAAGGTCTCGGCGATATCCGCAGCGGCGAACACCTGATCGTCGAAGCCGGTTCCCAGATAAAGGGCAGCATGAATGTGTTGAGACCTTACGGCAATACCCTGGCGCTGGCGAAACTACACCCCGAGGATTTGCGCACCATCAACACAATCGCCGCTAAGGGTATACCGGTGGTCACCATCCTGGTATCGGGCAGACCCTTGGTAGTTGGGGAAGAACTGGAACAATCCGCCGCATTTGTCGCGGCCTGGCTGCCCGGATCCGAGGGCCGGGGTGTTGCCGATGTCCTTTTTGGAGACTTCGATTTCCAGGGCAGGTTATCCTTTTCCTGGCCCAAAAGTGACAATTCTGGATCACGCTCAAACGGCAAGGACTTTACCCCGTTGTTTCCACTGGGGCACGGGTTAACTTATTTAAGTCAGGTATACAGGAGATATAAATGAAATATCAGAATCGTCTTGTGGCACCCTTGCGTGCAACCGCCTGGGTCATCTGCCTGGTAATGGGTGGAATGCATTCATCCTACGCCGCTGCGACCCCGGAAGAAGCCCAGCAGCTTGCGCCTGATACAGCCGTAAACCCGGAGGATGGATCATCAGAAGTGGTAATTTTTGATGGCGACAACGTGTCGCCCTGGCGCATGTACCTGGGCAGCAGCACCAACTGGATGATTCCAATCGAAGGCCCTGAAACCAAGTCATATAAGAGCAATATAGTGTCTGTAAAGACCACCGGCTACATGAAAAATATGGATGCTTACCAGGCCGAATGGAAAGGCGGTCTGGGCCAGGTTTACTGGCAGGAATTCCAGCCCTGGGATTTAACCGCTTTGGCAGCACAGGGCGGTGCTTTGAGCATGATAGTACGTATCGACAAAGCACCGAAAAAGTCGGTCGATTTAATAATGGATTGCGGTTACCCGTGTGCAGGCAGCCTGAATATGACCAACCTGTTCAAGACCGTTCCAAAGGACCAGTGGTTTCGCGTCAGCTTCAAACTCAACTGTTTCAAGGAGGCCGGAGCGAACCTCGCTCACATCGTGGCGCCGCTGGTGGTTGCAACCAAGGGTTCCTTCAAGATGAGCTTCGCCGACGTGCGTCTGTTGACGAACCCCCCAGCGGAATCGGTGATTCCCTGTGGCTGACAAATAGCCTACTCAGCCAGTTTAGTCGACAACCGCAATTTTCCCGCGACGGCGCTCAAGTTCCTGGCGTACCTCGTGAGCTTTTTCCTCGGTCAGGGTATAGGACACGATGGCCCAGATCGCTATTGCGGAGGTGATAATCGGTACGCCCATGTCGCAAATACGCATCAGGATGATGGTTCGCGCGGCCTGATCGCCACCCAACGCGACCTCGAAACCCGTGGCATTGAGCAAAAAGCCACCGACCGCGAGCGCTGCCGCCATGCCGAGCTTGACGACCCACCAGTAAATCGAACCAAACATGCCCTCACGACGCTCACCGGTCTGCAGTTCATCAAGATCGCAAACGTCCGCAATCATCGACCCCATGAGGGTAAAGAGACCGCCGAGGCCAAAGGCGATCAACGGCGCAGGAAGGAGCAGCAACAGTGGCATATCGGGTCTGTAACAGAACCACTTCAGACCATATCCGACAATGGAGATCGCGGTACTGACAAAAAATGCACGGCGTTTGCCAATCCTCGTCGACATCCGGGTGACGATGAAAATGACGCAAAACGTGGATATTGCAGACACGGTGCCCGACCATCCCGCGTACAGTGCCCCCTGTGACTGATCCCCGCCGAATACATAATAAATAATCACGTAATACTGGAAAGAGGCCACCATCATGAAGCCGTTGAACACCAGGAATGTGGCCGCGCACAATTTCAGGAATGGGCGAAACTTCAGGGTCGTGACGAAACCTTTGAAAAAGCTGTTCATGGTTTCGAGGAAACGGCCCGATACCGTTTTGGCAATATCCGAAGATTCAGCCAGGCTATCAAATTCACCATCAACCACGGATTGTTTAAAACGTTCTTTCAGAAATATGGCAGGCAGAATGCCGATACCAATCGCTGCGATGCCAATGAGCAATGCCAACCATCGCGCACCATCGACGAGACTGTCATGGAGTGGCTCCAGCGCCATGAACCATAGAAACCACGGTGACAGCAAATACGCCAACTGACCCATGAAGTTCTGCACACCCATCAGGCGCGTGCGTTCATGATAATCCGGCGTCAGTTCATATCCCAATGCCACCCACGGTGTTGCGAACACGGTGTAAGCAAGATAAAAAATGACGGAGCCGACCAGGAAAAACCAGAAATAGAAATTTTCGCTCTTGCCTTCAGGCAATTGCCATAGCAAGGTAAAAATAATACCCGCAGCAATCGCACCTACGAATATGTAGGGTCTGCGCCGGCCCCATTTCGACCTGGTCTGATCCGAGATGTAACCCATCAGGGGATCGGTGAACGCGTCGGTCAGCCTGGGTAATGCGCTCACCAGTCCAACCAGCGCGGGATTCATTCCCAGGCCAAGATTGAGCACGATCACCATGCCGCCGATCGCCGCTGCCAGCAGGTTGTTGACAAACGCTCCAAATCCGTAAATCAGCTTGTGCGGAAGCGATATGCGATCTTCAATGGCTGTTTTGTAATGTGGTGAGTTGCTCATCCTGACCCTGTGCCGGCACTACCAGACGGCATTGTTGGCGGGTGGAGTCCACACCGCAATGTCAAATCGGTGAAAAGGTGCTTTTATTGCGATAACAGGGAGCGTGGCCAGGCGTCCCCGCTTTTGGGTAAATCAATCAACTGCCCAGTAAGGCAGCGAGGAAATCCGCCAGCCGGTTGAGCCTGGTTTTTATACTTCTATGGACCTCCCCCATGCTCAGCAGATGAAGATACCGCCAAGTCCTTACCCGTCTGCATCAGCCTGCTGATGTACGAGCAGGTTCCCCCATTGGTCCGCTTCCACCGTCCAGCCCGGCTTGATCCAGGTCGTTGAAACGGACTCGGTCAAAATACAAGGGCCTTGCATCGGCTCTGAGCACTGCAACCCCGAGCGATTCCACACCGGCAAATTGCCAGTTGCTCCGGTCATTTCTGCTTTGTCGCCGGTGCCGTCCTGATCGCGAATATCGATCGATTGCAATACGGCCGGCGCACGTGCGCCAAGGCGTAAATTGACCAGTTCCACTGGATGCGCCAGACGCAGACCACTGGCCTTGCGGTGCGCTTCGTGAAAAATTGCTTCGTGGGCACCACCGTCGGTCCAGGCGATCGGAATGGTCGCGCTCTGACCCTTGTAGCGGAGTTCAAGCTGATGTCTGAACGTGATACTTTGCGGCTCGCAACCCTCGTTTTTCAACTGGGCCAACGCTTCTTTTTCAAGCACACCAAAACCTTGTCTGATGTCGCCGTCGGTCAGCTCAGCCAGGGGCTTTAGAACCGCCTGTGACATTTCACGACCGGGTTCACTGACCAGCATACCCATGGCCGAGAACACACCCGCCCGTGCGGGAATGATGATCCTTTTCATATTCAGCAGTTCAGCCAGGTCGCAGGCATGCAGACCACCGGCGCCGCCGAAACAAAGCAAAGCATACTCGGCGGGATCATAACCACGTTCAACCGAGATCACCCTCAGTGCCCGCGCCATGTGCTCGTTGGCCAGGCGTACGATACCGGAAGCGGCGGCCATGACATCGCAACCCATTTTCTCAGCCATTTCCGTGACCGCCTTTTCCGCGGCATCGATATTCAGTGGCAGATACCCGCCCAGAAGCGTGTTCGCGGGAATCCGGCCAAGTAACAGGTTGGCATCGGTGACCGTCGCCTGCGTGCCTCCCTGTCCATAACAGGCAGGCCCCGGGTTCGCACCCGCGGATTCCGGGCCAACCAGCAGCATACCCGCTCTGTCGACCCTGGCGATCGAACCGCCGCCGGCGCCGATGGTGTGTATATCCACCGACGGAATCGAAAGCGGCCACGAACCAATCCGGGAATGACTGGTCAACGGGATTTCGCCATTCATCAGGGCGACGTCGGTGGAAGTACCGCCCATGTCAAAACTCATCAGCCTCGGGTTGCCCGTTTGTACGGCGATGCTGCGCGCGGCTGCCAGACCACCGGCTGGACCGGACAACAGCAGACGAACCGCCTGGTCGGCTGCCTGATCCGCCGCGATGGTGGTGCCGGCACTCTGCATCACGGCAATGCCAGCACGCGGCAAACGGCGCTGAAGCCGCTTCAAATAGCGGGAAATAACCGGCCCGACACTGGCGTTCAGCCAGGTCGCCATACCCCTTTCGTATTCGCGTACCTCGGGCAGAACCTGGCTGGACCGGGACACGAACCATGCATCACCGAACGCCTCGGCGATACGCTGCTCCTGTTGTGGTCTTAAAAAGGAAAACAACAGGTTGATGGCAACGGACTCAACATCAAGTTTTTCCAGGCTGGCCCGGAGTTGCGCCAGTTCCTCGTCGCTGCTCTCATCAAGCAAACTGCCATCTGCGGCGATGCGTGTGGAAACCTCCAGGCACAGGTCCCTCGATACCGGCGGCGTGGTTTCGGGCTGCTTGAGCTGATACACCTGTTCACGCTCCTGGCGGCCAAGCGTCAGCACATCGGCAAAACCCCGGCTGGTCACATATGCCACACGCGCCCCCTTGCCTTCCAACACTGCATTGGTGCCCACGGTGGTGCCATGAATTATCTGTATCTGTTCGCTCTCCAGCCCCATCCGTCTCAAGCCTTCAAAAATGGGGCCGGATGGATCAGCGGGATCGGAAAGTACTTTGCAATGACGTATCACGCCGGCTTTTGCGCCATGCTCAAGCACCACGATATCGGTAAAAGTACCGCCCGTATCAATACCAACCAGCGTAATATTTTTCATGGGGTCAAATGCTAACACCAGCTGGTTTACAATGCTGCTAACTCACAGGTTGCTTCAGAAAAAAATGCCTGAATTGCCAGAAGTCGAAACGACCCTCAGGGGTATAGCACCGCATCTTTTGAATCAGCGTATCAGCCGCGTCATCGTGCGCGACCCGAGATTGCGCTGGCCGGTGCCCGCGCAGGTCAGCAAGGCCGAGGGGCAGCATTGCATCAGCCTGGAGAGACGTGGCAAATACCTTTTAATCAGGCTGGAGCAAGGTGGCCTGATCATTCACCTGGGTATGTCCGGCTCACTGCGCATTCTGGAAAACCCGCTGAGCCCGCAAAAACATGATCATATTGATGTCGTGCTGGAAAATGGCGTGTGTCTGCGTTTTAACGACCCGCGTCGTTTTGGTGCATTTTTGTGGGTGGATGCCGACATGGAATCGCACGAATTATTGCGTGATTTAGGTCCGGAGCCCCTGTCCGCAGCGTTCACCGCAGATTATTTATACCAGCGTTCCCGTGATCGAAGCCTGACGATCAAAAACTTTATCATGAACGGTCACATCGTCGTGGGGGTAGGCAATATCTACGCATCAGAATCATTGTTCATGGCTGGTATTCACCCGCAACGCGCCGCTGGCAGGGTTTCCATGCAACGCTATGAAGGCCTGGTAGCCGCGATCCGCGATGTCCTGGACCACGCCATCAGGCGGGGTGGAACGACCCTGCGGGATTTTGTCAATTCAAACGGTGCACCGGGCTATTTCGCCCAGGAATTGCTGGTCTACGACCGCGCCGGTAAAGACTGCTTTCAGTGTGGCGCTGTCATCCGGCAAAAAGTGATTGGTCAACGATCCAGTTACTATTGTCCCAGTTGCCAAAAATGATCCCTCCGGTTTGCCACTTCGACTTGTAAAAAGTCCACTTTGCCGATTTTTCCAGTTACGCAAATAGCCACGGGCTTAAAATGTCGCGGGTTTAGTCAAGCTTCTGCAATATTTTCCGGGGTTTAAATAGAAGAGGAAATTAAAATGAAACAATTGGCAAAAATAGTTGTGACATTCGCGATGGCTGCATTATTGAGCAGCTCAGCATTTGCCGCGATTAATTTCAGTGATAATTTTGAGTCGTATGACCTGTATGTCGGACCAGGTAACCAGGGCGATATTGGTGGCGGTTGGCTTATTTTTGCCAATGTTTTTGGCGATTTCCCCGGGTGCTCCCAGTACTGGTATGGATATGGCCCATACCCTGCCCCAAACAAGGATACTGGTTTTTCCAATATTTCGGCCGGAGCTACCGGCCAGGCATTGAATGTATTCAGCGATTACGATAATGCCGACCAGAACAACGGCGCCTGTATAGAAACGAGTGTGTTTCAGGAAAGGGTTTTCAGTGCTGCGGATGTCGGAACGTATACCTTCAGGTTTAGCACCCAGGCACCCAACCCACTGGGTACCGATGTCAACACTTATGGTTTTATCAAAGTGCTGGACCCCAATAATAATTACAACACGGACGTGTTTTTAACCGTCTCGACCGTGTCTGAGGGAAATAAATCTTTGGATATAATTCTTGACGCAAGTGCTGACGGGAAAATCCTGCAGTGGGGTTTCTCAACCGTTGCATCCAACTATCTACCGTCTGGCCGCTTGTATGACAATGCAACCTTTGCCCTCAAGGGAATCGGTTCATATCAAGGCGAAGAGGGCGTGCCAATACCTCTTTGGGCGCTTTTTGGCATGGCTGGTTTGTTGGCGTTGGTCGGTGGACTAAGATTGCAAAGCCGGCGCAAGAGATAATTTCCCGGAACATCGAAAAAACCCGCCTCCGAGGCGGGTTTTTTTTGAACTCTCCCATGGATATCGAAGACCGGTCCAACAAAAGTGCTGCATCCGGCGCGCAGGCTTTCCAGGCACTGCCTTTCAGGAAATATTCCGCACAGGACACCTCTCCCGCACGGTGGTCAATAGACAAAATATACAACGGGTCCACTTGGGGATATGATGCCGGGGAACCACAACCGGACCGGGAAAAACTTTGAAAAAATCCACACAATCCGTACGCGCCGGCAGTCGCCGCGATAAAAACATGGGGGGATTGAATACCCCGTTGCTCGCTTCCAGCGCGATCGAATACCTGGACGACTCCGAGGTCCGTTACCCGCGTTATTTCAACACCCTGAACCATGACGTGGTGGCTGAAAAAATGAGCGCGCTCGAATGTACCGAAGCGGGGCTGGTCACCAGTTCGGGGATGGCGGCTATTTCCTCCATCCTGTTCGGCTTGCTGGCCGGCGGGGACCACGTCGTTCTGACCGAGGGTTTGTACGGTGGTACCCATGCCCTGATCGTCAACGAACTGGAACGTTTTGGCATCAGCTATTGCTTTGCGGCAGCCGACGTTGATTCGATCAAGGCGGCATGCTGCCTGGATACACGCATGATATACGTGGAATCACCCAGCAATCCGCTGCTCACCATCGTCGACCTGGCGCCGCTCGCGGCCTTTGCAAAAACACGCGGCATTATCACCGTCATCGATAACACGTTTGCCTCGCCGATCCTGCAAAACCCGCTCGAGTTGGGCTTTGACCTGGTCATGCACAGCGGCACCAAGTATCTCGGCGGCCACAGCGACCTGTGCTGCGGCACCGTCAACGGTCCAGCGGCGCTGATCGCAAAGATCCGTCATCACGCCGTTGCCTACGGTGGTTGTCTTAACGCACAGGATTGTTACTTGCTGGAACGCAGCCTCAAAACGCTTGAGCTACGGGTTGTCCGTCAAAGCGACAATGCGGGGATCATCGCCGCACTGCTTGACGCTGACACACGTATCAAGCGTGTTTACTACCCGGGTCTTGCCAGCCATCCGCGCCACGAGGTTGCAGCCCGCCAGATGAAGGGTTTTGGCGGCATGCTTTCATTTGAACTCGCCGACGATATCGATCCGGTCGGCTATCTGCGCCGTCTTGAACTGGTGATCTGCGCCATCAGTCTCGGTGGCGTAGAGACCACCATTTGCCAACCGGTGGCGACCTCGCATCAGAAAGTATCCGAACACGAGAGACAGCGGTTTGGCATCACGCCGAACCTGCTCAGATTGTCGGTAGGTATCGAGGATGCGGAAGAGATTGCCGCTGATCTGTTACAGGCTCTGAACCAGGGATCGTAGTCAGATGACGTTCAGGCGAATGGTTGCAGGACTTTCTCGAGCGTCCAATGCATCGATCTCTATACGGTGATGTTAACCTCGTAACTGCCCTGCTCAATATTGTCCGGCAGCCGGCCCTGACCCAGCATCGGAAACATTGAATCGGGATTGAAGTCGAGCGTGATCGTCTGCGGCCGGTTTTCGATCTGGGCCTTGTGATTGGCCAGTTCGTATTTCATTACCTCGTCCAGATAAGGGATATCGAGGCGTTGCGTCTGCATGAAGTCTGCCAGTTTCATGGCTTCCTCGGATGAAAACAGATTCGGCGTGGTCTTTCTCCAGAACGCCCGGGCAGTGGTCATGGTTTTTTCTTCACCGATGGTCAAGAGGAGATATCGGAATGTCAGGGGCAAGGTCGACGCGAACATCCCGGCACGAATTTTCTCAACCAGTTTTTGATATATCACCACGCCGTGATCGCCGGACAATGGGTGCGTACGATCTTTCTCAGCATTGCCCATGATCGACAGCATGAGCGCTTCTTCCCATTGTGCCGGGGTAAACGACGTATAAGCAGGGGGCCAGGATTGTATTTGATCTCTCTTGTAAGGCTTGCTTTTTGGCGCACACCATAATTCTTTCATGAATGCCAGATCAGCGAGGATGTCGTCGACGGAGAGTTGTTTGGCCTGCAGGTATTCGGGCATGATTTCAAAATTGAAAGCCTTGAGGTTTCTCAGACGCGGTATGACTTCGCAAGCGATTTCCCTGAGTGGCTCAGGGATAAGGTCACTGTGGCCATCGAGCCAGTAACCATCCAGCCAGTCACCGCCGGCAAGATGCACTTCCCAAACCCTGTCGAGCGGCAGGCTGTCTACGACATCCATCAACTTCTGCCGCCCATTGAGCTGGTTACACCACAGATTATGCAGGTCGAGCAATATGCCGCAGTCGGCCCGCTCCGCTATCTGTGCAAAAAACTCACCGTCACTCATCTCACCCTGAACAGGCTTCAGGTAATTGGCCGGCGTTTCGAAAGCGAAGGGTAAATTCACTTGCCGTTTGAACAGTAAAATATTTGCAACCGACTGTTCGACACCCTCCCGGGACTGCAGGGGCGGCAATAAAAACCCGGTATCTGCGAGCGTTTCTCCGAGGCGGACCTTGTTGAAGCTGAGATGCTCGCTGACAAATTCGGGCTGAAGTTTGCGGACAGTTTCCCTGAAGGCCCTGAACGAATGCTCAACCGGCGGAATGGTGCCGCCAACGGGGAATCCGACCCCGTGGATCAGTTTATGAAACGGCAGACCTGCGAAAAAATCCAGGGCTTTTTGATTGACATGAAATTGGCCATTACCCCGTTTATACCAAATCGTGGCCGGTTCAAATTCAACGACGTCGATCAAGTCTTCCCCGGCTTCGAGAATTGTCTCCAGGCCGGGGAAGAAAATGATCCCAACACCCAGTGCATTCAAGGTGCTCTCCGAGTTTTGAGTAAACGACTGCTGTTATCGGTCGATAACGAAATTTCGCTGCATATCAAAACGAATATCCCAGCCTGAACAACAAGCCAGACAGCCGAGTTGGCCGAGGATATCTTTTTGAATGCCCTGAATGCTGCCAAGGTCGTAGTAGGCCTTCGCGGGCACACTCACCCTGATAACATTACGCTTGGTGCGGAAATTTACTGCTGCGGGTTTTATATCGAGTTTATTTGCCATGATTACACCTTCCTTAGTGTGTGATTAAGTCCAACTGCACGCCAATCAGATTAAGGCATCTAATCAGCATCATTAATAAGTCTAGCAGATAATTTTCAAATTGCATGGAGCCGATCACGACACGTCATCGATGACCGGTTTCTTGCGGGGATTTTTGAATTGATTAACGGCCGGGCTTTAGCCGTTAAGCCGCCGGGTAATACGCCCGCTCAGTTAAATATCCCGGCGTGACTAGCCCCCGGAATCTTTCTCCAACTGCTCTTCCAGTTGCTTCTGGTGTTCCTTGGTCTCATCCAGGTAGGTTTTTTCGAAACCTTGCGCCTTGTGCAGGGCTTTGACAGGACCGCCGATAATGCCCTCTTCGATGGGCGGCGGTTTGACCTCTTCGATGCCGCGGATGTACCACAGCGCGGCAATGACCAGTATCAAAAAAAATAACCAGCGCATCATGATCCTCCCGTCACCCGAATGGTGACTGCATATCCTGACTATAGCAGCCTGTCGCCGTCCTGTTCATCTTCAGACTTATTTTCAGTATCGCTTTCGCTGCCAACCGGCTCTATGAACTTGATACGCTGACCGCCGATAAATACTTTCTTGAACTCAGCGCGGCTGACTGAAACATAGCGTTCGTTGCCGCCGATCTCGATCTGCGCACCTTCCTTCAAAGCATAACCCTCGTCATCGACGCGCACCACCATGTTGGCTTTTCGGCCGGTATGGCAGATGGTCTTGATTTCAGTCAGCTGGTCGGCCCACGCCAGCAGGTACTTGCTGCCTTCAAACAGCTCACCCTGGAAGTCGGTGCGTAAACCAAAACACAACACCGGGATGTTCAGGCGATCCACGACTTCGCTTAACTGGTAGACCTGGTCGCGGGTCAGGAACTGTGCCTCATCGACCAGTACACAATGGATGTTGTGGTCCCCAAGTTGTGACCGGGTTATCTCGAACAGGTCTTCTTCCGCCGTGAATATCGTCGCCCTGGCCTGCAGACCGATGCGTGACTTGATCCAGCCCTCGCCGTAGCGGTCGTCCAGTTTTGGCGTGAACAACAACGGTGTCATGCCACGTTCGCGGTAATTGTGTGCCGATTGCAGCAACACCGTGGTCTTGCCGGCATTCATGGAAGAATAATTGAAATATAGCTTTGCCATCAGAAATCCAAAATCATTTTAACCAGGATAGGACAATTTAACCCGCAACAAAGTCCCGCACCATTGCGAGTATCTGATCACGCTGTGTCAGCGCGAGCAGCACCAGGCAGTCACCCTTGCGGGCGCTATTCAATGCGTCCCTGACACCCTCGACCGGGTTATTGAACATTTTTACCGAATCCTGCGCCAGACCGTAGTCGAGGGCAAGCCGCCTGATCAATTCCGCCACCGCCCCACTCTCGCGGCCACGCTCGTAACCCGGCAGATCGCAGACCAGCAGCCTGGCGGGCTGCAGTTCGCAGGCCGCGTTCACGAAAGCGGCAATTTCCCTGTCGCTACGGTCACCGGCCTGACCCATCAGCACGAAATTCCGCTTTGCCCCGAAAGCCCGGACGGTATCGGCGATGGCCTTGAGACCGTGTTCATTATGCGCGAAATCGATAAAAATGCGGATACCGTTTTTTTCGAAGAGATTGCCGCGCCCGGGGTTGACGCCGGCGTCACCACTGAAAGCCTTCAGTCCCGTTGCCAGGGCCTCATCGGGCGCCTCCAGTACGGAACACAGGAGCATGGCGCCGAGTGCGTTGCGGATGTTGTATCTTGCCGCGCCGCCAAAGGTGATGGGGACGTCTTCAACCCTGACGATCTTGCTGGCATTGCCGCCCGCGGCCAGTACCAGCCAGCCAGCCTCCAGGTAAGCCGCCTTTCCCCCTGTTTCGAGGTGTTTGCGCAATACCGCCTGACTGCCATCCAGCCCAAACCAGGTAATCTCCTGCTCAAGCGTTGCCGCCATCCTGACACTTTCCGGATCATCGGCGTTGAGTATGAGCGGCGCACCGGCGCGCAATGCACGCCGCACGATAAACTTGGCCTCGGCCATTTCCGCCACGCTGTTGATACCGTATTCACCCATGTGGTCGACGGCTATATTCGTGATCAGTGCGGCATCGGCGTGCTCCACGCCGATACCACGGCGCAATAGCCCGCCGCGGGCCACCTCCAGCACAACGACGTCAGCTTGTGGATGCCTCAGCAGCCTGCGCGCGCCACCCGGGCCCGAATAGTCACCACGGTCAAGTACTTCATCGCCGACACGTATGTAATCGGTCGATGTGATACCGGCGCGCAGACCCGCAGCGGCGAGGATTTCCGCCGCGAGCCTGACACTGGTGGATTTGCCGTTGGTGCCGGTGACGATACCGAGCGGCACCGCGCGTATGTTTGTCCAGTCCAAACTGTCCGGACCTGGCACCTGGCCGGTCGGCCAGGTGATGGCCGTCTTGCCATAACCAACCGATACTTCGTCATCGTCCCAAAGAAAGGGCGCGTGGTGGCTCGCAGCGGCAGCCTGCATGGCCAGCAGGGCCGGTTTTGCTTCATTGGCAACAAGCCCGCCGAGGGTCAAAATGACATCGTGCAGGTCGCCCGGCGGTTCACCATTGAGGATGGCGGCCGCCCTGTTGAAAGCGGCTTCATTGACTTCGCAGGCGGCGTACAACACGTCGATCGGGGCATTGATAACGAGGCTGACGCCACCGTCAAATACCCTTGATCGGATAAGTTCGGGAGACCAGCCGACCGCTTCCATCAGGACCCCCACCTCGTTTGACCAGGCCGAAACCAGCCGGTCGGCGGGAATGCCATCGATGGCAACATCGATGATCGCCCCCGGACGATCCCAGAACAGGTTGGGTCCAGTCAGGCGGCGACTGTCAAGCAACTCGATTTTCATGAGCCCGGAAGCCGGCGGCTAATCGCTTTCTTCTTCCCGGGCCACGCGCACACCACGTTCATCCCTGACGAGACGCACCCCCGAGTCCAGCTGAAAGGCATCCGGATCCGTCTCTACAAAACTCTGGATGGGCTTGACCTTGTCGGAAACGGTCACCTCGGCGCTATGGCCTTCGTAGTGAATCACCTGGTTCCAGCAACGCCTGACGTGATCGACAAACAACATGAGAAGGTCACCTTCCTTGGCCATGTCCAGCGCGGCGGCAACTGCAAGTACCTCGTCCGGTATGACCTCGATGGCGCTGGCTGCAACACCTTTTGCCAACAGTTGATCACGCAGCATCTCCGGCACCTCGGCATCACGGCGTCCGCGGCGGCTGTCATCGGCGCGGCAAATATAATGATCGAAATGCCCGCTGGCCTCGTTGGCAATGGCGCGGATATCCTCATCACGGCGGTCACCTGGTGCGGCCAGCACGCAAATACGCCGGCCGCGTACTTCAAGACGGCTGACCAACTGGCAGATACTGTGGATGGCCGCGGCATTGTGCCCGTAATCGAGGATCACGCGGAACGGGTGTTCGTCAAATACATTCATGCGTCCGGGCGCCTGGAAGATCGTCGAACCAAAAGTGCGCAGACCGTGGCGGATATCGTCCAGGGACTTGTGCAGCGAATAGGCCAGGGCTGTTGCAAACATTGCATTCTGTACGTTATGCGTGGCTTTTCCGTCCATCGTCGCCGGAATCTGGTGGGTCCAGACGATCTGGAAATGCGTGCCCTTGTCGTACAGGGTGATCATGTCGCCGTTAAAACCCTGCTCCAGCACCACTGCCCTGCCGCCGGCGCGTATATGTTCTTTGACCAGTGCATGGGCCGGGTTCATGGTGATGTAACAGACGTGTTCGGCCTGCGTGTAATCGGCCATGTTCAGGCACAACTGGTCGTCGGCGTTGAGCACCGCGGTGTCACGGGCAACCTCGATGACGATACGTTTGACTTCCGCGAGTTGCTCCAGCGTCTCGACGCCCTTGAGACCGAGATGATCCGAGGCGACATTCAGGCAGGCGGACACATCACAGCGGCGATAACCCAGGCCGGAACGCAGCAAGCCACCACGCGCGGTTTCCAGTACGGCGATATCGACGGTCGGGTCACGCAGGACAATGTGCGCAGAAGTCGGTCCGGTCATATCGCCTTTTACGGTCAGGCGGCCATCGATATACACGCCATCCGTCGATGTCATGCCGACGGTGTGGCCGGCCGTTTTCAGGATGTGCGCCAGCATCCTTGATGTCGTGGTCTTGCCGTTGGTGCCGGTAATACTGGCCACCGGAATACGGGTCGGCGAGCCCGGCGGAAACAGCATGTCCATCACTTTACCGGCCACATCGCGTGGTTTGCCCTCGGACGGTGCAACGTGCATTCTGAACCCGGGCGCGGCGTTGACTTCGACGATCGCACCGCCGATTTCCTTGTATGACTGGGTAATATCCTGGGTCAGAAAGTCCACCCCGCCGACATCCAGACCGACGGCCCGGATCGCCCGCTCAGCCATTTCGCGGTTGTCGGGATGCACCATGTCGGTCAGGTCGATCGCGGTTCCACCGGTTGAAAGATTGGCGGTGTTGCGTAAGAAAAAGATCTCACCGGCGGGTAAAACCGTATCTGCATCGAAACCGGCCAAAGCCAGCAATTCCATTGCAGGCCGGTCCAGTTCGAGCCGTGTCAGCACCTTTTCGTGGCCGATACCACGACGCGGGTCTTCATTGACCTTGTCGACCAGTTGCCTGACGGTGCTTTTGCCATCGCCCTTCACGTGACCCGGCACGCGCTTGGCGACCGCCACCAGTTCGTTGTTGACCACCAGCATGCGGTGATCGAAGCCCTCGATATAACTCTCGACCAGTACCGCCTTGCTGGTGCCCTGCTCACGGGCGAACGCGAAGGCGCTTTCAACCTGTTCGTCGCTGGTCAGGTTGATCGAAACACCGCGGCCGTGATTGGCATTCAGGGGCTTGAGCACGACCGGCATACCAATACTGTGCGCGGCACGCACAGCCTCGCGCGGGTTATAAACCATTTTTTGTGTAGGCACCGGCAGACCCAGGTCACGCAACAGGTTGTGGGTGTCTTCCTTGTCACTGGAAATTTCCACCGCGATATGTGGCGTCTTGCTGGTGATGGTGGCCTGGATGCGCTGCTGATAGGCGCCGTGACCAAACTGGACAAGTGAATACTTGTTGAGCCTCAGATAGGGAATCTCCCGTTCTTCGGCAGCATTCACCAGCGATGCAGTACTCGGACCCAGTTCCTTGCGCTGCGCAAACAGGATGAATTCATTGCGTTCTTCGTCGAAGACGAAATCCTTGTCGATTTCAGGGGCAAGCGCCTGTTTAAGGTCTTCGGGCAAAAGACTCAGTAAAAGCTGCAGGGCGATGCGGGCGGCCTCTAATCCCACGTCACGCTGTTTGTACTGGAACACCATGTTGTACTGGCCGGGTGTTCCGGAACTGCGTGTGCGGCCGAATGAAACAGATGAACCCGCTTCGTTTTGCAGTTCCAGCGCGGCATGTTCCCAGATATGCGCCATCCAGGTGCCTTCTTCCTCGCGCATGCGACGTATGAACCCGCCCGGTTCGCCATAGGAACAACCGTGATTGTGCAGGCCGGGTAGGGCCTTGATCAGTGCACCGATGAAGTCCTCGCCAAGCCGTACTGACGGCCACTCCTCAAGGATACCAAGGTCAACGTGGTGACGTATGACCGGAAAATGAGCATACAGACTGGGGCCGACATACACATTCGTGGAGAGAATTTTCATAACAGAACCTTCAGTAAAATGTCAGTGCAAATCCGGCGCTGCCGGATCAACGGTTTTTCTATACCCATATCATGCGATATTCGTAGCGCATTTTGTAGCGCGATCGGGATGCCTTTCAGTTCACGCTTACAGTTTTGCTTCGCGGGTCTCGAGGTTGAAACTGGAACCGTTGGCCAGGACATGCAGTTTCAGCCCGATCAGCGTGACCGACTCGGCCTTGCTTACATAACTCATCGATGAATGCGTCAATCCCGACGGATCGATCACCGTCACGGTACCGTGGCCAACCACTTCCATGACCCCGTCCGGCGCGACAAACGCCGCCGTGTTCTCATCGATACCCAGGCCGCAGACAAACGGGTTGAAGGACAGGGCCGCGAGCAGCCTGCCCATACGGCCACGGCGGTTAAAATGCTGGTCGATGATGGCGCGGTTGGTCAGTCCAAGTCCGGGAGCGAGCACCACACCGCTTTCGCGCGGCGAAGGTCCGCCACGGCCACCGGCTATCATGTGTTCGGAGATAATCGCCGCCCCGGCGGACGTACCCGCCATGTGCACTCCGTCGGCATTGAGCCTGCGTATCGCGCGCGCCACCGGCGTCCCGCCCAGAATCGTGCTCAAACGCAACTGGTTGCCGCCGGTGATAAAAATTCCGGTCGCCCTTTCCATCACCTCGATGGTTTCTTTCTCGTAGCAATCTTCACGGTTTTCAATCGGGATGCACATTGCCTTTGCACCCAGTTCCTCAAACAGGTCCTGGTACAGGGGTCCGGTTTCATCCAGCTCGGAAGCGGTTGGGATGACCAGTATGCGGGCGTTTTCAGCGCCGCACAGCTTGACAAAACGCTCGAGAATAACCGGGTCCTTGTGCTTCGCTTCGGCGCCGCCAATCGCGATAACGTAACCACGTGTTTTATTTTTTTCAGTTGTTGCCGGACACATCCAGTTAGTACCTTTGAAAGCGGGTCGGATATTGTAGTTGCTTATGTCCGGCTTTGAAACGAGGACGGCGAACTTAACTCGTCAATTCCAGCAACGATGTATACACCAGGGTCTTGTAACACCGGGAAACAGACAATCTGATGCAGGTGCAAGGACCCGGCAGGTGCTTGCTGTCTGTGCTCACTGGCCAGCGGTCCCGGATCGAGATCCGGGACTGCCCTCGCAGCCGGCCGGATCTTAACGGGACCGGCCTCACAATACATCCTGTATTGAACGGCCTCGATCGGGCTTCCTGCCCGATCGCCCCTAATCCGTCCATCTACTCGGCGCTTCAAAGTTCGCCCAGCCAGCAACCACCTGCCGGGTCTTAACCAGGGTGCGCAGCTTTCAGCTGAAGAGCTCAGCAGGCCGGGTGGACTTCAGTGCCCATTTATCCGCCGAAGACAGGATTTCGCCCGGGACGATTTTCATGGAGAAAATCGAGAGCTGACGGTACAGGGATGTACCGCCAGCGCGGTCCCGATCAGGCGGAATCCTGGCTGAGGGTAGCCCGCAGGGCCGGATAAGGCTGGGCAGTGAAGTCCACCCGGCCTGTTGAGCGCACGGACTCAAACGAAACCACCACAGTGCTTACAACAAAGTTGGAAATTACATTTAGCCCACATAACTCACCAGACCGCTGCTGCGACGGTCCAACGGCACGTCCGATTGCGTATAATGACAGACCATCAGCCAAGGATTAGAAAATGAGCCTGCAACGGGTCCCTACCGGAAGAAATGTCCCCGACGACATCAACGTCATCATCGAAGTGCCAATGAACAGCCCGGCCATCAAGTACGAGGTGGACAAGGAATCGGGCGCCATTTTTGTCGACCGCATGCTTAAAACCGCCATGTACTACCCCTGCAACTACGGCTATGTGCCGCACACACTGTGTGGTGATGGTGACCCGGTCGATGTTCTGGTCGTGCTGCCGTTGCCGATGTTGCCCGGCACGGTGGTGCGCTGCCGGCCCATCGGGATCCTGCAGATGAAGGACGAGGCCGGTGAGGATTCAAAGGTGCTCGCAGTCCCTGTCACCGAGGTCACTGGCATTTACCGGGATATCAAAACCTATACGGACCTGGACAAAATGCTGCTGGATCAGATCGAGCACTTTTTTGAACACTATAAAGATCTCGAACCCAACAAATGGGTAAGAACCGGCGACTGGGAAGGCATTGAAGCCGCCCGCCAGGAAATTCTCGACTCGGTTGCCCGTTACCAGGCCGCGCCGGAAAAAGACCGTGCCAGTGAGTAATGGAATATATCAAAGTACTAAGCCAGATTTTAAGTATTTTGTGTCCAGATCAGCTGAAGAAATTAATGGTTACTTCGAAAGAGTTGCGAAATCTGAACAGCCATTGAACACCGACTCGTCAGACTTGGCTGGCTTTTGTTACGTTTGCAAAAAAGAAACCAGTTTCATTGTTTCACCCGCGGGGGGGGGGGGTAAATTGGAGAGAAACTTTAGCTTGTAAGTATTGCTCACTTATCAATCGCTGGAGAAGTTGTTTTCATTTGTTTGAGGAGATTTGCACCCCAAGAGAAGACAATGTCGTCTACATCACAGAAGCAGTTACACCACTTTTTAACCTTTTGATTGGTCGATACCAAAACACGAGTGGGAGTGAATACAGTTCAGATTATTCTCCCGGTGAAATGTTTTTTGTTGGTAACAAGAAAATTCAAATGCAGGATGTAACTGCACTTTCTTTTGAGAATAAATCGTTTCATTCAGTACTTAGTTTTGACGTTTTAGAACATGTCCCAAATTATCAAAACGCGCTGAATGAATTTTATAGGGTTCTTAAACCCAAAGGCATTCTATTATTGAGCGTGCCTTTTACTTTTACTAAACATAACTTGATTCGCGCGACCATCGGCCCAGACGGAAAAATCAATCACCTTCTCGAGCCAGAATATCATGGTGATCCTTTATCCACCTCCGGTGTTCTTTGTTATCAGACATTTGGCACAGAGTTGTTGGAAAATATGTTACAAGCTGGCTTCACCGACTCATACATTTGCTGCTATTCCTCAAGAAAATTGGGCTACGTTGGTCCAAATGTCCTGTTTGTCGCCAAAAAGGCATAGAACTTGATGTTTAAGTCTCCTGCGCAATATATTGGATGAAGGGCACTCCAAATCTGTCGCATCTGAGCAAGTCAGGACTGCTATTCAAATGTCATTTGGACTCTCTGCCAAAACTGTTGGGCGAATTTGCCTGAACTCACCGGAAAAACCTGCTTTTTGAGTAGATAAAACTTCTTGAGAAACCAGCCTGGGATACATATCAGGGCCGGTGTGCCAAGCAATTTTAGAGGTTACCTCCAAAACTGTTTGGCTGCGTGCCAGATCCGCCATTGAGCCGGGTCGGAAGACAGGTGACGGTTCAGAAAATTTGCATAATTCCGCAAAAACTCCTGCGCGTCTGTTGCACTGAACGGTCCGTGCAGTTCAAGTTTTTTGCCAAGCGAATCACCCGTCTGCAAGCTCATGGCGTAGAAGACGTATTCCTTTTTTTTATCTACAAGAATGGCGGGGAAACCAGCATCGAAAGTCGCGGTTTTGCCAAGCACTGTTGCATCCAGGGTTTGTCTGCCTTCCGTCGGTGGGGCATCCATGACCACAATGGCGCTACCCGCCTGACCCATCATTGAGCGCAGCACCTTGCCCGCCCCGGCAGCCGCATTCGGAACGTCCATGGTTTTAACGATGTACCGGGCGGCCATGGTGACAAATAGATAATAAAACGGCCTGATGCGTAATATCTGCCTTTCCGGCTGGCGGAATGGAATGGCCGGGTTGAGACCGGCCAGTTGCAACAATTTCAAAATGGATATGGATGGTCCCCAGTGCATGCCAACCAGGAACCTTCCCCTTATAACATCCAGCGGCGTATCACATTCAATTTCACCGAGCACCGCATCCGTACGACCAAAATTCATCAGGTACAAATCGCGCGCATCGAGCATCTCAACCCGCTTCCAGCGTGTCTTCCAAATTTTTTCATCACCCACATCAACAAAATCAGCCGCATTCAGGAAGGCGCCGTGAGCCTCCTCTGACAATATCCAGTTAAGCTTTGAAATACGGGCAAGCAAAGTCCGCGACCAGGCGACCGGCAACAACACGGACATCAGTGGCACAGCCAGGTAGACGATGAAATCGACCGACTGTCTGCGTATCTCTCTCCAGACTCTCATGGATGTTTTTGGCCCCTGGAAATCTATGTCTCGAGTGATTTTAAACGGTCTGTCAAAGACTGGCTGACGGATAGGGTATATTATCCAACTCACCTGACAAAGTGTCATATAGTTTCTCAGCAGAGCTGAACCCTAACAATCCAGGTAATCCGTCTTGAAAGCAGCCATACTCGCCTATCACTCCCAGAATATTGCCGGCAGTGAAACCAGCAACAATGACCACGTCGCGCTGGCTGCGGACCTCGATGCTTTGCACGCCGCCGGTTGCCGGTTTGTTTCCCTGGCCACGTTGATAGAGAGCCGTGTTTAGCGGTGACTCACCCTCTCCGGAAGCACCGCTGATCAGCCTGACTTTTGACGATGGCTGCGATTTCGACGTACGTACACTGGAGTTTCCCGGCCACGGGGTGCAACCGGGTTTATTGCAGGTTATGGAAGAATTTCTCAGTCGCCGGGGCCGGTCTGCACAACCGGGTTTGCATGCCACCAGCTTCGTGATCGCCAGTCCCGAGGCGCGCCGCATGATCGACAGCAAATCGCTGTTTGGTTCAAGCCACATGAGTGACGACTGGTGGCGTCAGGCCGATATACACCCGATGATGGCCATCGGCAATCATGGCTGGGACCACAACCATCCGGACCTGGAAGAAGAACATTACCCACGTGGCGGTTTCGAGCAGGTTAACACTCTGGAGCACTGTCACCAGCAGGTGGTCCAGGCCGCTGAGTTCATCGAGCAGAAAACCGGTCGCAGACCGCGTTTTTTCGCCTACCCATTTGGTGAATCCAGCGACTACATCCGTAATGAATATTTCCCGTTGCATGGCAGTGAGCACCGTTGCATGGCCGCCATTGGAACCGAACCGGGCCTGGTGACAGCGCAAAGTAATCGCTGGAATTTACCGCGTTTCGTCTGTGGCCGGGACTGGTCCACACCGGCGGAACTTTTGTCCACCCTGGGTTTGAAATCGACGCACTAGGCGTCAATTCCACCAAGGTTGTGTACATTTTCGTGGTTTCGATTGAGACCGTGCGCTCAGCAGGCCGGATGGGATTCACTGCCCAGGCTTATCCGGCCCTGCGGGCTACCCTCAGCCAGAATTCCGCCTGATCGGGACCGCGCTGGCGGTACATCGTGTACCGTCAGCACTCAATTTTCTTCCTGAAAATTGCCCCTGGCGTAATCCTGTCTTCGGCGGATAAATGGGCACTGAATCCCACCCGTCCCGCTGAGCTCTTCAACTGAAAACTGTGCACCCTGGTTTTGACCAGGCAAGTGTTTGCACCTTCGTCACATTATCTGTTTCAGGGTATTCGGTAACAGTCGAAGTACAACGAGACCGCATTCTCGGGTGAACGCAGGTCGAGCCCGCGCAATTCGGGCATTTCGCTGTGCTGGTATTCGACCCTGCGGGCGTCGAAACCACAGCGGGATGCGAGCGCTTTGAAGGTTTCCTCGTCATACAGAAAAGTGTGCCCGGCAAAACGCATACCGAGATTGAAAATTTCCCCGGTGGTTTCAAGTGACAGCGGTAAACCGACAAAACGTTTCCAGAGGGATTTGAGCTGTTCCGGATCGTTGAGGTACAAGTGCGCCAGCTTGCGCATATCCGGCGTCAGCACACGCAGCACACCGCCGGGGGCCAGGATACGGTGGCATTCACGCAAAAACCCGGCGGCCTGCTCAAGTTCCAGTTGATCGATGAAATCCTCGCTGTGCATCAGGCGCGCGACACCACTTGCAAAAGGCAGACCACCGGCCAGGTTGGCACAGACATCCGGCTGGCTTTCGCAGTCGATATCGACGTTGACCCAATCTTCCAGTTTCCAGTGCCCCGAACCGAGGTTGATCTTTACCTGGTCTTTCATTTTCTTCCCGTCAGCCGCACCCAGCCATCCATGACTTTCTTTTCAAATTCACCGAAAGTGTCTGCATAGGCATTTTCGACCTCTTCCGCCTGGCCTTCGAGAATCCCGGAGAGTACCAGTGAACCACCCTGTTTGAGTGTCGCGCCCAGGCGCGGCGCCAGTTCCACCAGCGGGCCGGCGAGGATATTCGCCAATACAACGTCCGCCGGTTGCGGCTTGAATTGCTCCGGCGCCAGGCACTCGATGGTTTCCTCGACACCGTTCCTGTGCGCATTATCACGGGTCGCGGTCAGCGCCTGCGGATCATTATCGACGCAGATCACGGTTTTGGCGCCCTTGATGGCGGCGCTAATCCCCAGCACGCCCGATCCGCAGCCATAGTCCACCACCGTCTCGCCGTCAAAATCATGGCCGTCGATCCATTCGAGACACAGGTGGGTGGTCGGGTGGGTGCCGGTGCCAAAGGCCAGGCCGGGGTCGAGCCGAAGTACGTGCATTGCCTGAACCGGAACTTCTGACCCGCCGGGTACGATCCACAAATTTTTGCCGAACCGCATGGGTTTGAAACGGTCCATCCAGACCCGTTCCCACTGCTGGTCTTCAAATGTTCTGAAACTGACCTGATGGGGCCAGTCCACGCCCGGCACCAGGCTGAGCATGCGTGTCAGGGGTTCAACCGGCGTGTCACCGGTGAATAAAGCGGTGACGCAAACCGATGGCCACAAGGGTGTTTCGCCAACCCCGGGTTCGAGCACGGGGTCATCTGCATCATCTGTCAGTGTCAGGGCCAACAGCGGTTGGTTTTGCAGCAGCGTTTCGACCAGCGAGGCGTTCTGCCGCGCTACACGAACACTGAGTTCCAGCCACGTCATCAGGGTCTGAGACCTGTCAAAACCAGCCGGACCGCTATTTTGAAGCCCGTTCTGCGAGGCGTTTTTCGAGGTAGTGGATATTGAAGCCGCCCTTGATAAAGCCTTGGTCCACAAGCAACCATTTGTGTAAGGGGATATTGGTCTTGATACCCTCTAACACGGTCTCATCCAGCGCCATCCGCATACGCGCAATGGCGGTATCCCGGTCTTCGCCATGGGCGATCAGTTTGCCGATCATCGAGTCGTAGTTGGGGGGTACCCTGTAACCATCGTAAATATGCGAATCCACGCGTATCCCCGGCCCGCCGGGGGCGTGGAAGCCGGTGATGGTACCCGGACAGGGCATGAAAGTTTCCGGGTCTTCGGCGTTGATACGGCATTCGATTGCGTGACCGCGTATGACGATGTCTTCCTGTGTATACGAGAGTTTTTCACCGGCGGCTACACGGATTTGTTCCTTGACCAGGTCGACGCCGGTGATGAGTTCAGTGATTGGATGCTCGACCTGTATGCGGGTGTTCATTTCAATGAAATAGAACCTGCCATTATCATACAAAAACTCGAAGGTCCCGGCGCCGCGATAACCGATGCGTTTGCAGGCTTCTACACAAACGGCGCCGATTTCGGCGCGTTGTTCCGCTGTAACCCCGGGTGCAGGCGCTTCTTCGATCACCTTCTGATGACGGCGCTGGCTGGAACAGTCACGTTCGCCGAGGTGTATGGCGTTGCCATGCTGATCGGCGATCACCTGTATTTCAATGTGACGCGGACTGGTGAGGAATTTCTCCATGTAAATGGTGCCGTCACCAAATATTGTCTGCGCTTCGCGCTGGGTCAGCTGCAGGGCATTCGACAGGTGCGCCTCGGTATGGACGACCCGCATTCCACGGCCACCACCGCCGGCAGCTGCCTTGATAATGACGGGGTAACCAATGCGGTGTGCGATTGCGTGGTTTTCCGCCAGGTCATCGCTCAGCCCGCCGTCGGAACCCGGCACGCAGGGCACGCCGGCGGCCTTCATCGCCTTGATGGCGGAAACCTTGTCACCCATCAGACGAATGGTTTCGGGACGTGGTCCGATGAAAATAAATCCGCTCTTTTCGACGCGTTCGGCAAAATCGGCGTTTTCGGCCAGGAAGCCGTAACCGGGATGGACGGCCACCGAGTCGGTCACCTCGGTTGCAGCAATGATGGCGGGGATATTCAGATAGCTGTCGGTGCCGGGTGCGGGCCCGATGCAGACCGCCTCGTCCGCCAGGGCAACGTGTTTCAGATTGCGGTCGACGGTAGAATGTACCGCAACCACCTTTATCCCCATGGAGTGACAGGCGCGCAGTATGCGCAGGGCAATTTCACCGCGGTTAGCGATGACAATTTTTTCGAGTCCAGCCATTTCTATAGTCCGGATTATCGAATCACGAACAATGGCTGGTCATATTCAACCGGCTGACCATTCTCAACCAGTATCGCCACCACGGTACCCGACACATCAGCTTCGATCTGGTTGAACATTTTCATCGCTTCAATGATACACAGGGTGTCACCGACACCCACCCTCTGGCCCATGGTCACAAACGGTTCGGCGCCGGGGCCGGAAGCGGCGAAAAACGTGCCTACCATGGGTGACAGCACCAGTTCACCCTCAGGCATCTGGTCCTCGCCATCCTTGTTTTGTTCAATCACCTGTGGTGGCGCCGCGGCGGCGGGTGCCTGCGCAATCATTTGTGGCGCCAACATGGGCATGGCATGCATCTGGCCACCGCCGCGCACAAGGCGCACGGATTCTTCACCTTCAACAATTTCAATTTCTGTAAGACTGGATTCTTCCAACAGCTCTATGAGTTTTTTAATTTTACGGATATCCACGTGCCGTCGCTCCCGCTTCAGGGTTCAATTCGATTCAAAATAGCCTGTAAGGCCAGTAAGTAACTCTCCCCACGAAATCCGCTGATCACCCCGATCGCAATGTCGGAGAAGTAATTGATCTGCCTGAATGGCTCGCGGGAATTGACTGCAGAGAGATGGACTTCTACAAATGGTATGTTGACTGCCAGCAACGCATCACGGATCGCGACACTTGTGTGCGTGTAGCCTGCAGGATTGATGATGATGTAATCAACCCCGTCGGTACCCGCCTGTTGAATGGCATCCACCATCGTCCCTTCGGAATTGCTCTGCATGTGATCCAGTTGCAGACCGCAATCGGTGGCGAACCTCTCGAGTTCCTGCATGATGTCCAACAGGCTGCGTTGCCCGTAGGTTTCAGGTTCCCGTTGACCGAGTAGATTCAAATTGGGGCCGTTAAACACGCGAACTTTGATCACAGATCAGTATTCCTCGTCAGGGGCCAACCAGTCTGCCCGAATCTAAAGAATTTGTCCACCGTTCGCTACTGTATTGAAGAAGATGACCGCAATATCGAAACAACAAATTTTTAACAAACAGCCCGTAACACGTTTGAAACCGGCACGATCGATGATAAATCGGGACGCGCAAGCGACCATCAAGGGGGTATTTTTAGTTTTTCAGAGCATATCGCTCAACAGGCTTGAAATCATGTCGTGCTGGATGATGCCGGCGTATTGCCAGCGAACGATGCCGGTCTTGTCTATCAGGACACTGTAAGGCAGAACGCCCTCTTCATTGCCGTATGCCGCGCTGGTCGCAAATACGTCTTCCGAACCCACCAGCACCGGGTAGCTGATGCCATAGGTGCTGACAAAATTCTTGACGCTTTGGACGTCATCCAGTGCGATGCCTATGACCTGCAGACCGTTTGAAGCGTACTTTCTTTGCAGCTCCATCAGCATTGGCATTTCCTCGCGGCACGGGGCGCACCAGGTTGCCCAGAAGTTGAGCAGTATGGTCTTGCCTGAAAAGTCCGCCGGGGTCACAAACTCGCCGCTGTTGCTGCCCAACTCGAAATCCGGCCGGAAGTTGCCCAGCAACACGTCACCTCCAGCGGGTCCGGGTCCGGGTCCGGGCACGGCAACGGGTTCAGCGAAATGACGCGCGGACAGGTAAAACCCTGCCAGCATTGCCGTTATCGCAACAAGGGTGATAAGCAGTTGACGCATTTATTTGGCTCCCAGCACGTCGCGGAGGTGTTCCGCGAACTCATCGGCATCAAAATACCCGACCAGTCGATAAGCGCGCATCTCGTTGCCCTGGCGGTCGAAAAAGAGGATCGCCGGCGGGCCGATAACATTGTATTTTTCCATCAACGCCTTGTCGGTTTCGTCGTTCTCGGTAACATCCGCCTGTAGTGGCTGAACCTGTCCGAACAGTTCTTGAATCACGGGTTCACCAAAGGTATTGCGTTCCATGCGTAAACACTCGACACACCAGTCGGCGTAAAAATCCAGCATCGCAGGTTTACCCGCCCGGTTCGCGGCCTCAACTGCAGCTTCAAGATCCTGCAATGATTTTACCCGCGGGAACACGACCTCCTTTACGTTGCTGGTTTGATCGCCGGAGCGTAGCTTTTGCAGTGGCTTCAACCAGTCTTCCCCGCCACTTGCGGCACCGATAATTTCGATCGCACCCAACAGTAACAACACCAGGCCCATCGCTTTCCAGAGACGCCGCCAACCCATGGCGCCTTCGGGAACGGACTCCAGTGCACCAAGGTATACACCGCTGGCGATTGCCAGTGCACCCCACAGCACCAGAATCAGCGGGCCCTGCACAATACGCTCCAGCATCCAGATGGCCAGCGCCAGCATCGCGATACCGAATACGGCCTTGATGCTGTCCATCCAAGGACCGGCTTTGGGTATCAATTTTCCGGCGGAAACACCGAACAGGATCAATGGCACACCCATACCCAGCGAAAGCGCGAACAGCGCTGAACCACCGAGCAAGGCGCTACCGGACGCACCTATCACGATCAGGGCTGCCGCCAAAGGAGGCGCCACGCAAGGGCCGACGATCAGGGCGGACAGAAAGCCCATGACCGCGACACCGGTCAGGCTGCCACCCTGCTGCTGACTGCTCGCCTGTGTAAGCCGTGTTTGCAGTGCCGAGGGTAACTGCAATTCGAAAAAGCCAAACATCGAGAGGGCCAACGCAATAAAGATGGCGATGAAAAACCCGAGTATCCACGGATTCTGGAACAGCGCCTGTAAATTTTGGCCAAACAACCCGGCCAAAACGCCGGCGATGGTATAGGTCACGGCCATGGCAAGTACGTAGACCAGCGACAACCAGAACGCTTTCGAAGTCGTCATGCGATCACCATGACCCGCGATGATGCCCGACAGTATCGGCACCATGGGGAACACGCACGGCGTGAACGCCAGCAGGATACCGGCGAGGAAAAAGGCAAACAGTGCACCGATGGGGTTATCCAGCAACATCCTGGCCAATGCGTCCTGCTCCGAGACCGGTTGGAGTTTCGCGACCGGGATCGCCGGGGCCTGGATTGAGCGCGGTGCCTTCTCCGAATGCTCGACGCTACCCTGGTTTCCGGCGGACGCCGCCATGGGCACCTGCACGGTTATGCTTTGCGGCGGATAACAAATGTCGCCATCACGGCAACCCTGGTAATCCGCTTCCAGGCTTATTGTCTGTTCCGGCCCGGCGGGCCTGCTGATGTTGACCGGAACTTCGATCTGATCGTAATAAACCTCAACCGGGCCAAATTCCGGATCATCCTTGATGCTGCCATCGGGCAGTTCCACACCGCTGATTTCAATACCGTTGTCAGCGACCACCCTGAACACAAGCTTGTCCCGGTAAAGGTAGTAGCCGGGTTGGGATGTCAAACGCACCAGGATGGTTTCCGGTGTAAGGCCGATGGCCTCGTACTTGAACGCCTCATCCGCGGGCAGGGCGGGTTCCTCTCCGAGCGCGTCCTGTCCGAGCCCGGCCAGCGGTTGTTCGAGCGCTTCGGCCAGTGTCGCGGCAGGATGTGACGGCTTTGGCATCACCGCGTTTTCCACGGCTGGCGGCAGGTTAACAACCAGCAACTGATCCGTGGGTGGATAACAAAATACGTCTTCCATGCAGCCCTGGGAGCGTACTTTCAAACTGACGAGATCGACACCCGGCGCGACCGACTCCAATGGCAGCCTGACATTCAGGCGGCCGTGGAACTTGATGACCTCCTCGCCAAGCAATTCGTCATACTCGGGTTCCACGGCCGGTATCTCTGGCGCACCGAGGCTGACGCCTGCAGTCTCTGTCTTGAACTTCAGAAATTTGTTGTTGTAAAGGTAATAGCCGTCGGCGATCTGCCAGCTGACTTCGATTTGCTGGCGGTCACTGGCCGTTGCGGAAATTTTGAAAACCTCGCCGAAATCCTTGATTTCATCGAATTCAATCGCTGATGCCAGCAATGGCCAAATCAATAATAGTGTGGTGATCAGCAGGCTGGACCAGCCTTTAATTTTTCTGTTTTTCATAATTGGAAAAGACCGGGGCCTTGATAGTTTTCGTTCATCGCCTCGCAATAGACGTTGCTATTAAACAGTAGTTTCATGTGACAAGCTGCAAATTTTACCTGAACGGGACATCAAGAACCGAATTTTTCTTGTCCGGTACGGGGTGCAGCATTATACTTACCGACCGTTCGGTCAGTAGCCTGAAACAAGGTCCGGTCAACATGCAAAAGCAGTCTGAAATCAAGACCATCCCCAGCAGTGGCGAGCAGGCGATACTGGAAGCCGCCGAAACACTATTTGCCCAGAAAGGCTTTGATGCCGTCTCCATGAGCGCCATCGCCCGCCTGGCCAATACCAGCAAACCCAATATCTATCATCACTTCAAAAACAAGAACGACTTGTACCTGGCTGTTATGAAAACCGCTGTCCGGCGCTCCTCGGCATTGCTCGATGCGCTGGAGGATGCGCCTGGAACATTTGGCCAGCGCCTGGCGGAATTTGCGGCCGGTCAACTCGATAGCGTCATGGAACATAAACGCAGTACGCGGCTGGTTCTACGCGAAACCCTGACCGAAGGCTCGCAGGCCGGACAGGAAATTGCGCGTCTGGTCATGGGTGAGGTCTTCGGACGGTTGGTGGAAATGGTTCACGAGGGTCAGACTGAAAAGGAATTCCGCAAGGACATTGAACCGGCTCTGGCCGCGTTCATGATCTTTTCAGTCAACATGTTTTTCTTTCAGTCCTCCCCGGTCATGCCGCACTTTCCTGAAGTCGATCTGTCGAGGGATGCAAAAACTTTCAGCAGGGATGTCATGGACCTGCTGTTCAACGGCATGCTCCAAAAAGGAGAAGGCCAATGAAACTCTTTTCAAGCAATAAGTTATTGACCGGAATAGTTTTTTTATCGCTATTTACCTTGCTGTTCAACGCTTGTAGCGATAGAAGCTCCAACCAAGCCGATGCAATGACCAACCAAAGGGCGGTGCTGATTTCAATCGATGCGGCGGAGACCAGGGACCTGCCGATATGGCTGGAGACGGTCGGCCAGGTACACAGCCGGTCCGCACCCACGCTGGCTGCGGAAGTCAGTGGCCGTATCACCCGCGTGATTGCCGATACCGGTGACGAGATCGTTGCCGGGCAATTGCTTGCCGAAACCGACACCTCCACACTGCTACTGCAACAACGGGCCGCGAAAGCCGCAGTTGAACGTCTGCTGGTACACATCGCCACAGGTGAAAAGAGGGTAGAGCGTTTAAATACCCTGTCTGCCAGGAACATGTCATCCCAGACCCTGCTCGACGATGCAAGTGAACAACTCGAAGCCTACCGCGCCGACTACAAGGCAGCCGTTGCCCAACTCGACATCGTCGAGGACTCAATGACGAAATCCCGCATTATCGCGCCCGTATCCGGTGTGATTCAGAGACGCCTGATCGCCGCCGGTGATTTTGTCTCGCGGGGGCAGGCGTTGTTTGAAATCACCCGCCCGGGACAGCTCCAGGCCTGGTTGCCATATCCTGAAACCGTCGCATTGCAGGTGAAGATCGGCCAACCCGCCAAAATTTACAGTCCGCTGACACCGGGGGTATTCGCCAGCGGCGCCATCAGCGACCTGCAACCGACAATCGGCAGCGGCAGCCGGGCGGTGATGGCCATAGTCGACCTCGAAAACCGCGGTGACTTGAGACCGGGTGCGACGATTACCGGGCAGGTATTGGTGGAAACCCGTAAGCAGGCCGTGCTGGTGCCCAACATCAGCGTTGTGAAGCGCCCTGCCGGCGAACTGGTTTATGTCATAAACGGGAACAAGGCCGAAGCCCGCCTGGTGGAAACCGGTCACTCGCAGGGTAACCTGGTCGAAATTGTTGCCGGAGTCCAGAGCGGCGAGTCGATCGCCACCGACGGTGCGGCCTTTTTGACGGATGGTGCGAATGTAAAAGTAGCGGAGTCCGCCAATTGAACCTGCCTGAGATTTCCATCAAACGGCATGTTTTTGCCTACATGCTCTCCGCCGTGATGGTACTGTTCGGCATCATCAGCTACAGGGATATCGGCGTGGACCGCTATCCGACCGTTGAGTTTCCAATGATCTCGGTGACCACGATATTACCCGGCGCCACACCGGAGATCATCGACGCAAGTGTTACGAACCTGATCGAGTCAGTGGTCAACAGTTCACCCGGTATCGATCACATCCAGTCCAACTCCGCCCCCGGTGTTTCTTCGATCAACATCCGTTTTAACATGGAAAAAGACGTCAACGTGGCATTTAACGAGGTCCAGGCGCGTGTGAACCGTATCCTCAGGGACCTGCCCAACGAGGCTGAACCGCCCGTGGTGGCAAAGATTGAAATCGGCGCGTTACCCGTCATGTGGTTGACCCTGACGGGTGACCGCACCCTCCAGCAACTCAACCAGTATGCCCGCAAAGTCATCAAGAAACGCCTGGAGACGATCGACGGCGTGGGTGAAATCCAGCTCGGCGGAGAGTTGAAACGCACGATCCGTGTCAACCTCGATCCGGTGCGTATGAGTCAGCTGGGGATCACGGTTCCCGATGTCGTGCGCACGTTCAACCGCGAACACCTGCGTCTGCCTGGCGGCTTCCTGATCAATGACAACCTGGAAACCCTGATTGAACTTGACCTTGAATATCACAGCGCCACGCAACTGGGTGAGATGATCGTCAGTTACAGCGGCGACACACCTCAGCGTCTACGTGATTTCGCCCGTATCGAAGATGGCCTGGCCGATTATCGCGAACTGGCGCGGTTCAATGGAAAACCCGCGGTCGGTATCGGTATTCTCAAGGTGCAGGATGCCAATACCGTGGCGATCGTCGACGAAATAAAACACCGCATGAACGAGGAACTGATACCGCAGTTACCACCGGGTATCAAGCTGGGTATTGCCCATGATGACGGAGAACTGACCCAGGGTGTGGTCGACTCACTGGAGGAGCACCTGGTATCCGGCGCCCTGCTGACCGCGCTGGTGGTCTTGCTTTTCCTCAAAAATCTGCGTTCAACGATCATTATTGCCGTCGCAATTCCGGTGTCATTGCTGGGTGCGATCGCGGTCATGTATTTCCTCGGCTACACGTTTAACACGATGACCATGCTCGGTCTGTTGTTGCTGATCGGCGTGGTGGTCGATGATGCCATCGTGGTACTGGAGAACATCTACCGCCACGCCGAAGAGCATGGCTCGGGTCGTGTGGATGCCGCCATCAGCGGCACACGGCAGGTTGTCTTCGCGGTCATGGCCGCCACCCTGACGCTGGTCGCCATATTTGCGCCCGTGATCTTCATGAAAGGCATCATCGGCAGGTTTTTTGAGGCCTTTGCGGTGGTGGTCAGTTTCGGGGTGCTGGCATCCCTGTTTGTTTCACTGACGCTGACACCCATGCTCTGTTCGCGTTTTCTCAAGGTCGAAAAGAAACACGGCAAGCTTTATCACCTGATGGACCGGGGCTTTCAGGCCATGGACAGGAGCTACGCAAAACTGTTGCATTTCGCCCTGGGTAACCGCCGCCTGGTCGCATGGATCACGCTTGCAGTGGTCATCTCCAGCGCTTATTTCTTCAGTAATACCGGCTCCGGTTTCATGCCGGTGCAGGACGAGGGCCGCTTTATCATCAGCGTCAAGGCACCGATGGGTTCCTCCATCAATTACACGGAAGAAAAGATCAAGGAAATTGAAAAGATTCTCGCAAAGGATGAGGATATCGCGAGCTATTTCGTCACCGTCGGCGCGGACCGGTCCCGACAGGTCAGCAAGGCCAGTTTCCTGGTCAGGATGGTCTCCTGGGACCAGCGCACTATCAGCCAGGTCGAAATGATTTCAAAATTACAGGTGGAACTGGCGGGAATTGCCGGTGTTCAGGCTTATCCTTCGCCCATGCCCATGGTTGGCGGCAATCGCGGAGAACCCCTGTACTTCATCCTCAGTGGCCCGGACCTCGGCGAGGTCGCGAGACTGGCGGCAATCGTCAAGGAACGTCTCGACAAGCAGCCCGAAATCGGTAACCTGGATTTGGAGCTGGAACTCGACCTGCCACAGCTCAAAACCAGGATGAACCGTGCCCTGATCCGCAGTCTGGGCCTGACCACAGAAGATGTCGCCCTGGCCATCAACGTGCTGGCCGGTGGTCTGGACATCGCCCGCTTCAATGACGACCCGGGGGACGGCGAACGTTACGACATCCGTCTCAAGGCAGCGCCGGGACTGCTCGATTATGGCGATGATATTTCAAAAATATACCTGCGTTCATCAAGCGGGGAAATGGTATCGCTCGCCAACCTGGTAGACCTCGAGCCGGGCCTGGGTGCCGCGGTTATTTCGCGTTACGATCTGCAATACGCCGCCAATTTTTACAGTACCCCCAAGGTGTCACTGGGTGAAGCGGTCAACATGGTTTATGCGGCTACAGAAGGCCTGTTGCCATTAGGCTATGAAGTGCGCATGTCGGGCCGCGCGGAAGAATTTGGCAAAACGCTGTATTACATGCTGTTTGCCTTTGTGGTCGCCATCATCCTCGTTTACATGGTGCTGGCGAGCCAGTTCAACTCTTTCATACAACCATTCATCATCATGGTTGCGCAGCCGTTGGCCATTATTGGCGGCGTCGTAGCACTGTGGGCAACGGGTAACTCGCTGAACATTTTTTCCATGATCGGACTGGTATTGCTGATGGGCCTTGTGGCCAAGAACTCCATCCTGCTGGTGGATCTGACCAACCAGCGCCGCGCCGACGGCAAGAGCATTGAACAGTCATTGAAGGAAGCCTGTCCGATTCGCCTGCGCCCCATCCTGATGACCTCCCTGACCATCATCCTGGCGATGTTACCTGCAGCGTTTGGCGCCGGCGCCGGTTCGGATACCAATGCACCGATGGCCGTGGCCGTGATCGGTGGCATGATCAGTTCAACATTGTTGTCACTGGTCGTGGTGCCGGCGGTCTATTCGCTGGTTGAAGGTGCGCTGGAGCGAAGAGCGAAACAGCCTGCCGGGTAGGCAAGGCATGTTCTCTTTCAATACCGGAAATTACCGATTCTTGTCCGGCCCGTAACCAGCCTAAACCAGCGTTGCCTGCATCATTTGATCGAGTGCCTCGCCCTGGGTCTGATCGAGGGCATTGGCCAGTTCTTCAGAAAGGTATTCCTTGCAGCGTTTCAGGTGTTTCCGGTCGGTCGCGCTCAAGGTACCACCCTGCTCGAGCACCCTCAGGCTTTTGTACACCTCGGCGCAGGCAATCGGGTCGCCGTTATCCATCATGGCCTGATGTGTGTTGGCCCGGGATTTCCATTGATCGCTGACTTTTGCTGTCCAGTCCTTCATGTGATCCAGAATTTTTTTTGCCCGGGAGGGGCCAATAGGAGCACGGATGGTGTTATCGAGACTGCCTTCACTAAGCATCAATGTGATGCGTTCGCGCTTGAAAAAGATTTCTGCAAATCGCGTACCGCTTTCGCCGGAAAAACTTCTCTCGCGGATGGATTGAACCTCGCCGATACCGTGGTGAGGATGATGGATGCAATCGCCTTGGGAAATGGTAATAGGTTCTCTCCTTTGGGTGTGATTTGAATGCGGGAAAAATTCACTTAAGAAACAGAATGTTACATTGTTTTTGCCGCAAAAGCAAGACACTCTTCCGGTTATTTGCGTGATTTGCAGCGTCTGCAACCGGGATATTCCGGGTCAACTTGAAAAATCCCTTCAGGCGCCTTGGGGTCTGTGACACACACAACCTGGTTGACCCGGAATGACCCGCCACCTAAAAAAAGCCGGCTCCAAAAAAGGAACCGGCTGTCCGTTTGACCTGGCCTGCTATTTCTGCCGGCCGGAATTTTTACAACAAGGGAACGATCAACAGCGCAACGATGTTGATGATCTTGATCAGCGGGTTGATCGCAGGACCTGCGGTGTCCTTGTACGGGTCACCTACGGTGTCACCGGTCACGGCTGCCGCGTGCGCTGCGGTTCCCTTGCCGCCAAAGTTACCGTCCTCGATGTATTTCTTGGCGTTATCCCATGCGCCACCGCCGGTGGTCATGGAAATCGCCACGAACAACCCGGTGACGATGGTGCCTACCAACAGACCGCCCAGGGCCTGTGGACCGAGCAGCATGCCGACAACGATCGGCACCAGCAGAGGCAACAGTGAAGGTACGATCATTTCCTTGATAGCAGCTTTTGTCAGCAGATCGACAGCGCGTGAATAATCCGGTTTGCCGGTGCCTTCCATGATGCCTTCAATCTCGCGGAACTGGCGACGGACCTCTTCAACCACCGCACCTGCGGCGCGGCCAACCGCTTCCATTGCCATGGAGCCGAACAGGTAGGGCACCATGCCGCCGATGAACAGGCCGATGATGACGTAGTGGTTTGACAGGTCAAAGGAGATACCAACGTGACCGGCTTTCGTCAGGCTGTTGGTATAATCGGCGAACAGCACCAGGGCGGCCAGACCGGCGGAGCCGATCGCGTAACCCTTGGTTACGGCCTTGGTGGTGTTACCGACCGCGTCGAGTGCGTCGGTGGTCTTGCGCACGTCTTCCGGCAGATTCGCCATTTCCGCGATACCACCGGCGTTATCGGTAATCGGACCGAAGGCATCAAGCGCAACGATCATACCGGTCATCGACAACATGGCGGTGGCGGCGATGGCAATACCGTACAGATCGGCGAAGTGGTGGGCGCCCCAGATGGAGGCACATACGGCAAGTACCGGCAGGGCGGTTGCCTTCATGGAGATACCGAGTCCGGCGATGATATTGGTTGCATCACCGGTGGTTGACGCCGCAGCGATTTTCCTGACCGGGCTATATTCGGTACCGGTGTAATATTCGGTGATAAATACCATTGCCGCGGTAAGCGCCAGGCCGATCAGGGCTGAAAAATAAAGATTCAGACCGTTGTCACCCATCATGGCCACCGAAGGATAGTAGAAAGCGGCAGCGGCCAGGATTCCGGATACCAGGACACCCTTGTACAGGGCACCCATGATGGATCCGGACTCGCTTTTCCTGACAAAAAACGTACCGATGACCGAGGCAATAATCGACAGGCCGCCGAGCACCATCGGGTACATCACGGCATTTGGTCCCATCGTTTCAGCCACCAGGCTGCCGAGCAGCATCGTCGCAACCAGCGTAACCGCGTAGGTTTCAAACAGGTCGGCAGCCATACCGGCGCAATCGCCCACATTGTCACCGACGTTATCGGCAATCACACCCGGGTTGCGTGGATCGTCTTCCGGAATACCGGCTTCGACCTTGCCAACCAGGTCGGCGCCCACATCCGCGCCCTTGGTAAAGATACCGCCGCCGAGTCGGGCAAAGATGGAAATCAGCGAACCGCCAAAGGCCAGGCCCACCAGCGCGTGGATCGCCTCGTCACCGGCAAAACCCTGGTGAAGCAGGATGGCATAATAGCCCGCTGTTCCCAACAGTCCGAGACCAACGACCAGGAGACCGGTGATGGCGCCACCGCGAAACGCGATATTAAGCGCGGGCGGTATGCCTGCCCGGGCGGCTTCCGCCGTACGCACATTCGCGCGCACCGATACATACATGCCGATGTATCCTGCCGCTCCGGAAAATAACGCACCAATCGCAAAACCGATGGCCGTAGGCCAGCCGATAAAATACCCGACAAGCGCAAACAGCACGACACCCACGACCGCGATGGTCGAGTACTGGCGGTTCATATAGGCATTGGCGCCTTCGGTAATCGCGGCAGATATACTCTGCATTTTTTCATTGCCCGGGGACTGTTTGACAATCCACCGCGCCATGAACACCCCGTATAAAACAGCCAGCAGGGAAGCCCCCACCGCCAGCCACAGTGCTGCTCCGCTATTCATTTAAATCTCCCTCAAGAAACCTGCTCACAATCAGTTTTCCCACTTTTGGGGTCAGGGTAACAACTATCGGTTAATTATTTTACTCCGACGCCAATTATTAAGACACCCGCCGGCTCCTTTTGCCTGGACAAAAAAAAGGGGTCAAAAGACCCCTTTTTTGTGACTTCCAGGCGATGACTAACCCAGCAAAATGCCACCGTACTGAACAAAAAACGGTGCGAACACCAGGCTCAGGATGGCTGACAGCTTGATCAGGATGTTCAGCGACGGACCCGAGGTGTCTTTCAACGGATCACCCACCGTGTCGCCAACCACTGCCGCTTTGTGCACTTCCGAACCCTTGCCGCCCAGATTACCCGCCTCGATGTATTTCTTGGCATTATCCCAGGCACCACCGCTATTGGACGAAGCAATGGCGAGTACACCGCCTGCAACCAGTGATCCAACCAGGATACCGGCGACAGCTTCAACGCCAAACAGGAAACCGGCGACCAGTGGCGTGCCCATGATCAGCACACCGGGGGCGATCATTTCACGCAATGCCGCCTTGGTCGAGATCGCAACACACTGTGCGTAGTCAGGTTTGCCGGTGCCTTCCATGATCCCCGGAATCGTCTTGAACTGATGACGCACCTCTTCGATCATGGCAAACGCAGCTTTACCAACCGACTTCATGGTCATGGCGGTAAACAGGAATGGCAGCACCGCACCGATGAACACACTGGTGTAGACCATTGGTTCAAGCAGACTCATATTGATGGGCGAACCCTGCAGTTTCTCGGCGGCCGTGATAAACGCAGCAAACAACGCCAGCGAGGTCAGGATGGCCGCGCCAATCGCAAAGCCCTTACCAATCGCAGCCGTGGTGTTGCCGGCGGAATCCAGGATGTCGGTACGACGGCGGACTTCCTTGTCGAGGCCGACCATCTCGGCAATACCACCGGCGTTATCGGCAACGGGGCCATAGGCATCAATCGTCAATGCAACCACCAGGGTGCCGAGCATGCCCAGTGAAGCGATGGCCACACCGTACATGCCAGCCAGGTTCCATGAAACAAAAATGCTGGCGGCGATACACAGATAGGGCAGAACCGTGCTCTTGTAGCCCAGCGCCAGACCATAGATGATGTTGGTCGCAACACCGGTTTCACAGGACTTGGCAACTTCCCGCACCGGAGCATATTTTTCCGAGGTGTAATAACCCGTCAACAAACCAACCGACAGGCCGGCGACAAGACCGGACAGGAAGCACCAGTAAACACCCATGCTGGAGTACATTTTGCCGCCCAGCTCAAACGAACCCGGAATCAGCGCCATGGTAACGAAATACATCACGATCGCCATGAGAACGCTGGAGATGATCAACAACTTCATCAGCGCCGGTGCAACATCGTGCTCGGTCTTAACACCAACCATCAGCTTGGTAATAAAACTGATGGGAATACCCACAGCACTGATCAGAATGGGATACAACAGGGCATTGGGGTCAGCGGCAAATGCGACGGCAGAAATGACCATCGCAGCACAGGTGCTCTCTGCACATGAGCCAAACAGGTCAGCGCCCATACCGGCTACATCACCGACGTTATCACCGACGTTATCGGCGATTACAGCGGGGTTTCTCGGATCATCTTCCGGAATACCCTTTTCGACTTTACCCACCAGGTCAGCACCCACGTCGGCTGCCTTGGTAAAAATACCACCGCCCACACGGGCAAACAGCGCGATGGTCGAACCGCCCAGACCAAAGCCGGCGATCACTTCCATCAGAACATGGTTTCTTTCCGGCCCAAGACCGGCCATCAGGTAACTCATCACAACATAAATAATGACCAGGCCAAGCACTGCCAGGCTGACGAGGGCAAAGCCCATCACGGCACCCGAGTTGATGGCGACATCAAATGCATGTGAAATGTCTTTCTTGGCCGATACGGTCGTGCGCGCATTACCCTGCGTGGCGACCTTCATACCTATGTAGCCCGACATAATTGATATAAACCCGCCAAACAGGAAAGCGCCGGCGGTGTAGATGCCCTCACGGTAATCCGCCGTATGCGCATCATCAATTAGAACCGCAATAATCGCGGCAAACGAAACCATGAAGATGGTCAGGAATTTATATTCCTGCTTAAGAAATGCCATTGCACCTTGTGCAATTGCACCATGAATGAACTTCAGACGTATGCTGTCTTTCTCATCCAGGCCCATATCCAGCGGTACGCTGATGACCTTTTTCATGTAGAAAAAAGCAATGACCAAACCCAGCAATGAAAGTACGGTGCTGACCGTAATTGTTATTCCCGACATCAAAATTTCTCTCCCAAGCATGAACTGATTATTTTTAATGGCGCGCACTATAACATAAGAGGCCCAAATTTTGCCTCGTAAATACCGTCACACGCGATTATTTTTCAACGGCTTCGGCACTTTTTTACGAATCAAAAAAAGTACCCGCCCCGCGTCCGTCCCCCGGCATTTATCCGGCAGGAGATTGCGGCTCTATGCGGTGTTCCGGGGTTGACGCGAGCCCGCTCGTAAAACACACAGTGCGCGGGGTCTATTTTGCGAATGTTCTGCCAAAAAAATCACCTTCCCGCCAGCCCGGGCGTTCAGGATTATTGGCGATCAGCTCGCCTATTTTTACATTGATCCGGGTGAATTTTGCCGCTGCCGCGTAGTTGATCGGCAGGTTCAGATCATCGCTGGGCTTGTGGTAGTGTTGCTTGAGAAAGTCTGCAAAAATTGTTTGTGCATCAACGCTGTCGTCCACCGATTTCATACCTGTGACCAGGAACACCGATGGAATGCCCTGCTGGACAAAACGATAGTGATCGCTGCGCACAAATATGTTCTGTTCCGGGAACGGGTCAGGTGTAAGTTCAACGGCATAACTCTGAGCGGCCCGCCGCACAATGTCACCCAGACTGGAGTGTTCGGCGCCAAAGGCGATCACATCGGCAAAATCATAAAGCAGGAGCGGCATATCAAGATTGACGTCGCTGACGATTGAAGCGACGGGAACGGTGGGGTTCATGGCAAAATATTCAGAGCCAACCAGGCCCTTTTCCTCCGCGGTGACCGCCACGAACATGATGGATCGCCTCGGCGGTTGCCCCTGCGCAAACAACCGCGCACTTTCAAGCATCACCGCAACACCTGAAGCGTTGTCCATCGCACCGTTATTGATCAGGTCCTCCTGTCCCTGTTGGCCGTTGGCTGAAGACAGTTCCCCGATATGATCGAGGTGGGCGCTGAAAACGACGTATTCATCCGCAAGCAGCGGATCCGAACCCGGCAGCACGCCAATGACATTGGGACTGGAGATGACTTCGTAGCTGCTGCGCTGGCTTGCACTTATACTGCCTTCAAGTTCAAACGGGGTCAGTACTTCACCCTTGTCATCCCGATCAAGCAGTGTTTGCAGATCGACGGGGGCATTCTCAAGTAAAGGCCCTGCCGCGCTGTAATTTATCATCGCTTCCAGCTTGATTTGTTCAAACACACCGTGAATCTGGCCCTGGTCATTGATCCAACCCATCGAGGGTGTGCCAACCCTGCTGCTAATCCGCTCCCAGGCATAACGCTGTGCCGCCCTCGGCGTGTGGATCATCAGAATCCCGATGGCGCCATGGCGGACCGCGGCCCGGGTTTTTTCGGCGTGGGAGGCAAAGTGCGCGCCCTCCTCGCTGGGAAAGTCATAAGGTTGACCTGCGAAGATCACGACAACCTTTCCGTTGGCATCAATATTCGCGTAATCATTGTATTCAAGCTCAGCTGCTTCGATGCCGTATCCGGCAAAAACGAGACCTGCTTCGAGATCTGATGAGGCGTTGCCAAGATCAGGTCCGAGATAAAACTGGTCGGGAAAACTCAACGGAACGGTTTTGTCGCCAAGCCGGAATACCAGCCTGGCAGATCCCGGTTCCAGAAAAGCCCGGCGCAGCGGTACCTGTTGCAAATATCCGCCATTGGCGCCGGCCGGCAACAAACCCATTTGCCGGAACTGGCTGGCGACATAATTGGCCGCAATGTTGTAGCCGTCAGAGCCCGGTTGCCTGCCGCGCATCAGGTCATCGGCCAGAAAATCCACATGCGCCCGCAGGCGGTTCTGCAGTTGCAGGTCCGGTTCGTCCAAAGCCCGTGCCGAAGAGGCGGCAAATAGCAACAGACAGCCAACCAGGGTTAAATATCGCATAACTTCCCCCTCATCTCCGCCTGGTTGTCCGCCGTTTTTCTAAACCTTGAATGGCGCCAGCTTCCCTGGCACCAGGATATTTTTCAAGCGTACGTACTTTGGCAGACCGTCACGACCATATGGCGGGTAATCCTCACCATGTATAAGGGGTTCAAGGTAGCGCCGGGCAGCCGCGGTAATGCCAAAGCCATCCTTGCTTATAAAACTCCTTGGCATCATCTTTTCGCGATTCGCCACCTTGGCCAGATCCGCTTCGCCGACCTTCCAGCGATAGGGTTTATCCGAGGTCCTGATCACGACCGGCATGACCCCGGTTTTACCCTGCAATGCCAGTTCAACGGCCGCCTTGCCCATGGCATAGGCCTGTTCCACGTCATTTTTCGATGCGATATGGCGGGCGGAACGTTGCAGGTAGTCCGAAACGGCCCAGTGGTGCTTGTAACCCAGTGCGCTCGTGATCATCCCGGCTACAACCGGCGCCACGCCACCCAGTTGGGCATGTCCAAATGCATCACGACGACCCGAGTCGGCCAGGAACCGGCCCTCTTTATCCCGAACGCCCTCGGACACAACGACGCTGCAGTACCCGTGAGTTTTGACGGCGCTGTCGACTTTCTTCAACATGGCCTCCTCGTCCAGCGGTAGCTCCGGAAACAGGATCACGTGTGGTGGATCACCCTTTTTTTGCTGCGCCAGTCCGCCTGCAGCGGCAATCCAGCCGGCATGGCGCCCCATCACCTCGAGCACGAATACCTTGGTTGAGGTGGAGGACATCGACTCGACATCGAGACTTGCTTCCATGACCGACACGGCAACGTATTTCGCGACCGAACCAAAACCCGGACAACTATCGGTAATCGGAAGGTCATTATCGATGGTCTTGGGTACACCGATGCACTGCACCGGAAAGCCGAGCTTGTCACCAATCTGTGACACCTTGTAGGCCGTATCCGCGGAGTCGCCGCCACCGTTGTAAAAAAAATAGCCGATGTTATGCGCCTTGAATACCTCGATCAGCCGCTCGTATTGCGCACGGCTCTCTTCGATCCCTTTCAGCTTGAAACGGCACGAACCAAAGCCGCCACCGGGTGTGTGCCGCAGGGCGGCAATATCCGCTTTGCTCTCTTTGCTGGTATCGATCAGTTGTTCCTGAAGAATGCCCAGGATGCCATCTTTGCCGGCGTAAACCTTACCCAGGCGATCCTTGTTCCGGCGGGCTTCTTCGATCAGGCCACAGGCGGTTGCATTAATGACCGGTGTTACACCGCCGGATTGTGCGTAAAGCAAATTCTTCTTGATCATAAATTTCCTTAAATGCCTTCAATCTTCATTGACTTGACTGGTATGAGAGGTTAGCGTTAGCGCCTATTTTAGAGGACTGGAAGCGTCCAATGCGAATTGTATTATTAGGACCCCCGGGTTCGGGCAAAGGAACCCAAGCCGCTCTGCTGGTCGAGCGATTGAGCGTACCGCATATTTCCACCGGTGCCCTGCTGCGGAATGCTGCCAAGAGGGGCACGGAACTTGGCCTGAAGGCCAAGGCGTTGACCGACAAGGGCGAGTTGGTGCCCGATGATGTCATTTCCGACATGATCGAGGAAAGGCTGAGCCGCGCAGATGTGGCCAATGGTTTTATTCTCGACGGATACCCGCGCAACCTGGCCCAGGCCAGATCGTTGGACACGTTGCTCGAGCGTCTGCATCAACCCGTGGATGAGGCCATCCTGATCGATATCAAACCGGAGCTCATCATCAAGCGTATCGCCAAGCGCGCAAAGGAAGAAGGCCGCGCCGACGATACCGAGGAGACCGTGCGTAACCGTCTGCAGGTTTATACGGAGCAAACCGCACCCCTGGCGGATTACTACGCACAACGCGGTCTGCTCACCAGGGTGCTTGGCGAAGGCGGCGTGGATGAAATCTTTCAGCGCATCCTCAGCATTTTAAACCTGGGTTCCGTTTCCGCCTGAGCGATAGGATGGTTATCTCCTATCGCGTCTGAATACAAAAAGCAGTCAGTGTTCGTATGAATGCCATGCTCATGAATCTGGCTCAAATGTTGCGTTTGCGGGGTGGGCCACAAAACCTGCCCGCCTCCTGGTCACTTACCATCCTGCTGCTATCGGTTTACATGGTGCAAAACCTGGTCACCGGCCAGCAATTGGATGATGATAATGCCGCGGCCAAAAGCCTGCTGTCAGTGTGTCTGCAAATCGGTGTACTGACAGGCCTGCTTTTCTGGCGGAAACACCTGGAACGTTTTGCGCAAACGATGAGCGCGCTGGCGGCGGCAGGTATTTTTTTTAATGTCGTCAGCTGGGGTCTGCTGTCGTTGTCCGACCCGGCGGTAAACCAACCGCTGCTGGCGATCGTCTGGCTGAGCGTTTTTGTCTGGAGTCTCCTGGTTGACGCACACATTTACCGCCAGGCCTTATCGGTTCCGTTTGCAACGGGTATGCTGATCGCCGTATTGATACTGGCGGCGAGTTATGTCCTGATTGAAATGTTATTTTTGCTAGGGAGCCTCTGATTTATTCTGGACGAAGCATATTGCAATTCAAAATGTTCAGATTCAAGGCGCGAATCGCAGGTAATAGCGAGCTATTGGCAAGATTTGCAACGAAGAAGCTGGACATTTTGGATGCAAGATACGAGTTCATGAATAGATCAGAGGCTCCCTTGTCATCACCTGATTCAACCGCGGTTGAAGTGTATTGAGATTAATAACGGAATGAAAATTCATATTCTTGGAGCATGCGGTACATTCATGGGCGGAGTGGCCATGCTCGCCAGCCGCGCCGGCCACCAGGTCACCGGCGCCGACCAGCACACCTATCCACCGATGAGCACGCTGCTGGAGAGCGAAGGCATCGTCCTGTATGACGGATACAGCGAAGAACCCATGCTTGACCCGCCGGACCTGGTCATCATTGGCAACGCCCTGAGCCGCGGTAATCCGGCGGTCGAGTATGTTCTGAACCAGCGACTGAACTTTACTTCCGGCCCACGCTGGCTGGGTGAAAATTACCTGCGTGGCCGCAAGGTCATGGCGGTCGCGGGGACACACGGAAAAACCACCACCTCCAGCATGCTCGCATGGATACTGGAATATGCGGGACTGAACCCCGGTTTTCTGATCGGCGGCGTGCCTTTGAATTTCAATGTTTCTGCCCGCGAGGGTTCGGATTATTTCGTGGTTGAAGCCGACGAATACGACACCGCCTTTTTTGACAAGCGTTCCAAGTTTGTTCACTACCGCCCGCAGGTCGCCATCCTGAACAACCTGGAATACGACCACGCGGATATCTTTCCCGACCTCGCCGCCATCGAGACCCAGTTTCACCACCTGATCCGCACCATTGCCGGTAACGGCACGATCATCAGCAACGGCGCGGATGCAAACCTTGAAAGGGTCATCGGTCGTGGCTGCTGGAGCAAGCTGCAACGGTTTTCCCTTGATGGCAAACACGACTGGCAGGTCGAAATGATCAAACCTGACGCCAGTGAATTGCGTTTCAGTTTTCAGCAAAAGACGGTCGGCACCCTGAGCTGGGCGCATTACGGCCGTCACAATGCCATGAACGCCTGTACCGCGTTGGCGGCAGCAGTTGCCGTTGGGGTGCCGCCCAACAAGGCGCTCGAGGCGCTGGCAACATTCACCGGTGTGAAACGCCGCATGGAAAAAATTGCCCAGGCCCAGGACATCACGGTCTATGACGACTTTGCACACCACCCCACGGCCATTCGACTGACACTTGAGGGTCTGCGGCGCAAGGTTGGCAACGCCCGTATCCTGGTCGCGCTCGAACCCCGCAGCAACACGATGCGCGCCGGTGTCCACGCACATGAACTGGGTCCGGCACTGATGGCTGCCGACCACGTTTGGCTCAAAGCCGGTGAAGGCATAGACTGGGACCCGAAAATTGCGCTGGCGCCGCTCGAGGGACGCTTCAAGATCGTGACCCGGGTGGATGACATGCTGCAACAGATCAAGAACAACCTTAACCCCGGTGACCACGTCGTGTTCATGAGCAACGGCGGTTTTGAAGCCGCCCCCCACAGGTTGGCGGAGTATCTGAACAACACATGACCAACACCGATATTCCCCTCTTCCCGCTGCATACCGTCCTGTTTCCCGACGGTTACCTGAAGTTGAGAATATTTGAACAGCGTTATATCGACATGGTGCGTGAATGCAGTCTCAGGGACTGCAGTTTCGGCGTTTGCCTGATTGGCGAATCGGAAGGTACAAATCTACCCGCGAACCACATGAGAGTTGGCACAACAGCCAAAATCTGTGATTTCTCAACCCTGGAAGACGGCCTGCTCGGTATTACCGCGCATGGCGGGCAAAAATTTATCATTCAGAATACGCGTATGCGGGATAACGGGCTATTGATGGCCGAGGTGGAAACACTGGATGAGACTGTCGCGGTCGATGTGCCTGACGAGTACTCCGTCCTGACCTTGATCACCGGGCGCTTCATGGAACAACTCGGCAAAAATTATCCCACTTTCCAGCCACAGCACTTGCAGGACGCGCACTGGGTGGGTTACAGGCTTGCCGAATTATTGCCGCTGGATAACCTTGAAAAACAGGTATTGCTGCAGATCAGCGATCCGTTGGAGCGTCTGCAAATACTGGTCGAGTTGCTGCCCCGGTTTCAGGAGCCCGCTGAAAACTGAGGATCCCTGATCAGTAACGGACCTTCACCGACCTGCCTGGTCTGCAAACCTTCAGTCTCATGTCGCAATTGTTCCAGGCTCCCTTTCAACGGGGGCATCGCACGCCAGTAACTGAAAATTTTCAATCTCTGCACCAGGGCCTCGGTGCTGATCTCGCCCACGTATAAGGTCTGGCCACCCGGTTTCAACCTGAAACCTGAATCCCAGATACGAATGGTCTCCTGGGTGTATGGATCTCCGCCAAGCCTTTGTAATAAAAGGACATCAGGGTGCCCGAGGTAATCCCGCTTCAGTGGTGGAAGCGTCGCTTCGGTGGCCTCCGGATTCATCGATAAAAGCGCCCATCGCCAGTTGGCCGATTCCGCTTCCTGCCAACCATGGCGCACAAGCACCTGTGCAAGCGTGGCCGGATCACCCGCAAATTGAAAATTCAATTCACGCGCAGAAACGGAAGACGAGAAGGCGCGCTCACGTGGCAGCATCTGCCACTCGCTCTGCCACCAGTCCTGCGCGGTTATTTCGTTGCGTGGTAACGGCAGCTTTAACGCCGCAATATCTCTTACAAAGTTTTCATCGACCTGCCAGGCGAAAGTCAAAGCCAGCATACCGAAAAATATCAGGCTCGCCGCCATCCCATTGAAGGCCCGCAGAGCACGTTGCCGGTAGGCGATACCGACGACGAAGGTCCACGCCATACCGAGGGCCACACCCATCAATGCGCCGCTGAACCAATCCAGGCCCAGGTAAATCCTGGCCAATACCAACAGGGACAGTAGCAGGCCGATAATGACGTATGGCCATTTGCGTTTGCGGCGCTTGATTTCCCTGGCCACCATTACGGCGAAATATCCCAGCACAACCGTTGCCAGGGTCAAGGCAGCGCTCGGAACATGCAGCGCTTTGATACCCGTCTCGCTTATCAGGGGGGTCGCGCGCAACGACCAGTCGAGCAGTATCTGCAGTATCACACCACCACCCATGGCCACCAACCAGTGTAATGCGGCCTTCTGCCTTCCGGCGCCGATCAGCCACAACAGCACCGCCATGGACGTGGGAATGAGAACCCAAAGACGGGATAGCTGCGTGACCGCCACCATCAGTGGGTCGGCAATGTGATTTCTCAGGGTCAGTGCATAGGCCTGCACGGCCTGGTCGATGGATTGTGGCGATGCCGAAAACGGCGCCAGGAACAACAATATCACGATGGCCCAAAAGATCAGCACCAGCAGCAGGCCCATCATGGTGATGGATAACACCTCTGGCTGGGTCGAATCCAGCAGCGGCCCGGCAACCCGTCTGAATACCGGATGCCGGCGCAACCAGCGGATCGCGTGCCGCATCCAGCGTGCGGACCGGCTGGCAAGAAACTCGTAGGCCGTCCAGATGACCCACCAGGTCAACCACAGCACCGCCGCGCCAATGACCAGCAACAATGACAGCCGGCCCGCGTATTCTGAAGCCACCTCGAGAGAAGCACCAAACAACATTCCGGGGACCAGGTAGCTCGGCGTCCAGGCGATACAGGCCGGGATATCGACCAGCAAAAACCGGCGTGGCGCCAGCCCCAGCATACCTGCAGTGACCGGTATCACCGGCCGCAGCGGCCCGATAAAACGACCGATCACCACGCTCTTGGGGCCGTGTACGCTGAAATAGTCGCGGCCCCTTTCGAGCATTCGCGGAAAATGAGAAAACGGCCAGATTTCCGCCAGGTGGCTCCGGTAGCGCCGGCCGATCGCATAGCTGACGAAATCGCCAAAAAAAGCACCGACTGAGCCCCAAAGCCAGATCGGCCACACATCCAGGGCGCCAAGACTGATCAGTGCACCGATGCCGAACAGGATAATGATGCCGGGAACCAGGATGCCGATAAATGCCAGTGACTCGACAAAAGACATCACAAATACCCAGAATCCAGCCCATCCCGGGTTGGCTGACATCCAATTAAGCAGTTCCTGTGTCCAGTGAGTTTCCAATTGGGTTCAGCTCGCCCTTCTTTGCGCACAATTCATAGCTATAATACGGGACTGAACGGCTAATTGCCTGATGCAGGGCCTGTAAATGCAAACACTCAAAAACAAAACAATTTTTATCACCGGGGGTTCCCGCGGGATCGGTAAAGCCATTGCTCTGCGAGCTGCTCGTGACGGCGCCAATATTATCATTGCCGCCAAGTCCGACAAACCCCTGGCCAACCTGCCAGGCACAATTTATTCGGTTGCCGAAGAAATCGAGCAAGCCGGCGGTCATGCATTGCCGGTCAAGCTCGATGTCCGTGATGATCAGGCCATACTTGAGGCGGTCAGCCAGGCCGTCGACCGTTTCAAGGGTCTGGATATCCTGATCAACAACGCCAGCGCAATTGCCCTGCAGAATACTATCGATTTAAGCATGAAAAAATTTGACCTGATGCACTCGGTCAACGTTCGCGGCACCTATGCCTGCTCAAAAGCATGTTTGCCCTATCTGCTGAAAGCGAAAAACCCGCACATACTCAACCTGTCACCCCCGCTTAACCTCGACCCGCAATGGTTCAAGGATCACCTGGGCTATACCATAGCAAAATACGGCATGAGCATGTGCGTGCTGGGTATGGCTGACGAATTTCGCAGCCGGGGGGTTGCGGTCAACGCCTTGTGGCCCCGCACGGTGATTCATACCGCCGCGATCAGTCTGCTGGGCGAAGTCGTCAAGCCGGACAACTGCCGCCGGCCCGAGATCGTGGCGGATGCGGCGCACGCGATTCTTTGCAGCGACAGCAAAACTACCAGTGGCAGGTTTTTTATCGACGAGGACGTGCTGCGCGCCTTCGGCGTCAAGGACTTTGACCAGTATGCGGTCAATGCCGGGCGGCCGTTGATGAAAGACCTCTTTCTGTATTGAATAGTCCCGCTGTCCAGGGCCGCCAGTATGTCGCCTCGCTGACCGGTTTGCGCGGTATAGCCGCACTGTTCGTGTTCGTGTTCCATTATGGATATTTCAACCCGGGCATCCGCCTGGATCTGTCCATACCCGTTATCGGCAAGGCCCTGCAATTTCCACTGGGGTTTGGCTTTGGCGGTGTCGACCTGTTTTTCGTATTGAGCGGGTTCCTGTTGTCGCTTCCATTCGCGCGCGCCACCCTGACCGGTACCGCCCAGCAACCACTCAGGCGGTATTACAAAAGGCGACTGTTGCGTGTTTTTCCGGCCTACTACGCCCAATTGGCGATCATCCTGTTGGTCGGGAGTTGGTTCATCACCTGGCAACCGCTCGACGTAGCCGGTCTGCTTGCCCACCTGTTCATGTTTTTCAACATTGGCTGGGATCCTGTACGGCCGATGGTAGGGCTCTGGTGGACCTTGCCGGTTGAATTATCGTTTTATTTGCTGTTGCCGTTCATCGCAACCTTTATGCGACCCGCCAGATGGGTGGTATTCCTGGTTGCCGGCATACTATTGGGCATGCTTTACCGTCTCTGGTGCGCGGACCATTTTGCCGCAGCGCCGGAAGGTGCGGTTTTTCTGGCTGCTTCACATTTACCCGGATCACTGCCGCTGTTCCTGTTGGGTGCATCTGCAGCACTGCTTGTGCAATGGCTGGATCTGTATACCAGTAAACGACCGTCAGCCTGGATACTCGACGGCCTGTTCCTGGCGGCAGCCGGTCTGACCTGGCTGTGGTTCTGGCAGATCGTGCTGCCATACGGCGATTATTACTGGTCGGGACACTGGAGCATGGTGATCGCACCGCTGGCGCTGGGGCTACCCCTGTCCATGATGGTCATCAGCCTTTACCTGGGCAGCCGGATCGGCAGGCTGCTGTTTGCAAACCCGCTGGTCTATTTCCTCGGTTTGATCAGTTACAGCCTCTACCTGTGGCATTTTGTCGTACTGCAGCAGGCCGGCCTCTTGTTTGGTGGAGCCTTTGCCGGATTGCACGGCTTGCCAAAATTCCTGTTTTCACTTTCGCTGGTCGTGCTGGTTGCCAGCGTCAGTTACGTCCTGTTCGAGCGGCCATTTTTTCGTCTCGGGATGCGGCGTAAACCTCCGGATCAGTCATAAACCATCAGTCAACACAGGTTCGCAGCGCCTCACGCGCGGCACTGATCGTCGCCGAAATATGCTCCTCGGTGTGTGCGGATGAAACAAATCCGGCTTCGTATGCGGATGGCGCCAGGTAAACGCCCCCGTCCAGCATGGCGTGGAAAAAGCGCTTGAACATATTTACGTCAACCGCGCCAGCCTGTTCGAAATTGACAATTTTCTCCGCGCTGCTGAAAAACAGGCCAAACATACCGCCAACCCGCGTGGTGGTGAATGGAATACCAAAGAAATCCGCCTCGGCCTGCAGGCCTTCGGTCAGCATGCGGGTTGTTTCACCCAATGCCTCGTAAAACCCCGGCGCCGTGATCTGGTCGAGTGTCGCCAGACCGGCGGCCATCGCCACGGGATTGCCCGAAAGCGTGCCTGCCTGGTAAACCGGCCCGTGAAGGCGCGACCAGTTCCATGTATTCGCGTTTGCCGCCAAACGCGCCAACCGGCATGCCGCCGCCGATGACCTTGCCAAACGTCGACAGGTCGGGCGTGATGCCGTACAGGGCCTGGGCCCCGCCGAGCGCCACGCGGAAGCCGGTCATGACCTCGTCAAATATCAACAGGCACACCGTGTTTGTCACACAGCTCCCGAAGCCCCTGCAAATATCCGTCCAGCGGAGGTATGCAGTTCATGTTGCCGGCTACCGGTTCAACGATCAGCGCGGCGATCTCGTCACCCTGTTCTGCGAAGCAGGCACGACCGCCGCCAGGTCGTTATAGGGCAGGGTCAGCGTCAGATCGGCGCAGGCCGGGGGCACACCCGGAGAATTGGGCACGCCCAGTGTCAACGCACCACTGCCCGCCTTGACCAGGAAGACAGTCGGCATGGCCGTGGTAACAACCCTCGAACTTCATGATCCGGTCGCGGCCGGTTGCCGCACGTGCAACACGGATGGCGCTCATGGTGGCCTCGGTACCCGAGTTGACCATTCGCACCATGTCCATGGCGTCGATCAGTCGCACAAGCGTTCGGCCATCGTGACTTCCGCCGCAGAGGCGCGCCGAAACTCAGCCCTTTATTAACCGCTTTCTGCACTGCAGCAATGATTGCCGGGTTGCGCGTGGCCGGCGATCATCGGGCCCCACGAACCGACGTAGTCGATGTAGGAACGCCCGTCCACATCGTACAGGCAGGCGCCGAGAGCGCGGTCGAAAAATACCGGGTCTCCGCCGACCCCGTTAAATGCGCGAACGGGGGAATTTACGCCGCCCGGAATATGAACCCTGGCCCTTTGAATTAATTCCTGGCTGCTTGTCATGCTGGCTTTTCCCAATCTGCAAAAGCGTCATTTTAACCTGCAAAAGGTTTAAGCGCGCGCCCCGGCATGGCACACTAGTCTTTTTAGCATCAAGGGATCACAATCTTGCCAGAGAACAACTATAAAGCCTGGATGTGTATCATCTGCGGATGGGTTTACGAAGAGGAAAAAGGCGCCCTGAAGAAGGCCTGGCGCCCGGCACACGCTGGGAAGAGGTACCGGATTACTGGGTTTGCCCGGATTGCGGCGCCAGTAAAGAAGATTTTGAAATGATCGAGCTCTGAGCAAGGCACAGGCGGGAAAACATACTATGAATACGACCAGGGGAATAACACGGGACAGGCGTAACGCGATGATCGGCGGTGTATGTGCGGGTCTTGCCCGGCATTTTGGCTGGTCGGTCATGGGCACACGGGTCGTTTATGTGCTGGCCTCAATCCTGTCCGCTGCCTTTCCGGGCATCCTGGTTTACCTCATCCTGTGGTTGTTGCTGCCCGCATCCGACTGAAACCCGGCTAGCTGTCAATTCCAGCAACGTTGTTTACATCTTGATGGCTTCGGTTCAGGCCGTGCGCTCAACAGCCCGGGTGGTATTCACTGCCCATCCTTATCCGGCCCTGCGGGCTACCCTCAGCCAGGATTCCGCCTGATCGGGACCGCGCTGGAGGTACATCCTGTACCTTCAGCTCTCGATTTTCATTCCCTGTAAAGTCGCCCCGGGCGAAATCCTGTCTTCGGCGGATAAATGGGCAGTGAATACCACCCGGGCCTTTGAGCTCTTCAGTCTGACAGCCTGCACCCTGGTTCAGACCCGGCAGACGGTTGTTGGCTGGGCGAACCTTGAAGCGCCGAGTAGCCGGGCGGATCAGGGGCGATCGGGCGGGATGCCCGATCGAGGCCGACCAATACAGGATGTACTGTGAGGCCGGTCCCGTTAAGATCCGGCCGGCTGCGAGGGTAGTCCCGGATCTCGATCCGGGACCGCTGGTCGGAGAGCACAGACAACAAACGCCTGCCGGGTCCTTGCAACTTTGTCAGATTGACTGTTTCCAGGTGTTGTAATGCGTAATGCCCTGGCTTGGACAACGTTGCTTGAATTGACAGCTATTACGTTTTCAAACAATACCGCTCGAAACCGTTTGATCATCCCCTAACGCCAGCCACCTGCACGCAGGCCCTGATTGATCCGGGGTGAATTTCAGAGCACCCGGCACGGCGTTGATGGCGCTCGACGGTCCGCCCAGCATGGCGGTGCCGTTTCTGTCACTTGCGTATGCCTGGTGAATATGTCCCCAGACCACGGCTTTCACATTCGCATACCGGTCGATCATCTGCAGCAGTGGTTGTGGCTGTAACAAAGCGTATTTGTCTATCCAGGGACTGCCTATGGCGATTGGCTGGTGGTGCAGTGCGATGAGCAACGGGCGGTCTTCGCTGTTTTTCAGGAAGTCTTCGAGTTCAATCAGAGTCCTTTCACCTAGCCGTCCTTCGGGCTTACCGGGCTGGCAGGAATTCAGACGGATGATCTGCCACGCGCCGTGCTCAGACACGCTGATCGAATCGACCGGGCTGCCCGGAAAGAATTCCTCCAACAGGCCGGCATCATCGTGATTGCCGGGCAGGGCCAAAACCGGAACCGCTAACGGCTTGAAACTCGTCTTCAAGAACCGGTAAGACTCCCTGCTGCCGTCCTCACTGAGGTCACCGGTCAGTAGCAACACGTCGGGTCTGATCGTTTTGACCTTATCCAGGCATACTTTCAGATTACGCCGGGGGTTGATACCGCGGTATGACCGCTCAGCGTCCGCGGGCAGGTGGCAGTCTGTGATCTGGGCAATGAGGATTGCGTTTCCCACTGACTCACATCCCGCGCTTCAACGGCTACTGCAGATCGAGCTTCAGCTTGTCGCCCACACCAACACCCAGCGAGGAAGCCATACCGGCATTGAGTTCAAGTACATATTTTGCAGGTGCGATACTGGGGTATGCGGGACAACGGCTGACCCGGCAGGGCGGCGTATCGGCAGAAATGCTGACCAGTTTCAAATTCTTGTCAAAATACATGATGTCCAGCGGAATGCGGGTGTTTTTCATCCAGAAACTACGCGGGGATTCATCCTGAAAAATAAATATCATGCCGTGGTCCTGAGGCATGCTGTCCCTGAACATGAGTCCAAGCATGTGTTTTTCCTGTGTATCTGCAATTTCCACGCTGAATGTCCTGCCACCCAACTCGACACTGGGTTCGCCCGAGGCGCAGGCTGAGCAGGTGGTCAACATCAATACATAAAGAAAGAAACGCATCTGGAATATCCGGTTACCGGGTTAGACGAATCATAACAAGCAACCGGCCATTACACCCAACAAAAAAACCTCATGACCTGCACCATGAGGTTTTTTGCAAACGAATACTGATACAGGTTTTTCTGTGTGTTCAGTTATCCACGGATGCGATCTGCACGTGCGGAGCGTCCTCGACATTCAGTGCGACCATCACGTCACCGAAATTCTCGGGTTCTATGTCGCCCATGATGTTGACTACCACGACTTCGTCATCATCGGCAGAGACGATGGTCAGTCCGTGCATACTGCGGTTGGATTGCTTGGCATACATCTGTACCAGTTCGTCGTCTTCATGCACCAGCATAACCGGCTCCCAGCCATCGTTGCTGAGCTTTTTGCCCATGCGATCAAAGTTGTGCGCGATGCGGTCGGTGTCGCCATTGACTTCGTAGATACGGATACGCACGCCATCCAGGCTTCTGAGCAATGCCTGTGTTTCCGGTTCATCGTCGAGAAACCTTGCGGCAAACCGGAGCGTGGTCTTACCCAGCGATATCGATATGGTGCGGTCGGTATCGGTGATACCCGGTGAGTCGAGGTTGGCATAACCCTCGTTACTGCGTGGCGCCGTGATACCGCAAGCGGAAAGCATCAATGCGGTCAATACCAGTAACGGCAGCATGCTGAAATTAATATTCAGACCCTTCATCGGCTCAGTCCTTGCCCTTGCCCGTCCTTAACCTTGTCCAGATCGACATGCACGTCAAACTTGTCCATCACCCTGCCCAGTTCAGCCGGGTTCAACTGACCGATGACATTGACAAAAACCGCCTCTTCGTCATCCACCACCATGACCGTCATGCCTTCCATGTTGCCATCCTTCATCTTCGTGTAGACCAGGACCTGCTCGTCTTTGTCGTTGACCTGCACGATCGGCTCCCAACCGGAAGAATTCAGATACTTCCTGGTCTTGCCAAACTGCTTCGTGGCGGCGTCCATGTTTTCAGCAATGTTGTATATCTGCACCCGGATGCCTTTGAGCTTGGAGATGAGTTTCGATGTCTCCGGGCTGTCCGACGAACTCATCTGGCCAACAAAATTGAGCATCGTGCCGCCCAGGTTGATGGTGATTTTCGGTTCGCCATAAGTGGCTGACAGGTCGCCGAAGTCCACGTACCCCACGAGGTTCTTGAGCTCATCTTCCTGGGCCAGGACGGGCAATGTAAATAATACGCAAAATAATCCAATGACAAACTTGTTCATCAGTAAACGTTTCATGCTTTCTTCTCCTTGGAGTCTGAATTCTGTGATTTGATGGCCCTGTCGACCGAATCGGTCACCGCATCCGCCATCGTCTGGCCAACGGTTGACTCAATTTCGCGGCCGGTAATGATTGCGGCCTTGTCGAGGTAGGCAAAGGCGATAGCCAGTTCATGGCGCGCCTCGGCAATCTCCTGGCAGATGGTCCTGTCCGGCTGCATCAGGCTGACGGCGATGATCACCAGGGGAATGGCTGCCAGCGCCATTGCCCAGCGGGGCTGCAGAAAGCTGAAGCCATTCTCGGGGCCATTCTGGCGATGCTCGCCGGGGTATCGCACGCAGCCGCTTTCTAAGACTGGCCGGCGCCCGTTCTACACCGGACCGCGTCCATTGCCTGCTGAAGCTGATATGCCTCGATGATGGCTCGCGCCAGATCGCTGTCATCGTTTGCTGCTGTTTTGAGCAAGTCCGCATCTGGTCGCGCTCAATTCACCATCAATCAGTGCATTGATCTGTTCTTCCCATTTGTCATCATGTTCATTCATGGTCTTACCTCTGCCAGTTGCTTCGCGCAACTGTTTTCTTGCACGGTGCAGGTAGGTTTTTACCTGCGCCAAATTCAATTCCAGCATTCCGGCTACTTCCTCGTAGCTGTGCTGGTTCACATCCCGTAAAACGACCAGTGACCGGTAGGGCTCCTTCAGGCCGCCGATAGCGCGCTTCAGCCACGCCCTGGTTTCACTGGCAGCAGCATCCTGCATAGGGCCGCTGACATCACCGGCCATGTGGCTCTCGTCAAACTCCACGTTTCCCGTCTGCGTCTCAGGCGGTCAAGACAACCGTTGCGGGTCACCTTCATCAACCAGGATTTGATCCGTTCCGGGTCAATGTTGTCCGGTTGTTCCAGAGCTTCACAAACGCTTCCTGGGTGGCATCCTCCGCCTCCTGGGCGTCCTTCAAAATATAACGGGCTACCGTCCAGGCCTGATCCTGGTATTCCCTCACCCATTGACGGTATCTTTTACTCATCTCACCAGAATAAACGCAGCCGGGAAGAAATGGTTACAGGCTTTGTTAAAATAATCCCGGGAATTGCCCCAATATATAAATCGATCCCCAGCAGGAAACCCGATGGATTTATCAGAACGCGATCGGCAGCAGCTTAAAGCACTGCTTATAGAGCAAAAACAGGCGTTGCTCCGGGCGGGTGAAACAGGCCAGCAGTCCGAAGAAATTGTTGAATTGGATCAATCCCGGGTCGGCCGGCTGTCACGCATGGACGCCTTGCAGAGCCAGGCCATGTCACAGGAAACCGGGCGCCGCCGGCGTCAATATTTGCTTGAAATCGATGCCGCGCTTAAACGTCTTGAGATGCTGATTACGGTGTGTGTCTGGAATGCGGTGAGCAAATCCAGCCAGGGCGCCTTCAGGCAAACCCTGCTGTCACACTCTGTATAGATTGTGCACAGGCGCTCGAATAGACGCTACAAACCCGTACTTTTTCGGCGCCTGAATTTATATTTCTTTGTCGGTAAAAAAAACAAGCACCCGATACCCTTGAAAAGGCTTCGTCACATCCCCAACTTTGCTGGCAGGCTGCGGAACATAAGGCTAGACGTATCCACAGGCAACTAACAGTCCGGAGCGGTTAATCTGTTCCGGTTTAAATGATCAATATTAATGACTTAAATTTAGGGAGAAATTCCGATGAAACTCCGTCCTCTACATGATCGTGTGATTGTGAAACGAATGGAAGAAGAACGTGTGTCCGCTGGCGGCATCGTCATTCCTGATTCAGCTACAGAAAAGCCAGTCCGCGGCAAGGTTCTTGCCGTAGGTAATGGCAAAATTCTCGATAACGGCGAAAAACGTGCGTTGGATATCAGCGTGGGTGATACCGTCCTGTTCGGCAAATATTCGGGAACAGAAGTAAAGGTGGATGGCGAGGAACTGCTCGTCATGCGCGAAGAAGACATCATGGCGGTTATCGAATAACTGATAACCCCTTTCAAGTTATTGAATGAATTGAGGATTAGACAATGAGTGCAAAAGATGTACGTTTTGGCGAAGATGCCCGCGGCAAAATGCTGCGCGGTGTCAACATTCTGGCCGACGCGGTCAAGATAACACTGGGCCCCAAGGGCCGTAACGTGGTGCTGGACAAGAGCTTTGGTGCTCCGACGGTAACCAAAGATGGTGTTTCGGTGGCGAAAGAAATCGAGCTGGAAAACAAATTTGAAAATATGGGCGCACAGATGGTCAAGGAAGTTGCTTCCAAGACATCTGATGTCGCTGGTGACGGCACGACCACCGCAACCGTACTGGCGCAGGCCATGTTGCGTGAAGGCCTGAAAGCCGTTGCTGCCGGCATGAACCCGATGGATCTTAAGCGTGGTCTGGACAAAGCTGTTGCCGCTGCTGTTGAAAAACTGCACGAGCTTTCAACACCGTGCACCGACAACAAGGCGATTGCCCAGGTTGGCTCGATTTCTGCCAACTCAGATACCGAAATCGGTGAGTTGATCGCCGAGGCCATGAACAAAGTCGGCAAAGAAGGTGTTATCACCGTTGAAGACGCTTCCGGCCTGTCCAATGAACTGGACTGTGGTTGAAGGTATGCAGTTTGACCGTGGTTACCTGTCACCCTACTTCATCAATGACCAGGCAACCATGAGTGTTGAACTGGAAAATCCTTACATCCTGCTGCATGACAAAAAAATCAGCAATGTCCGTGACCTGCTGCCGGTACTCGAAGCCGTTGCCAAGTCCGGCAACCCGCTGTTGATCGTCGCTGAAGATGTTGAAGGCGAAGCACTGGCAACGCTGGTGGTCAACTCCATCCGCGGTATCGTAAAAGTATGCGCGGTTAAAGCACCTGGTTTCGGCGACCGCCGCAAAGCCATGCTGGAAGACATCGCGATTCTGACCGGCGCTACTGTAATTGCAGAAGAAGTTGGTCTTTCTCTGGAAAAAGCCACCCTGGAAGAACTGGGTTCCGCCAAGAAGATCCAGATCACCAAGGAAAACACCACGATCATCGACGGTGCTGGCAGCAGCGAAGCCATTTCCAGCCGTGTTAACCAGGTGCGCGCCCAGATCGAAGAAGCCACTTCCGACTACGATCGTGAAAAACTGCAGGAACGTGTTGCCAAACTGGCAGGCGGTGTTGCGGTGATCAAAGTTGGTGCAGCAACTGAAGTCGAAATGAAAGAAAAGAAAGCCCGCGTTGAAGATGCCCTGCACGCGACCCGTGCTGCGGTTGAAGAAGGTGTTGTACCTGGCGGCGGTGTTGCCCTGGTTCGCGCACTGGAGTCAATCAAGGGTATGCAGGGTGACAACGATGACCAGAACGTTGGTATCACCATCGCCTGCCGCGCGATGGAAGAACCGTTGCGCCAGATCGTCAACAATGCCGGTGACGAAGGCTCTGTTGTGCTGAACAACGTCAAGCAGGGTAAGGGTAACTACGGTTACAACGCTGCAACGGGCGAGTACACCGACATGATCGAGGCAGGTATCCTGGACCCGACCAAGGTGACCCGTTCCGCACTGCAGAACGCGGCATCTATTGCCGGTCTGATGATCACCACTGAAGCCATGGTAGCGGAATCGCCGAAAAAGAGAAAGCGCTCCCGATATGAGTGGCATGGGCGGCGGCATGGGCGGCATGGGTGGTATGGGCGGCATGATGTAATTCATGTAGCTCTGACGCAAGCTCTCAAGCTCTGAAAAACCCCGCCAACCGGCGGGGTTTTTTTATCCCAAACAATATCTGTAACGCGGACCTGCACGCAGTTGTTGATCTTCTGAAATGCAATCCCATATGATTACCTGCCGTAGAAAATCAGGGCCAGCCCTTTTTCAGGTTCCTGAGCAATCTTGAAATGCTAATCTGATATTTTCCATCCATTGCAATGGAAGTCAGAAAGCTTACCGCCCAGGAGAATCGAAGCGTGATAGAAGCTCTTGTTTTGAATAATGAAATGATCATGTCAGCCATCGTGCTTGCCGTGACTTTTATCGGAATTTTTACCGAAAACCTACATGGATATCACCGCGCAAAATTTGCCATGCTCGGCGGGCTCGGCATGATTGTAGTGGGTCAATATTACGGTTTCTACAATTCGACCCTCGCAGTTCATGCTGTTGACTGGAACGTTGTCTTCCTGCTGGGTTGCATGATGTCCATCGTCTCGATCATGATCCCGACCGGTGGCTTCCATGCCATGGCTGCTCACATGGCAAGGATCAGCAAAGGCCATCTATTCGTACTGCTTTGCCTGCTTGGTACCGCAGTTACCGGACTCTCGCTCCTGCTCGACAATGTAACAACGGTGGTCATCTTCGGACCTCTCATCATCCTGATCGCAAGATCGATGAGGGTCTCACCGATCCCCTACCTGCTGGCCGCTGCCCTGTTATCCGATACCGGTGGCGTGGCGACCCTGATCGGAGATCCACCCAATCTCATGATAGGCTCGGCCAAGGGTATCGATTTCAATACCTTTATCTATCACATGAGCGGTATCGTTTTCCTTGCCTGGTTAAGCATCCTGATAAGCCTGAGATTCCTGTTTCGAAAGGAACTCGCTGTAAAACCCGAATTGAGCGTAGCGCCGGATGATGAATTTGCTGAAAAGGCCAGGTACAGCGACCGTAAGCTCTGGTACCAGAGCGTGTTTGTGCTGGCGTTAATGGTGGTTCTGTTTATTATCCACCACCGGATTAACTGGGAACCATGGATGGTTTCAGTTACCGGCCTGACCCTGTTGCTGTTCATCGCGCGAAGGGTGGAAATGGACCATGCCATGGAAGACGTGGAGATCCCGCTTCTGATCTTCTTTATCTCGCTTTTCATCCTCGTTGGTGGTGTGGAGCACAGTGGATTTTTGCGTTACCTGGGTCAGTTCATCATTCCTTTTGTCAAGCACGATTTATTGACCGCAACACTGGTGCTGTTGTGGGGCGCCGCGCTGCTTTCAGCCGCAATCGACAACATCCCGTTCACCGCCGCAATGATCCCGATCCTGCTTGGAATGGAACAACAGGGTGTCAACGTGATGCCCCTGTGGTGGGCGCTGGCGGTGGGCGTAGGCATGGGCGGTAACGGCACGCATATTGGCTCTACCGCCAATGTCTATATCGTGACGATTTCAGAGAGACTGGCAAAGCGTGAAAATGACCCCTCGCTGGCCATCACCCCCGGGCTTTGGTTCCGCAAGGGCACGCCGGCCATGCTGGTGACACTGATCATGTCAAGCCTGGTCTTTTATTTCTTTTTTGATTTCTTCAATCACCCGATACCACCAGGCTGACATACAGGCGTCATAGCAGACAGGGATTTTGAGACTGTCCATCCGGGCATCCGCAGCTATACTCTACGCATGTTTTCAAGCAGCCAAGCCCGGATCCTCGAATACAGCCCCTTTCTGAGCCGGTTGATAGAACGCCACCCGGACTGGTTGGAAGCATTGCAGGTCTCAGGCCGGCTCGAAAATAGCAGTCCACCCGGCGCTGAACTGCTCGACGCCCTGATAGAAAAACACGGCCTCGATCCGGCCCTGAGACAGTTCCGAAACCGGGAAATGATGCGCCTGATCTGGCGCGACCTGAACGAACTCGCAGCAGTGGATGAAATACTTGCCGACCTGAGCACGCTAGCGGACCTTTGCCTGCAGGCCGCGGTCGATTTTCATAGCCTTGCATACCAGGAAAAACACGGTATACCACGGAATGCCGAGGGTCAGCCGCAGAGTATTATTGTCGTAGGGCTGGGTAAACTGGGTGGTTGTGAACTCAACCTTTCATCCGACATTGACATTATTTTCTGTTATCCGGAGCAGGGTATTTGCGATGGCCGCCGGGGTCTGGCCAATGAGCAGTTTTTTACCCGCCTGGCACGCAGCATCATACGCAGCCTGTCGGAGATAACCGCCGACGGTTTTTGTTTTCGCGTGGACACCCGCCTGCGGCCATTTGGAGATTCCGGACCCCTGGTCAGCAGTTTTGCCGCGCTGGAACAATATTACCAACGCGAGGGGCGTGACTGGGAACGGTATGCCCTGATCAAGGCGCGCCCGGTTGCTGGCGACATGGTTTCCGGTGAACAATTGTTGAGCCTGTTGAAACCATTTGTCTACCGACGCTATATCGATTTCGGCGCCATCGACGCCCTGCGTAGCATGCATGCAAGTGTTCGCGAGGATGCTTTGCATAAGGACCGCCTGGATGATATCAAGCGCGGCCCCGGAGGTATCCGGGAAATTGAATTCCTGGTGCAGACATTTCAGCTGCTGCGCGGTGGACGTGAGCCGGAATTGCAGACACCATCGATTTTCAAGGCTACGGCCGGTTTGGGAAGACTACATATGCTGTCCGAAGAATCGGTTGCAGAATTACTCGCTGCCTATCGCTTTTTGCGAAGGACGGAAAATCGCATCCAGGCCTTGCACGATCAACAAACTCACCAGGTTCCGTCAGGTGAAGATGGCTTGAGAGTCGCCAGGGCCATGGGATTCAGCGATTTTCCGGAATTCCGGCTTGCGCTTGAGCATATACGCGACAGGGTGCAACACCTGTTCGAGCAAAGCCTGTACAAACCGGGCGAAGCCGCGGATGAAACCAACCGCTGGAGCACCTATTGGCAACGGCTAAGAAACAGTGCTCAACAAGAGGGCCCTGATGTTACCGAAAGTTTGGCTTTGGCGGGATTTTGTTAAACGCCTGAACCGGCTTTCACTCAGTCAGCGTGCATCAAAAAGACTGGATCAGTTCATGCCGATTCTGCTGGAACGCTTCGAGGCTTTAGCCCTGGATGACGCCATCGTCAACCGTGTTCTCGACCTGGTTTCCGCCATTTGCAGACGTAGTGCATATTTATCGTTGCTGGTGCAAAATCCTGCCGCCACCCGATCCATGCTGGAACTGTTTGCTGCCAGCAAGCGTGTCGCCGATGCCGTGACGCGCTATCCGGCGTTGCTGGACGAACTCATAGACCCCAGCCTCGGCGCCCACCCATTCACATTGCAAGACATCCAGGCACGTATAAAACGGATTCTGGATGGTGGTGACGACCCGGAAATAACCTTGCAGGATCTGAACTACTTTAAGCAGATGACCAGTCCTGCGGATTGCCGTCGCCCTCTTGAAGTCAACCATGCCGGCAATCGAGGCCAGTATCTCATTGAGCCAGCTTGCCCAAAACCTCGTACAGGCCGTTTTGACATTGTCACAGGATGAGGTGGAAACCCGCCATGGCCGTATACCCGGCCCCGGGCTTGCCGTGATCGCCTATGGCAGTCTCGGCGCCAGTTCATTGAGTTTTGACTCTGATCTCGACCTGATTTTTTTGTACCAACCCGGGCAATGAAGTTTCTGATGGCGCCCGTCCCTATTTCTGCAGATCGTTACCACACCAATGTTGCACGCCGCATGCTAAGCCTGATGTCAGCAATTACCCCATCCGGACGTTTGTACAGCATCGATGCAAGGTTGCGGCCCAACGGCCGGGCCGGTCTGCTGGTTTCCGGCATAGAGGCGTTCAAACGCTACCAGGCGGAGGAGGCATGGGTTTGGGAGTTGCAGGCTTTGACACGCGCCAGGCCCGTGGCAGGAGACACGCAAACGGCCAGCATTTTCGCCGCCATTCGACAACAGGTGTTGACGACAACGCGGGACAGGACCTTGCTCAAAACCGAAGTCCGCGACATGCGCGGGCGCATCCGTGCCGAGCGCGGCGATGCAAACGTGCTCAAGGATGGCCGCGGGGGTCTGCTGGATATCGAGTTTGTCGTGCAGTTGGGTGTACTGCTCAATGCCGATGAATATCCCAGCGCTGATCAGAGTCCACCGAAGCACGCCGCCAACTACGGGCATTACATGATTGTGGCTGGATAAATACAATGCATTCAAAACCCTGGACAATGCATATAAGCAGTTGAGCCACGCGCGTCTGCAATCGCGCTGGTGGATGATGACGGCGGACTTGAGACCACTTCGCTGGCTCGGCATCGCGCAGGCATTATGTGAAGAGATATTGGGGTAGAATACAATCTCTTTTTTTGTGGAGATGAAATCTTGACTCATCGCACCGATGCCCGGGATGAAAGCCTGGAATACGCCAATACGCAAACGAGGGTTGAAGTGGGACGCGCCGATTTGCCGCTATCCTGCCCGCAACCGAACCAGAAACTCTGGAACGCACACCCGCGTGTTTATCTGCCCATCGAGGAAACCGGTGAAGCCCTTTGCCCGTATTGCGGTACGCACTACATACTGACAGACAAGTGAACCGTTAACACGGCAGAAGGCAGATGGTGAGTTCGCTGAACCTGCGTTTCCTGGTTGACTCTTCGCTGGCGCAACGACCTCGATGCATGTAGTTCAGGCGCTGGTGTCTCTCGGTATAGGCGGCTCGGAAATGGTCGCCGTCGAGACCACCGAATCACTTCGTGCCGCGGGCCATCGGGTAACCGTTATAGCCGCGAACGGGCCTTTGGAAAACCGTGTAACAGCTGCGGGTGCGCAATGGCTGGACTGGCCAATCGGCCGTAAACGTCTCGGCTACTTTGCGTTATGTCCGGCATATGCGTGCCTGGCTACTGGAAAATCACGCGGATATCGTTCACGTACATTCCCGTTTGCCAGCCTGGATCTGCCACCTTGCCTTGCGCAAGTTGCCGGCGGGCAAAAGACCGGTCTTTATAACCTCGATGCACGGGCAATATTCAGTCAGCAGTTACAGTGCGATCATGGCGCGCGGCGATCATGTGATTGCGGTTTCAAATCACATCCGCGACTACACGACAAAAAATTACCTGCCTCCGGACAGTCAGCAATTACACACGATATACGGTGGCACCAGCCGAGCTGAATTCCCTTACGGCTATCAACCGACAGACGCATGGCGGCAAGCACTTTACGCGGAATTTCCACAGCTAAGGAACAAACGCATACTGCTGTTGCCGGGCCGTTTGTCGCGTTATAAAGGGCATGCGACCTTTATCGAATTACTCGCCGTTTTGCAGTCGGAGTTTGATGATATTCACGCCGTCATCCTCGGCCGGGCAAAACCGGGTTCACGCTATATCAACGAGCTTGAGGGTCTTGCTGAACGTCACCGGTTAAGCGATAAGCTGACTTTTTGCGGTGTCAGAACCGACATGCGCGACTGGATGACGGCATCCAGCCTGGTATTTAACCTCTGCAGTGACCCGCCGGAAGCATTTGGCCGAACCGTACCCGAAGCCCTGTCTCTGGGTGTTCCAGTTATTGCGTGGAATCATGGCGGCGTCAGCGAAGTGCTGAAGGAAATGTTCGCTGCCGGCGCAGTTGAACCGGACAACCTGCCAGCACTGATTCAGAAAACACGTGATTTTTTGCAACAGGAGCCATGGTAAATAATAGCCAGGCTTTTTCTTTGCAGACCTCTATGGAACAGACCATGGACCTTTATAACTCTGTACTAGGGGGTGTTCTCAATCCGCCAGGTTGCGCTGTTGCATCTGAAAAAACGCCAGTAGGAAAGGAAGACTGATGAAATTACTGCTTAAACGCTTGCAGGATGACTGGCCCTCATGGCTGGCAGTATCTTTTTTCGCATTATTGCCGTTTAGCCGACTGGCGGAAATTCCGTTGTCGGCACTTGGCCCTGTGTTTGCCGTTCCTGGCCCGTTCAGCCGAACACCGTCAACGTATCCGACGGGTTTCCTTCATTGTTGTTCCGATTTTCCTGTGTTTCTGGATGCCCATGGTGGCTTCCAGTTTTGACTCCTATCTGCCGCAGAAAAGCTGGGTCAGCTCCATTGCCGCCTTGCGTTTCCTGGCCGCGGTTCTCAGCATGGCCGTTCTGTTGCGGACCGACTCGGCTCGCTGGCGGGTGATTCGCTGGACCTCTTTCCTGCTGGTTTTTTGGGCTGTGGATGGTTTTGTTCAACTGATTTTTGGTGTCGATTTGTTCGGTATTGCCATGAATCCCGACCGGCTTAATGCCCTGTTTGTGCAAAAATACCAGTTTTTCGGCCCGACCCTGGCAATGCTTTCACCCTTGTTACTGGAACACGCCCGCAGACACTGGCCGCCTGGGCCTGGGTGGCGCATTCACATTGACACTGGGCGCCGTTCTGATTGCCGGCATGCGTGCCGGGTTGGCTGATCATGGGCCTGGTACTGATGTCTACATGTGGCTGATGTTCAGACGTGAAAACCGCGAGCTAAGAAAAGCCTCCCTGTCCATCCCGGTATTTGTGTTCACCGCAATCATCGGCAGCTACCTGGTTTCACCTTTATTCCAGGCAAGGCTTGAACAGTCCCTGATCATTACACAGGGTACCGAGGAGGCCATCAGCATGGCAAGCAACTTGCGGATGCCCATTTTCAAAACCGCCCTGGCCATGTTCAAGGCACACCCGTGTCAACGGAGTCGGTGTCCGGGCTTTTCCAAAGGCCTACATGGAGTATGCCGCACGAAGATGATATCCACATCCGCAACTCCGGGGGTAAATCCGGTGCGACGCACGCGCATAACGTGGTGCTTGAAGTCATGGCAGATACCGGCAGCATTGGCCTGCTCGGGCTGTTTGCGGGTTTTGTACTGGTATTGCGTTTCTGGCGCAGTATGACGTCCAGCCCGGCGCAACGAGGCATTTCCTTTTGCGCTGGCGCTGGCCTTGGTCCTTTTCCCGCTCAATTCGCATTTCGCACTTTACGGAACCTACATGACATCACTGATTTGGATCCTGTTCGGACTGTGGGCGGCCTGTATTGACAACCAACCCGCTTAGGGCCTGTTAACACTATGCGGATTTTTTATTCTTTCCTGATCGTGCTCAGTACCCCGTTGGTGTTGTTATATTTTGCATTGCGCGGTGTCCGCGACCGCGCTTACCTTGGCCGTTGGCGTGAACGGTTCGGCTTCATACCGGTTGACGCATCAGCAAGCATGGTATCTGGGTGCATGCCGCATCAGTCGGTGAGTTCAACGCCGCCAACCCCGCTGATCAGGGCGCTGCTGAAAAACTATCCGGAAATACCACTGACGGTTACCACATTCACCCCCACCGGTTCGGAACGGGTCAAACGCGAGTTGGGTGACAGGGTTTCGCACAGCTATATTCCCATTGATCTACCAGCAGCGGTCCGGCGGTTTCTAAAACGTCTGCAACCAGCCGTCATCATCGTCATGGAAACTGAAATCTGGCCGAACCTGTACCTGCTGTCACAACTTTCGAACATACCTTTATTGATGGCAAATGCGCGGCTTTCCCAGCGTTCGGTGAACCGTTTTCAGCGCCTGCCAGGCTTCACTGCGCAAGTTATGCAATCCGTGAGCTGGATCGGGGCGCAAAGCGACGCCGATGCGGAACGGTTGATAAGCTGTGGAGCAGGTCCACAGCGTGTAGATATTACGGGCAATCTCAAATTTGACTTAAGCGTTGCAGCGAGTCTTGAAGAAAAGGCGGAAGCCCTGCGTCTGCGTTGGGGTGTGAGCAGACCGGTGCTGGTCGCCGGAAGCACGCATGAAGCGGATGAAAACGTTGTTATTCCGGCTTTTGTGGAATTGCTGAAAACCCTTCCGGATGCCTTGCTGATCCTGGCACCGCGCTATCCGGAGCGTTTTGCCCGTACAGCGCACCTGGCAAGGACCGCCGGTCTGCAAACCGAATTGCGCAGCCAGGGCGAAGCCTGCTCGGCGCAAACACAGTGTTTCGTCATAGACACCATCGGTGAACTGATGATTTATTACGCCTGTGCTGATGTCGCTTTTGTCGGCGGCAGTTTCGGTGATCAGGGCGGGCACAACGCGCTCGAACCGGCGGCACTGGGAAAACCGGTTTTACTCGGTCCGAAGATGGACAATGCCAGGGAGATCGCGGCTCAACTTCTGCATTGCAAAGCGGCCTTGCGTGTTGGCGATCAGCAGGAATTTTGCCAGGCCGCGGAGCAGGTATTGTCCGACGGTGTAATGCGTGACAGCATGGGGCAGGCGGGCAGGAACCTGATACAAAACAACAAAGGCGCCCTGGAACTGACGCTCAAAGCAGTCAGCAAACTACTCTGACAATTCAGGCAGCCTGTAAAAAAGCCCGCAATTGCGGGCTTTTTCGTGACTTGTTAAACGTCTGCTTCGATTACGGCACCAGAATAGCATTTACCTTTTGCAGGTCTTCCTCGGCCAACACGCCCGCCGCCGCTTTCAGCCGCAGGTGATCAACGATATAGGTATGACGCGCCAGTGAGTTGTCCCTCTGGGCCTGGAAATAACGTTGCTGGGCAATCAACACATCCACGATGGTACGGGTTCCAACTTCGAATCCGGCCTGTGTTGCCTCCAGCGCGCTTTCTGCCGAAATCATTGCCTGGTCAAAGGCGCCAACCTGTTCAATACCGGCGATCACAGCGCGATAGGCGTTCTTCGTCGCCCTGACGACCGCTCTCTGGCTGCTGGTCAAGGTCTGAGTTGACTGCATTGAGTAAATAACGTGCTTGCCGGTCCTGGAAGTTATCACACCACCCTGGTAGATGGGGACGCTCAGTTGCAGGCCAATGCGCTTGTCATCGTTGACGATGTCCGTGGTTGCAAGAATTTTGACCTGCGTCATCCCGCAGGGGAGACTTGTTGTTGGTAGAATTGACTGCAGACTACCCACCAGGTCCAGGGTAGGATAGTGACCGGAACGCTGCAGACGTATATTGGAATCCGCGATTTCAACGGCCATGTGCGCCCAGATGACATTCGGATTGTACTGCATCGCGATATCGACCCACTCTTCCGGGCTTTCCGGCAGCGGTTTGACCAGCGGCAGGACCTCCTGCAGCGGTTCGTAGTCATCGAAATACTGCGCCGGTCAGTTCATATATGGCTTCCTTGGTATCCGCCAGGTTATTCCTCGAAACGATGGCACGGGCGCGTGCATTGTCATAACTGGCGCGGGCTTCATGGACATCCGTGACCGCGGTCAGACCGACTTCAAACCGTTGTTCGGCCTGCTCAAACTGTCTTTGCAGTGCCTTTTCTTCGGCTTCGGCAAAAATAACACCGTCCTGTGCGGTCAACACGCTGAAATATGCGCCGGCAACCCTTACCAGGAAGTCCTGGTAGGCAATGTTGTAGGTCGCCTCGGCCTGGCTGACCTGCCCGCGGGCGATATCCAGGTTTTCGTAATTGCTCTGCGCATACAGGGACTGGCGCAAATCCAGGCGATAGGAATCGGTGTCTATATCGCTGTTGGTTTTAAAGCTGGGGATGGAAGTATCATCGGGCAGGTTAATTTGCCCCACTTTTGTATTCGAACTTCCCCAGTTGCGTGTGGCCCCACCACTTAGTGTGGGTAGCAGATTTGCCCATGCCTGCCGGGTATTTTCGCCGGTGGCGTCCTTGCGAAACGCAGCGGCCTGCAATTGTGGGTCGTGCTTGATCGCCAGGTCGTGAACACCGACCAGGTCAACGGCAAACGCCGGTGACGAGATCAAGCAAACGGCCGCTACCAAAAGCTTTTGATTATTAATACCCAACTTCATAACCAACTCCTAAATTCCTTAAAATTCAAATTCCGGTGCTGTTTCTGCATCGATCAACCTTGCCAGGTCTGTTTCAAACAAGCTTTCTTCCCGCCATTCGGTTGCATTCAGTTTGGTCAAGAGTTTTGCTTCCATGGCCGGCTCATCACCGCAAACCACGAATATGCGGCCACCCGGATTGACCCAACCACGGAAGTGATCCGGAATACTCGGTACAGAACCGGTAACGACCAGTACATCGTGGGCCTGCTCAGGCTGCCAACCGGTCATCACGTTTCCGGTTTCGAGCTCCACGTTTGAGATATCCTTTTCTTTCAGCTTGGCCGCAACTTCATTTGTGAACTGCTCATATATGTCCACACTGATGACATGTTTGGCCATCTGGGCCAGGCACGCCGTTATAAATCCGCTGCCCGTGTCCGATCTCAAGGACTGTTTCGTCGGGTTTCAGTTCCAGAGCCTGCAACAAACGGCCTTCAACGACGGGTTTCATCATGGATTGACCATGGTCCAGCGGGATGGCCATATCGGTAAACGCCATTTTCCGGTATCGAACCGGTACAAAATCCTCGCGGTGGGTTGTTTCCAATAATTGCCAGAACACGCTCATCCAGAACCTCCCAGGGTCTGACCTGTTGCTCCACCATGTTGAATCGGGCTTGTTCGAAATTCATACTCATCCTTTTTACTCCCACCGGTGTGTGCTTTTGCCGCCTGGTAAATAATTGACAAAATCTTAGCTTACCCCCGGTGAGGCAAGGCACAGACTGCAGGTTTTAGGGGCCATACTCAAAGTGCCATTAGTCACAACGGAGTTTATTAATAATTTTAATGTAACTGATCTAAATAGACGCTCCGTGCGTCGAATTAGGTTTCCATTTACATCAAGCGCGCTATTATCCCATATGGGGCGCCGAATGCTTAATAAAGGTTTAAAAATAATTGCATAAGTATGAAATAAGGTCGTATAAAATCCGGTCATGACTAGTGACGCGGATCGGACACATCGTTTCAATGAGCTCGCCGAAGCTTATTCTGACAGATTTGTACCGCTATGCGATGTGGATTTGCGGCAACGATGCCCTGGCCAAAGACCTGGTTCAGGAAACCTTTCTCAGGGCTTGGCGGGCACTGGATAGTCTGAAAGATGTAGATGCGGCCAAAAGCTGGTTGATTACGATTTTACGGCGCGAATATGCCCGTACTTTTGAACGTAAAGTACCCAAGTTTACCGACCTCGAAAAGGTCGTTATCGCGGATGATGAAGAGTTAGAACCGGACGAACGTGACAGGAACGTGACTTGTTGCGCGAGGGCATTTTGAAACTGGAGCCAAAATACCGGGATCCGTTGTTGTTACAGGTGGTATTTGGTCACAGCTGCGAAGAAATTTCCGAACAACTCGGAATCACCAAAAGTGCCGTGATGACACAATTGTTCAGGGCGCGTGAGAAACTGAAATCACAACTGCAAAAAGATGGGGTAACGGGTAATGTCCATGGACTTTTCTGAGTTCAGAAAACTGATTGGCGCCGATCCGGGGAACCGGGATCCCGAGACTTTGCGCGCGCGTCATTCTGCGCCTGAATTCGAGCAGGTAGCGGCCGAAGCGGAAACATTTGAAATAAACTGCAATCCGCCTTGCGCGTACAGCCTCCCGCCGACCTGCTGGGACAGATTCAAGCCATTAGCCAGGCACCGGTTCGGAAGCGGAGCTGGCTACCGCTGGCGCTTGCAGCCAGCGTTTTGATCGCCGTCGGTGCCGCCGGGGTGGCCTGGCAACAATGCATCATTGGGACAGCGTTGAAGACTACGTTACCGCGCACTACTCACATGATGGAAGCAAGGCTGTTGCTTTGGCCGGCAAAAATAATGTCAGACGAGGATATTGAAAAAATATTGGCCAGTCTGAATGCCACGGCCGATAAAGAGCTATCCGGCCATATCATGTTTATCAAGTTTTGCCCGACACCCAACGGTCGCGGTGCACACATGGTCGTCAGCACGGACCAGGGGCCGATGACAATTATTTACATGCCCAAAATCCAGGTTGATGACGGTGAAATGGTCAAGTTTGACCAGATGCAGGCCCTGTTGGTGAATCTTGAACAGGGTTCTGCGGCGATTATCGGCAAGCAATCGCAAGACGTCGAAAAGCTGGTCGTCATGGTCAGGGATTCACTGAAAACCGGGCTTGTCGGCGCCTGACTGTAAGCCAATCCGGGCTGCCGGATTTCCGTCTGTCTCAATCGGGCAACTTCCGGCACATCGCTTCTGTCTGAAAATCTGTTATCTTCTCAATCATGAAACAAAAACTCCTGATTGCCATTCCCGCCGCACTGTTGGTTATCTGCGGCGGAATGATGTTTTGGTTTAACCATGAACCAGACTTTGTTCGACCCGATCGAGCGCGCCAAACTGCACGCCGAGTCTAGCATGGCCACGCCGATAGTAACCGGCACCATCACCACCTCCACCTTGATCGAGGTGGTCAATGTCCTGCTCAATAAACGTGGCGGATACATGTCCAACGACATCATGCCGCCCTGGGTATTTCTCGACAATGTACCCAACTGGGAATTTGGCGTTCTGACCCAGGTCCGTGACCTTGCCCGCGCCATGCGCAACGATTTCAGCCGTTCACAAACCCAGTCAACCGAGGACCCCGACCTGTCCAAGGCGGATCCGCTTTTCAACTACTCGCAGTGATCGCTGGTTCCCTCCCGACACGGAAGGCCGCTACGAAAAAGGCATGGAGTGCCTTGAGAGCTTACCTGACACGTTTGTCGGACCCAAAACAGCCGAATGCCCAGTTTTATGCGCGTGCGGATAACCTCGGCACATGGCTGGGCCTGGTGGAAAAGCGCCTGGGTTCATTGTCCCAGCGTCTTTCCGCCAGCGTTGGCCAGGAGCGCCTGAACACGGATCTGTCCGGCGATACCGCGGCGACACAATCCACCGCATCCGCCGCATGAGGTGGATGTCAAAACATCCTGGTTCAAAATTGACGATGTGTTTTATGAAAGCCCGCGGCAGCGCCTGGGCATTGATCCATTTTCTGAAGGCCATGGAAGTGGATTTCGACGATGTATTGCGCAAGAAAAACGCCCTGATCAGTTACCGCCAGATCATCCGTGAACTGGAATCCACCCAGGAGCCATTGCACGCACCGATGGTTTTGAACGGTGACGCATTTGGCGCCTTTGCCAATCATTCACTGGTCATGGCCAATTACATTTCGCGGGCCAATGCCGCGATCATTGATCTGCGTATTCTTTTGGCGCAGGGCTAGTGTAGTGTCAATCCTGCTACTATTGATTTACCCGGCTCGATTGCAGGATTTGACTATGCGTACACCTATTATTCTGATCGGTTTTACCATGCTGAGTGCAGCTGCGCCACCGAGACAACGTTTCAGAGCGCAAATATGGCCAGCAACTTGTCTGCCATAAAGGTCATACCCGGGCCGTTTCCACCGCCGATTTTTTTGTTCACCTGGATCATGGCGACACACCTGGCCCCTGCCCCAGAGGAAAAGTAAACCCGGAAATCCACCAGGACCTCCTGCCTTATGCAGATCGGCTGGAAAGCCGTGATGCCGACAGCATCGATCTGCTTGTTATCCATTGCACCGAATTGCCCGACCTGGCGATGGCACGGGTCTGGGGTGAAAAAGTACTTTACCCGCAGAGCCAAACCGGCAACAGCGGGCATTTCTACATTGACCGTGATGGCCACATCGAACAGTGGGTTGCCGCTCGACCGTGTCGCCCACCACGTCAGGGGATTTAACCCGAAAAGCATTGGTATTGAATTGATCAATACACGGCCGTTATCCCGACTGGTTCCATTCCGGGCATCAGCTTATGTCCGAAGCCTATCCTGAACCGCAGATTAAGGCGCTGGTGAAACTGGTCAACCACCTGTGTGCACAATGCCCGGTCTGGAGTATGTCGCCGGGCATGAAGATCTGGATACCGGGATGATACCCTCGGAGGACGCGCCTGATACCATGATCAGACGCAAGCTCGACCCCGGGCCACACTTTCCGTGGACAGGGATTCATGAATAGGAATCCCCCTCCGCCGCTACCAGACTGAAGATGCTATGAATATCAACAAAATCTGTGTCTACTGTGGTTCCAGCCCGGGTAGAAACCCGGCATTATTCCATGGGCGCTGCGCGGTCTTGCAAAGGCAATGTGCGAGCGTGGTATTGGTCTCGTGTACGGTGGGGCGGCCGTTGGTGTCATGGGTGTTCTTGCAAACGCGGTGCTCGAAGCCGGTGGGCAGGCCATTGGTGTCATTCCGAAAAGTCTTGCGGTCAAAGAGGTCGCACACGACAACCTCACCGAACTGCATGTCGTGGCATCAATGCATGAGCGCAAGGCCATGATGGCAGAGCTTGCCGATGGCTTTATTGCGCTGCCGGGTGGTTGGGGCACGCTCGAAGAAATTTTTGAAATCCTGACCTGGGCACAACTGGGATTCCATGAAAAACCCTGCGGCCTGCTGAATATCGAAGGTTATTACGACGGCTTGATCGGTTTCCTCGAGAACGCGTTCGAACAACAATTCGTCAGGGAAGTTTGCCGCCCGATGCTGATGAAAGCCTTTGAGCCGGATACCCTGCTGGATCAATTCGCCGAATACCGGGCGCCAAAAGTCCGCAAATGGATGGGCGAGTCTGAACTCTAGTGACCCCGTGATCCGGGTCTCGTCTGTTTTATTCAGGCTTCAAAAACAGTCTTGCCACCCACCAGCGTTCTCAGGACCTGAATGTGCTTGATTTCATCTACCGCGGTGTCATGCGGATCGGCAGCCAGGATAACCATGTCGGCAAGCTTTCCAGGTGTAATACTGCCCTTGATGTTTTCCTCCATCGAGGCATAAGCGCCGTTGACGGTGCAAATCTTCATGGCCTGGCTCACCGTGATGCGTTGATTTGGACCCCATACCCGGCCCTTGAAATCCTTGCGGGTTACCATGCTCTGAATGGCCATCAGCGGTTCGAAGGGCCCGGGTGTGTAATCCGACGCAGGCGCCACCGGAATACCGTAATCCAGGAAAGACTTGTGTGCGAACATCCACTGCATTTTTTCAGGGCCATAATCCACCCATTTATTTCCATGGTAGTGGGCATAGGTATAAAACGGCGTTGGAATTACACCGGTTGCCTTGATCCGGGCGAGTAATTCCGGGTTGACCAGCGAACAATGCTCCAGACGGAATCTCGGGTTGGGCCCCTGCCATCCGGCCAGCACCCTTTCATAGGCATTTAACGCCATTCCAATCGTCACATCGCCGTTCGTGTGGATGCCGATACGCCATCCATACTGCACCGCATCATCGACCGCCGCGTCAATTTCCGCCTGGCTCATGGTCAGGATGCCGTAATCATCCGGGCGCCCCTCATAGGGTGTACTCATACGCATGGTGCGTTCTGAAGCAGAGCCGTCGGCCCAGTATTTGACCGCACCAATGCGTATCCACTCATCTCCGAAACCGCTGCGTATCCCTGCAGACTTTAAATGTTCATAAACCGGCGCGGGACCGTAAGGCATGAAGGACAGGCGATTCAGCAACTCACCGGCCGCCCTGGCGTCCTGGTAGGCGATCAGGCTTTCAACCGAACCCGCGGCATCCGTGGTTGAAGTCAAACCGGCAGCCACCATCGCCCGAGACATGTAAGCAACGCCCTGTTGCCGCACCTGCCGCGTAATTTTCGGCCATTCGCCGGTCTGGTCGACCATTTCGAGTGCTTTTTCGGCAACAAATCCGGTCAGTTCACCGTTTTCACGACCATATGTACCACCTTCCGGATCCGGTGTGTTTATCGTGATGCCCGCGACCTCGAGTCCGCGTGAATTGAGAACGGCCGTGTGCCCGCCACGGTGCCGGATGATGGCCGGTTGCAATGGAACCGCCTCATCCAGATCACGGCGGTTGACCGGTCTTTCCTCACTCAGCTTGGTGTCGTCGTACTTGTTGCCAATCACCCACTGTCCGGGAGGTGTTTTACCCGCCTCGGTATGCATGGCCGCCTTGATCTCCGCGATGCTGCGCAGGTTGACGTCAGCGCCGGTTATCTCGTTGGCGCCATCGGGATGGCTGTGGGCATCAATAAAACCCGGGGTAAGCGTCGCATTGCCAGCGTCGATGACCCTGGTAGCCGGACCCTGCAGCGCACCGATATCGCTATTGGACCCTACCGCGAAAATCCGGTCGCCCAGGATGGCCACAGATTCCGCCATGGGTTGGGTGTCATCCATGGTGTAGACACGTGCGTTTTTGATGATCAGATCGGCACGGCCGGGACCATTACCGGACTGGGCCTGAAGATTGCCTATCGGTGTCAATGCGGCAACCGCACCAACCAGGCCGGATTGTGAAATAAAGTTACGTCTTTTCATGTTGTTCCTTTTTTCAGTGTTTTCTTACGCTGATCGGTGCGGCCAATATTGCTGACGATAACAGTTAACGCTAAACCTACGGCAAAGCCGGGAATCACTTCCAGCAGATCATAAAAGTAAGGCTTGAGCCAGAGCACCCACAAAACCGTTGTGATGAACCCGCCCAGCATGCCCGCCACCGCCCCGGCGAGGTTGGTGCGCGGGTACCAGAGCGCACAAAGCAGGACCGGCCCAAATGCAGCGCCGAGGCCCGACCAGGCAAATAACACGAACCAGAAAATCAGCGGTGTCTGGTTGAGGGCGAATACGACCCCGATGACACCGATGATCAACGTAACGAGTTTTCCCATGTGCGCCAGTGCACGGTCAACCTTTGCAGACCCGCGAATCTTTTGCAGGTAATCACGGACGATAGCGGATGACGCAAGTATCAGCAGACTGTCAACGGTCGACATGATCGCAGCCAGCACCACCACCATCATGACGCCGCCCAATACAGGATGTAACAGCGTAGTGGAGATCACCGGCAGGATGGTTTCGGGATCCTCAAGACCAGGGAACAACGCACGCCCGGCCATGCCCGTCAGAACCGCGCCAAGATCAAACAGCAGAATGACGATCACGGAGATCACCATCGCCGGCACCAGGCTTTTTTCGCTACGTGCCGACATGAAGCGGACCATCAGTTGCGGCACACCCATGAATGGCAGTCCGATGGCGAGGAAACTCACGATCCCGACCATGGCCGCGGTGCTTTTGCCTTGTGGGCCCCAGGGTGACAGCAGGCCTGCTTCCTGCCCGCGCAGACTGGTTGTGACCGCGCTCCATCCGCCGCCAGCATCGATTGCAATCACAGGCACGATGATCAGACCCAGGAGCATCAGCACGCCCTGGAACAGGTCTGTCCACGCAACAGCCTTGTAGCCACCCACCAGGGTATAGAAGATGATAACCGCGGCGCCCACCACAACACCGGTCGAATAATCGAGGTCGGTAAACCCGGCAAAGGCTTTGCCCGTCGCCACCATCTGGGCCGCCACATAGGCGCTCACCATGACCACGATGATAAGCACACTCAATTTTCGTATCACGTGTGCGCTGTCATTGAATCTTGCGTCCAGCACATCCGGCAGGGTGATCGAGTCTGATTCATCCGCCAGCCGCTTGAGACGTCTGGATAAAAGCAGCCAGGCGAGTGCGATGCCCAAAACCTCTCCGGCGACCACCCAGAATGCCTGTGCGCCAACTGCATAACCCATGCCGGTGAGACCCAACAGCAACCAACCGCTTTCCCCGGTGGCATTGGTGCTGAAGGCCACGACCCAGGGCGGAAGTTTTTTTCCAGCGATGAAATAACCACTCATCGTATGGGATTCTTCGCGGCTCCAGAGTGCGAAGCCGGCGAGAATCGCCAGGTAAATGAGAAAAACGATAGTGATTATTGTCATTTTATTTTTCTTCTTGCCTGTTTGAATTGTAGTACAGGACCGTGTGAATAAATGTAAAGTAAATAAAAGCCTGGTGCCTCCTGAATTAAGCTTCAATGCAAGCCCGGCGGTTCCAACGGATGATTAATACGGTTCCAGGTGAGATGCCTATCCCCCAATGCCGTGGAAGACCTGTTTTTCAGAATAGCGTTATTTGGATAGCATGGCCTCTAAACGCTGGAAGCTCGTGATGAAGAAAATTTTGATAGCCGTGCTGATCATTTTCCTGTGGGTGCTGACGCTCCACGGGTCGGGTCTGTCTGCCGCAACAACGCTTTGGCATAGCCATGAAATGCTGGTCGGTTTTTCCGCCAGTTTTATACCCATGCATTGGTTGACCGGTTTGCTCGCTTTTGCCGCAGCCATTGTTCATGGCTTCAGATTGAGCCGCTGGAAGGGTCTGGCAACGATATCCAACCCGCTGCTGTTCGTTTTACACGCTGCTTACCTGTGGTTGCCAATCGGCTATGCCTTGCTGGGTTGCGCGGTATTTGGCTGGATATTTACACCAACAGCTGCCTTGCATGCGCTGACCATGGGCGCCATCGGCAGCATGGTGCTTGCGGTAACCACGCGGGTTGCGCTGGGTCATACCGGCAGACCTTTACAGGCCGCAAGGCTGACGGTTTTTGCCTACTGGATATTGATGCTCACGGTCCTCATGCGGGTGCTCGGACCACTGACTGGCAAATCTTATCTTATGATGATCGATCTCTCTGCGACCGGTTGGATGCTGACATTTTCGATTTTCACCTGGGTGTATTGGCCGATACTGAGTCGTCCGCGGGCAGGGTGAGTGATGTATAGATGTATAAATGGGATCCGGCCAACGATCCCGGTTCAGATCAATTTTTGCCTTGCCACCAGCATGCCGTTTTCATCGGCATAAAGAAATTGGCCCGGCTCAAAACCGACACCCGCAAATCTTACTATCACGTTTAGCTGACCTTCATTACGCTTGTGGGATTTGAGCGGGTGACAGGCGAGCGCTCGCACGCCGAGCTCCATGTCCTTGAGCATTTCCACGTCACGTACACAACCATTGACAAGCACTCCCCGCCAACCGTTTTCAATCGCCATTGCGCCCAACATGTCTCCCAGCAGCGCGCATCTTAACGAGCCTCCTCCGTCAACCACCAGGACCTTGCCACGACCGGCCTTGGCCAGGGTGCTTTTCACCAGGGAGTTGTCCTCATAACATTTGACCGTAACGATCTCACCGCTGAATTTTTTTACGCCGCCAAATTCCATAAACAGGGGTTCCAGTACCTGCAGTTGGTCCGGGAATTCATCACAAATATCGGGGGTTGAAAAAGTCATATTTTCATTCTCCTGGTCGACTGTCTTTTTTTGCTTAAGCGGTAGTTTGTCCTTCCACCGGTATCAGAAACGCTGCCCTGACGGGCGCCGGATGTCCTTCTACCGTAAGCGACGGATTATTCATATCCAAGCATTCCCGAAGCGATTCAAACGTCATCCATTCGGTGCTTCGCTGCTCATCGGTTGTGGTTTTACTCACGTCGATTAACTCTGCCCCGGTCAGACCGGCCTCTTCCAGCCAGTCACGTAAGACCGCCAGGCTTGGAATCGCATGAACATTTCGCATCCGTGCATAACGGCCGGGTGGTTTCAGAATTTCTTTACCCTTGGCTTCGAGGACCAGTGTTTCAAGCACTATCTGGCCGCCGGGCCGGGTCAGTTTTTTCAACTGTTCAAGGTGCTCGACCGGTTTACGCCGATGGTATAAAACACCCATCGAAAAAACGCTGTCAAAAGCGGTGATATCTTTTGGCAGGTCTTCGATTCCCAGTGGAAGAACATAATTATTCAAACCGGGACAAAGTCTTTGCAGCGCCAGCCACTGCATGACGAAAACCAGCGTCGGATCAATACCCACCACCAGTTCAGCGCCGGCAGCCAACATGCGCAGGCCGAAGTAACCGTTGCCGCAACCAATGTCCAGAATCCGTTGTCCGCCAAGATCAAGGTGCGGTTCCAGGCGCGCCCATTTCCAGTCGGAACGCCACTCGGTATCGACCCTGATTCCACCCGGTTCCAGTGGTCCCTTGCGCCAGGGGTGCAAACCAAGCAAGCGTTGTCTCAACAGTGTCGTGTTACCTACCGGTCGGCCCAACACGGGCGCTGCACAATCCAGCCGGCAATAACCATCGCCTTCTTCCAGGGACTCAATGATTTCCAGCCACTGCGGTAAATCACCATGGCTTGAGTTTTTCAGATGGTGCCAACCAAGTTCTGCCAGCTCAGGCCATCCTGATGCCTGTAATTGTGTGTAAGGATTTTTCACTTGAACGCGATATAACTGGCAAAACTGAAACACTGGAACCAGCGGTGGTAGCGGGATAAACCGGCGAGTTGAAATCGCTGGTAGTGTGAAGCCTCGGTTTCCGGTCTGAGTACGTCCTCGAGCGCATTGCGTTTTTGCGCTATTTCAAGTTCCGAATAGCCTTGTGCGCGCTTGAAGTCGTGATGCCAGGCGGTTTGATCGGCCTGTTCGAGTTCGTCTTCGAAGCAAATTTTTTCGGACAGGATCAATGCTCCACCGCTGAGCATGCCTGCCGAGATCCGCTCGATCAACGCCTGGCGCGCGTCCAGGTCAAGGAATTGCAGGGAAAAATTGAGCACCACCACCGATGCGTTTTCGATGTGTGTTTCCTGCATGTTTTGCAGACGGACATCGATCGGTACCGCGCCACTGTTTTCAGACAGGTTTTTTCTGCAACGAACAACCATGGCCTCGGAGTTATCCACTGCGATAATTGAGGTGCCATTGGCACGTACTGCCAGGCTCATGGCCAGGCTGGCTGCGCCCAGGGAACAACCCAGGTCGTAAATTTGCGAATCTGGCTGGGCGTAGCGCCGCGCCAGCATGCCAATCATGGGTACCACCAGTTCATAGCCAGGCACCGAACGGGCAATCATATCGGGGAACACCTTGACCACCTGCTCATCAAAACGAAACCCCGAGGTTATGGCCCGGCTTTTGGCAAACAAATTGTCCTGCTCATCGGTCATGTTCTTATCCGTTGGTGGCGTTTTGCCAGTGACTTCTGGCGCATCCTGATCAGGGTGAATTCTGGTAATCTTTGAAATCGGAGAAATCGGTTAATTATGAAGAGTTACCCATCCTGGCTTCAAGCTTATTAAGAGGGTTTGAAATGTTCGAAAATGCATTGATCTCGGCGATTATCGTCACCATTCTTGCAGTTGTCGTTGTCCGCAAGGCTGTCATTATCGTCCGCCAGGGTTATGAATACACCGTGGAACGTTTTGGCAAATACAGCACCACGTTTCGACCGGGTTTTCATTTGATGATTCCTTTTGTTAACCGGATCGGACAACGTGTCAACATGATGGAGCGCGTCCTGGATGTGCCGTCCCAGGAAGTTATTTCCAAGGATAACGCGGTGCTGACCGTGGACGGCGTGGTGTTTTTCCAGGTTCTCGATGCCGCCAAGGCCGCCTACGAGGTTTACCGGCTCGAGCATGCCGTACTCAACCTGACAGTGACAAACATTCGTACCGTGCTGGGCTCCATGGACCTGGATGACGCCCTGTCAAAGCGCGATTCCATCAACGCACAACTCCTGAATGTCGTCGATGAGGCTACCACGCCGTGGGGGCTCAAAGTTACGCGTATCGAAATCAAGGACATTACGCCCCCCATGGACCTGGTCAATGCCATGGCCAGGCAGATGAAGGCCGAGCGTGAAAAGCGCGCCAATATCCTCGAGGCTGAAGGCTTCCGACAGGCGGCAATCCTGAAGGCGGAAGGTCAGAAACAGGCCATCGTCCTGGACGCGGAGGGCCGTAAGGAAGCGGCTTTCAGGGATGCGGAAGCCCGCGAGCGCCTGGCCGAAGCCGAAGCGAAGGCCACCACCATGGTGTCAGAGGCTATTGCCGCAGGCGACATGCAGGCGATCAACTATTTTGTTGCACAAAAATATGTCGAAGCGCTTAAAGACCTTTGCCACCAGCCCGAACCAGAAAACCCTGCTGCTGCCGATGGAAACCACCGGCATCCTCGGAAGCCTGGCAGGCATTACCGAAATTGCCAAATCTGTAATCAGCGATAAGAAAACGGGAGATTCCTGAACCTAATGGAATGGCTTGAACACATTGTATTCTGGCACTGGTGGATACTCGCCGGTCTTTTGTTGATCCTGGAACTGACGGCCCCGGCTTTCTTTTTTCTCTGGCTGGGTATCGCGGCCGCTGCCGTTGGCCTGATATTGCTGGTGTTCCCGTCCATTGACCTGGAAACCCAATTGATACTGTTTGCCATCGCGTCCATCGTGGCGATCCTCGCCTGGCGAAAATACCGGGAAACCCGCCCATTGATCACTGACCAGCCCAACCTGAACCGGCGCGGACAACAATATATCGGCCGGGTTTTTTCGCTCAGCTCTCCGATTGTCAACGGTGTCGGCAAGGTGACGGTGGATGATTCCACCTGGAAGGTCAAGGGACCGGATTTACCGGAGGGCACCCATATTAAGGTGACCGGGGTTGATGGCGTAGTTTTTAATGTTGAAGCCGAGGAACAATAAGCACGGCAAAACCAGGCGGAACGGAAAACTTCAGCTTCACTTGCCTTTGAATGGACGGCGTTAGCAGGTCAAGACCAAAAGTATGTCTGGTTTTGACTTCATGGCCGGTTGTAAACCAGTTCGGCAAATTTTTTCAATACCGAATGGGCCGCTTCAGTTTCCATGATACCGGCCAATAACAGGTTCCGGGTCCAGATCCTTCCCCCCGCAAATCATCGGCCCTGTAGCGTATGTAATCCGAGACGACGGGCGCCGAAAACTCCGGATGAAACTGGAGCCCCCAGACCTTCTCGGCAAAGCGGATGGCAAAATTGTCATCCAGCGGACTCCTGGCCAGGCGTTGCGCACCAGGCGGCAATTCCAATACAACTTCAGAGTGTGATGTTTGCGCAGGAAATGTGCCAGGAAGATGCCCGAGCAAGGGATCATCTTTATATAAATCAATAAGTTGTGTTTTTATGGTTCCGATTTGACGGCCAGCCGGGTTGGGTCCCGCTCGACCGCCCAACGCGTGCGCCAGTAACTGGTGACCGTAACAGACGCCGAGTACCGGTATACCCGTTTTCACCACCTGCCGTAGCCATTGTGCGGTGCGCTCGCTCCAGTCCAGCCTGGCCGAAACCATATCTGGCGAACCGGTGATGACGATACCGGCCAGATTTTCCAGCGCGGGTAATGCCTGTTGTCTGAAGACGTCTATTTGCAGAAGATCTGAAACGCCCAGACCTGATGCAAACCAGTTTTCAAAATCCCCGTGCCGTGGTTTGATCTGTTCGAGCGTACAGCCTGTTTTGATCAAGGCAATTTGTTTCAATGCTTTTTGTCCATTCATCTTCTGTACTGCTCTACCCTTGGCTATACTAGTCGGTTATATCGGATTGCGGGATTTTCATGACTTTTCAGGATTTTATCAACTGTCTGCAGACATACTGGGCAGAACAGGGTTGCGTGTTGGTACAACCACTCGATATGGAAGTGGGTGCCGGCACCTTTCATCCAGCCACTTTTTTACGTTCCATTGGCCCGGAGCCATGGAATTCCGCCTATGTACAGCCCTGCAGACGGCCTACTGATGGTCGTTATGGTGAGAATCCAAACCGCTTGCAACACTACTACCAATACCAGGTCGTTATGAAGCCGGCGCCGGAAAACTATCCAGGAATTGTACCTGGGTTCTTTGAAGGCTATCGGTATTGATCCGGCCGTGCATGATATCCGCTTCGTCGAGGACAACTGGGAATCCCCGACCCTGGGTGCCTGGGGTCTTGGATGGGAAGTCTGGCTCAATGGCATGGAGGTAACTCAATTCACTTATTTTCAACAGGCTGGTGGACTGGAATGCCGACCCGTGCTCGGGGAAATTACCTATGGCCTGGAACGCCTGGCCATGTACCTGCAAAATGTTGACAGTATTTTTGATCTGGTCTGGACCGATGCCGGCGGCAGAAAAATAACCTATGGCGAAGTTTTTCACCAGAACGAGGTGGAACAATCCACCTACAATTTTGAGCATGCGGATACGGAATCGCTTTTTGCCTGGTTTGATACCTGTGAGTCCGAAGCCGGCAAGCTGGTCGAGCTTGATCTTCCATTGCCCGCATACGAACAGGTATTGAAAGCCTCACACACCTTTAACCTGCTGGATGCCCGCCGTGCAATCTCGGTGACGGAGCGGCAACGTTTTATCTTGAGGGTCAGAAACCTGTCCCGCAAGGTGGCTGAAAACTATTACGCACGCAGGGAAGCGCTCGGATTTCCGGGCCTCAAGGAGAACAGCGGTGAATAATCCAGTCGACAACGGGATGATATCCGGTTCGAACAGTCCTGCCGACCTGCTGATCGAGCTCGGCTGTGAGGAATTGCCGCCAAAATCCCTGGCAATCCTTGGCCAGACGCTGTTTGAGGTATTTTCGGAGCAACTCAGAAAGGCTGAACTGGCGTTTGATTCCGCCAATAGCCGGGCTTATTACACACCAAGAAGACTGGCGCTATTGATTTCAAACGTTGCCGCAAGTCAACCCGATCAGGTCACCGAGCGAAAGGGCCCGGCGCTGGCCGCGGCATTCGATGCTGAAAATAAACCGACACCTGCCGCTAACGGTTTCGCCCGTTCTGTTGGCAAGTCCGTCGACGAGCTTGAAACACTTAAAACCGATACAGGTGAATGGTTGTACTGCCGCCTGGAGAAACCCGGTCGGTCACTTGAGACCCTGCTCCTGCCAATGCTGGAAACTGCATTGGCCGCGTTACCCGTGGCAAAACCCATGCGCTGGGCATCCAACGATTTCAGTTTCATCAGGCCGGTACACTGGCTTGTAGTCATGCATGGCTCAAGAATGCTAAAAGCGCGACTGTTCGGTCTTGATGCCGGCGATTTAACCCGTGGTCATCGAATACATAGTCCAGGACCGCATAAAATTCCAGTTGCGGGTGATTATGAACAGGTATTGAAATCGGCCTGTGTGATCGCTGATCAGGACGCGCGTCGGGACATCATAAAAAACCAGGTGATGAGCCTGGGTAAATCAGCCGGTGGAAAGGCCCTGATTGATGATGCCCTGCTTGCCGAGGTCACAAACCTGGTTGAGTGGCCAAAGTCCATATGGGCAGTTTTGACGAAGAATTTCTGTCAGTACCTGCCGAGGCCCTGATCGCCAGCATGCAGGACCACCAGAAGTTCTTCCCGGTTATCAGCGATGGCCAGGGTATTTTAATGAACCGGTTTATTGCTGTCGCGAATCTCGACAGCAAGGATTTTGACGCCGTACGCGAAGGTTTTGAACGCGTCATCCGACCCCGGCTTTCCGATGCCCGTTTTTTCTGGGAACAGGACAACAAGTTTCCCATTGAAGACTGGGTGAAGCAGCTTGACGACATTGTATTTCAAGAACACGTTAGGCTCTGTTGGTGATAAATCACGACGTATAGCGGAAATTTCGCAGAAAATAGCCGAAGAAACCGGTGTTGATACCACCCTTGCACGGCGTGCCGCAAGCTTTGTGCAAATGTGATCTTGTCAGTCAGATGGTGGGAGAATTTCCAGAGTTGCAGGGTGTCATGGGGCGTTATTACGCCATCCAGAGCGGTGAAAACCAGGATGTTGCCCTGGCGATTGGTGAACACTATCTGCCGGCTTTTTCGGGTGACCGTTTGGCCTCTCAGGCGCTTGGCAAGGTGGTTGCGCTGGCCGACCGTTTCGATACCCTGACCGGCATTTTTGCCAGCGGAAACAAACCCACCGGAAACAAGGATCCATTTGCTCTGCGCCGCGCTGCCCTTGGACTCGTCCGTATATTGCTTGATGGTGAACTCGACCTGGAACTTGACAAGGGTCTGGCAATTGCCGCACTGGCGCTGCAGGGCCAAATTGCCGTGTCACCACAGGTAATGCTCGAATTACGCCAGTTTATTCTGGACAGGTTAAAACACTATCTACGTGAACAGGGTTACGATACGGGTCTCGTGAACGCAGCACTCGATGCGCCACTGAGCACGCTGCCCGATCTCGTCGCCAGGCTCGAAGCATTGAAGGATTTCATGCAACACGACGTCGCATCAAACCTGGTCGAGGCCAACAAGCGAATTGGCAATATATTACGCAAATCCGGATATCATTCAGACAGCACGATTAAAGAAGATATATTAGTAATCGAAGAAGAACAATTACTTTTCAAAGAAATTAGACGCATTTCAAATGATTTGAATCTGCTCTACAAGAAAGCTGATTACACGTCGGCATTGACCCTGTTGGCCGGTTTATCAGCGGTTATCGATGCGTTTTTCGACAAGGTCATGGTGATGGACGACGACCCGGAAATACGTGGCAACAGGTTAAATCTACTCGCGGAACTCAAGAGTATGTTTGACCGGGTCGCAAGCCTTGCGCTGGTGGGCTGATTAGAGAAATACCAAAAATTGCTGGCCCGGAAACTGTTTCCGGGCCGAAATCAAATATCCAGGTTTGTTACGTAAAGTGCGTTCTTCTCAATAAAATCCCGCCGTGGTTCGACCTCATCACCCATCAGGGTGGTAAATATTTCATCTGCCGCAATCACGTCTTCAATGGTTACTTTAAGTAGCCGGCGTGTTTCCGGGTTGACCGTCGTGTCCCAAAGCTGTTCCGGATTCATTTCACCCAGACCTTTAAAGCGTTGGAAGGTCCGGCCCTTGCGGCTTTCTTCCATAAGCCAGTCATAGGCCTCGGCAAAATTACGCACGTCTTGTTCCTGGGAGCCTCGTCGTACCACGGCACCCGGTTGAATAAGGTCATTCAAGATGTCAGACAACTTGCTGGTTAACCTGTATTCCGGTGATCGGAAGAAGTCCCTGGTAAATCGCGTGGTTTCCACAACGCCGTAGGTGGTTTTGCTTAATATCAACTCACGACCATGTTCGGTCTCTTCAGAGCGTAGTCCATATATTACGCTGGGGGGCGAACTCAGATTCATCTTCTCAGCAATTGAGTCACACCACGCCTGTGTCTCATCTTCGCTCCAGTTAAATGAAAATGTTTTATTATCAATAAGTTGAGATAAAAACAAAGGATCATAACGATGTGTCAAACGAGCACTTGACGACTTGACCGCCATATAATCACGCAACAAGCCTTCAAGTCCCGCTCCAGTAAGCGGCGGGGCATCCTGATCAAAAACCAGTGAGGCATTATCCATCGCACGGGCCAGCATGTACTCGTTCATCTCCGTATCATCTTTGAGGTACTGTTCCTGCTTTCCCTGCTTCACTTTATACAACGGCGGCTGACCAATATAGATATGACCACGCTCTATCAATTCAGGCATTTGCCGATAGAAAAAGGTAAGCAAAAGGGTGCGTATATGCGAGCCATCGACATCGGCGTCGGTCATGATAATAATGGTGTGGTAACGCAATTTATCAATATTGAATTCATCCCGGCCGATACCGCAACCGAGTGCTGTGATCAATGTGCCGACTTCGGCGGAAGCCAGCATTTTGTCGAAACGCGCCTTTTCCACATTAAGAATTTTTCCCTTAAGTGGCAGAATTGCCTGTGTTTTGCGGTTTCTTCCCTGCTTTGCGGAGCCACCGGCAGAATCACCCTCGACAATGAATAGCTCGGACAGCGCCGGATCCTTTTCCTGGCAGTCTGCCAATTTACCGGGTAAACCGGCGATATCCAAAACACCTTTGCGGCGCGTCATGTCGCGGGCTTTACGTGCTGCTTCCCGGGCGCGCGCAGCATCTACCGCCTTCATGGTGATAATTTTTGCTTCTGCCGGGTTTTCCAACATAAAATCGCGCAAATTAGAGGCCACCAAAGATTCGACGACCGGTTTGATCTCGGAAGACACCAACTTGTCTTTTGTCTGTGATGAAAACTTTGGATCAGGCGCTTTGACTGAAAGTACCGCCACCAGGCCTTCACGTGCGTCATCACCTGTCATCGCAACCTTGTTCTTCTTGGCCAGACCCGACTCTTCGATATATTGATTCATGGTACGCGTAAGGGCTGCCCTGAAACCTGCCAAATGGGCGCCGCCATCACGTTGCGGGATATTGTTGGTGAAACAAAAAACACTTTCCTGGTAAGCATCGGTCCATTGCATTGCTACCTCGACGCCGACTTTGTTTGCTTCACCCTGAAAATACATAACAGTTGGGTGTAGTGCGGTCTTTTTGCGTCCCAAATGTTCTACGAATGAACGAATTCCACCTTCATATTCAAAGACATCTGACTTTCCTGAGTTTTCATCAATTAATTCAATCCTGACGCCGGAGTTTAAAAAACTTAACTCTCTCAACCGTCTGGCCAGGATGTCGTAATGAAAAACCGTATCGGAAAAAATCTTGGGGCTGGGTAAAAACCTTATTTCTGTGCCGGTTTTTCTTGTATTTCCTGTCTGTTTAAGTGGTTCGGCCGGAACACCCATGTTGTAGGTTTGTTGCCAGACATGAGAATTTCTTCGAATAGTTAATTCCAACACCTCTGACAGGGCATTAACCACCGAAACACCCACACCGTGTAAACCGCCCGAAACTTTGTAGGAATTGTCATCAAATTTACCGCCAGCGTGAAGTACTGTCATAATAACTTCTGCTGCTGAACGCCCCTCTTCCTTATGGATATCAACAGGTATACCACGTCCATTGTCAGTAACCCTGACATAGCCATCCATCTCGATGATGACCTTGATCGCATCACAGTGCCCGGCCAGGGCTTCGTCAATGGAATTATCCACCACCTCGAACACCATGTGATGTAAGCCTGTCCCGTCATCCGTATCACCGATGTACATACCGGGACGCTTTCGCACCGCATCAAGCCCCTTGAGAACCTTAATGCTGCTGGAATCATATAAATTTTTAGTCATATAGCCTCTAAGTACCGGTTTAAACGAATCATTTGCCCCTGCAATTGGAAGCAATAAATGATTGATTTGATGCGGATTATTATGCTCTGAAACGAATTACATTATACCACCGGGTGTTAATTAATGCTTGTTTTCAATGAACTTAAGCTACTCATGCAACATCCGCTGAAACACTTCCGTGTTTCACGTGAAACACTGTGTATGAACTGTCGCATGTTCTGATCGCCTGAACCAGGTCGGTACCGGTAATCAGTATTTGTGCGCCCAGCTCCAGACCTACCCGAAGCACCTTGCCCAGGTGTATTTCATCAAGCTCAGAAGAAAGATCGTCAAACAACAGTAATGGCATTTCTCCGGATGCGCTAATCATTTGCGCCTGAGCCATAATCATCGCGGCTGTCATTGCCTTTTGCTCACCGCGCGACAAACGTTCTTTCGCTGGAACGCCATTGATTGAGAGATGCAAATCAGCTTTATGCGGGCCCGGGCCAGTTGCACCTCTTTCAATATCACGCGTATAAGAAGTTTCAATCGCCTCGTCAAGACTATCTCCGGACCAACCCTTTTTATAACTCAGTTTAATACCTTCAAGGGAATCACAAAAAAGTGAAAGTTGTTTTTGCAGCATCAAATCAAGACGCGCAACGTGATTTTGACGTGCCTGGTGCAATTTTTCACCCAACTGCACGAACTGTGAATCCAGACTTTCAACCATCATACGGTTTGCCTGTCTTAACGCCGCATTTCTTTGTTTTAAAACACGATTGTACCTTCGCCAAAGCAAAAGGAAATCGTGTTCCACGTGAAACACACCCCAATCGAGATACCTGCGTCTGCCATCCGGTGGCCCACTTATCAGGGTATGGCTATTGGGTTCCAGGACCACGTGTGGCAGTAATTCAGTCAGCTCACTTAAATTTGTGACATCCGCGCCGTTGTGTCGTGCGGACCAGTGAATATCATCGCGTTCCATACCCAATTGATGAGAATCACCTGCCTGGCTCTGGATTTTGCTTACGACCTGGAAACTTTTGCCCTCAGGACCAATGAGTGAGGATACCTGGCCGGATCTGAATGAACGGCCTTTGGATAACACCGATAGCGCTTCCAGAATACTGGTTTTACCCGCACCATTATCACCAATAAAACAATTCAGACACTGGATCGAAGTCAATTTGTGCCGATGAAATATTTCTTAAGTTTTTGATATTTAGGGATTTAACCCGCATATCGATGGTAAGTATCCAATTTAAAGCTTTAAGCGGCATGACCACGTGTCGATTGATATCGGAGTCCGGTGCTGAAACCAGGCAACTGCTATTGGCATCCTTGAGTTCCAGTGACACCTGTATCGGTATCAATGGCCATTAACGCGTCCAGCAAGTAGGTCACGTTAAATCCAACCGCCAGGCGATCAAAATTGAATTCCGCTTCAATTTCTTCCACCGCTTCTTCCTGTTGTGGGTTGTGCGCAATTATTTTTATAGTGGAGCCTTCGGCTTCCAGTCTCACACCCTTGTATTTTTCATTTGAAAGAATGGCAGCTCGTCTGCAGGGCAGTGTATGAATGTTGCCCGGTCGACCAGCATTTGCTTGTCCGCACCAACCGGCATAACGGCTTTATAGTCAGGAAAACGGCCATCTATCAATTTCGAGGTAAATGTCGTGTCATCTTTTACCAGTCGTATGTGGTTTCGGCCAATCGCCAGGGTGACCTCGTCTGATTCATCCGACAGCATTCGGCTCAACTCCATCACACCTTTACGGGCACGATCAGTTGCCGCTCACTCATGATATCCACGGCACTTTCAAGATCACATATTGCCAAACGGTGGCCATCAGTTGCTATGGCCCTAAGTTGCTCTTCACTGAAATCAAATAACAGACCATTGAGGTAATAACGGACGTCCTGATTGGCCATTGCAAACGAGGTTTTATCCATCATTTTCTTTAGAGAGATTCTCTGAAACATTAATATTTTCAAGGGCTTCTACCTGATCGGTAGCAGGGAATTCGGATGCCGGCAAGGTTGCGAGTGTAAAGCGGCTACGACCTGCAGACAGTGTCGCCTTGTCATCACTGACACTGAAGGAAATGTTCGAACCATCTGGCAGAGCCTTGACGATATCCACAAATTTGCGTGCAGGAACGGTAATTTCACCATCCTGGGAAACATCCGCTGCCACACTGGAAATGAGCTCAACTTCCATATCCGTACCGGTGACGGTCAACGGTTGTTTCTTGGCAACCAGCATGAAGTTTGCCAATACCGGTAATGTTTGCCTGCGTTCAACCACACCAATAACCTGGCTGATCGGTTGAAGAAGCACTTCCCTGGATATAGTGAATTTCATACCTTGTTCCTTTTTATTACTGTTCTTAAATAATAAATATATAAAAAGTAGTAGTAGTAAGCCCTGTTAATAACTCAAAAACATTTTAACTATATGATATTAAAGATAAAATATTGTTTTTTATCTTGTGTGAATCATTAACCTAAGCTTGTGTATAACTTGTGGAGAAGAAAACCTTACCTCAAATGTTAAAACTTATTAACAGTTTGTTAAGGACTTATCCTCCTATTGTTTCACAAAACGTCACGCGGTCAATAAGCGCAACAATTTAACCTTGTCCTCTCTTAAACGTCCATCGGTTTCACATAACTCGTCTATTTTACGGCACGCATGCAAAACGGTTGTGTGATCCCGACCGCCAAATGCGTCACCGATCTCCGGCAGGCTGTGTTGGGTCAATTCTTTACACAAGGACATCGCCATTTGCCTTGGTCGGGCAATGCTTCGATGTCTGCGCTTGGATAATAACTCTGCCATGCGTATTTTGTAATATTCACAGACGGTTTTCTGAATATTTTCAATCGTAATCAGGCGATCGTGTACGGTCAGTAAATCGCGCAAGACTTCGCGGGCAAAACCTTCAGTGATTTCCCGACCGGTGAATCGTGGCATTGGCTATCAGTGTATTTAAAGCGCCTTCAAGGTCACGCACATGCGAGCGTAAACGTTTGGCCACGAGAAAAGCCACGGCTCTCCTTAAGTTGAACACCTCTCTCCTGGGCCTTGTTCATCAATATCGCGACCCGGGTTTCAAAATCCGGCGGTTCAATTGCAACCGTCAAGCCCCATCCAAAACGTGAACGCAACCGCGCTTCGAGACCTTCAACCTCCTTTGGATAACGGTCACAAGTCAAGACAATTTGTTGTTTGCTATCAAGTAACGCATTGAAAGTATGGAAAAACTCTTCCTGAGAGCTCTTCTTTCCCGCAAAAAACTGGATGTCATCGATGAGCAAAGCACCGGCGGAGCGATAATGTTTTTTAAAATTATCAATCGCACCGTGACGAAGGCCTTGATCATGTCACTGACAAATCGTTCCGAGTCCAGGTAGAGTACTTTTGTAGACGGATTCTGCTCTCCGAATCTTGTTGCCAATGGCATGCAACAGATGTGTTTTTCCAAGACCGGTGCTGCCGTATAACAACAGCGGGTTATAGGCATCCCCGGGTTTTTGAGCAATCTGTGACGCTGCCGCGAAACCCAGTTCATTTGATTTACCCAGAACGAAATTATCGAAACGATAACGTGGATCAAGACCGGTCTGACTGGTATCTTCACTGGCGATTGGTCGTGAACGATCGTGTGCTATCCGTCTTGATTCGGCGGGTAAACCATCTTCTATACTGACCGATGCCCTTGCGTGACCCAGATGCTCAAAAATATCCCGGATTCGTTCCAGGTAATGCGCCGCAATATGGTCACGAACATAGGGGTTGGGTGCAACCAGCCGGGTTCGGTTTTTACTGTTGATAACCTCAAGCGGGCGAATAAAGGTATTGATGTCTTCAGCGGGAGTTCCCGTTCGAGATGCTGAAGGCAAAGTTGCCAGATGTTTTGCGCCATGCCGCGTTCAAGCCAATAAGGTTTATAGTTTTGGAACGCACAACAAATTGGCTGTAATTGAGCCAAAAACTATTATATTTCAATAACTTATATAGATGTTAAGTATTCTGTCATCAATCGCCAGCAGGCTATGCATAACGCCATCAACCTGATTGTAGCTTAGTCTAACGTGCTGTGGATAACTTGGCTATAGTTGTAAACCGTACTCATGCAAATTCAAAATATTATCGGGCCAATTGCTTGAATGATTGCCTATACGGGATACTATTCGCCTCTTGTCTCGGCTGTCTGTAGATAACAGGAATAACAGTCTTAAATAGTATTTAATTGAGGTTTTAAAATAATGAAACGTACTTTTCAGCCAAGTATTTTAAAACGCGCTCGCCGACATGGGTTCCGTGCCCGTATGGCCACCCGCGGTGGTCGTGCCGTTATTAATGCACGTCGTGCCAAAGGTCGCAAACGCTTAAGTGCCTGAATAGTTTGGCCCGGGCTCCAGTTTGTTTGACAGAGCCTGAATAAAGGATCCGGTAAAACGGTCAACCGCGAACCGGGCCAGGAAAACAGCAGCGAAAAAACGTTCATGGGCCAGGAACGATGAAATTTTCCAGGCAATCGCGATTGCTCAAACCAGCACAATTCAAATTGGTGTTTCAGCAACCCATCCGGTCATTTGACGAATATTTCAGAATTCTTGGCGCGGACAAATGAATTACAGCAACACCGTCTTGGTATGGCCGTTTCTAAAAAAGCTTGTGCCAAAGCCGTTGGTCGTAATCGCATCAAACGCGTGGTACGGGAAAATTTCCGTTGCCAGATGGTTGGCTCGGACAACGGACAGATGCACTGGATTTTGTTGTTCTGCCAACAGCACAGGCCGCAAATCAAAGCAATAAAACACTTGATGAGTCACTCTCGACTCATTGGCAAAAACTGGTCAAGAAAGCCGGAGACCGGAACCTTGGAATGCCGGCGGATCAATTAAGGATACAGAGATAATGGCAAATCTTCGCCCGATGCTATTCATGGGGTTGCTGGTTCTTTCCTACTTGATGTGGGTGGAATGGCAAAAGGATTACGGCGTCCAGCCACAGTCAACAGCCAGCAACACAAGATGTCAACTCAACGATTGATGCACCGCCGGTTCAGACGCCAGTCGCCAGCGATACCCTCAGCCGGTGATTTACCAACACCTGATTCAAGTCTGCGACCTCCGATGCGGCGTCCGGTAGCGATTACACAGCCCGTCATGACGAGTGCCAATGTGACTTGTTGACCGTCACAACCGACGTATTGGAAGTAGGAATTGACCTGGTGGGCGGTACCGTGGTCTCAGCCAAGTTGTTGAACTACCCGGTTGATCTGGATAGTACCTGAAATCAAAGTTCGATCTATTCAGCAGCTCTGGCCCGGAGATGTTCATTGCACAATCCGGTTTGCTGAGCCGTGCTGCAGCACCTAACCATACCAGCACTTATCACAGCGACACATGGCAATATACCCTGGGTGCAGTCCGCTGATGAAATTCGCGTGCCGCTGACATGGGATGGCGGTAACGGTATCCAGGTGACCAAGACATTGATTTTCAAACGTGGAAGATATGACATCACGGTGCGTCACACGCTTACCAACGAAAGCGGTCAAAGCTGGACCGGCAGCCGCTATGACCAGTTGCAACGGTCAATTGACAAAAACAAGGATGACGGTGGCTTTAACAATCCGGGCCGTTACAGCTTTTTTGGTATCGGATTTTACAGCCCGGATGAAAAATTCGAAAAAATCAAATTTGATGATGTTGCCAGTGAACCGTATCAGCGCAGTTTCAGCGGCGGCTGGGTGTCCATGATTGAAGCATTATTTCTTTGCCGCCTGGATTCCTCCCCAGGACAGAGATCAGACAGCCTACTCAACCCAGGTTTATTCGCCGGACGGACTCCCTCGTTATATCGCCAGGGCTGTATCGCCTCCGGTGGAAGTGCGACGCAGGCGCAAGCCACGAATTTGAAAGCCGTTTATATGTCGGGCCAAAATTGCAGGACAAGCTGGATGAAGTCGCGCCGGGACTCGGACACACCGTTAATTACGGTATTTTCACGGTATTTTCCAAACCGTTGTTCTGGTTGCTTTCACAATATTCACACGCGTGGTTGGTAACTGGGGCTGGGCTATCGTATTGCTGACCGTTTTTATCAAGCTGCTGTTTTTCAAACTGACCGAAGCCCAATACCGCTCAATGGCGAGAATGCGGAAGCTACAACCACGCATTGAGCAACTCAAAGAACGTTATGGTGATGACCGTCAACGCATGAGTCAGGCCATGATGGAGATGTACAAGACCGAAAAGGTCAATCCACTTGGGGGCTGTTTACCGATCCTGGTACAGATCCCCATTTTCATAGCGCTATACTGGGTATTGCTCGAGTCGGTTGAGTTGCGCCAGGCGCCGTTTATCTTGTGGATCAACAATCTCACTGCGAGGGACCCGTACTTTGTCCTGCCGGTGCTTAACGCGGCTTTCATGATGTTGACCCAACGTCTCACACCGACGGCGGGTATGGACCCGATGCAACGCAAAATCATGCAGTTCATGCCGATTGGTTTTTCTTTCATGTTTGCATTTTTCCCGGCCGGACTGGTGCTTTACTGGGCGACCAATGCCGGTCTGTCACTGGCGCAACAGTGGTATATCACGCGCAAGATTGAAGCCGCCGAAGCAGTTAACGCCGGCGTCGTTTATCCATTAAGCTGTGGCCATGGAAGGTCACAGCTGCAAACAAGCCTGAACAGACACCATCTGCGCCATCGCAACACCACCAGGCGTCGGCGGGGTGGGTGTTGTCCGCATTTCCGGACCGCTGAGTATTCCCATTGCAAATCAAATACTTGACGTTTTACCCCAACCCAGAACCGCGCACTTTTGCCCGCTTCATGGATGACCAGGGTCGGACCATCGATTCCGGCATTGCCCTGCTGTTTACGGCGCCCGCCTCATTTACCGGCGAAGATGTTCTTGAACTGCAGGGGCACGGTGGCCCGCAAATACTGCAAATGCTGATGGCCAGGGTGATGGCGCTCGGCGCACGGGCGGCCCGGCCCGGCGAGTTTTCGGAAAGAGCCTTTCTGAACAACAAAATCGACCTGGTCCAGGCCGAAGCCATTGCGGACCTGATCGAATCCTGCGACCGAAGCTTCCGCTCGTGCAGCGCAGCGTTCGCTGGAAGGTGTATTTTCAAGCCAGGTTAATCAACTGCAACGGAACTGATCGACATGAGGGTTTTTGTTGAAGCCGCAATGGATTTTCCGGATGAAGAAATCGATTTTCTGGCGGACAGCGATGTGCTGGAAAAACTGGGCAGGGCAGACAGTCTGCTACGGACATTGGCCGATCAGGCCCACCAGGGTCAATTGTTGAGAGACGGCATTAATATCGCCATTGCCGGATTGCCAAATGCGGGCAAATCCAGCCTGTTGAATGCGCTGGCCGGCCGTGATTCAGCCATCGTCACTGATATTCCCGGAACCACCCGCGATGTACTGCGGGAATATATTTCCCTGGATGGCCTGCCTGTACATGTTGCTGATACGGCGGGTATCCGCGATTCAACCGACCGGGTAGAAGCGGAGGGTGTGCGCAGGGCCCGGGCTACGGTGCTGACCGCAGACCTTGTTCTGCTGGTGATCGATTCGACCCAGGCGCTTGAACCCCAACTGGTGTTTAAAGCCGAGGTTCCGGACAACATTCCGTGTATCGAAGTGCATAACAAGGTCGATTTGACCCGGCTCGGGGATAAGATGGATGAGGCGTTGCGAAAGGTATGGGTGTCGGCTAAAACAGGACAGGGTCTGGACAAACTGACACACCTTATCAAGCATATCGTTGGTGTTTCGCAAAACCAGGAAGGTGTGTTTTCAGCACGTACCCGTCACCTCGATGCTTTGAAACGAACCCAGGATCACATCAGGGCCGGTTATGAGCAACTGGAACGATACAACGCACCGGAAACACTGGCTGAAGAACTGCGTCTCGCGCAAAAATCACTCGGAGAAATTACCGGGGAATACCTTCCCGATGATTTGCTGGGTGCTATTTTTTCCAGCTTCTGCATCGGAAAATAAGGAGCAACAAAATGATGGAATGGGAGCCGGTTTACAAGGTAACCATGTTGAGTTTCCTGATTGGAATAGTATTCGGCGCGGTAGTTAACAAGACCAATTTTTGTACCATGGGCGCCGTGAGCGACTGGGTAAACATGGGCAACAAGGGCCGATTACGTGCCTGGTTTCTGGCCATTGGCATTGCAACCCTGTTAACCCAGTTTATGCGGTTCAACAGCATCATAGACATTAGCGAAGCGACCTACCTGACACCCAACTTCGGTTGGCTTGGATACCTTTCAGGTGGTTTTTTATTTGGTGTGGGTATGACGCTTGCCTCAGGTTGCGTGAACCGCACACTGGTCCGGCTGGGTGGCGGTAATATGAAGTCACTGGTGGTGATGATGATTATCGGCGTTACGGCTTACATGACCATGCGTGGCTTGCTTGCCATGGTGAAAATAAATGTGTTTGACGTAACCAATATCGACCTTGCTACACACGATATCCCTGACCAGGGTATCGGAACGCTTTTGAGCAGCGCAATCGGTACGGATAACACGGCCCTGATTCAGAAGATAGCGGCGCTGGTGTTTGCTGGTGGATTGATCGTTTATTCACTGAAGGGAAAGGAGCTCAGGCATAGTTTCAACAATATTCTTGCAGGCGTTGTAATCGGTCTGGTAATACCTGCAGGCTGGTATATTACCGGTGTGGTTGGCTTTGATGATTTTGAGCCTATGCGACTTGAATCTTTTACCTTTACAGGACCGACAGCCGAGGGTCTGATGTACCTTCTTACATTCACCGGATCGACCATCAATTTCGGAATTGCAGCCGTTTTCGGTGTGATCCTGGGTTCTTTTCTCTATGTCATGCTGACCGGCAAGTTCCGCCTGGAATCATTCACCGACCGGACCGATATGCTTCGACATATTTTGGGGGCGGCATTGATGGGTTTTGGCGGTGTATTGGCCCTGGGTTGTACCATCGGTCAGGGCATCACCGGTATGTCCACCCTGGCGTTTGGTTCACTGATGGCACTTGTCAGTATTATCTTTGGCAGCGCTTTCACCATGAAAGTTGACTATTATCTTTTGGATGAAAATGGTTTTTTCAGTGCCCTGAGATGCGCCCTGTCAGATATGCACCTGTTTCCGGCGGCACAGAAAGAGAACTGAGCCAGGCGGCCCGGTTCCCGACAGACATCAGATGGGTGGGTTATGTCCGCAGATCGCTTTAGCGGTCTATGCAGATTTGCGAATGAGATAAGTAAAAATACCGTTCGCTTCGCTTTGTTCTACCAGTTCATTTCCCGTTGTCCGGCAAAAAGCCGAGAAATCGGCCACCGACCCCGGATCGGTAGAGAGCACTTCCAGCACCTGTCCACCTTCCAGTGTCTTCAGTGCTTTTTTTGCTTTGAGAATCGGCAATGGGCAATTCAGGCCCTTTGCATCGAGTACTTGATCTGCCATGAGTGTATTCCTTGTTTGGAAAAAAAATTCAGATAAACAGGTTGATATGACTTTGAGTGGCCACTTCAATATAAGTCGCGGCGCCGCCGATCTCAATTCCATCGATCATGTCATCTTTTGAGTATTCAAACAGATCCAGGGTCATTTGACAGGCAATCAGGCGCACATCCGCCTCAACAGCGAGCTCCCGAAGTTCCGGAATGGAGGCAACACCTTTTTTCTTTATCAGGTTCTTCATCATCACTGTGGCCGCAGCATCAATACCCGGTAGCGCAGAGACAATATTCGGCATACCCATGTGCATACCCATCATCGGCATTTTCATGGCGGGATTACCCAGGGAGCTTATTTCCAGGCTAAGGTCTTTTTTCAACAGCATGAGGCCGTAAAAGGTAAAAAACATCGTGACTTCCAGACCCATCGCTGCAGCCGTTGTGGCGAGGATGAAAGGGGGATACGCCCAGTCAAGCGTCCCCTTGGTAACGATGATGGACATCGTGTTCGGGTTAATGCCAGGTTTCAAATCTGTGCCGCTCATTTCAACTACCTCATCCGGGAAAAAACCTTATTTTGTTAGAAGGTTATGATTATTCAGTATATAGAATCTTAGTTTATTAAGGAAACTGAATATTCTGCACCCCCGTTGCGGGCGAGAAGAAGCCCAAAGTGAAAACACCTCGACTTAAAGGAGCGTCTTTAAGCAACGCATCATTCCAGGCAGTCTCTGAACACCGGATCTCAACCGGCCGCTGAATTTATACCCATTAGTTTTTTGTGTACCGGCTCACCAAAATCGGTAATCAAAAGTACGCCATTAAACCGTTGGTCCTCCACCAGGTCACGAAGGTGTTGGTCAGCGCCGCGCAAAATTTCAGCAAGCTCGGGGTCATTGTCGTCGTAAGCACCTGCAATGGAGAGTTGCAATCCGCGATGAAAATCAAAAAAGGACTGCAAATTACGCACACCATCGAAAAACTGTGCGAAGCGTACCCGTTCATCGATATCATGACAGGCCTGCATAAACTGCACTTGCACCGCTTCCCATACCGAGACTTCCAGCCTGGTGTGGATCAATTCATAGGGTTTGCGTTTATCTACCAGCGTACGCAGGCGGCTGGCTTCGTTGGCATTTTTTATAACACTACCGAGAACGGTGTGCCTGGCCCGGGCATATTGTTGCTGACGCTCCAGTTCGTGCCGGGCTTCTTCGCGGGTCTGCCGGCGGCGGTCTGTTACCAACGCCAACCACACACCTACGAATACGCCGACAATGCCCGACAGGGTCTGGATTATGAAATCCATCAGCGCTGTATTCATCTCGATTGTCGGCTGATCGGGGAATTTTTCTAAATGCGAATAAACCCGAAGCTGGGGTCAATAATCTTCGAAATCTGCAGGATGGAATTGCAAGGTATACCAGTCAACCTGCCATGTTCACGGATCAGTTCCTCGTCTGCGGCCAGGTAGACACAATAAATTTTGTCATCGCTGATAAAGCTTTCAACCCATTGTATCTCAACACCCAGCTCGGCCAACACGTTAGCGGAGCGGCGCGCAACGGTTTGCAATTGAGCTGCAGACATTTTACCGACGCCTGGTATGATTCTTTCAATAACAAATTTATGCATGAAATGCTCCCAAGGGGTGTTGAAAAGCTCGTCTCCTTTACACACCGAGTATAGATAATCCAAACGCTATTTGCATTGAGATGCATTATCAGCTTACAGAACTATCAGTGTAAGTTTAATTCGACAGGGCTATCCTTTGAGCGCCATCACCAGGGCCTGTGCCTTCTTCCGTTGATCCTCGGCAAGCTCCATGAATTGTGCATGGCTGGCCTGGCGGAAAAACTCCGACGACCTCGTTAAATTCACTCAACGCCAAATGGCTGCAATTTCAATATCCTGGGTCCATTCCGCCAGTGTCATTCTCGCAGCAGCGAGGTTGGCCAGGGTCATGGCCCAGCCCATAGCGGACTTCTGCGGGGTTATTTCCAGGAGTGCGTTTTCATATGCGGTCACTGCGTCTTCAATCAAACTTACATCTTCCTGGCGTTTGCCCAGGGATTGAAGCGCTGCACCAAGATTGTTCTGTGTCATCGCCCAGTCCACCGGTACGCGTTTCGCGTGTCCGTTCCGCCAGTGCATTCCTGAAAGGCGGAAACCGACTGCTCCAGCGTTCTGCGGGCCTTTGCGGGTTTCGCCAAGCAGCCGAAGTACCGTACCCAGGTTGTTAAAGCGTGGTAGCCCAGTTCAAAGGCACCCGCTTGCGGGTCCATTCCTTGAGGACATTTTTATAGGCATCAACCGACTGCTTCAGCAATTTCGGGTCTTTTTCCCGCTGGCCAAGGATCATGAGTGCGGTGCCAAGATTGTTTTGCGTCGCCGCCCAGTCCATCGGTGCCTGCTCCCGCGTACGCGTCTGCAACGCGCTTTCAAAAGCCGCTGCAGATTTTTTCAGCATTTCGACATCACCCCGGCGCTGACCGAGGATACCAAGCACATTGCCGTAATTGTCCTGCGTCGTCGCCCATTCCAGGGGGGTCAATTCCCGATTCCTGACTGACAGTGCATTTTCAAACACAACAATCGCCCTTTCCAGTGAGCGTGTGCTCGCTGGCGTTGACCCAGAAGACCAAGGACGTTGCCAAAATTGTGCTGTGTCGTGGCCCAGTCATCAGGTCTTTCGCTTTTTGGGGCAAGATCCATAACCGTCTTTTCATAGAGTTCAATGGCCTGTTCAAGCGCCGTGTTGTTCCTGCCTTCCCTGCCGAGTTCCGCGAGCATCAGGGCCTGCTCATTTCTGTATTTCCAGCGCAGCGGTTTCTCCAGGCCCCTGGTTGTCGAAGCCTCGGCGTAGAGTTCAGCGGCGCGCTGATAATCGTGTTGGTCTGCCGCCGACCGGGCCTGTTTGGCAAGAAGAACAGCCGGGTTTTCTGCTTCTGAGATTTTCATGATCACCTGGGGGAACTGCGGGGTAAGTGGAATTTGGAGAAACGGATCTTAGCAGGCAGTGTGCACGGGAGTCATGACCCCCAGGCACGATTACGTTCAGCCCAATGACCCTGAACCTTCCGAGCCAATTACGATTTATCAGTCAACAATATGGTAGACGGGCGCCTTTTCCATTGCCCATTCGCCCGATTCCGGGTCGCGACGGGACAGGGTCAGGCAATGCCAGTTCTCGTCATCCAGTTTCATGTGGTCGCCGCGGTAGTAGTAGCCCGGCCAGCGGGTCTCCTCACGGAACAGTGTGTGTTGTGCGACCGATTGCGATGCGAGCAGGCGGTGTTTCAACTCCCATGCGCGCTGTAACTGGTGTAAATCTTCCGCGCCCAGGTGATCAAAATCCTCTTCCATGATATTCAGCAACTGATACCACGCTCAAGCAACTTGTCGTTGGTCATATAGTTGACGCTGATACCGCCAACGTATTCATCCATGGTTTTCTCAAGACGCTGCAGGCCCTGGATAGGCAGGAGATAGCTCGGTGAAACAGTGCCGCTGACGATTTCATTGCGGCCTACCTTGTAGTTTTCCAGGGGCTTGATAGACGGCCTTTCTGAACCCTCTATCTGCTTGTCGGAGACTTCATGGTTTCACTGCGCAGGTCCTTGACGTACTTGACCGCGGCCTTTGCCGCCAGGCGGCCTTCGGTAAAGGAACCGGAAGAGAACGCATGCGCGGTGCCGCCGATGGCATCACCGGCGCCGAACAGACCATCGACCGTCATCATCCGGTTATAACCCCACTGATATTCATCCGGGGACAGGTCTTCCGGTCCGCTGCACCATGCGCCCGAACAGGTTGCATGGGAACCCATAACGTAGGGTTCGGAGGTGGTCAGCTCAGGGTTGATATACTTCGGGATCAATATCCTGAGAGGCCCAGACCACCGCCTGGCTGACGGTCATACCGAGGAAGTTTTCCCAGCCCACTTCTTCGAGATGCGGATCCTGGAAGGCCTCCTTGGTGACCATGTGGATCGGACCACGGCCCGCCTTTACCTCCGAGATCAGGGCATGGTTGCGCAGGCAGGTTGGTACCGGGTGGTGGTCGATATATTCCCCGACCATGGCCTTGGTGTCGTCATACCAGGTGGATTCGTATTCGTTTCCATAGGCATTCTGGGTATAGGTCTTCAGGTGCAGGAAGTACGCTCCGACCGGTCCATAACCGTCCTTGAACCGCGCCAGTACGATACGGTTTTCCATCTGTGTCATCTTGGCGCCGGCCTGGATCGCCAGTGCATACGCCGAACCACTGCTCCATGGGGCGTACCAGGTACGACCCATACCTTCACCCACCGAGCGTGGCTTGAAAATATGCGAGGCGCCGCCGGCGCTGACGATAACCGCCTTGGCGCGGAAAACATGAAAGTCGCCGGTGCGGACGTTAAAGCCGACTGCGCCACCGACGCGATTCGGTTTCTTTTCGTCCATCAGCAGATGGGTCACCATGATCCGGTTGTATATTTTATCGGCCGACTTGCGCGCAGCATCGGCGACGATGGGTTTGTAGCTTTCACCGTGGATCATGATCTGCCACTTGCCTTCGCGCTGGTAACGCCCGGTCTTTGGGTCGCGCATAAAGGGCAGGCCCCATTCTTCAAACTTGTGCACTGCGGAATCGACATGACGGGCCATATCGAAAGCAAGATCCTCACGTACCAGGCCCATCAGGTCGTTACGGGCATAACGTACATGATCCTCGGGGTTATTTTCATCCCACTGGGTTCCCATGTAGCAGTTGATGGCATAAAGACCCTGGGCGACGGCGCCGGAGCGATCGATATTGGCCTTTTCCGCAACAACGATTTTCAGGTCGCGGCCCCAGTACCTGGATTCGTAAGCAGCACCCGTACCACCCATTCCACCACCGACAACGAGGATATCGCAGTCTTCATAAACTGTTTTGATGCTCATCAGTAATATACTCCCTGCTTGAATTTACCCGGCAGCTTTCGCAATCCGCCCGCGTAACCCAGAACATCCGGTTCATAACAGAGCAACTGCGAGTTCAGCGCTTCCTCATCGGGGACGGGCAGACTGGCAAGGTCCTCAATTTTCTCGCCCCACTTCGCGGTGCAAATGGGTGAAACGAAGTTTTTCTCCCGGCCGTCCCGGAACCTGATCCGCCAGGAAATGGTGCCCTTATCCTCCTCGCGAAGTACCCGTACGGTGTGGCCAAGTGGGGCGAAATCGGCATACCCGCGCACATCGATGGCATTCATCGGGCAGGCCTTTACACAGGAGTAACATTCCCAACACATATTGGGTTCAATGTTGGTGGCGCGGCGAAGTTTTTTGTCGATGTGCATGATGTCGGAAGGGCAGATATCGACACAATGTCCACAACCGTCGCAGCGGGTCATATAGACAAATGTTGGCATGTTATTTCGTCTCCGGCATTTGGGGCCAATAATGGTTGATATCAAGGTTTCATTATGCAGTGGCTAGTAGTTTCTGGGTTGCAGCCGCTTGATGCCAAGACCAAATTGCCTAGGTGTGTCGGCAGGTGGCGGCAGGCCATCCCTTGAACCATCCGCCTTGGCTACGCGTTTCTGAAAAGCCGCGGCAGGCTTGAAGAACATGTGAGCGAACTTGGACCACAATACGCCACCGAAAAGCACCGTGGCGGCAAAGATAAATAAAACGAAGAAAAGGTTCGACTAACCACGAAGCACCAACAGCCTGGAAAAAAGACCAGAGCAACGCGAAAGTAGCAGTTGCAAGCAGCGACAGGATGAAAAGGTCAGCCGGTATTACGCGGTACCAGGGGTTACCCTCGGCGGCAACGTCGACCCGGATGTAAAACCAGAACCAGTAACCGCCACCGCACAGCATCAGGGCGCCCAGATGCCACAACAGGGGCAGCATGACCGGTGTGTCGGAACCGATGTAGCCAAAAATCATGATGGCGGTAGTGGCGGCGAACAGGATGAAACCGTACATGGTAAGCAGGTGGGCTACCCTGCGGCGCTGGTTGCAGAATTCCCCGGACGTCAGTACGTCCACCGCAACGGTCGTGACGGCTATCGATACCTTTTCGACAACGGAAACCTGGCGGGTTGCACGGGTTTTGGCCTTTTCCGCATTTTTAAAGAAATACTTGGCGCTTTGTTTATGGATCATGTCCAAAATGGTGCCGCCTGCAACCAGGAGAACCATCAGGATGACATACGCCTGCATGGCGAGAGGAGATATGAGCCCCGAAATTTCGGAGAAGGGGTTGCTGGTGAACATAAAATCGGGCCTCCTCGGGTTTATTCGTTGAAAACGTATTTTTGAATCACTACCATACGTGGCAAATTCCTTAACATTATGATTTGTTAATCTACATCAGTATCCCAGTGTTTAATTGAGAAAACAACCGATTACTGCGTTCAGTCCTGCCAGTGATTAAAAAATGTTTTGAACGCAAAGCGCTTTAACGGCGTTTCACAACGGGAAGGCAGGCCGCCGGTCTCCCATGCCAGGAAATTATTATCATGTCCAAAACTCTTGACTGCCCCTTTTGCGATGACCCCGATATCGTTATCAAAAACGGCCTGGCGTTCGCGCATTTTGACAGCTACCCGGTCAATCCAGGCCATTGCCTGGTGATTACGCACCGGCACGTTGCCGAATATTTTCAGGCAACAGCAGAAGAGAAAGCGGCCATCTGGGCGCTGGTTGATGAAATGAAAACCATCATTGACAAGGAATACAGCCCGGATGGTTACAATGTCGGTGTTAATATCGGCGTAGCGGCAGGCCAGTCAATTCCGCATCTGCATATCCATGTTATTCCCAGGTACAAGGGCGACATGGAAAACCCCCGGGGCGGTGTGCGTGGTGTCATTCCACACAAGCAAAAATACCAAAGAAAGGCACGTGGCGACTGACAGGGGCAATTGACACCCAGTCCGGATAGCGCCCATCATTGCACCGTAATGATCGAAACCGTTCAAAACCGATGGATCCCCGCGCATTGCATCTGCTGATGTTCCGATGCACTGAATGAAAATAAAAGATACCGGTCCTCTACAGCGCGAACTTTCATTGGATTAATGGCCTTGTTTTTTCTGTTGGCCGGCTGTGTTCATTACCAACCCCAACCGATTGACGCTGGAAAGCGTGCCGATGAGTTTGATTCACGCAGTTTGAACGACGCTGAATTACACGCCTTTCTCGAAGCGAATTCGGACAACAATATGAACCTGGGGCCAGCACAGCCCTGGGATCTTGAACGGCTGACCCTGGCCGCGTTTTACTATCAACCGAGCCTTGATGTCGCACGTGCGCAGTGGGCGACGGCAACCGCTGGCGAACTTACTGCGGGTGAACGTCCCAATCCGACTTTAAGTATCACGCCAGCCTATAACACCACGACAAAGATTCCCTCTCCGTGGATCATAACCCCTTCACTGGATCTGCCGATCGAGACGGCCGGTAAACGCGGCTATCGCATCGCACAGGCGCAACAACTTTCCGAAGCTGCCCGTTTGACATATCGCCACGGTGGCATGGCAGGTGCGCAGCGCGGTGCGCAGCAGCATGGTTGACCTGGACGCGGCATTGGCTATCGAGACAATTTTGCAGGAACAGGAAAAAATCCAGCAAGAGAATCTTGGCCTGTTGGAATTGCAGTACAAGGCGGGTGCAATTTCCCCATATGAACTCACGCAAGCGCGGACGGAAGCTGACAGAACACGTTTCGCCTGGCTTGACGCGGAACACCAGGCGGTGGTGGCGCGCGGACAGCTAGCGCTGGCCATTGGCATTCCCGTCCATGCACTGGATGGTGTGGAGTTTTCATTTGAAAGTCTGCATGCAATGCCGGCAGAAGTGGATGCCGCGCAAGCACGTCACCAGGCAGCATTGAACCGTGCCGACATTCTCGCCGGGCTGGCCGAATACGCCGCCAGCGAATCAGCGCTGCAACTGGAGATCGCGAGACAGTATCCCGACATCCATCTGGGTCCAGGATACGAATACGATCAGGGTGACAACAAGTGGGCGCTTGGATTGTCGCTTACATTGCCGGTTCTTAACCAGAACCAGGGTGCGATTGCCGAGGCTGAAGCCCGCCGTGCCGAGTCCGCCGCACGCTTCAATATGCTGCAAGCATCAGTTTTCACGGAGATTGACCTGGCCCTGGCGGGATACCGGACAGCACTGCTCAAAAGAGAGCTTGGAAATACCATGTTCCTTGACCTGCAAAGACAGGAACAAATCGCCCGCGATATGCTCAAGGCGGGGGAAATATCAAGAAGCGAACTCATCGGACTGCAACTGCAGCTCAGCGCCACCGCGCTCGCACGTCAGGAAGCCCTCAGCAATGCTGCCCGCGCCGCGGGGTCGCTGGAGGATGCGTTGCAAGTCCCGCTCGGCCTGCCAGCGTCTGTTTGGCAAAAATCTGCCCGCACCGCCGGTGTTGGTGACCAGGAGAATCAACCATGAACAAGTCCGTCATCACGACGTCGTATTTATACGTAGTGATCCTCGTCCTGACCTGGCTTGTCTGGTTTAAGCCTGCGCAGCTTGTTGAGGAACCCTCCACGATCGTCACCGAGGTACCGGTGGAGACTGCGAAAGTTGTCCGGACCACATTACACGGTTATGTTACGGCCTATGGCGTCCGTCGAAGCGGAACCGGACGCGAGTGCCACATTGGCGCATTTACGCCCGGTATCGTCAGCCAGGTAAATTGCGCCGTTGGCCAGCAGGTCGATAAAGGTCAGGTTCTTTTTCAACTCGACAGCCGGACAGCGGATATCGCGGTGGCTGCTGCGCAGCAGGTCCTGGAGCGCCAAAAGCGGTTGATAAAGGTGGAAGGCACTTCGGAAAAGAATCTGCAGGAGGCCGAGCAAAAACTCGCCGAGGCCACCGCACAGCGTTCACTCCTGCGTATCGAGTCGCCTTTGTCGGGCATCGTGACGCATGTAAATGTGCGCCCGGGTGAGGCAGTGGATTCGGCAACGGTTCTGGCCGAGGTGCTCGACCCCGGCTCGCCTCGTGGTCAGCGTCAATGTTCCCAGTGCCGAATTGGGGCCGATCCGGGTCGGTGAGAGTGCAGAAGTCCGTGTCAATGAATCTGCCACTCCGATCCATGCAACCGTGAGCTTCGTCAGTCCCCAGGTCGACGCAAAAAATGGCACGGCGTTGGTCCGGGCCACGCTTGCCACCGATTCCGGCTTGCGCGCCGGGGAATTCCTGAACCTGCAAATCGTGAGCGAAACCCACAGTGATTGCCTGGCGGTACCCGTTGAAGCGGTGGTCAAAGATGCCGAAGGCGTGACCGTCATTGCGATCGTGGAAAACGGCGTGGCCACGCAGAAACAGGTCGAAGTGGGCCTGGTTGATGGTCAATGGATGGAGGTGAAAGCAGATGGCCTGGAGGAAGGCATGACCGTGGTGACGGTGGGCGCCTATGCCTTACCGAAACAAACAAAAGTCCGCGTGACAGCACGCATCAGTGCTCCCTCCAGACACGTGGCCAATCCGCTCAAGACTTCTGCGCTCGGACAGTTTGCCATCCGCCACCGCCTGGCCGTGGCATTCATCAGTGTCGCACTCTGCGTGGCAGGTGCAATGGCCGCGATGAAGATGTCCTCGTCGGTCTTTCCGCAAACCAACTTTCCGCGTGTTGTCATCCTCGTGGACAACGGCGTGATGCCCGCCGACGAGATGATGGCCACCATTACGCGGCCCATAGAGGAGGCGATGAAAGACATCCCGGGTTCGGTCACGGTGCGCTCCGTGACCGGTCGTGGCTCGGCGGAAATCAGTGTTTTTTTCACCTGGCAGGTGGACATGATCCAGTCCGAGTTGTACGTGAACAGCCGTATTTCAGAAATCCGCTCAATGCTTCCCGCCACCGCCAGCACCACCGTCTGGCGTCTGACCTTTTCAGCGTTTCCGATCATCGGCGTGAGCCTGACCAGCCCGGAGCGCAATAGCACCGAGCTATGGGAAACGGCACGTTACGAACTGAAACCGCGCTTCCTGCGCATTCCGGGTGTGGCGCGTGTTGATCTGGTGGGTGGCCGGACGCCTGAATATCATGTAATCGCCGACCCGCTGCGCTTGCAGGCGGTTGGTCTGAGCCTGTCCCAGGTCACCGATTTTTTGTCCGAGCAACAATGTTCTCAAACCCACCGGCATGCACGAGGAGAACCACACACTGTACCTCGCGGTGGTGGACGGACGGGTGCATTCGGCGGCGGAAATCGCCGACCTGACGCTGACAGTGGTGAATGGTCATCCGGTTCGTGTGCGCGATTTCGCCCGTGTTGAGCGCGGTCCGGAACCGGTCTTCAACGTGGTCAGCGCCGAGGGCCGCCCCGCCGTATTGCTCAACGTACGCAGCCAGCCGGATGGCAGCACGCTCGATATTGCCAGTGAACTCCAGCAGGTACTGCGTGAATTGAAAAAGGATTTGCCGCCGGACATGCACATGGCCTATTACTACGATCAATCCGCTGTTCGTGCGCTCAGCGGTCAGCGGTGTGTGGGACGCGATTCTCTTCGGCCTTATTCTTTCGGTGGTCATCATTTATCTTTTCCTGAAAAACTGGGGTACGACGCTGACCGCCATCGTCGTCATTCCGGTGACGGTGCTGATCACGCTGGTGGCGATGCGGGTGGCCGGGCTTGAGTTTCAACCTCATGACCCTGGGCGGAATCGCGGCCGCCATCGGGCTGGTGATCGATGACGCCATCGTCGTGGTCGAAGCCATCTACGCCAAGATCGCACATGGTCTTGACCGCATGGAGGCCATCCAGGCCGCGATCGGTGAAATCTTCGCGCCGCTGGTCGGATCCACACTGACCCCGGTGGTTGTGTTCATTCCCCTGGCCTTCCTGGAAGGCATTACCGGCGTATTTTTCCGTGCCCTGGCGCTGACGATGGTCGTTGCCCTGCTGACCTCGCTGGTGCTCGCGGTCACCCTAACGCCGTCACTTGCCGGCTGGTTCATCCGTGACCGCGCGCAGGCTGGAACATGGCCACGCACCTGGAAACGAGGAAGGTGGATTCCTCCTGGCCCGCGTTTTCCGGATTTACGCAACCGCCATGAATGGCGCATTGAAGCACAGCTGGCTGATGCTTGCCGCTTGCGCGTGGTGCTGGTGCTCGGTATTGGTATCTATCAAAAACTCGAAAGCGAATTCCTCCCGGCGATGGATGAAGGCGGTTTCGTCATCGACTATGTTGCACCTCCGGGCACCAGCCTGACCGAAACGCATCGCCAGTTGTTGTTCGCCGAGCAGATCTTGAACAGCAACGAAGATGTGGAAAGTTTTTCCCGGCGCACCGGCGCGCGTCTGGCTCTTTCCATTGCCGAGCCGAATACCGGCGATTTCCTGGTCAAGCTCAAGCACGACCGCAAGCACAAAACGCAAGAAGTTATTGCCGAATTGCGCAGCGAAGTTCAATGTCACCCTGCCGGGTATTGAATGGGAGTTCCCCGGCATCCTCAGCGACCTGATCGGCGACCTGACCTGGTCGCCCCAGCCGATCGAAGTCAAGCTATTCTCCACCGACATCGATTTTCTGAAAAAGAAGGCACCGGAAATCCAGGCGGAACTGGACGCGGTTCGTGGCGTCGTGGACACCTTTGACGGACTCGTCACCGCAGGACCGACACTCAGCTTTCGCGTCAGGTACGTCGATGCAGGGCGTTTTGGCCTGAGTGCGGATGACGTGGCGGCGGCCGTGAATACCGCGATGCTCGGACAGACCACTTCATCGGTGCTTGAGGGTGACCGCATCGTGAATATCCGTGTACTTGCGGACCGGTCGGGCGTTGACCGGGTGGCCAAGCTGCGCGAATTGCCATTACGCGCAGCGGATGGCACCCTGGTAAAACTCTCGCAGGTCGCGGATGTGGTTGAAGAACCCGGCCAGTTGGAGTTGCGGCGTGAAGATCTGCGCCAGTCAGTGGCCATCACCGCACGTCTCGAAAATCGTGACCTCGGCAGCGCGATGAAAGAGATCGAAGCAAAGCTTGGCCAGGATAAAACCATTCCGCCGGGTACGATTGAATTCGGCGGGCTTTACCAGCAACAGCAGGAATCCTTCCGCAACCTGGTGCTGGTCATGGCGATGGCGATCTTCCTGGTTTTTACCGTTCTGTTGATCGAGTTCCGATCGTTCTACCAGCCCATCGCAATTGTCTTCGGCGCGGTGCTGGCGCTTGTTCGGTACGGTGCTGGCGCTGTGGATCACCGGGACTTCGCTGAACGTTGTCTCGTTTCTCGGCGCGATCATCGGTGTCGGCATCGTGGCCAAGAACGGCATCCTGATGCTCGACTTCGTGGAACACTTGCGTGACGAGGGGGTGGATCTGGCCGAGGCGCTTGTCCGTTCCGGCCACCGCAGGTTGCGGCCTGTATTGATGACCTCGCTGGCTGCGGCGTTTGGTATGTTGCCGCTGGCCTATGGCATTGGCAGTGGCGCAGACATGCTCAAACCGCTGGCAATCTCTGTTATAGGCGCATTGTGTATTTCGGTGGTCCTGTCACTGGTGGCGACGCCAACGGCCTATTACGTGATGGTGCGAAACAGGGCCTGATCCCACAGACCCTGGTTTCTGAGCAGCGCACGATTTAATTAAATATTGTTAATATAACCAGACCTGTCACTCCAATTAGGAGAAGAATCATGTCAAAACTGGTCTCGCCGCATGGTGGTGGTGGCCTGAAAGCCCTGCTCGCTCCCAGGTCCCAAAGGGCAGAACTGCTAACACGCGCCCGCAGTTTGACCAGGGTGCCGATGACGAGCCGCGAGGTTTCGGATGTGTTAATGATGGCCATGGGCGCCTATACGCCGCTCGACGGCTTCATGGGCAAAGGCAACTGGCGCCGGGTTTGCCTGGATATGAAGCTTAAAAATGGCGTGTTCTGGCCGATACCCATCACGCTTTCCTGCGACAAGGCGCTTGCGGAGACGATACACGTGGAGGAGGAAGTGGCGCTCGTCGATGGACAAAGCGGTGAGATCCTCGCCTTGTTGGAGGTCACCGAAAAGTATGTTCCGGACAAGATGATGGAGTGTGAACAGGTCTACCGGACCAGGGACGCCGCCCACCCGGGGGTGAAAAAGGTGCTGGAGCAGGGCGAGATCAACCTGGGCGGACGTGTGACCTGTATATCTGAAGGTGAGTACCCGGAAAAATATCCCGAGCTGTACATCCGCCCGGCTCAGGCGCGTGCCATGTTCCTCGAAAACGGCTGGTCTTCGGTGGCGGCGTTCCAGACACGCAACCCGATGCAACGGGCCCATGAGCACCTGGTGAAAATTGCCATTGAAGTTACCGATGGCGTGTTCATCCACCAGGTACTCGGCAAGCTTAAGCCGGGAGATATTCCGGCAGACGTACGCACCCGGGCCATCCAGGCAATGATCGATCATTATTTTGTCCCCGGTACGGTGATACAGGCGGGTTATCCGATCGAGATGCGCTATGCGGGACCGCGCGAAGCACTATTGCATGCCCTGATCCGGCAGAATTATGGCTGTTCCCACCTGATAGTCGGACGTGACCACGCCGGTGTGGGCGACTACTACGGACCCTTTGACGCCCACCATATTTTCAATACCCTGTGGAAGGGGGCGCTTGAAACACGGCCACTTAAAATGGATATTACGTTTTATTGCAAAACGTGTTTCGGCATGGCGACCGGTAAAACATGCCCGCATGACGATAAGGACCGGATCCACATTTCCGGCACCCGGCTGCGCGCCATGCTGGCCGAAGGCGCGCCGGTACCACCGGAATTCGGGCGTCCCGAAGTAATCGAGATTCTCAGGGAGTACTACGCGGGACTGAATGATGCGTGATACTTTTTTGCAGCAGGCGCCGCCGCTTTTTGTTAGTGTGCGATGTTATCCATAGTCTATATATGAGAACCACATGATTGATCTCGATATCAGCTTTGTCCGCAGCCAGTTTCCAGCCTTCAGCGAACCCTCACTGCAGGGTTTTACACATTTTGAAAACGCCGGTGGTTCTTACGCCTGCGGGCAGATGATCGATTCACTGCAGCGTTATTACCTGGAGACAAAGGTGCAGCCTTACTATGGCTTCGGACCTTCACATAACGCCGGTCAGCAAATGGACCAGGCGCGTGCAGGTATGGCCCGGTGGTTAAACGTGGCTACGGACGAAGTCCATTTCGGTCCATCCACGTCACAGAACACCTACGTGGTCGCACAGGCCTTGCGCCAGCATCTCAAGGCCGGTGATGAAGTCATTGTTACCAACCAGGATCACGAAGCGAACGTCGGTGTATGGCGCAGACTGGAATCGGAAGGCATTGTCATCCGCGAATGGCAGATAGACCCGGATAGTGCTGAACTGGACCCGGCCGGCCTGGATAATCTGCTCAACGAGAAAACCCGGGTCGTGGCATTCACACATTGTTCGAATATTGTTGGCAGCATGCACCCGGTACGTGAGTGGACGGATAAGATTCACGCCGTCGGCGCCATGGCCATTGTCGATGGCGTGTCTTATGCGCCGCATGGCCTGCCGGACGTGGACGCGCTCGGCGCCGATATCTACCTGTTTTCGCTGTACAAGGTTTATGGTCCGCATCTCGGTGTGATGGTCATGCGCAAGACGATCAATGAACAACTGCCCAACCAGGGTCATTTTTTCAATACCGATCACCCGACCGCGCGCTTCACGCCAGCGGGTCCGGATCATGCACAAATCGCCTCGGTCAATGGTGTGATCGACTATTTTGAAGCTGTTTATTCCCACCACTTCGGCGATGAAGAAGCCACACCGGCGCGCAAGACATCGAGGGTGAGGGCTTTGTTCCAGCATAGCGAACGTAAAAATCTGCAACCCTTGCTGGACTTCCTCTGCCAGCGTCAGTCCGTGCGACTGATTGGCAAGGCGGTTACCAGCAATCGCGCACCCACGGTATCGTTTACGGTCGAAGGCCGTGAGCCGGCGGAAATCGCGGCGCTGCTGGCCAAGCAGAAAATTGGTATCGCCAAAGGCAACTGTTACGCCTATCGATTGATGCAGGCGCTCGGCATACCGCCGCAACAGGGTGTGGTGCGTCTATCGTTTGTCCATTACACCAGTAAAGAAGAAGTAAGCCACCTGATGGATGCGCTTGATAATATTCTCTAGGGTAGGCGCCCAAACCTCCATCACGAATGAGAAACATTCAATGATGATTTGCCCTGATAAAACGGTTATCCTTGCGCTGTGCGCGGCCAATAGGAAAGAGCTTGTGGATAAATCCGGGGGTCAGGAATGAAGCCCACCAATGTAAATAACCCTGATTATTTCCACAAAGTCGTGGATTGTCAGTGGGCTTGTCCGGCACATACGGATGTGCCCGAATACATCCGCAAAATTGCCCAGGGACAATTTACTGATGCTTATATACTGAACCGTGAAAGCAATGTCTTTCCCGGCATACTTGGCCGCGTCTGTGACCGTCCTTGTGAACCGGCTTGCCGGCGTGGCCGCACCAACGAAAAACCGGTTGCAATCTGCCGTCTCAAACGAGTGGCCGCAGATCACCGCGATGCGGATATCAGTGATCGCCTGCCCATTATTCCCAAGCAAAAAAATGGCAAGAAAGTCGCCCTGATCGGTGCCGGTTGTGCATCACTTGCCGTGGCCAACGACCTGATGCCGGTGGGTTACGAATGCACCATTTTCGAGGCGCTGGGAGAACCGGGTGGCCTGATGCGTTCAAATATCCCTTCGTTTCGACTGCCGGCGACGGTGCTCAACGAGGAAATTGACTACATCGTCGACATGGGTGTCGACCTGCGTCTGAATCATCCCGTCAAGAGCATGAAAGCGCTGCTTGATGAGGGCTACGATGCGATATTCGTGGGTACCGGTGCACCCAAGGGCAAGGAACTGGACCTGCCGGGCCGCGAAGAAGGTGACGCCAATATCCATATCGGTATCACCTGGCTTGAATCGGTTGCTTTCGGGCACGTTGAACACATCGGCAAACGCGTTCTGATCATCGGTGTGGGCAACACGGCGATGGATTGTTGCCGCACCTCGTTAAGGCTGGGGGCCGAAAACGTCAAGGTCATGGCACGCAAACCACGGGATTTCTTCAAGGCCTCCGAATGGGAACTGGAGGATGCCGAAGAGGAAAACGTCGAAATTGTTGTCAATCATTCACCCAAGGAATTTGTCATTGAAGATGGCCGCCTGGTTGGTATGGTGTTCAGCCAGGTGCAGTACGAAATTGAATACGGCCGGATCGTCAACCAGATGACCACCGGCGAGGTGACCATACCCTGCGATGACGTGATCCTCGCCATCGGCCAGGACAACGCATTTCCATGGATCGAACGCGACCTGGGTATAGAGTTCGACCAGTGGGATGTGCCGGTGGTGGACAAGACCACTTTCGAATCGACCCTGCCGGGTGTGTATTTTGGTGGTGATGCGGCGTTTGGACCAAAAAACATCATCTGGGCCGTCGAACACGGTCACCAGGCTGCAATTTCAATTCACCGACATTGCCAGGGCGAAGACCTGCACGAGCGCCTGCCGGTATTGATGAATCTTGGCAGCCGTAAAATGGGTATGCACGAGTGGAGCTACTCGAACGATTTTGATCCTGCCGCACGGCGCAAGATGCAGCACGTGGAACTGTCGCAGCGATTCAAGGACCTGACCACCGAAGTTGAACTGGGATTCACCGCTGAGCAGGCCCAACAGGAGGTTGAGCGCTGTCTGAACTGCGATATCCAGACGGTGTTCGAAGATTCCCTGTGTATCGAGTGTGACGCCTGCCTGGATATCTGTCCGACGCAATGTCTGACCATGACACCCAATGTTGAAGAGACCGACTTGCTCGTGCTGTTGAAAGCACCAAGGATCAATCCCGATCAGCCGCTGTTTGTTTCCGAACCCCTGAAACAGACCAAGCGGGTCATGGTCAAGGATGAAAACCTGTGTATCCACTGCAGCCTGTGTGCCGAGCGTTGCCCGACGGCGGCCTGGGACATGCAGAAATCACTCTTCAAGTTTGCACGCGCGCTTGACTACAACGCATAGAATAAAAGTGGAAAGAGTCCATGTCTGAAATTCGGGTAAATGATTTTGTATTGAAGATCGGCACGGTCAACGGGACCGGTTCGGCAAGCGCCAACGGCCTGCTGTTGAAAGCCCTGTTCCGAATGGGCATACCGGTGTCCGGCAAAAACCTGTTTCCATCCAATATTCAGGGTCTGCCGACCTGGTACGGTATACGCGCCAACCACAAGGGATATATCGCCCGCTCCAAGAGAGTGGATATCATGGTCGCGCTCAATGCCCAGACCTATCAACGGGACATGGAAAATGTAAGCCCCGGCGGATTCCTGGTCTATGATTCGACCTGGCCACGCGAACGCCAGTTAAACCGTACCGATATAACGATCCTGGGTGTGCCCCTGGCCAAGTTGTGCAATGAAAATTTCAGTGATGCGCGGGTTCGCATCCTGATGAAAAATATTGCTTATGTCGGTGTCCTGGCCGCATTGCTGGACATAGACACTGACATTTTAAAAACACTGATCGAAGAAATTTTTGCCAAGAAGCCCAAACTGGTGGAAAGCAATTTAAAGGCCATCAACCTTGGATATAACTACGCAAGGGGTCATTTCAGTTGCCCGCTGCCGATCCATGCAAAGACGATGGGGGATAACAGCAAGCACATCATGATCGACGGCAATTCCGCCGCCGGACTTGGTTGTGTGTACGCGGGCGCCACGGTCGGCGCCTGGTACCCGATTACACCGTCAACCGGTTTGATGGATGCCTTCAAGGCTTATTGCAAGAAGTTTCGTATCGATGAGGAAACCGGTCAGAAAAACTACGTAATCGTGCAGGCGGAAGATGAATTGGCGGCGGCAGGCATCGTCCTGGGCGCCAACTGGGTGGGCGCCAGGGCATTTACACCTACTTCGGGTCCCGGAATTTCACTGATGAGCGAGTTCATCGGTTTTGCTTATTACACGGAGATTCCTTCCGTGTTTTTCGACGTACAGCGTGTCGGCCCGTCCACCGGTATGCCGACCCGGACACAGCAGTGTGACATCATGATGTGCGCGTACGCTTCGCATGGAGATACCCAGCACCCGATGTTGTTTCCTGCCAATCCCCATGAATGTTTTGAGATGGCTGTCAGCGCATTTGACCTGGCAGAGCGTCTGCAAACGCCGGTGTTCGTTTTGTCCGACCTGGATATCGGCATGAACGACTGGATGATCCCCGAACTGAAGTGGGATGACAATTACCGTCCTGACAGGGGCAAGGTTTTAAGCACAGAAGAAGTCGAAAAACTGGAAAAATTCTATCGCTACCTGGATGTCGATGGCGATGGTATCGCGGCACGAACGCTGCCGGGGGAAAATCCCAAGGGTGCGTATTTTGTCCGTGGTTCGGGTCACAACAAGCACGGCATGTATACCGAGAGTTCTGCTGAATACAAGGATCTCGTCGATCGACTCCTGGTCAAGTGGAAGACCGCCAGGACACTTGTGCCGAGGCCTGTATTGACACAGTCGGAAACAAAAACCGGCATTGGCATTATTGCCTTCGGCAGTTCGGATGGCGCGGTGATCGAAGCGCTGGATGTCCTGCGCGACAAGGGTATCCATGCCGACTACATGCGTGTTCTTGCTTTTCCGTTCAACGGTGAGGTTACGCAGTTTGTAGAACAGCATGAAACGATTTATGTCGTCGAACAAAATCGCGATGCGCAACTGCGCTCGCTGTTGATACTCGAAACCAATACCGATGCGCGTAAACTGGTACCTGTATTGCATTATAGCGGCATGCCCATTCCCACCTCGTGCGTGGTTGAAGGGATATGCGAACACTTGTCTGTGAAGGACGTGGCATGAGCTACATCAAAAAACCAAGAATCGATCTGCCCGGCCAGTTAGCAAATGAAATCGGCCTGCTGAAACGCGATTACGAGGGAGCATTATCGACCCTGTGCGCCGGTTGCGGTCATGATTCAATCACCGCTGCAATCGTCCAGGCATTCTGGGAACTGTCGATGCCGCCGGAGAGGGTCGTCAAGCTTTCCGGGATCGGCTGTTCGTCAAAAACACCCGCCTATTTTCTCTCGGGTGCGCATGGATTCAACTCGGTCCATGGCCGCATGCCGTCGGTGGCTGTGGGCGCCCATGCCGGTAACCGCAACCTGGTCGTTATCGGTGTTTCCGGTGACGGCGATTCATTGTCGATCGGTTTCGGCCAGTTTGGGCACGCCGTCCGGCGCAACCTGAACATGCTGTACATCATTGAAAACAATGGCGTATACGGTCTGACCAAGGGTCAGTTTTCGGCTGCGGCGGACAAGGGCAGCAAATCCAAGAAGGGCGATATCAACCAGTGGAAGAATATTGACGCCGTGTCCACCGCGATTTCGATGGGCAGTAGTTTTGTGGCCAGGAGCTTCTCGGGTGACCGGGACCAGCTTGTCACCCTGATCAAGGCCGGTATCGTGCATCCCGGTTGCGCCATCCTCGACGTGGTTTCACCCTGTGTGACCTTTAACAACCATGAAGGATCAACCAAGAGCTACACCTATACCCGTGATCATTATCACCCGGCCTCACAAACCGACTTTATTCCGCCTGCCGCAGAGATCAAGGTCAGTTACGCCGAAGGCACCAGTACCGTGGTTGACCTGCATGATGGTTCCAAGTTGCTTCTGAAGAAAGCCGACAGCGGTTACGATGCCACCGACCGCAGCAAGGTGATGCGTTATCTGGAACAGCAAAGGGCACTGGGCGAGGTGGTTACCGGTTTGTTGTATGTCAATCCGGAATTACCCGAGATGCATCGTATTTACCGCACCTCTGCGACACCCATGAAGGATGTCCCGTTCGAAAAACTGAACCCGGGTAGCGAGGCTTTGGCACAGCTCCAGGCCCGTATGCGTTAGTCTCTGGCGGCGGGCGAAATTGCCCGCCTCTGAGTTCAAAGAATCTGCCTCGCGCGCTACCGCGAATCCGTCCGGGTTCTGCAACCAACAACTCCATTTCAAGCGTTTCCTGCCACCCCGGCGAGCATCACGAATCCCTGAATTTGGCGGGCTATGGCCGCGCACCGGGTCCAAGTTCAAAAAGAACCCGTTTGGCGGTTCCATGACACGCAAACTGAACGTATCATGCAGGGTCCGGACCGGGTCAATACCCTCAGAGGCTTAATTTGTATGTGTTCTATTTTTGCAGTGTTAAATATCAACGGGGATTTGCAGGCTCTCCGCCAGGTTGCTTTGCGTCAATCCAGGCTGATGCGGCACCGCGGACCTGACTGGAGTGGCATACATGTTTGCGCGGGTGGCATTCTCGCGCACGAGCGTCTTGCCATCGTTGACGTCAACACGGGTGCCCAGCCCCTGCTCTCACCCGATGGAAAACAGTCACTTGCCGTCAATGGTGAAATTTACAACCACAAGGTTTTGCGCAAGACGTTGACGCAACCCTATCAATTTTCCACCGAATCCGATTGCGAAGTCATCCTGCCGCTGTACCTGGAAAAAGGCAGTCATTTTCTCAATGACCTCCAGGGTATGTTTGCCTTCGTGTTATACGATGAAACCAACAACCGTTCACTGATCGCGCGCGACCCTATTGGTATCATTCCCCTGTATTACGGCTACGACGACGAGCATCAGCTATACGTGGCGTCGGAAATGAAAGCCCTTATGGATGTCTGCACGGTGGTCATGGAATTTCCCCCGGGACATTACTGGAGCAGTGAGGACGATCAGCCAAAACCCTACTACCAACGCGAATGGCAGGATTTTGCCGCTGTCGAAAATGCTGAAACCAGCGTTAAGGCAATCAACCAGGCACTGGAAAAGTCGGTCATCAGCCACCTGATGACGGATGTTCCTTACGGGGTTCTGCTTTCCGGCGGGCTGGACTCATCCATCATTGCCGCGGTCACCCAAAAACATGCCAGCATGCGGGTCGAAGACGACGAACGCAGCCCGGCCTGGTGGCCGCGATTACACTCTTTTGCGATCGGCCTCAATGGTTCACCCGATCTCGCCGCCGCCGCCAAGGTCGCAGCGCATATCGGCACCATCCACCATGGTTTCGAATTTACCCTGCAGGAAGGTCTGGATGCGCTGGATGAAGTGATCTACCACATTGAAACCTATGACGTGACATCCATACGCGCGGCCACACCGATGTATCTGCTGGCGCGAAAAATTCATGCCATGGGCATCAAGATGGTGCTTTCCGGCGAGGGCGCCGATGAAATATTCGGCGGCTACCTGTATTTCCACAAAGCGCCAGATCCACGCGCGTTTCATGAAGAAACCCTGCGCAAACTATCCCGTTTGCACAGTTATGATTGTTTACGTGCGAACAAGGCCATGTCGGCCTGGGGTGTTGAAGCACGCGTACCGTTTTTGGACCGCGAGTTCCTCGACGTATCCATGTCCCAGAACCCGAAAGACAAGATGATTACCAAGGGAAAAATGGAAAAGCAGATTTTGCGCGAGGCATTCAGTCACTTGCTGCCGGAAGAGATCGCCTGGCGGCAAAAAGAGCAGTTTTCCGACGGCGTGGGTTATAGCTGGATCGATGGTGTTCGTGCGTACGCGAAGAGCCAGGTCAGTGAGCAGCAGATGGCGCACGCCGCCAAGCGGTTTCCTTACAATACCCCGATCAACGAAGAGGCTTACCTCTTCCGGCGGATGTTTGAAAACCATTTTCCGCTTGCCAGCGCCGCCGAATGCGTACCCGGTGGCCCATCGGTGGCGTGCAGCACGCCGGAAGCATTTTTATGGGACGCCAGTCTGCAGCAAATGAATGATCCTTCAGGGCGTGCCGTTCGCTCGGTGCACCAGGACGCGTATAAAACGTGAACCCTTTTTCGACAGCCACGGATTAAATCATCGGGCAACCATTACATTGAAGCTAAAATTTAGCGCCAGGGGACAAAGAAAATGTTAGTGCAGAAATTTGGAGGTTCATCGCTCGCTGATATCGGCGGCTTCGTCGCTGCCGCCGGTATTATCAGCAGGGCGGCAGCCAATGAAAAAGTCATCGTGGTCCTGTCCGCCATGTATGGTGTGACGGACTTGCTGGAAAACGCCATTAAAGCCGCCATCGCCGGTGGTGACTACATGGCGGTCGTTGAGAAGATACGTGAAAAAGAGCAGGGCATCCTGCAGAACATGGAAAAATCCGCCTGGACCAGCCCGCTGGCGACGGAGTTTTTACAGACACAGCTGAAACGTCTCGAGTCCCGCCTCGAAGGTGTGTCATTGCTCGAACAGTGTCCCCCCATGGTCCAGGCAGAGTTGCTTTCGACCGGTGAAGGCTTCACCAGCCGTGTAATGGCTGACCTTTTACAGGCGCAGGGTCATTCGACACTTTGGTCGGAAACGGATGTGTTACCGCTGGCGAATGACAGTTATACCGATAGCCTGGTGGATATCGATGCGGCGGCGCCGCTTCTGCAGCAGGCCGTGAGTAGCGAACACAGCATCCTGATTCTGCCCGGGTTTTATGGTGTTAATGCCCAGGGCAAGCCGCAATTGCTGGGTCGTAACGGCTCGGATTACTCGGCCGCAAGCGTGGCGGCGGGGCTACAGGCCAGGAGTTGTGAGATATGGAAGGACGTCGACGGCTTCTTTACCGCCGATCCACGTATTGTTCCCAGCGCAAAATGCCTCGATGAAGTCAGTTATGAAGAAGCGATGGAACTGTCGTTTTTCGGCGCCAAGGTCATCAGTGCCAAGGCGTTGACACCGCTGATGAGTGCCGGTATTCCCTGCGAAATCAGAAACACCTACCACCCGGACCTCAAGGGCACCCTGATTCATGCAAACACGCAAAAGCCAACCGTGGTGCGGGGTATCTCCCACCTGGATGATGTCGCCAGCATTACCATGCAAGGTGGCGGCATGCGCGGTCGTGTGGGTTTGGCTCGCCGGGTTATGGAGGCACTGGCCAACCAGTCCATTTCGGTGCTGCTTATCGTGCAATCCTCTTCCGAGTACAGTATTACCCTGTGTGTGCGCAGTATTGAGGCCGAAGCTGCACGCAAAGCACTGACAAATGCGTTCCATTTTGAACTGTTACATGGCCTGATCAGTGACATTTCGCTGATGGATCAACGTTCGGTAATTACGCTGGTCGGTGATGGAATGCGTCATTACCGCGGTGTCGCCGCACGCTTTCTCAGTGCGATATCCGCCGCCGGGGTGAACGTCGAAGTTATTGCCCAGGGCTCAACCGAATGCGCGATCACGGTGGTCGTGGAGAAGAAGTCCGCGCAAGCCGCATTACGTGCATGCCACACAGCGTTTTTCAGCCACACGAGTCATATGGATGTCATTCTGCTCGGCTGCGGCAATGTTGGCACGGCGCTTCTACGCCAGTTTCAATCCCATGATGATTCGCTTTCGGCCGGTCACAAGGCTCTGCATGTCCGGGCCATTGCCAACAGTCATAAACTGCTGGTCGGACATGACACGGTAGCGCTCGACAACTGGCAACAGGAACTCGAGAAACGTGGTGTCGAGTGGCAGATTGATGACATCATCGCCATTCGCAAGCAACTGGGTCTGTTGAACCCGACCATCATCGACTGCACCTCTGATGACGAGGTGGCGGAACAGTACACGAAATTCCTGGCAAACGGGTTCAACGTGGTAGCGGCGAATAAGAAAGCCAATACCAAGAGCATCTCGTATTACCGGGAGATGCGTGCCACGGCGGCCCGTCATTTCCGCAAGTTCATGTATGAAACGAATGTCGGTGCTGGGCTGCCAATCATCGATACCCTGCAATCGCTGATCCGCTCGGGTGACGAGCTCAAATCCTTTGGTGGAATTTTGTCCGGATCACTGTCGATGATATTTGGTCTGATGGAAGACGGGGTTGCGTTTTCGAAGGCCGTGGACAAAGCGATGAAACTGGGCTTTACGGAGCCCGATCCCAGGGATGACCTGTCCGGTATGGACGTGGCCCGCAAGCTGTTGATCATCGCACGTGAGATGGGTCTGGATCTTGAACTCGAAGACATCGAGGTTGAACCGGTGATCGCCAAGGGGTTTGCGGCGAATGTTGAAACCTCAGATATTATAAGCCAGCTGGAAAGCCTGGATGAGGATTTTGCCGCCAGGATTGAAGCTGCAAAAGCCACTGACAGTGTTTTACGTTATGTCGGCCGGATTCAGGACGGCCGCTGCGGCGTTTCGGTGGATGTCATACCCAAATCAAATCCACTCGGTGCAATCCGTGATGGTGAAAATGCACTGGTTCTGCATTCCCGCTATTACCAGCCCATTCCGTTGGTCCTGCGTGGTTATGGCGCTGGTGCGGAGGTAACTGCGGCGGGTGTTTTTGGCGACCTTTTACGCACGGCCTGGAGACCGTTAGACCTATGAACGAGAAAATATTAACCGTATATGCACCCGCTTCATCGGGTAATGTTTCCGTTGGATTTGATGCCCTGGGTCTGGCGCTGGCGCCGGTTGACGGCAGTCTGCTTGGTGACTGCGTGAGCATTGTTGAAGGTGATCCCGACGATTGGATGTTGTGCATCGATGGACCGTTCGCACACGCGTTGCCACAGGACCAGGAACAGAATATCGTCATTTCGTCATGCCGGCGTTTCGAGGCGGCAGCACGTGCAAAAGGCGCCGAAATCCGGCCCCTGAATATCACCCTGGACAAACGTTTACCCGTCGGCAGCGGGCTGGGTTCGAGCGCCAGTTCAATCGTCGCCACGCTGGTCGCGCTCAACCAGTATTTCGGCCGTCCGCTGGACCGTCCGGCGCTGTTGCAAATGATGGCGGAGATGGAAGGCAGTATCAGCGGCGAAATACACCTGGACAACATTGCCCCGTGTCTGCTCGGCGGGTTGCGATTGTGTATACCCGGTGGTGCGCGGCAATACAGCCTGCCGTGGCCGGGGCACTGGCAGTCCGTGGTTGCCTGGCCAGGAACACGTTTGGAGACACGGCCGGCGAGGGAGGTTTTACCGGAGCATTATGATCGCAAAACGGTGGTCAGCCACGGTGCGCAATTTGCCTTGTTCGTTCACCTGCTGCATCAGGGTGACGCACGCGCCGCGGCGAAATGCCTGGTGGATTTGCTGGCCGAACCATATCGCAAGACCTTGCTGCCCGGATTCGAGACGGCCCGGGCCGAGTTGGCAACTATGGGTGCGTTGGCGACCGGTATTTCGGGCTCCGGCCCGACCATTTTTTGCATTGTTGATGATAACCGCACGGCCGAAGCGGTTGCCGATTGGCTGCGGGGCCATTACCTGCGCAATGAAGCCGGTTTTGTACATACCTGCAGGGCAGACCTTGCCGGTGCAAGGGAAATCTAATGTACTGCACAGAACACTAGCCAGGAATCCGCAATATGCAGTTCATCAATATCAACCATCCCGAGCAAAAGGTGACATTTCCGGAAGCCGTTGTCACCGGCTTGGGCAAGGGTCAGGGCCTGTTCTTTCCGGAGCAACTTGCGCCCCTTGAAAACATCCAGGCCCTGCTGGAAATGGATTTTGTCACGCGCAGTAAAGTTTTATTGCAGCACCTGGTCGGCGACGCAATGCCGGCCCACGTGCTTGGGGCCTGCGTCGAAAACGCTTTTAATTTCCCGGTTCCACTGGTGCCGGTTTCGGCACATATACATGCACTTGAGCTGTTCCACGGTCCGTCCCTTGCGTTCAAGGATTTCGGTGCACGATTCATGGCCCAATGCCTGGCCAGCTTTAGCCGGGACCAGCACACCACCATCCTGACGGCAACTTCAGGCGATACCGGGGCGGCTGTGGCGCTCGCGTTTTATGGCCAGCCCGGTATTGATGTCGTGGTGCTTTACCCGAAAGGCAAGGTGACCCCCTTGCAGGAAAAGTTGTTTTGCACGCTGGGTGGGAATATCAGGACCATCGCCATTGACTGACGATTTTGATGCCTGTCAGCAACTGGTCAAACAGTCGTTTGATGATCCGCAACTGGTTGGGACACTGGGCTTGAACTCCGCCAACTCGATCAACGTGGCGCGCCTGATGGCACAGGTTTGTTATTACTTTGAGGCAGTCGCACAGCTACCGCGGGGAACCGAGCCGGTATTCAGCGTGCCCAGCGGCAACTTTGGTAATGTGACAGCCGGTCTGCTGTCGCGTGCCCTGGGGTTGCCCATGAAACGGATGATTGCCGCTACCAACCGCAATGACACGGTGCCCAGGTTCCTGGAATCTGGCAGGTGGGAACCCAGGCCAACGGTTGCAACACTGACCAATGCCATGGATATTTCGCTGCCAAATAATTTCCCCCGCGTGCTGGAACTGGAAAAACGCCACGGTTTACCGCTGCGAAACATTTTGACCTCGTTTGCCATCGATGACGCCGGTACCAAACAGGCAGTATGCGCGCTTGACAAGGAATCCTACCTGGCCGACCCGCACAGCGCCCTGGCCTGGCAGGCTTTGACAAACAGCCTGGCGGAAGATGAAACCGGCGTGTTCCTGTGTACTGCACATCCGGCAAAGTTCAAGGAAACCATTGAAGACGCACTGCATAGACCCGTCGCCTTGCCAGAAGCATTGGAAGCCGCGTCGAAGCGGGAGGTTTTGAGTATCGAAATGCCGGCGGATTTCAGTTTGTTGCGGACTTTTTTGTTACAAAAGTAAAAATATTTGTAATTTGCACCAACTTATTACCGCAACGATTGTTTTATATCTCAAGGGGGGAAATGTTTTTCCTAAGATTTATGGCTCCGGGTAAAACCGGAGCCTTTTTTTTACCCGGAAAAATTGCCCCGGCTCTCTGAATTGGTGAAGGAGGACAAAAACACCAGTTAAAAAAGCCGGGGCTTTAAACGCAGTTCACACCCTGTTTTCCTTAACAAACCAGGTCCATCCGGTTTTCCTTTTAGCAGCCGGTTTCACCGGCTTCCTGCGTACTACACTAAAAAAGGTGCCCTGATTTCAAGCCTGGTGAAAGGGGGGAGGAATCTCACCGGACCTTAACGAAATCAGGGCATAAAGTTGGCAGCGGGCGTTTGCTACCGAATTCCCCCACAACTCAAATTCATTCCATGTACCTAGCCAGACAACATCAGCATATTGATTGTTATGGCGACAATGGAACCGGCAACCACCAGTCGCATGATGTTTTTCATCAACAATCCCTGCGTGTCAGCGTTCGTGTTCACTGTCTCCTCTCCGTCTGGTGTCGTTTGCAATCCATCATCATCAGTTTTCTTTCCGCCAGTTCACATGCGAGTAACATTCTTTCGGTTGCCTGTTCAGAAACGGTTCCTCTCCGGCTCTTTATCATGAAACGCCAAAATTCAATTTCTGTCTGCAACATTTCTTCTTCTGTCTGCATTGCTGCTTTTTCCATCAGCTGTGTTTGCGATGGGTGTACTTTAGGCAAAACGTGATAGTGCCGCTTGTCCGATGTGGTCAAGCAGTTGACCCAACAGAAATGCTGGAACAGAATGAAACCATGTTGAACCATGAGCCATAGGGTAATTGCCCGCATGTCGGTTTTTGCACCCTCGATAATCAATTTGTGGAAGACGATTGAGTCCTACGGGGTCGATCCACAGCCCTTATTTGCTGCAGAAGATTACAAGGTCACTTTGCCCATGGACCCTTCGGTGCGTCTCTCGTACGAGAAAATTGACCGCATACGGGCAAGGGCGGTCGAGGTCTGTGGTGACGAGGCCTTCGGCATCCGCTCGGCAACCGTTTATACGGCATCACAATTGGGTGCGCTGGGTTATGCGTGGCAGGCCAGCCTGACCCTGAGAAAAGCCTTCGAGAGGCTGGAGCGCTTTGTACGCCTTGTCAACGATAAGGCCGTTGTGCTCGTTGAAGACATTGATGCATGCATGGTGGTTACCCTCAAGGTTAACGTATCCAGTGAATGCGTCACGGCACGGGATGATGGTGCGCTTGCCACGATTACCATGATGTCGCGGTTGGTCTGTGGTGACCGGTTTCGTTTGCAGGCGGTGAATTTCAAACATGCCACACCAGCGGATCCCAAGCCATATTTTGAGTACTTTGGTTGCCAGCTGAATTTTGACCAGGCTGAAAACCAGTTATTAATTCCAATAGGCATCGCCGATGAATTCCTGACCGGCGCCAATCCCGAACTGGCATTGCTCAATGACCAGGTGATTACACGACGCCTGGCACTTTTGGACCGGAACGATATCGTCACAAGGGTCAAGTCAGCGCTGATGGAACAATTGCCAAACGGCGGTATCAGTGATGATTCGGTGGCAGCCGCAATGCATATGTCGGTACGCACGATGCATCGCAAGCTGGCAGAGGCGGAGCACAATTTCAGGAGCCTGCTGGTCGAGGTGCGCCGCAGCCTGGCCGAACTTTACATCCTCGACAACAGCCTGACCCTGACAGAAATTTCCCTGCTGCTGGGATTTTCCGAGCCCAGTTCATTCTCACGCGCGTTCAAGGGCTGGACGGGCTCGGCACCAAGCGAAATGCGTCAGGCCCGCTCTTTGGATGCGTAAACATCTTCACCGGGCTGTCTATGAAACCGGGATTAAGCGGTTTTCAGTAAATTAGATTAACTTGAACCGGCGATGGCTGGCTGCGGCCTGCCGAATTTCCGGCCATGCCTTGAGCGCCAGCGCAAAATCACCCCAGACCTGCTTCCAGAAAGCGATCAAATCATCGCCTTCCATTGAAGCAGGCAGTCCCCTGACCACGAAATTCTCACGGCTGGCCAGGTCCATGTCGGCATTTAATTGTGTAATACCGTTACGCAGGTAATTCTGCCAGTTGACCGGCACCGGGTCGGTATTTTCCAGCAAGACGGTCAACTGTTTCAAGCGCGCTGAATCACCGCGCAACCGGCTGTCGCGGTACATGGAAGTCAGTGTTTTTGCGGATGCCGAGGCCATATCGTTGAACCATCCGGACAAGCCGGACAGGCGTTCATCCGGGCGGGTGGACAAACACGCGGATTTGCTGCCGATGATCATTTCCACAAAAAACATCGGAAACGAATCGGCTGGCGTGAAGTTGAGGTCCCTGTCACGCCATTTGCGATCCGGCACTGGCAAATGCGGTATGGCCCACGGGTAATCCAGCGTTACGGATGTTGGAAAATATATAATCCAGCATATAACCGAATAAACGGTCCTGACCGCGCATGATGGGCAAGTATGGCGGCAACATCCGGCGGTTGTCAAACCCGGTGATCTGCGACATGTTGGAATGGGGTGCAAAATGCGGTTGTTTCGGCCACTCCAGACCTTGCGGCTGCCGAGTGCCTGGGTGGTTTTTTCTTCCGATGCCAGCATGCGTTTGAGCGAAGCCGGCGCCATATCCGGTAACCAGGTATTATCGCGGGTGCCCGGGCAGCCCAGTGAACCGGACTCGGTAATCAATACCTCTGAGTCTGGTCTGCAATTCGCTGAGTTGCAACGCGGTTGCGTTTTGAAAACCGGATGGTTTCAGGTGGTTTTGTCCCAGCACGGTCAATGCCTCTGAAAAAGTCAAACCCAGGCATTGCATATGGCGATTGATTGGATCGGGATTTATGGGCTGTCGCAGATGAGACCATTCCCGCTCGCTGGCGAAAAATACCGCTTCGCGGGGGTCGTCGGAAAAGGTGATCTCGGGTTTTGGTTGCGGCGGGTCGTAAACCTCGCAAACCGCGTCATCGTCGATCATCACCAGGCGGTGACCGAGCGACAATAACAAGGCCAGGTTACGGCTTAATCCGGCTGTCCAGAAGTCCTGCCAGCGTGACCGGTCGGCCAGAAATCGTATTGCATTTTCATGTTCCGGCAGTTGTTTCACCAGGTTATCGAGCAATGATTGTTGCTCATGCTGGCCAAAATATTGAAGCGGGGCGGCGATCCTGGAAACAAAACGTTCCGTCAGCGCCTGGTTCTGCCTGATATTTTCAATATTGCGCGAGTCATCTATGACATAAAGACGATGAAATTTTTCAGCTATCGCAATTGGCGGCAACGGACTCGAGCAGGCGTTCCAGTGCCTGCGGGCGCTCCCAGGTGAGAATGGCGACGACCGGCGTGGTGTTTCGCTGCTGATCAGTGTTGTTTTCAACTGTTTGCTTAAGGTTGTCGGAGGCGTTTTTTGCCGACAGCATCATGCCGCTTCTGAGCATGTTGAGAAGCACATTGCGGATGTCAGATTGCTGACCCTGCATGGCGGGGTTGAGTTCGATAATGGCCGCGGCGTGCTGATCGAGGGTCCTGAACTGCCTGCAGTGCAACAGGGCGGCATAAACCTCGGGTTTGACCATCGCGCGCTTGCCATTGCGGGTATTGTGCAATAACAGGTTTCCACCGGATGCGGGGTAGGCCTGGCACAGGTCAAAAGCCACCCAGTCAGGTAACGGCTTGAAAGTGCTGGCCGGGTTGACCGTCATACCCAGCGAGAATCCAGTCGGTTCACTCATTGGGTAAACCCCTGGTTACTGACACGGCAAGCCGCGAGCTGTATCGAAAAAAGGATCAGACGCGCTGCCAAGCGCATTTGAAAAGGAAGCTCGTTTGGGTGCATAACCGATTATTAGCCTGATTTACCCCGTGTCCGGGTTCAGATGGAATTGTAAGGTAGCCGGCAGGTGCTGTCCTGCAAAAAAAAAGCAGATGTTCCAACTGAAACATCTGCTTTATTTACCCTGTACAAAATTCTGAGCGGTCTTGGTCAATAAAAACGGCGGAATCTGTTAGTTCTTTAACTAGGCTACTCTCGATTCCGTAGCTGTATTTGTACCGCCCGAGTACAGCGGGTGGCGAAATCAGTTTTCCAACAGCAACCGGATAAATGACCCCTGCCGGCTGGCAGCGTAACGAAACAGGTCTTGAAATCCCCCAACCAAAACCTATTGAATCAAGCATAACCCAAGCATGATTAAAATGCCAGCCTCCGCGGTGCATTATAATCGCCATTCAACAATCTTAAGAACTTTGCGATTGATTTATGCTCCTGGACCAGGGTTATCAGTGAGATACACATCCAAACAGTCGGAAAATTTATAGCACTTTCCCTTAAAAATAGCCGGCTCCTTTTCAGGTGCCGGCTCAACAGAGGAGGGAAAAGTCATACTTCAATTGGAGAGAAAATCATCTGGTTCGGGATCGAATCCGCCTGGGATTGATTGCGCAGTTCCCCATCACATTCAAGTTTCAGCTGTTGCCACATGGCTAACAAAACATTTGAGGGGATATTTGCCGAAGGGCTAATTCCCATTTGCAATTTAAGTGCGACAATTTCCTGGCGACTCATAGCCCGAATCCTGATGACTTAACTAAAAGACAGTAAATAAGTCAGAATGTTTACCCGTGATGCGATAAACCGAAAAATAATTCTCATTCAAACGAATAGAATGCATTCCCAATGCGACGATTTACACTTAAAACCACGTCCGGACCGATGGAGTACACGATCAAACGCCGGTCGCGGGTGACCCGGCGCCTGCACATGGAACTGGATGAACTCGGCGGCCTGGTGGTGGTCGCGCCACGCCACTGGTCACAGTCATATATCGATGTGACGCTGTCACAAAACACCTCCCACATCGAACGGTTTCTAATCAGGGCCCGCCGAAGGCAACTGGAGCCGCTGCAATTTGTAACCGGTGAACTGCATTTCTATATCGGGGAGCGTTACCCGCTGCATATAGATACCGGGTCGGGCAATAAAACAGCCGTGGTATTTAATGGAGAAGAAATCCGCCTTCGTACCGGGACAGACGACCCTCAACACGTCTGCAAGTTATTACAGGGGTGGTATCAGCAACAGGCGTTGCAAGTATTGGGCGTCCGTATGCGGATGGTCGCGGACAGGGCCGGTTGGGCGCGCGACAGAACAATACCGCTTAAGTTAAGAAGAATGAAACGCACCTGGGGCAACTGTTCATCAAAAGGTGTAATCAAACTGAATACCCATCTGATCAAGGCGCCACTGACGATTATCGATGCCGTCATCGCCCATGAGCTGTGCCACTTGCAGGAGATGAATCACGGCAAGGCGTTTTACACCTTGCTCGAAGACCTGAATCCGCAATGGCGTGAGGACCGGCGGGAGCTGCGCTCAAAAGGCAGTATGTACCTGCTTTAACGCCTGCAGGCTGGCGATAGTGCGACTTCACGCGAGATGTGCAGATCATGCGACGGCCTGTGTCGGCAGGTCGAATTCGAAACAAGTTCCCCGGTCAACCTGGCTGTTAACGGTGATGCGGCTACCGTGCAGATCGAGAATTCTGCGCACGATGGCCAGACCCAGGCCGGTGCCGCTTTCCTGGCCACCGTTTTCCGCGCGGTAAAATCGGTCAAATACATGCGCCAGGTCTTCCTCCGCAATACCACAGCCGTTGTCTTCGATTGCGACCGCAACCGCGCCCGGCTTTTTATCCAGACGTATGCTGATTTTGCCACCGTCGGGTGTAAATTTGAGGGCGTTGCGTATCAGGTTTTCGAGTACCCGCTGTACCAGTCCGATATCGGCATAGACGACGCTGGGGTCATCGGGCGCCTCGATGGACAGATCCAGGTTGCGTTTGTCCGCTTCCAGGCCGAATTCATGAACGGTATCGTGCAGCAGTTCTGCCAGCGAAAACGCCTCCAGGTTGGGATGGATGCTGGCCGAATCAAGTTTCGATAACTCGAAAAGATCACCGATCAGTTCCCCCAGGCGCTGGGTATGTTTACGGGTAATCTCCAGGTACTCGCGGCGCTTTTCCGCGTCGAGTTCTTGGTTTTTTATCAACAGGGTTTCAACATACCCGTGCATCGTTGCCAGCGGCGTGCGCAGATCGTGAGATACATTACTCACCAGTTCGCGACGAAGCTGGTCGGTTTTTTTGAGATTTCCGAATTGTTCGTACAACTTATTCGCCATAGCGTTGAAAGCGATTTCCAATTGCCCGATCTCGTCCTGATTGTGGCTGGAGTCGGCCATTTGCGAATCCGTCACGGCGAAGCCGCCGGCTTGCAGCGGAGAAGGTGAGTTTTCACCGAATCCCGAATCGGTAAAGGCCTTTACATTGCTGGTCAGCAGGCTGAGCCTGCGGGTGAACAACCAGAACACCAGCAATCCGACCAGGAAAGCGGCAAGCACGATTGCCAGCAATGCACTGGCGCTCAGTTTCTGGACATAGCTGTCGCGCAGGGCATTGGCCAGCTCGTCATACTTGGCTCCGCCCAGCACCGCGTAAAGGTAACCCTGTAACACGTCATGGTCCATGACCGGAAATGCAGAGAAAATTTTCTCCCGATGCGGGTTACGCGGATCGGTGCCGCGCAGGGGCATTTTCACATTGCCGGCGATCAGCGCCTTCACCGGTGCCAGGTCGACCCTGTGTTGAACGATGCTTTCCGGTGGAAAGTTGTGTCCCAGTATATTGCCCTCGGTATCGAGCAGGAAAATCTCGACAGTGGGGTTGATGATCATCGCCTGCTGCGCCAGTAGCGACAGGGCCTCGCGATTGACAACGAAGTTCTCCATCAATTGCCGTTCACCCGTTACATACATGGCAATGGATGAGTTCAGACGCTGCGTAATTTCTTCATAATAATTTTGCGTGCTGTAGCGTTCGATAAGAAAAAAGCCGCTGCCCAGCAGGGTAATGACCAGAAACAGCGCGAGTGAAAGCTTGGCAAATAACGATTTCATGTGGGAAAAAATCTGTCCCGCCTACAGGTGGCGCCGCATCTGTGTCACATTCGACCAGTCCGTTGTGGGCAGTGGAGTGGTGGCTACGGAAGGTGTTGGCGTGGCGTCAAACTTGTAACCTACACCCCAGCAGGTGACGATCAGCTTTGGGTGAGCCGGGTCTTTTTCTATCTTTGCCCTCAAGCGGTTGATGTGTGAATTAACCGTGTGTTCATAACCGTCGTGACCATAACCCCAGACACTGTCGAGCAACTGGGTCCGGGAAAAAACCTGGCCCGGATGCCGGGCAAAGTGCAAAAGCAGGTCAAACTCGCGTGCGGTCAGCGCCAGGTCAGCATCACCTTTCCTGACTTCGCGTCCACTGGTATCGATGCTCAGGTCATCGATGCGCAGACACTGCGCACCACCGGGCAAGCGTTTCTCAACCGATTCGATACGGCGGAAAATGGCCTTGACCCGTGCGACCAGTTCCGTGACGGAAAAAGGTTTGGTGACATAATCGTCCGCCCCCAGTTCGAGACCCAAAACACGGTCCAGTTCTGATGATTTGGACGTCAGCATCAGGATCGGAATATAGGCCATCTCACGCCGCAGGGCACGGCAGATGGTCAATCCATCCGGACCCGGTAAGCGGATATCAAGGATTACAAGGTCCCATTGGTGGCGAAGTGTGAGTTGCATGCCCGTATGGCCATCAGCAGCGATGGTTACATCAAAGTTGGCATCGTTGAGGTGCAATTCCAGAAGACTGGCGATATCGCGCTCGTCTTCGACAATCAGAATTTGGCGTCTTTCCACTCCGTTTCCCCATCTTCACCCATGGTTAGAAAAAGAGACCCGATTTCTGGCAAAAGTATCACAAGGAATTTTTAAAAAGATTCTAATATTATTTAAAACAATTACATAGAATGGTTTCTGTAAATCTGAAAGACCTTGCTGAAGGGGTATTTTGTCATTTGAAAATTCTATTCCGGGTCTTTCCTGATATAAAGACCGTCAAACCAAACGCTCCACTCGCCGCTTTCAGGGTCCTGCTGCTCGAAAAACTGACGCACACTACCGTCTGCATTGGGCGTCCAGGTGCCCCGGAAAGCCTGGCTCTTACCGGTCTTGTAGTAATTGATTTTGCCATTCAAAACCATCGAACCGGATTCGTTCAGGCCACCGGTATAATCGATCGAATAACCACCGGCCACCCACAGCTGACGCCATTGGTCTTCAACCGCGTCATAGTAGTTCATACTGCTGCCGGTGCCGCCTTGTGCGTTGGTCCAGTTTTCCATGATCAGGCAGTTTTTATGCTGCTTGGTGATGGAGTTGGTGCCCTGGAATTGCCGCTTATCATCATTGGTATAGACATTCCATTCACCGAGCCAGAAGTCGAAGTCGTTAAACCTCTTATTCGATTCACACACCGGTTGGGGTTGCGCCGGCGTTGACGCGGCTTGTTCCTCGCAAAACGCGCCGCTTGTAAAACACGATGCGAGAAGGGCGCTGAGGGTGGACTTCGCTATTAAACTCATTTTTTGAATTTCTCCGAGGATCTGGAAATGCTTTATTAGGTTTTATAGGTTAATACGTGGTACAGAACCATCGGTCTGCGCTAAAACGAGCATTGGAAACGTTGTTTTGCCATTTCCCGGGCCGCCATGATGAAAAATGCATTCAGCAAAACGAAATTATTGGCCATTTTCTTATCAAAACCCTGATTTTGCCGTCAGACAGGGCTTTCCAAATATCCATCACCGTGTAGGATAGTACGTTCCCCCGAAGAAAGACTTCGGAATCCAAACCAAGGCATCTGAAATTAACCACGCACGACAGAAAACCGGAATATGGAACAACGCGATCAAAAAAGAGGCCTGTATCGGCCGGAGCGGTCAAAGGACAGCTGCGGTTTTGGTCTCATCGCCCATCAACATGGTGAGACCAGCCACGAACTGATCAGTACCGCCTGTGCCGCATTGGCACGCATGACACACCGCGGCGCCATTGCGGTCGACGGCAAGACCGGCGATGGCTGTGGTGTACTGATGCAATTTCCAAAGTCTTTTTTCAGGAAGGTGGCGAAGGAAGCGGGAATGCGCGTGGGCCGGGTTTTCGGCGTTGGCATGGTGTTTCTGAATTCCGATCCTGCGATTGCAGCGCGTTCACGCAAGATTCTTGAAAAACACATCGAAAACGAAACGCTGGAAATTGTCGGTTGGCGAACAGTCCCGACCAACCCCTCGGTTTGTGGCCAGATGGCCCTGGATTCCATGCCGACGATTGAACAGGTGTTCGTCGATGCGCCGCCGGGATGGGGAACCCACGACGTGGAACGGCGGTTGTTCGTCGCCCGTCGTATGGCCGGTGCTGAAAACATGAACATGGACCAGCCTGATCCGATGTTCTACGTGGCGGCGCTTTCCAACCTGACCGCGGTTTACAAGGGCCTGGTCATGCCGGAGAACCTGCCGGAATTTTATCCCGGACCTGAAAGACCGGCGGCTAAAAAGCGCCATCTGCCTGTTTCATCAACGTTTTTCGACCAATACCCTGCCAAACTGGCGCTATGCCCAGCCTTTCCGTTTCCTCGCCCACAATGGCGAGATCAATACCATCGAAGGCAACCGCAGCTGGTCGGAGGCGCGTACACCCAAGTTCCAGACACCGTTGTTGCCCGACCTGCAGAAGATCCGCCCGCTGGTCAACCAGGAGGGCTCGGATTCGTCCTCGCTGGACAACATGCTGGAATTATTTCTCGCCGGCGGATGGATGTCTTCCGCGCCATGCGTATCCTGATTCCGCCCGCCTGGCAGGCCGAACCGGATATGTCGCCGAAATTGCGCTCCTTCTACGAATTCAATTCGATGCATGTCGAGCCATGGGATGGTC
>CAVSHP010000006.1:0-44214 GCA_963727635.1 uncultured Gammaproteobacteria bacterium | reverse complement strand
TCGCCTCGATGCTTTACCTGGATTATTCGCGCAAGGAAGGCGAGTGGTTGGCGAATGAGTTTGGCGGCAATGAACACCTCGAGGCGGTCGCGTTTTTGCGCCAGTTCAACGAAATCATCCATACCTACAAGGCCACCAGCTATGCCGAGGAGTCCGACCGCGTGGCCCGGTGTCTCGCGGCCTACCAGTGCGGGCGGTCTCGGCTTTACCTTCAAGTGGAACATGGGCTGGATGAACGACACCCTGTCCTACATGAGCGAAGACCCGGTCCACCGCAAGTACCACCACGACAAGATGACCTTTGGCCTGGTTTACGCCTTTGACGAGAATTTTGTCCTGCCGCTGTCACACGATGAAAAGCTTGTGCATGGCAAGCGTTCACTGCTCGGCCGCATGCCGGGGGATGAATGGCAGCGTTTTGCCAATTTACGTGCCTATTACGGCTTCATGTACGGACACCCCGGAAAGAAACTGCTTTTCATGGGTAGCGAAATCGCCCAGCAAAGGGAGTGGAACCACGATCGTTCCCTTGACTGGCATTTACTGGAACAACCCTTGCACTGGGGTGTGCAGACGCTGGTTCGGGACCTCAACCGGATTTACCGGGATGTACCGGCGTTGCATGAACTGGATTTCCGCCACGAGGGTTTTGCATGGATAGACTGGCAGGATGCGGACAGCAGCGTATTATGCTGGTTACGCCGGGCAAATGACGGCACATTTGTCGTGTGTATCAGTAATTTCACACCACTGGTGCGCGCCGGCTATCGCATCGGCGTACCCAACGATGGTGTTTACACGGAGTTGCTCAATACCGATGACGTCAGGTATGGTGGCAGCGGCGTCGGTTTGCATGGCGAACTACATACGCAAAACGTTACCGCACACGGCCACCAACACTCCCTGCAAATTGACCTGCCGCCACTGGCGACTTTGATGTTAAAAACAACCAATCCCGTTTGAAGGGAAACGGAGAACGAACAGATGATAGACCCGTTATCAACTGACAGCATAGGTGATATGGAGTTAATGAATCCGCCACCTCTGCGGATGGATGCAGAAGCCATACTCTCCGATGCCATACATTATCACTGTCGTATGCTGGGCCGGCGCACCGTCCACAAGCAGGAAAACTTTCTCTACCAGGCGCTGGTGCACGCCACCCGTGACCGGCTCATGGAACGCTGGATTGAGACCCGCACCAACCTGGAACGCACCGATGGCAAGCGGGCCTGCTACCTGTCGCTGGAGTTCCTGATGGGACGTTTGCTGCGCAATGCACTTCTCAGCCTCGGTATGACCGGGCAGACGAGCGAAGCGATGCAGCGCATCGGCGCGGAACTGGAAGACCTGCATGAGCAGGAGTATGACGCGGGTCTCGGCAACGGAGGCCTGGGACGGCTGGCGGCCTGTTTTCTCGACAGCTGCGCGACCCTCGGTCTGCCAGTCACCGGCTATGGCATCCGTTACCGCTACGGCATGTTCCATCAGCGCCTGGAAAACGGATGGCAGATAGAGTTGCCCGATAACTGGCTGCGTGAGGGTTATCCATGGGAAATCGAACGTATCGAGCGCGCCCAGACGATCAAGTTCGGCGGCCATGTCACCCGTTACAAGGATTCGCTGGGCAGGATGCATATCGACTGGATCGACACGCATGACGTGCTTGCGATTCCCTTCGACCTGCCCATCCCGGGCTACAGGAACGATGTGGTCAATACACTTCGCCTGTGGTCGGCGGCGGCCACCGATGAGTTTGATCTCGAAGAATTCAATGCCGGCGATTACACCGATGCGGTTGCGGCCAAGAACGAGGCCGAGAATATCACCATGGTCCTGTACCCTAACGCGGAAACCGAAAACGGACGGGAACTGCGTCTGCGTCAACAGTATTTCCTGGCGTCGGCCAGCCTGCAGGACATATTGCGTGACTGGATCAGGCATAACGGCAACGACTTCAACCAGTTTGCCAATAAGCACGTCTTCCAGCTGAATGATACGCACCCGGCCATCGCGGTACCGGAGTTGATGCGATTGCTAATGGATGATCATGGTCTCGATTGGAGTGCCGCGTGGAAAATAACCCGGAACAGCATGGCCTACACCAACCACACGCTGCTACCCGAGGCGCTGGAAACCTGGCCGGTTTCGATGTTTGAACGGCTGTTGCCACGCGTGCTGGAGATCATCTACGAGATCAACGTTCGTTTCCTCACCGAGGTCAGCCGGCACAGACCGGGCGACACCGAATACCTGAGCCGTATGTCGCTGATCCAGGAAGGCCCGGAGAAACGCATACGCATGGCTTACCTGGCCATCGTCGGCAGTTTTTCGGTGAACGGGGTTGCAGAACTGCATTCGAAGTTGCTCAAACAGGGTCTGTTCAAGGATTTCGCCGATCTCTGGCCGGAAAAGTTCAACAACAAGACCAACGGTGTCACCCAGCGTCGCTGGCTGGCCGGCTGTAACCCCGCTCTGGCAGCCCTGTTCAACGAGCACATCGGGGAGGATTGGGTGACCGATCTCGAGCAACTGGAGAAACTCCAGCCGCTGGCCGACAAGCCCGAATTCCAGCAGGCCTGGCACGCCGTCAAGCAGGCTAACAAAGGCCGGCTTGCCGCCAACATCAAGCTCAAAACCGGGCTGACGGTTGATCCCGGCATGCTGTTCGATGTCCAGGTCAAGCGCATCCACGAGTACAAGCGCCAGTTGCTGAATGTCCTGCACGCCATCCACCTGTATGACCGTATCCAGCGGGGTGACGGTGATCAACTGCCGCCACGCGTCATCATCATCGGCGGCAAGGCCGCGCCGGGATACGACATGGCCAAGAGCCACATCAAGCTGATCAACAATGTCGCCTCGGTGATCAATACCGATCCGGCCATGCGTGGCCGTTTGCAGCTGGTGTTCTACCCGGATTACAACGTCTCGGCGATGGAACTGATCTGCCCTGCGGCCGATCTGTCCGAGCAGATATCCACGGCCGGCAAGGAGGCGTCCGGTACCGGCAATATGAAGTTCATGATGAACGGTGCGGTCACCATCGGGACACTGGATGGCGCCAACGTGGAAATACTCGAGGCCGTCGGTGCGGAGAACTTCTTCCTTTTCGGTCTGACCGTGGACCAGATCCCGGCGGTCAGGGAGAACTACGACCCGGCGTCGATCATCGAAGCCGACAGGGATTTCAGACGGGTTATGCGTTTACTCGAACACGGCCATTTCAACCAGTTTGAACCCGGTATATTCGATTCCATCATCAATGCTTTGCGTGACCCGCATGACCCGTGGATGACGGTCGCGGATTTTCGCAGCTACGTCGATAGCCAGGAAGCGGCGGGCGCCGCTTACCAGGACCAGCAGCGCTGGACCCGCATGAGTATATTGAACAGCGCCAGGTCCGGCCGTTTTTCCACCGACCGCACCATGCAGGACTACAACCGGGATATCTGGCGCCTGGAAACAATCACCAACGGAAACCCATGATCCAGCCTGGCAGTCCGGAACAACTCGGTGCCCACTGGGACGGACAGGGTGTAAATTTTGCCCTCTATTCGTCCGCAGCCGACGCCATCGAGCTTTGTCTGTTCGACGCAAATGGGCAGCAGGGCCAGTGTTTTAAACTGCCCGGCTGCCAGGATGGTGTCTGGTCCGGTTACCTGCCGGGATGTGAACCGGGTCAGCGTTATGGTTACCGTGCACACGGGCCGTGGGCGCCTGACCGTGGATTGCGATTCAATCCGTCCAAGCTGTTGATCGACCCTTATGCGCGTGCACTGGAAGGTTCATTCCGCTGGTCCGGGGCCGTGTATGATTACGACCATTCAACCACCGGTCGCCGTTTGCAACCCAACCGCACCGACAGCGCGGCTTATATACCCAGGAGCGTGGTCACCGCCGGTATAGATGAGTTTCCGGGAACGCGCCCGCGCATCCCCTGGACCGAGACTGTCATTTACGAGGCCAATGTACGTGGTTACACCATGCGCAACCCGGACATCCCAAAGCGGGATCGTGGCAAATTCCGCGGCCTGAGCAATGCAAAAATCCTCGCATACCTGAAAGCACTGGGCATCACCTCGCTGGAACTGATGCCGGTTCATTCCATGATCGACGAGGGTTTCCTGGTCGGGCGGGGTCTGACAAATTTCTGGGGTTACAACAGTATCAATTTCTTCACACCCGGGGAGCGTTACGCATTCCAGGACGCCTGTCTCGAGTTCCGGGAAATGGTGAACAGTATTCACGAGGCCGGGATCGAGGTCATCCTGGACGTGGTTTACAACCACACCGGCGAGGGTGGCGGCAAGGGCCCGACGCTCAGTTTTCGCGGTATTGACAACATCACCTACTACCGCACCGAACCGGAAGTCCCCGGCCGCTATATCGATGACACCGGTTGCGGCAACACGCTCAATGTCGATCATCCGCGTGTGCAGGCGCTGGTCATGGACAGCCTGGTTTACTGGCACAGGAACATGGGCGTGGACGGGTTCAGGTTTGACCTGGCCCCGGTGCTGGGCCGGACACTGCTGGGCTTTAACCCTTCCCATACGCTTTTACACCAGATCAATGACGATCCGCGCCTGGCAGGCGCCAGGCTGATCGCGGAGCCCTGGGACCCCGGACCGGGCGGTTACCAGCTGGGTCAGTTTCCATCACGCTGGTCGGAATGGAATGACCGCTACCGCGACAGCGTGCGCCGCTTCTGGCGCGGTGACGAGGACCTCCTGAGCGAGCTTGCCAGACGTCTGCACGGCTCAGCCGATATCTTCGAAGCCAGTGGCCGCCCGCCACAGGCGAGCATCAATTTCGTCACCTCGCACGACGGATTCACGCTGCGTGACCTGGTCAGTTACGGCAGACGGCACAACGAGCTCAATGGCGAGGATAACCGTGACGGCCATAGCCACAACTACAGTAGCAACCACGGCGTCGAGGGTGAGACCGGCGACGCGCAGATCAATCAGTTTCGACGTCGCCAACGTTTGAATATGCTTGCCACCCTGATGTTTTCGAAGGGCACACCGATGTTGCTGGCAGGTGACGAGTTGGGTAACTCCCAGTCCGGCAACAATAACGCCTACGCACAGGACAACGAAACCGGCTGGCTGGACTGGAGCGGCCTGAACGATGATCCCGATTTTTTGCACCAGGTACAGACCCTGATCAAACTGCGCGGGCGCCTGCCGCACACCAGGCGGACGACCTGGCCGCATGGTTTTGATTACAACGGTGACGGTCTGCGCGATATCGAATGGCTGCATCCCGGCGGCGGGCGTATGCAGACGGCAGATTGGCACAGCGAATCCGCACTAACGGTTTTCTTCCCCGAAATGGCGGACTCCAGGCCGGGCGGGCAACAGGATACCCCGAATGGCCCGGTGGCGGTGGCCATCCTGTTGAACGCAACCTTGGAATTAAAAAATTTCACCCTGCCGCAGATATCACAGGCCGGCGCCTGGGCTCTGGTGTTTCACAGCGCGGAGTCAGAACCTCCACAGACCGGAGCCATGAGCTGGCAACTGCTGCCGCTTTCCATAGCCTGTGCGTTCTATATCCGCACCGCGCCAGTAGCCGGGTAAACCTTCACGGCTACGTCAGAAAATCTTCATTGTCCTGCCGGCTCAATATATCCTTGATTAGGGCCGCGTTGTCGGGAAACGTGCCGAAAGCGGTATGATAGGTCAGCGAACAACAGGGTAGATTGCAACAGGGTAAATAAATGACCGGGTTTTTCGACGAAATGTTGGGTAATGAAGATGCGGGCGGTATGCAAGTCATGCGCGACCCGTATGAGGACTATGGCCGTTGGTTCAAAAGTGAGGATCCCAAGCGTATTCATCTGAAAGCAGCGCAGGCCGAAGCATTTTTTCGCAAGACCGGGATCACGTTCAACGTCTATGGCAGCCAGGACGCCGATGAGCGACTTATCCCTTTTGACGTGGTGCCGCGGATCATTTCGGCCGTCGAATGGCGGAAATTGTCACGCGGTATTGAACAACGCGTGCGTGCGCTCAATGCATTTCTTCACGACATCTATCACCGGCAGGAGATACTGCGCGCGGGTCGTGTTCCGGTCGAATTGATCGCCAACAATGAAGCCTTCCTGCCGCAGATGGTGGGGGTTGAACCACCCGGCGGGATTTACACGCATATCGTCGGCACCGATATTGTCCGCACCGGTGCGGATGAATTCTTTGTCCTTGAGGACAACGCCCGCACCCCCTCCGGTGTTTCCTACATGCTCGAAAACCGCGAGACCATGTTGCATATGTTTCCCGAGTTGTTTGCGCAGATACCGGTGCGCGAGGTGAGCAGCTACCCGGCCGATCTTAACCGCTCACTGATGGCCTGCGCACCGCCTGCGTGCAACGGCAAGCCGGTAGTGGCGATACTGACGCCGGGTATCCATAACTCGGCCTATTTCGAGCACAGCTTCCTTGCCGACCAGATGGGTGCGGAACTGGTTGAAGGACACGATTTACGCGTTATCGACGGCAAGATCGCGATGCGCACTACGCGCGGCTATACACCGATCGACGTGTTATACCGCCGGGTCGATGATGATTACCTGGACCCGCTGAACTTCAAACCGGAATCGATGCTCGGTGTTCCGGGCATATTCGATGTTTACCGCGCCGGCGGGATCACCATTGCCAATGCGCCCGGAACCGGCATCGCGGATGACAAGGCGCTGTATTCCTACATGCCGGAAATTATCGAGTTTTATACCGGCGCAAAACCACTGTTGAACAACGTGCCGACCTGGCGTTGTTCGCAGGCGGACCATTTGCAATATGTGCTCGATCACCTGGCGGAACTGGTGGTGAAGGAGGTACACGGTTCCGGCGGCTATGGCATGCTGGTCGGGCCGGCGGCGAGCAAGAAGGAGATCGCGGCTTTCAGGGAGAAACTCAAAGCCAGGCCTGACAACTATATTGCCCAGCCGACGCTTGCACTCTCCACCGTGCCGGTCTTCAGCAAGAAGGGGCTGTCCCCCCGCCATGTCGATCTGCGGCCCTTTGTGCTGATGTCCCCTGACCGGATATACATCACCCCCGGCGGCCTGACCCGCGTGGCGATGACCAGGGGTTCGCTGGTGGTCAATTCCAGCCAGGGCGGCGGCACCAAGGATACCTGGGTGCTGGAGGAATGAAGCGATGCTAGGCAAAACGGCAGCCGGCCTGTACTGGATGTTCCGCTACCTGGAGCGTGGTGAAAACGGCGCGCGTCTGCTGGAGGCAGGGTTTCGCATTGCGCTGACACGCTCCGCGACGGCATCGGCGGAATGGAAATCGATCCTCGCGACCTCGGGTGCGCTCGGTGATTATGACTCACGGGATGGCAATTACGATTCGGCCGAGGTGATCAACTTCCTGTTGCGTGACCAGAGCAATCCGGCCAGCGTGATCTGCAATATGAAAGCGGCACGGGACAATGCCAGGCTGGTGCGCACGGCGCTGACCCGCGAGGTCTGGGAGGCGACCAACGAGGCGTGGATCACCCTGCAGGCGCTGCTTGCAAAACAGGTGAAGGAACGTGACCTGCCAGATGTGCTGAGCGTGATCCGTCAGCAGATGGCCGTGGTGCGCGGCGCCATGGCGGGTACGATGTTACGTAACGATGGCTATAATTTTGCGCGCCTGGGTATGTTCCTGGAACGTGCCGACAACACCGCGCGGATACTCGATGTTAAGTATTACCTGCTGCTGCCTTCTTTCGCGCATATCGGCTCTTCCCTGGACCAGGTCCACTGGGAGACGATACTGCGTTCGGTGTCGGCGCGGCGCGCTTATCGCTGGCTCAACGGCACGGACATCAGCCCGTTAAACGTGGCTGAATTCCTGATCCTGCACCCGCAAATGCCGCGTTCGCTGGCGTTTTGCGCCTACAAGATCATGCATAACCTCGGTTACCTGGAGCGTGAATATGGCGTTGAAAACCAGTCATGCCTTATGGCCAAAACGTATTATCAAAAGCTTGAAGGACAGCAATATCGAAGATATTTTCGAAAACGGACTGCATGAATTTGTCGGCGATTTTCTCCTCGACAATGGCGCGCTCGCCATGCAGATCGAACACTGATTACAGGTTCCGGGGATAGCCATGCGTCTGAAGGTCGAGCACAAGACAAGTTATCTCTATAACGCCCCGGTCAACTATGGATTGCAGCAGGTCCGGCTGACACCTAAGCATCGGCAGGGGCAGAATATCCTCGCCTGGAACGTGGTTGTCGAAGGTGGAAACAAGGAGCTGGAATTCACCGATCAGCATGCCAATCTTGTCGAGTTGATCAGCATCGATCCCGGCGGTGAGCGGATCATCATACATGTCACGGGCGAAGTCGAAACCAGCGACATGGCGGGTGTTGTCGGACGCCACCGGGGTTTCATGCCGCTGTGGATGTTCAAGCGGCCGACGGTATTGACCACGGCGGGGCCGAGAATCCGGGCGCTGTTAAAAGAACTGGGCGATGACTTCGAAAATGATATTGCCCGCGCGCACGCACTGTCCGCGTTGATCGTCGAGCACGTGCCCTACGTGACCGGCCAGACCGATGCCGGGACCGGCGCCGAGCAGGCGGTTGCCCAGGCCAGCGGTGTTTGCCAGGACCACGCGCATATCTTTGTCACGGTTATGCGTCTGCTCGGCCATCCGGCGCGTTATGTGTCCGGCTATCTGATGATGAATGACCGCGTTGAGCAGGATGCGACGCATGCGTGGGCGGAGGCCTGGTTTGATGGTGTCGACTGGGTTGGCTTCGACGTCTCGAATGGCTACTCACCCGATGAACGCTATATACGTGTTGCCACCGGACTCGATTACAATGACGCCTCGCCGGTCTCGGGACTGCGCTATGGCCCGACAGAGGAACGCATGCTGGTTGATATCCAGGTTCAACAGTAGGCAAACGTAAAAATGAGGAATGGGGTTTTATGACATATTGTGTGGGACTCAGGCTCAACAAGGGACTGCTGTTCATGTCCGATACACGCACCAACGCCGGTGTGGATGATATTTCCCAGGTCAGGAAAATGAGCAGCTGGGAGGTGCCCGGCGAACGTGTCATCACCTTGTTGTCGGCCGGCAACCTGGCCACGACGCAGGCCGTGGTCAGCCTGATAGACGAGCGCACAAAAGCACCGGAAGACCGCAACCCTTCGATTCTGAAAGCGCCATCGATGTTCCAGGTCGCCACGATCATCGGTAATACCCTGCGTGATGTGGTCAGGCATTTGGAGCCCACCGGCCCTGTGTCGGAATCCCAGTTCAGCGCAACCTTGATCCTCGGTGGCCAGATCAAGGGCAGCGACCCGCGTCTGTTCCTGATTTATCCCGAGGGCAATTTCATCGAATCGAGTGCCGACAACCCCTTTTTTCAAACCGGTGAAACCAAGTATGGCCGTCCGATATTGGTGCGCGCTTTGCACGCGGACATGAGCTTCGAGGAAGGGGTCAAGTTGCTTTGTGTTTCATTTGATTCGACCATGCGCGCCAATTTGAGCGTGGATCTGCCGATCGATCTGCAAGTGCAGGCGGTTGACGAGTACAGGATTACCCATCAGCGCCGCTTTGAGCGCAATGATCCCTATTTTCAGGAAGTCTCAAAAGGCTGGAGTGAAGCACTGCGTAACGCGGTCAGCACCCTGCCGGATTTTTCATTCTGAGCGGGGGTGCAAAAATTGGCTTCCGGAGCGCCGCCCGGAGCGGGTTTAACCATTTAAAAATGATGTAATATGCGTAAACGCCGCGCCGGCTAAAACCGGCTGGCCGCGGAAATTTCACTGCAAGGTGAATTTCAGGATTGAATACTTAAGAGCAGGGGGTCTCGTGGCCAGACTTACAAATCTCTCAACACCCTATCATGCCCACCATCAGCGTGAGGTCACCGTTGTCACCCGCGCGGTTGAAAGCGTTTTCAGAAAGCTCATCCGCATGCTGATCGGACGCATGTCCCTGAAAAAACTCCTGAACCTCGTGCAGGTTATTTTCGTAGAGGAGACCGAAGCCCGGCTAAAAAAAGAGACACCGGGTAAAAACGTGGCCCTCGCCGACCTGGCGCTGCTCACCGGCATGGATACAAGAACCATAAAAAAAACCAGGGAACAAATTGATCTTGAGTTTTACACGCAAGCCGATGGTGTATGTGCCGATGAGTTCATGCCCATGTTCAAGGTATTTGATCTCTGGATGAACGACGAGAGATTTTTTGATGTCGACAGGCGCAAGCCGAGGGAACTGAAGATTGAAGGTGAAGGCGCGACATTCACCCAACTGGTGAAAACGGCACTGCAGTCGCGCGGACTGACCATGCAACTGGTTTTAAAACGCCTGAAGGAAATCGATGTCATCAGCGTCAACCCCGGGGCCAATTCGGTCAGGCTAAACAGGGAAGATAATATTTTTATCAGCAATGACGAACTTGATACCCTGGAGGTGGGCTTTGAAGCGATTGGCAAATTGGCCGAAACCGTTGACCACAATATCCTCAATCTTGGCAACGACGGTGAGAAGTTTTTTCAGAGAGGTTGCTGGAACTACCAGTTCAGCCCGGAGAAAATCGCGCAGGTCCGGCAGGCGGTTTGCCGTTTCCTGAAGGAAACAGATCAGAAATCGAGGGAATTGCTGACCTCGCTGGCCGATCCCGGTGTTCAGCCAGGCCAGATGACGGCCGGTATCAGCATGTTCTACTTTGAAGGGTAACGTAGCGGGTTTTTCGAGGTTTCAGACAACGATGGTATCCACTGAACAGTCAGGTCAGGTCATGATTAAGCGGCGTTTCCACGGACCACCGGCATCCGGCAACGGCGGCTATTCCTGTGCCATGGTTGGACGCTTCATTGAAGGCGCCGCAGCGGTGCGTTTGCACACCCCGCCGCCACTCGACACGCCGTTGGAGGTGCACATCAAGGATGGCCTGGTCGGGCTTTATTGCAATGATGAACTGGTGGCGTCCGGCCGGTCTGCAAAAATCGACATTGATGTACCCCCGCCACCCGACTTTGCCGGCGCCCAGGCTGCGTCTGCCCGTTTTCGGGGCTTTGTTAACCATTTTTTCCCGGGTTGTTTTGTCTGCGGTCCGCAACGTGAACCCGGTGATGGATTGAGGATATTCGCCGGTCCGCTCGAGCCGGGCGCCGGTCCGGATGGCATGGTGGCGGCTGCCTGGATACCCGATGCAACACTGCTGGACTCATCGGGCTGCGTGGCGCCCGAATTTGTATGGGCTGCTCTCGACTGTCCGGGCGCCTATGCTTTTCCGGAACCGAAAAACGCGGTCCTCCTGCTCGGCGAACTCACCGTCTCGATCAAGGGAACGGTGTCAGCCGGTGAGAAATGTGTCGTGACCGGTTGGGAAATTAGCCGGCAGGGCCGCAAGCACTACACCGGTACGGCCTTGTATGGCAAGTCGGGGTCCTGCGTTGCCGTGGGATACGCGACCTGGTTTGAAGTGCCGACCACGGCGGATCACTAAGGACGAGGATCTACATGTACGCGGTGATATTCAAGGCAACCGTGGCTGAACTGGATGATGAATATTCGCATATGGCGGCACGGCTCAAAGATCTGGCTTTTAAAAAATACGGTTGCCGTGAGTTTGTATCCGTGACCGAGGGCAATGAAGAGATTGCGATATCCTACTGGGATACCGAACAGCAGATCCTGGACTGGAAAAATGACCCGGAACACAGGCGCGCACAGACCATGGGCCGGCGGAAGTGGTACCGGTCCTTCAGTATTGATATCTGTGAAGTGGTCAGAAAACGCTGACATCCGGACAATGCCTGATGTCATGGACAATATCGCCGGCGTGCAATCCCTGAGCTGCGTAAGCCATTACGAATTTTTTCAACGGGCTAAAACCGATGGGTAATTGAACAGCGGGCACGAGGTTAAATTCAATGAAAGAAACCAACATGCACAAACTCGAGGGCGGTTGCACCTGTGGAGAGCTGCGCTACCGTCTGAACCGTACTCCGATCATCGTGCATTGCTGTCATTGCCGCTGGTGCCAGCGCGAGACCGGCACGGCTTTCGCCCTCAATGCCCTGGTCGAATCGGACGCTGTCAGTCTTCTTAGCGGGCATCCTGAGCGGGTTCTCACGCCCTCCAATAGCGGTAAGGGCCAGGTTATCGTACGTTGTCCAAAATGCTTTATTGCCGTCTGGAGCCACTATGCCGGTGCCGGCGAAAAGCTCAGTTTTATCCGCGTGGGTACGCTCGACAACCCGGACGCACTGCCACCGGATGTCCACATCTTTACCGAATCGAAACAACCATGGGTGACACTGCCAGCGGATACACCTGCATTCGAAGTGTTCTACAATCGTGCGGAGTTGTTGACCGAAGACGGGCTCGAACGTTTATCCCGGTTAAGATCATAAACAGGAACACCATGTCCATTGAAACCCTGAAAGCCATACACATCACCTTTGCCGCCTTGTCGTTTACCGGCTTTTTTATTCGTGGTGTCTGGATGCTCAGGGATTCGCCGTTGTTGAAGCAGCGCTGGGTGAAAATCGTACCCCAGGTCGTTGATACCGTGTTGTTGGTCAGCGCGATTGTACTCGCCATCCAATTGCGGTTTTCACCTATGCAACAACCCTGGTTGATGGCAAAAATCATTGGCCTGCTGGTTTACATAGGTGTCGGACTGGTGGCGTTGCGGTTTGGCCGCAGCAAGAGAATCCGCGCGGTCGCATGGCTGCTTGGCATGGTGATTTTCTCATACATCGTGTCGGTGGCCGTGAGCAAATCGGTGCTCGGGTGGTTTGCGATTTTTCTCCACTAAATCTGCAACCTGCATGCTCAAGTTGAAGCTTCATTCCGGATTGCCTGCGCCTGTGGCAATCGGGCATCGATTCCTTGTCTGTATGGGCGGCTATGTGCAAAAACGTGGAACAGCGGTTTCTGAAAGATATGCACACTGTGTCCGAAGCTGGGGCGGGTGGTTATTACCAGGACCGTACGAGGCAGGAAGCCGAGTCCGAGGCTACAGGGATGTACTTGTGCCGTGTCCTGGTAATAATCACCCGCCCCAGCTTTCCCCCCCACAGGCAGATTGTTCTGGTAATAGTCACCCGCCACTTCCCCCCACAGGCAGATTGTCCTGGTAATAGTCACCCATCCCGGCTTCTCCCCGGCAGATTAAGCAGGACAGCAACAGGTGGTTTGGAACAATTTAGCGGCTATACTCAAGACTGATAACAACAAATCTCCGGAGCAGAACATGTCTGATGTATCGACGCGAAAGGCCCCCGTGTGGTTCGTGATCGTGGTGGTGGTCTCGCTGATTTGGAACATCGTGGGTGTGATCGCGTATATTCACCAGGTAACGATGAGTCCGGATGCGCTGGCCGCACTGCCGGATGCACAACGTGAGCTTTATGCAAACACGCCCGCCTGGGCCACGGCGGCCTTTGCGATCGCGGTCAATTGCGGCGCCCTTGGTTGCCTGCTGTTGCTGTTGAAAAGAAGCCTGGCCGGGTTGTTTCTGCAACTGTCCCTGGCCGGCGTCCTGGTGCAGATGTACCACGCTATTTTCATCAGTCACTCCATCGATGTCCTTGGTCCCGGAAGTTTGGCGATGCCGGTGATGGTGATTGTCATCGCGGTTTTCCTGGTGACACTGGCGGCCAAGGCGAGGGTAAACCGCTGGACCGTGTAAACCATTGGAATCTGCCATAGAAAAAAAACGCAAGATCATACCGCCGGTCTACCTGCTGATGGCCCTGGCAGTGATGTGGTTGATGCACTTTTTCTTTCCCGTCTATCAATATGTACACGAACCGCTGGCCTATGCCGGAATCATCGCCGTGATTTTTGGTATTACCATGGCGGCCATATCAGCAGCCATGTTCAGACGGGCGGGTACCGGCATCGAACCCTTCGATGAAGCGACCACCCTGGTGACGACCGGGTTTTATCGCTATTCGCGCAATCCAATGTACCTGGGTATGTTCCTTATGCTGGCGGGTACGGCGTTTTTGCTGGGTAGCACTGGCGCAATCATGCCGGTCGTGATTTTTATACTGATTATTCGAAATAACTTCGTGCTGGGTGAAGAACGTTTCCTGGAAGCGTGTTTTGGCCGGCGCTACCTGGATTACAAATCTGGCGTGAGGAGATGGCTTTGATCTCAGGAAATGTACTGAAAACACGCACGGCCTACCGCGTGGAGACAGACCGGTTGGTTCTCAGGTGTTGGTCACCTGCAGATGCGCCGGTCTTAAGGGCGGCGCTGGACATCTGTGACGCGTACCTGCGGCCATGGATCCCGTTTATGAAAGAAGAACCGCGAAGCCTGGAGCAGACGGCCCTGTGGCTGAGAGGACACCGTGCGGCCTTCGATACGGGCACGATGTTTCGTTATGCCGTGTTTGACAGGACGGAACAAAATCTGCTCGGCGAGAACATGCTGATGGCGCGCGTCGGACCCGGCGGCCTGGAAATTGGCTATTGGACACACAAGGACGCTGCCGGCAATGGTTTTGCCACCGAAGCAACCAGCGCGATGATCCGGGTGGCGTTTGATATTGAAAAGGCCAGGCGGGTGGAAATCATGTGCGTGCCGGAAAACAAGGCCAGTGCTGCCATTCCGGCACGCCTGGGTTTTGGCCACGAAGCCACGTTGAAAAAACGCACCGTGGACACCGATGGTGTCAGTCGCGATTTGATGGTCTGGAGTCTTTTCGTCGAAGATTACCCAACAAGCCCGGCCGCAACCCTCGATTACCGTGCGATCGATTGCATGGGTGAAACCATCAACTGATAAGCAGTCCTTTGCACCCAAAGATAGTGGAAAACCGACAGTGATGCGCTATATCATACGCGTTCAGGCAGGAATGGCTGATTTTTGGGAAGGTGAATAAACCTTGTGGCAGATGATGAACTTTCGCTGCCGGCCACACAACAGATTGAAAACAGGTGACACGATGAAAAAAGTTATTTTTATTGCAGGGCTGGCGTTGATGGCGTCGATGACGGCAATGGCCCAGGACGTGATGGATGACGGCAGCAAGGTTCTATTACCACTGGAGGCCCAGTCATGTGCCCTGCCGACCGCTCCACCGCCGATTCCGGATCCCCCGACAAAAGATGACATGTTGACGGCGCAAAAACACGTCAAGCAATTCCAGGCGGATATGGAGGTCTATCGCACCTGTCTTGAGAAGGACAGCGACAGCGGAAACATGACCAAGGGCAACCTGTTGGCCATCGCCAATGCCCATGACTATTCAGTGGACATGGAAACGCGTGTTGCCGACATGTTTAATACGGCTCTGCATACTTACAAGGCCAACCAGGCCAAACAGTAAAGGACAGCAACCCGGGCCTTGTGGCCGGGGTTCAATTGCCGTCGGCTGGGTCTCCCAGCAGATATTTCTCAAGAAACAGAACCGTGGCCTGTTCAAACAGGTCACGGTTCTCTTTCCTGTCATAGCCATGCCCCTCGTTCAATGCGTTCATATACCAGACGGTCTGTCCTTGCGCGCGCAGGGCCGTGACCATTTGATCTGACTCCGACTTCGGCACGATCGGGTCATTGCTGCCCTGCTGTACAAAGAGAGGAATCTTAATTTTATCGACGTTGTTCAGCGGGCTGACCCGTTCCAGGAAGGCACGCATTTCCGGGTCACGTTCGTCACCGTATTCCACGCGGCGCAGTTCACGCCGGTAGTCCTGGGTATTTTCGAGAAAGGTCACAAAATTGCTGATGCCGACCCGGTCCACGGCGGCGCGCAGTCTGTCACTGTAATGCACGGCCGATGCCAGTGCGACGTAGCCGCCATAACTGGCGCCCATGATCGCGACCCGGTCCTTGTCAAGTTGCGGTTGTTGCGCGATCCAGTCGAGCAGGGCGCCGATGTCTCTCACCGAGGCCTCGCGGTTATAACCGTCATCCAGGGTTATGTAATGGGAACCATAACCAAGTGAGCCGCGTATGTTCGGCGCAATCACTGCTGCACCCAACTGGTCGATCCACATCTGAAAATCGCTGTTAAATCGTGGCCGGTACTGGTTCTCCGGACCGCCGTGGACGTGGATGATAACCGGGAAGGGGCCGTCACCCTTCGGCAGGTAGGCAAATGCGGGAATGGACATCGGCTCTTCCTGGCCTTCGACTGAAGAAAGGTAGGTAAATACGATAGGTTCAGAGAATTCTTCTGTCTTCAGACCGCCAACCTCGCTATACGTCCAGCGTGTCAGGTTGCCTGCCGACAACGGCTTGTGTTTGAGGTCGAGTACGAAAGCCTCGTTTGGATTGCGCGCCGAATTCAACGTCATGCCGAGTCTTTTGCTGTTCGGACTGAAGTTCAGATCGATGATCAGGCCGATTGGGATTTTATCAACACGGCGGTAATTCAGGCGTTCAGGATCAAACAGGTAGAGGCGGCTGATACCGGCCTCATTGGCAACAAACGCACCGCGTTTGCGGTCGGGACTCAAAACAAACTGGGTGATATCCCAGTTGGCAGCGCTTGGCACAAAGGTTAAGACCGGCATTTCATCCAGGCTTGCCTTTGCAAGTTCAGCCGCGCCACCGTGCTGGTTGCTGACGAAGAAGACGCTGTCATCCTGGCGGCTGAACCCGGTCGCGATATTGCTCGACGGGTTTTCAGCGTCACCGGCCAGCAAGCGCAGTTCGCCATCGGGCAAATCTTTGATATAGATTCTCGAATCGGCCACGCTGACAAATTGCTGGATCAGTAGTTTTTTCCCATCACGGCTGAAATCGACCGGCTTCCAAAGCGTGCCGTCTTCGGTTGCGAGCAGCAGGGTGGCCGGTTCTGAAGACGCCGGCTTCTGGATCCAGATATCGCTCGACCGGCCGTTCCTGCGGGTGGAACGATAAGCCAGCCTGCGGCCCTGGCGGTCCCAGGTCATGCGGTTGTTCAACGCCTTGCCATCTGACAACAGGCGCATCTGGCCATCACCGGGATTGAGCAGGTACACCTGGTCAAACTCGTCACCACCCTGGTCGAGGGTCAGGGCCAGCAGGTTGCCGTTGGGTTGAAGCTGCACGTCACCCACGGGTTCTTCGCCAAATGTCACCTGGTAGCGTGCGCCGCCCGGTGCATCTACCCGGTGCAGTTGGGTGACCGGTCCGAGGCTGGTCTTGATAAAAATACTTTTGCTGTCTTTCGACCAATTGGAGAAACTGGCTGACCTGATGTTCTGGTATCGGCTGAGCATGGCCGGCAGCGAATCGGGTATCGGCGGTATGTCCTCCATGATCAGCTGACCGTCATTGGCGGTCCGCCGCTGGACCTCTGCCGATGAGCCGGTGCTGGCGAGTAATAGTAAAAACAGACCGGTTAACAGTGTACGCATTGATAATCCTGAAATTCCACTACAAACGATTTAAGCACGCATCAAGACCGGGTATAAACATGAATTTCGCCCGTTTATTTGCATAGAGCGTGCATCATGTTACCGGTATAATCGTTGACCAGCCCAGTCACTGAACACTATGCATAAACCCCTTCATATCATAATTCTTGCTGCCGGTGCGGGCACCCGCATGAAGTCCCGGGTGCCGAAAGTTCTGCAAACCGTCGGCGGCCGGCCAATGATTATTCACGTTTTGGACACTGCATTGCAACTCAAGCCGGCCGGTATCCACGTGGTATTCAACCCCCGGGCACCCGAGGTACGCGAGGCGTGTGCCGCCTTTTCAATAACATGGGCGGCGCAGGAACGGCAACTGGGTACAGGTCATGCGGTGCAACAGGCCATGCCCGGGATTCCGGAAGAGGCCGATGTACTGGTTCTGTACGGGGACATTCCATTGCTCGAGGCCGGCGTACTCGAAAAACTGCTTGCGACTCCATCAGCGGGGATCAAAGTACTGACCATGCAGATCGCCGCGCCACAGGGTTACGGGCGGATCGTCCGTGATGAAAATGGCAGTGTCACGGGTATCGTTGAGGAGCGTGACGCCACGCCGGCGCAAAAGGCCATCACCGAGGTTAATTCCGGCATCATCATGGCGCCGCGCCCGGTTTTGATGAGCTGCCTGAATGATATGATAAGCGTAAACGCTCAAAACGAGTATTATCTGACTGATGTTTTCTCGATTGCTTACAAGAAAGGTATCCCGACCAGCGGTATTCCGGCACCGGTCGCTGGGGATCTCGAGGGCGCAAATGACCGCATACAACTGGCTGAAATGGAGCGGCGGTATCGTATGAAAAAATCCATGGAACTGATGCGCTCGGGTGTGCAATTGGCCGACCCGCAACGCATAGATATACGCGGTGGCGTCGAGGCGGGCAGCGATGTATATATCGATGTCAATGTCGTACTGGAGGGTGACAACAAACTGGGCGATGGTGTGCATATCGGCCCGGGCTGTGTGCTGAAAAACTGCCAGTTGGCGGCCGGAACACGGGTGCATGCCTACAGCGTACTCGAAGGAATGAAAACACTCGGCGCCTGCGACATCGGGCCGTTTGCCCGCGTGCGCCCCGGCACCGAACTGGCGGAAGGCAGCAGGGTAGGCAATTTTGTCGAAGTCAAGAACACCTCGATCGGAAAAAACAGCAAGGCGAGTCACCTGAGCTACCTGGGCGACAGTACGATCGGCGAGCGGGTCAATATCGGCGCCGGCACCATTACCTGCAACTACGATGGTGTCAACAAGCACCGTACCGTGATTGAAGATGACGCCTTCATCGGATCCGATACCCAGCTGGTTGCGCCGGTAACCGTGGGCGCGGGTGCCGACATCGGCGCCGGCAGCACCCTTACCAAGGATGCCCCGGCCGGCCAGTTGACCATCAGCCGGGCCAGGCAGGTCACGGTCCGTGGCTGGAAACGGCCGGTTAAAAAGTAATCGCGTACGCTCATGTGTGGAATTGTCGCTGCCTCTGCAAAACGTAATATCCGGGATATCCTTATCAAGGGGCTGCATACGCTCGAATACCGTGGTTATGATTCGGCGGGTATCGCGTTGCAGCAGGATGGCTACCTCGCGCGGCAGCGCGCAGCGGGCAAGGTCAGGGACCTGGAAGCCCTGCTGGCAGCTTTCCCCCATCGACGGCCAGTGCGGAATCTCGCACACACGCTGGGCCACGCACGGTATTCCCAACATGGCGAATGCCCACCCGCACGCCTCCGGTGACCAACTCGCGCTGGTGCACAACGGCATCATTGAAAACCATGAAGAACTGCGCCGGGAATTGCAGCAGTCCGGCCGCCAGTTCAGTTCCGAAACCGACACCGAGGTGATGGTTCACCTGATTGCAGGGCTGATGGATTCAGGCCTGGACCTGTTTTCCGCCGTTCGCAGCGCTGCCATCCGTTTGCGTGGCGCATTCGCGATCGCTGTGGTCAGCGCCGCCGAACCAGGTGTCATCGTGGGTGCAAGGAAAGGCAGCCCACTGGTGCTTGGCGTGGGTGATGGTGAGAATTTCCTGGCTTCGGATATTTATCCCCTGCTGGGTGAAACCGAAAACTTTGTTTTTTTGCAGGAAGGTGATGCGGTCCGCCTGAACGCGGATGGCTACCAGGTCATCGACGCTAACGATCAGATCGTGCAACGGCCGGTCAAGCGGGTTGAGACACGGGCAGATGCAGTGCAACGGGGTGTTTACCCGCACTACATGCTGAAAGAGATATTCGAGCAACCGCATGCGGTGGCCGAAACCCTTGAAGGCCGGCTCGGAGCAACGGCGGTATTGCCAAATATTTTCGGTGTCGGGGCGGAGGCGTTGCTGCAGCCAGGTCAAGCAGGTTCACATCGTTGCCTGCGGAACGGCTTTCCATGCGGGGCTGGTCGCCAGCTACCAGATCGAGCAATTGGCCGGTATCCCCTGCCATGCCGAAATTGCCAGCGAGTACCGCTACCGCAAGCCGGTTGTACCACAGAACAGTCTCTTCGTTGCGGTATCGCAATCCGGTGAGACCGCGGACACGCTGGCCGCACTGAAACATGCAAAACAGGCCGGCTATGTCACTACGCTGGCAATCTGCAATGTTGCCGAGAGTTCCGTGGTGCGCGAAGCCGAGCTGGTGCTGATGACCCGGGCCGGGCCCGAGATTGGCGTGGCTTCGACCAAGGCGTTTACCACGCAACTGGTGGCATTGCAGTTGCTGGTGCTGGAATTGGCGCGAATGAATGGCATTGATCAAGACCGAATACGCCGAATATGTGTCAGATTTGCACCGCTTGCCGGAGCTACTCAACGAGGCATTGGGTCTCGATGCCGAATTCAAGGCCCTGGCCGCCACCTTCATCGATAAAAATCATGCCTTGTTCCTCGGCGCGGCAGCCATTACCCGATTGCGATGGAAGGTGCGCTGAAGCTCAAGGAGATCTCCTATATCCACGCGGAGGCCTATGCCGCGGGCGAATTGAAACACGGTCCGCTGGCGCTGGTGGATGCCGAAATGCCGGTGTTTGCAGTCGCACCCAACAATGCCTTGCTGGAAAAACTGATCAGTAACATCGAAGAGGTCAGTGCCAGGGGCGGGGGCTTGTATGTCATCGCGGATTCCAGGGTGGTAAAGAACTTTCATCCACGACATGGACGGGTCATTGGGCTGGATACGGGCGGGTCGTTGCTCGCCCCGGTCATCATGACCATTCCGTTGCAATTGCTGGCATATCATGTGGCGGTGCAACGTGGAACCGATGTTGACCAACCGCGTAACCTGGCGAAATCAGTGACGGTGGAATAGCCAGCAACGGACCGACCTTGTTGAAACCGCGACCCTCCCTTTAACGGTCTTTTCTTCCTCCTGGAAGAGATTAATGCCCACACACGTACTACCGGCTTGCGGGCAGATCCAGTAAACCTGTCGCGTCTTCCCTGGGCGGCATTTGCAGATGATAGCCCTGTTCGGCGAGGTTTTGCATGACCTGGTTGACGTCTTCATAAGCCAGTTTGCGAGCCGCTGTGAGTTCCAGGTTCATGACAAATTCCGGTTTGCCGAAAGCCTCCCTCAATGCACTCGGCAAGTCTTCAAACTCGTACCCTTCGGTCAAATATAGATAGGTAAAGTCCTTGAGGCTCGAGCGGACGATGGAACATTTCATTAAAGATTCCCTGGTACCTTTTCCAGGTGCAGTATAGCCGTAACACCTGTTAACCGGGCAATCCGGAATGTTTTAGCGAACACGGCGAGCATATTATCCCGTAAAGCATTATGCTTAACTTGGGAAGTCGGGGTTATCAAGAGTCAACGCAGGCAGGTTCAGGTCGCTACAACCAGCCTTGCTTTCACGTGGTCTCCGCCCGCGCCGGAACGAGTTGCTCCGTTCATGTCAGGATATGGGCAATCTGAATATATGGCTCATTGAATATTTAAAATCGTTTAAGGTATAACTTTATCCTGTGAATAATAAATACAAGTACAGGGCCTTCATAAGCTACAGCCATCGCGATGAGCGCTGGGCGACCTGGCTGCATCGCGCACTCGAGTCCTATCGCTTACCACGCAAACTGGTCGGGACCACGACCGGAAGGGGCGAAGTACCGGCACGAATCCGGCCGGTTTTTCGCGACCGTGATGATCTTTCTTCCGCTTCTGATCTCGCCGATACGGTCAAGCGCGCCCTGGCAGAATCCGAGAACTTGATCGTTGTCTGTTCTCCGGATGCGGCGGCTTCGCCCTGGGTCAACGAGGAAATCAGGCACTTTGCCGCCCTCGGGCGGCACAAGCAGATATTCTGCGTCATCGTCGATGGCCAGCCGTCAGGTCCCGGACAAATTTCCACCTGTTTCCCGGCAGCGCTGGCGGAGACTGGCCTGGAGGAGCCTTTGGCCGCCGATGCCCGCAAATGGGCTGATGGCAAACGTCTTTCCAAGCTGAAACTTATCTCGGGCATGCTGGGATTGCCGCTTGATCAACTGGCGCGCAGAGACCTACAAAAGCGGCAAAAAGTCTGGGCACTCACCGCGGTGGTCTCCATTGCGATAGCGGCTGTCATGATCTCAGCCGTCAACGCACGGATCGCAGCCCAGCAAAGACGGGTTTCGGGTGAATCCCTGGTCTCGTACAAGCTCAATGAACTGCGCACCATGCTAAGCAATGGCACCAATCCGGAAGACCTTACACAGTCCGGATTTTGGAACCAGCAGGAACTGGATGCGCTGGTTGACACCGCTGGCAATGGAAAGGATGCACTCATCAACCTGGCTAAGGAACTACGTAAGCAGGGGCGTGATTTTTATAACAACGGCGCTTTGCAGGAGGCCCTGCAAAAGTTTCAACAATCATGGATGTTGTATGCTGAAAATTATCGCCGCGACCGCACAAACCAGGCAGCCTTTTTCGAGCTGGGTCAAGCCGATTTCTATATTGGCCAAACCTACGAGGGACAGGGTGAAATGGAAAAGGCTGAAAAAGCTTACGTGTTTTATGCTGAAATTACCCGGCGTTTGATCCAGCAACAACCCGAGAACGCCGAATGGGTGCTGGAGATGGCCTACGCGCTGACCAACATCGGCCATCTTGAGGAGGTAAATGCTGACGGTGACCCTGAGCGTGCGCTGCAATTCATGCAATCTGCCCTGGAATATAACCAGATTGCGTTGGTACTGGACCCGCAAAATTCATATTACCAGTCAGAACTTGGCCAGTCGCACGCTTTTCTTGCAGATGCCCAGCGTGGTGTCTGCGACCTGGAAGGAGCGCTGCAATCGCGCCGCAGAAATGTGTCGCTGGAGCAGGAGGTTCTTGCCAAGGACATCGAGGCCAGTGTTGAAATAAAACGGCTGGCATGGGCTCAGAGCGGTCTCGCCGTGGTGCAGGATGAGTTGGGGCGCGTGGATGAGGCAATCAACAGTCTCGAACAATCTATTGCGCTGATGGAGCGCGTGCTGGAGTGGGACCCGGGTGATAAACAAACCATTCGTTACATACTTTCACGTGAGCAACGATTGGCCATGCTGCGGGCGTTCAACGGGGATTATGAGCAGGCCATGAATGCCATGGAAGCATTGGATGAAAAATGGCAGCGCTACTTTAAGGACAGCGTTGAAGCTGATGTCAGCGCCGATAGTCAATACACGTCCTTTCTGATTGACCGTGGTTGGCTTGCCCACGTGATGGATGATCCCGTTCATGCTGAGCAACTATTAGACGAAGGCATGTCACGTAGCATCGATGCACTGCAAAAATTTCCGGGAAACCGGGAGGCGGGAAACATGCTAATGTTGGCGGCATTCCGCTACTGGGATTTGAAACAGACGCTGCCAGGGGAATCAATTCTGATGAACTTGCCCTATTATTACAGTAGCAGCGGTCAAATCCGGGCCTGCTTTGATGCCAGCCTGGCTGCAAGGAAAGCAATCATGCTGGGTAATAAAAACCGGGCAGATGAGCTGACTACCTACCTGATGCATAAGGGATTTGCTGAAGTGACTTTCATGCGTGCGTGCAAGGCGCACTCCTTTTGTAACGGGCGGTAATAAGCGATCTGCCCATATGCGGTAACAACACAATTCGCTGAATGTAAGAGAAGGGAAATAAACTATGAAAACAAACATACTCAAACAACTGCTGCAAATAGCGTCCGTGTTTTCTGTCGTCGGATTCATTTCGGTTGCCCAAGCTGCTGCGATCGTTGTCAACCTGGATGTCAATGAGAGCCAGACCAAGCTGGTTCCAACGACACCGGGTAACTGTGCCACGAATAACACACCGGGTTGTGTACATGCGTCCGGCCAGGTGCAAATCAATTTTAACCTGACGGGAAATACGACTTGTACACTGGACCACGTTGCGCTGGGTAATCCCGGCAATATCAGTCCCGTGGCAGCGGCCGACTTCAATGCAGACCCGGGGACCGGTATTGTGTCGCCGATCAGCAAGAACGACAGGCACATCGGGATAAGGGACAATAACAGCCAGGCCTATGAAATTGCGTACACGGTTTATGCAACGTGTGGTGGCGCCCTGATTAACTCGGATCCCCGGGTTGTAAATGATGGTACCGGGCACCCGTAAATATAGCAGTATGCCAATCAGGGTTCCGGGGGCCGGGAGCATACGTCAATGCACTTAACCATCGGCGTTACCGGTCATCGTGACCTGGTAGAGATGAAATTCCCGCACTGAAACAGAAGGTGCGGGAATTTTTTCTGCAGCTTAAAAGTGATTTCCCGGATCTTGAACTACAGCTCATCTCGCCTTTGGCGGAGGGCAGTGACCGCCTGGTAGCGGACGTGGCGCAGGAGCTGGGTCTCGACCTGATCGTACCCCTGCCCATGCAACAGACCCAGTATGAGCAGGATTTCCTGTCACCCGAGGCTGTTGATGTTTTCAGGGGCTCGCTCAAAAAAGCCAGGATCATTTACCTGCGTACACTAAAGCAAGTCCCGGGCAGTAAGCTCGATCCAGAGGACAGAAGCCATCAGTACGCACAGATGGGTATTTTTATTTCAAACCACAGCCAGGTGTTGTTGGCCCTTTGGGATGGTAAATCGCAAGGGGAAGTCGGTGGCACCGCCAGTGTCGTCAATTACCACCTGACCGCCATTATGCCGGGGTTTTCAATAGCTGAAGATTCACCCAACCTGCTGGCAGATAATGAAAATGACCTGGTGTATCACATTGTTTGTTCGAGGGACCGTCCGAACGGTCAACCAAAACAGGGTCTGTCGCCGTTGCAGGCCACCTGGTTAACCACGCAATTCGGACTTGAATCCGGCGAACAACTGCCCGTTGAATACAAGATCATGTGGCAGCGTTTGCAGGATTATGGCCGTGACAAGGCCAAATACGCGTCCGCCATTGCTGAAGACGGCGCCGATCTTCTTGCGAACGCGCCGGACCTGGAGTTACCCATCGGCACCCGCACGATCAGTGATCAGTACCGTATCGCCGACTGGCTGGCCATTCATTTCCAAAAACGAATATCCCTTGGCCTGATTGCCATTCACACCATCGCGGTTCTGATCGGTCTCATCTTTATCGTCTACTCCGAATTTGACGGGCTCGACTTCCTGGTCAATTTCTTCCTGCTCGCCTTTCTGTCTGGATTCATTCTGTACAAGATAGGTGAAAAACGCCAATGGCATCGCAAGCACCTCGACTACCGCGCCCTGGCGGAGGGTTTGCGGGTGCAGTTTTACTGGAGCCTGGCAGGCGTGATCGATGTGCAGTCGGCTGAGTTCGCCTATGACAACTTTCTGCAAAAACAGGATGTCGATCTCGGCTGGATTCGCCACGTCATGCGCAATGTCAGTCTTGCACGCAGCCGTGACAACGTGCCGCAGGCCGGGTGGGTGGACTGGGTCATAGAACAATGGGTGGGCGATGAAACCAGTCCCACCGGTCAGCTGAGCTACTACTGCCGCAAGGAACTGGAAAAAGCACGCAGATTCAGACGTACCACCTACCTGGGCGTCGTCACCTTGTGGCTGGGTATGCTGATCGCGATACTGCTTGCTGTCGCGGGTACGGATATGCCCAGCGCGCATAAGCATTACCTGTTGGTATTGATGGGTATCCTGCCGTTGTTCGCCGGTGTCCGTGATGCCTATTCGCACAAAAAGGCGGAGAAAGAGTTGATTAAACAATACCGTTTCATGCGCGGGATTCTAGCCAATGCACGGCGGTTGCTGGATAGTTCGGATGACGTGAATTTCCGTCGTGCAGTGTTGCGGGCATTGGGTAATGCTGCTCTGGAAGAGGGAGCCGAGTGGATTCTGATGCATCGGGAGAGGCCGTTGGAGCATAGTGGGTTATCGGGTTGAGGTTTCGCCCTGAAGGCGAGTTCATGTAAGGTTTCGCCCCTTATGGGCGAGTCACTTTTCTTTGCGTGCACAAAGAAAAGTAACCAAAAGAAAGTGCACCCCCGGTCAGATGGTCGCTTCGCGACTTCCCTCTTCGTTCGTTGCTTGGTGTCACCGATCGGCACAGCGCTTCCTGCGCTGGGCCTCACTGAAATGGTCTTCCTGACCATTTCTGACAGTCGCGCCTCACTCCTCGGCATCTTTAAGGGGGAGGTTAAGAGCAAGAGCGAGCAGAGCAAAGGTAAAGCCCGTGCACATGCCGGGCATGTGCACGGGGTCGGTTGCGGGTTATTAGCGGTTCATGCGGTCGTTGATTAGGGATTTGACCACTTCTGGTTCGGCCAGGGTGGAGGTGTCGCCGAGGTTTGCATAGTCGTTTTCGGCGATCTTGCGCAGGATTCGGCGCATGATTTTGCCCGAACGGGTCTTGGGCAGGCCGGGGGCCCACTGGATCAGGTCGGGTGTGGCGATCGGGCCGATTTCCTTGCGTACCCAGTTTCTCAATTCGGTGCGTAACTCATCGCTCGGTGTGACGCCGGCTACCAGGGTGACATAAACGTAAATGCCCTGGCCCTTGATATCGTGCGGGTAACCGACAACGGCTGATTCTGCCACCAGCGGGTGTGATACCAGTGCGCTTTCAACTTCGGCGGTGCCCATGCGGTGACCGGAAATATTCAGCACGTCATCGACGCGGCCGGTGATCCAGTAGTAACCATCTTCGTCACGTCTGCAGCCGTCACCGGTGAAATACGTGCCTTCAAAGGTTGAGAAATAAGTATCGACAAAGCGCTGGTGATCACCGTAAACCGTGCGCATCTGGCCCGGCCAGCTATCGGTAATGACCAACTGGCCCGACGCCGCACCTTCCATCGGATTGCCCTCGTCATCGACGATGTCCGAGCATGATGCCGGGCAGCGGGAAGGTGGCCGAGCCGGGTTTCAGGGGCGTGGCGCCCGGCAATGGGCTGATCATGATGCCGCCGGTTTCGGTTTGCCACCAGGTATCCACGATCGGGCAACGGCCTTCGCCAACGACGTGGTAATACCACTCCCAGGCTTCGGGGTTAATGGGTTCACCGACGGTACCCAGCAGGCGCAGGGATTTTCTGGAAGTCCGTTTGACCGGGTCTTCACCATCACGCATCAGTGCGCGGATCGCCGTTGGGGCGGTATAGATGACATTGACCTTGTGCTTGTCAACCACCTGCCAGAAACGGCTGGTATCGGGGTAGTTGGGTACGCCTTCGAACATCATCGTGATCGCACCATTGGCCAGTGGGCCGTAAACGATATAACTGTGGCCGGTGACCCAGCCGACATCCGCCGTGCACCAGTAGATATCACCATCCTGGTAATCAAAAACCATTTCATGGGTAAAAGACGCATAGACCATGTAGCCGCCGGTGGTGTGCAATACGCCTTTGGGCTTGCCCGGTTGAACCGGAGGTGTAAAGAATGAACAAGGGGTCTTCGGCACCCATTTCTTCGCACGGGCAATCATCGGAAACATCGGCTTCAGCTTCATGCAGCCAGTGGTCGCGGCCATCTTTCATGGCAACGTCATTGCCGGTGTTGCGAACCACCAGGACTGACTTGAGCACGTCCGTAACACCGGCACGTTCACAGGCTGCATCGACATTCTTTTTCAGCGGGATTGCTTTACCGCCGCGCAAACCCTCATCCGCGGTGATGAGGATATTTGACTTGCAATCGACGATTCGGCCGGCCAGTGCATCCGGTGAAAATCCGCCAAATACGACCGAGTGGACGGCGCCGATACGGGCGCAGGCCAGCATTGCAACAGCGGCATCGGGAATCATTGGCATGTAAAGGGTGACCCGGTCACCACGCTTGGTTCCCAGTTTTTTGAGCACATTGGCCATGCGGCAGACACGCTGATGCAATTCGCGGTAGGTGATATGCATGTCGCGGGCCGGGATCGTCGCCTTCCCAAATGATGGCGGTCTGGTCACCGCGTTTTTCAAGATGGCGGTCTACGCAGTTGTAACAGGCATTGAGTGTGCCGTCTTCAAACCAGCGGATATGTACGTCCTTGCGGTCCCAGGAAACATCTTTAACCTTGCTGAAAGGCTTTATCCAGTTGATTCGACGTGCCTGTTCTGACCAGAAGCCGGCATTGTCCTTCACCGACTGGCTGTACATTTCTTGATATCGTTGTTGGTCAACGTGGGTGCGCTCCCTGGCTGCAGGGATAACAGGATAAGTTTTGCTCATAGTCTCTCTCTACTTTCTTGGGTTACCAATCCGACAGGTTTCTAGTTCCAGGTCATGCCTGGCCGCCAGCCCCATCTCCATAATAGCCCGGCGCCGAAAAACAAGCCCCCAAGGTGGGCATAGTGTGCCACTTGTGGCATTGCGCCGGTAACACCGAAAATCAATTCAGCGCCACCATAAATTAGCACAAACCATTTTGCCTTGATAGGTACCGGGAAAAAAATCAAGAATAATTTGTGTGTTCGGCCACATGACGCCGTATGCCAGCAGCAGTCCGAACACCGCACCGGATGCACCGATGGTCGGGTAGACATCTGCCGCTGAAGTATTGAACCAGCAATTGGATCAGGCCGGCGCCCAGCACGCAGACGAAATAGTACTGGGCAAATTTCAGGCTGCCCCAGATTTTCTCCACGGGCAAACCGAACATCCATAGGGCAAACATATTGAAAAACAGGTGGTTAAAGCCGCCGTGCAGAAAAGCGTAACTGATCAACTGCCAGGGTTGGAAATAATTACTGTACAAGGGCCACAATGCCAGTTGGGCCGAAATGTTGTGCAGTAGAAACACGACTACGCAAACAACTATAATGCCGATGGCTATCGGTGGCTGGGTCACTAGCTTGCAGTTTTGGCTGCTGGTTCAAATATACTCCCCAGAGGAACCTAACGCTGGTTTACAATATTACAATGACTAAAAAAAACCTCCTTGACTCACATCATGTAAAAATGGTGACAGTATACGCATCTTCCAGCGCAGCACTCAAGCCCGTTTATTATGACGCGGCCAGGCGATTGGGCGAAACTTTGGCACTTGCCGGAAAGTCTATCATTTATGGCGCCGGAGGCGGTGGCCTGATGGGCTCAATGGCCGATGGCGCGCTCAGTAAAAACGGCAAAGTCTATGGCGTGGTGCCTGGATTTCTTGCAGGATCTCGAACTGACACACCGTGGCTTGACTGGTTTGAAAATTGTCGGGGATATGCGCATTCGCAAGCATCGCATGATCGAGGAATCGGACGCTGTGTGACCCTGCCTGGTGGCTCAGGTACCTATGAAGAGTTATTCGAGACACTGACCATGAAACGTCTGGGCCAGTGGCTGGGACCGGTTATCATCGTCAACACCAATGGCTTTTATGATGGTCTGCTGGCGTTTCTCAGGCACAGTGTCGATGAGCGATTCATGGGCCGCAGCCATCTGAATATGTGGTCCGTCGTCGATGAACCGGAGCAGGTCCTGGAAGCCATTGAAAACTGCCACGGGCTGGGATAGCGATGCGCTTCAATATGCCAATGTGACACCGCAAACGCATGAATGACCAGGCACCACTGATCATTACGGAAATTGCCGGCGGCACGCGGACTGGCCTGGGTGTCAGGCAGTTGGGGGCTGGTTAAAAGACAACCGTTACGATTATTGCTGATCAGCCTGTTTCTTCCAGTTTATTCTGAGTTTTTCGCAAACGGGCGCACTGGGCATGGTGGTGATTCTTTGCCTGCCTGTTTTGAGCGCTGGTCATGTTGCATGCTTTTTTCCTTGTCGAGCATGGTGGTAAGCCCATGTTGGCGGTACTGTTCATGCCGTTTACTTCGAAGAGGAACATTCGGGCATTGCTGTTGCTGGGCGGTGTCGCGATGGCGCTGGCCCTGTTGATTGTTTCACTCGCGCTGGCAGGACAAGTGCTGGAAATTGACCCGGATATTCTCGTCCGCATTGAGCAGGGTGATCTGGACGCCTTACAACTTATCGACCCGCAAGTGATGGAAAGCGCGGTCTTGGCGATGGCATTGGGTGCCGTCATCAGCGGCACATAACCTATTTCGCCGTACCGTTGATCTGGTTCCGTAAGCGCTCGATGGGCAGCGCATTGATAACGGGTCTGAAAGCCCTGGGGCAGCAACTGGAAGCCATTGCTCGTGATCGGCTTGTTTCTGCGGCGTACTGGCGGTCCCGATCGTCCTGCTGTTTGGTTCTTTTTACCTTTCGGCACTTGAGCGAGGGAACGGCGTTCATCCCTGCTGGCCTTGCTGCTATTGCTGATCGGGTCCGATGTTTCAATTACTGTTGTTTGGTACCCAGTACCTGGCGTTCAGGGACATTTTCGGTATGGATGAAGTGATCTATCCGGCGTGCAAAAAAGTGAACGATCAGCTGGTCGCCTGATCTGCACTTCGTATCCTCGTCCGATTGCTTTTTCAGGAACAAGGATGCGGGCAAAAACGATCCCAATCTCAAACAGCAACCACATCGGCAGTGCCAGCAAGGTCTGTGAGATGACATCGGGCGGGGTCAGAACCATTCCCAGCGCAAACGCGCCAACGATAATATAAGGCCGCCAGCTTACCAGTTTTGCTGTGGTGGTTATGCCGGTGGCCACCAGGATGATCGTTGCGATCGGCACTTCGAAGGTGATCCCAAACGCGAGAAACAACGTCATGACGAAATCAAGGTATTTGCTGATGTCGGTCATGACGGCCACGCCCTCTGGCGCAACGCGGGTCAAAAAGCCGAAAACCAGCGGGAAAACGACAAAGTAGGCAAAGGCACAGCCGGTGTAAAAAAGAAATACCGAAGACAACAATAATGGCCGGGCCAGTCTTTTTTCATGCTTGAACAAAGCCGGCGCGACAAACGCCCACAATTGGTACAAAACCACCGGTATCGAAATCATGATGGATACCAGTAATGTCAATTTGAACGGTGTCAGAAAGGGTGACGCCACGTCGATGGCAATCATGCTGCTGCCTTCCGGCATTTTCGCCATCATAGGTGCTGCAATGGCCTCGTAGAGTTGCCGCGAAAACGGCAGCATGACCACCAGCACGATTACAATGGACAGCAGGCCTTGAGCAGGCGGCCGCGCAGTTCAACCAGGTGTTCGATAAAGCTTAATTCGTGGTCGTCCTGGGGACTTTCAGACATTTTCAGACTTCCCGCTATCCGGTTCCGGACCGGGCGCTGAGGTGTCGGCTGATGCGGAATCCGTTACGGCCGTATCCGGCTTTTTCTCTTCCGGTTTGATAACGGGCGTTCCGGTCAATTCGCTGCCGATTTGTTTCAGCTCTTCGCTGGTTTTTTTGATTGGCTGGGAAAGATTGGAGCCCGCCAATTCCCTGCCGATTTGCTTCAGCTCTTCGCTGGTTTTCTTGATCGGCTTGGTGAGATCGGCCTCCGCCATTTCTGACTCGATGGTATTACGCAGGCTGATCCAGCTCATCCTGGCCTTGCGAATAAAACTGCCCAGGGTGCGGGCTACACCGGGCAGTCGTTCCGGCCCGAGCACCAGCAAGCCGATGACGGCCAACAGAAAAATCTCGGCAAAACCAACATCAAACATCTGTGTCAGTCGGGCGATTGGCCGTGGCTTTTTCCTCTTTCTTATGGCGGCGCGGCGGATGATTTTTCCGCATTTTCTAATTTTTCGGAATCCTTGTCGGAGGGATCTTCTTCGATTCCCTTGCGGAAACCCTTGACCGCGCTGCCGAGATCAGAACCGATATTGCGTAAACGCTTCGTGCCGAAAACCAGCATGACTATCACCAGCAGGATCAGAAGCTGTGTGACACTTATTCCACCTCATGATGTTAACTCCGGTGTTGTTTCGATTCAGCCAGTTTAATCCAAACAGAAGGCTTTGGCTGCAAAAAACAGGGATTAGATTTTAACTTTGGAATACCGTCTGCGCAGGAAAGGTATCCCGGTAAGCATTAAAACGAGGATTGCGGAAATGATTCCAGCCAAACTCAGGGTTGGAATCCTGGGAAGGCCGTCTGCAGGCTCAAATGGGGCACTGCACTCCGCCGGCGGACCAATCGCGAGACTTTCATAGCCGATCTGATTGACGGTGGTAGCAACCAGGGTGGCTGCGCCGGTTGTCAGGTTAATTTTGAGTATCTGGCTTTTCTGGCTGTCTATCTGGCTGCGGTCGGTAATGGCCCATAACGCGCCGGTGCTGTCGAAATCCAAACCGGCCTGGTTGTACTGGAATTCACCCGGCGCCCCAAGCGGTCCGATGACTGAAGCAATACCCGTTGCAGTATCGATGCTGTAAAGGTTTGGCGCGTCGGGCGTGCCATTGGAAAACTGTCCGTTACCCAGGCCATAGAGTCTGGTCGGATTGCCGATGGCTGCAATTGCGCTGATATTGACCCCCATGGATCCCTTGGAGCCAACGGTCACAAAACTTCCGCCGGGATTACGGTGGTACAGGGTTTGAGAAATAACGGAGGTGAAATACAAGCTGTTGTCACAGGCGAATGTCATGCCGAAATCACTGCCGCCACCGGAATGAAATTCAGTCGGGAGTTGAATCTCCTCATCCCAGTTGATTGAACCATTCCCAATGCTGATTGGAAACAGGGTTCCGGCAGCGTCATCGAGACCCCAAAGCTGGCCATTCGGTTGCGGTTCCGCGGAAAACGCCAGGCCTTCCGTGTCGGTCCGATCTTCGATTCCGGTAAAAAGCTTGCCGCGGAATTGGTCGGCACCGGTGCTTAGATCGATCAGGTACAGACTGTCCCCGGGATTGCCATCTGAATTAACGCTGTATGCCATAGGCTCAGCATTCGCATTTGCAGCGAATAGCGAAACAGCCGTTAAAATGGCAAGGAGAATTTTTTTATTCATTCAGGCAGCGTCCACCCTTGTTGCATAAGCAACTGGAAGGCCATGCTATCAGAAAAAATAGCAATTACAAAGTCTTATGTGAGATTCTAAGAGTGCATTGGGCGGCTGTTGCAAAACTGCAACATGACGTTTTCGGGTTCTCGTCCGAGATAAAATAGCAGCACTCAAGTTGAATGCTTATGGCCGTTGGGTTTCTCGCGCCTCTGACCCGGGGTGGGTGAATGCCGCGACCATGTGAACAGGCGGGCAACGGGATCCGTTGTCGTTTTTAGACAACAGATGTTTATGCATTATTTTTTCAGGTCAACGAGAACACCTGCGGGGGATTGCGCTCAACATCGGCTGCGGTCACAATTTGAAAATGGATATTTTCAGAGTATTTCAAATCGAAGCGGCTCACCGCCTGCCAAACGTACCCGAGGGCCACAAGTGCGCCCGTCTCCACGGTCATTCATTTCGTATCGAGGTCCACGTCTCAGGCCCGGTTGGTGAGCGCGAAGGCTGGGTGATGGATTTCGCAGAATTACGGCGTATTTTCCAACCGCTGTATGACCGGCTGGATCATCATTACCTGAACGAAATCGAAGGGCTCGAAAATCCAACCAGTGAAAACCTGGCCCGTTGGATATGGCAGGAACTGAAACCCGGGCTTGCCGGGTTGAGTAAAATTGTCGTGCAGGAAACCTGCAACGCCGGTTGTGTTTATTACGGCGATTAGCCCGCGAGTTTAGCCGTGCAAATGCCGCTCAGCAGCCGGAACACGTCTGCTTGTTATCGCAAAATGGCTTCTTGCTCGATTTGCCGCAACGGCACAATGCACCACTCATGGTGATACATTCCTGGCCTTTCTTATTGTAGAGGCGCAGGTAGCCGCGGAATTTCAGTGGACCATTTTTCACACACGTCACCGTGATGGTCTGTGGCCGGTTAACCGGCATCCAGTCCGACATCTGGCCTATCGCGCCACCATCAAAAAACTCGATTTCGAGGTGCTGATCATCACAAAAGGGCTTGTTTTTTGATGCACCGCATCGGCACAGGCTGAGGCTGTTGGAGTGCGTCACACTGCCGTCTTCATTGATCAACGTGATATTGCCGATCATCTTCAGCGGACCACCGGAAGTAACCAGTAACTCGTTTGCCACTTCCAGTCGTTTTGGTACGCGCTTGTTGCCGCGTTGCTCAAGAAACCAACGATCGAGCGCCTTTTCATCGGGAGATTCAGATGGTTTTGTGCCCGATTCTGGTACACTGGGGCTGTCCAGGTTTGGGCTTGGCGCCGGGTCATAAGAGTATTGATCCGAGTCGGACCAACTGAGTGGTTTTGCGTATGCTTCGCTTGCGTCATCCATGACAAAAGTCTCCAGGAAATCCATTTCCCACAACTACTTGAAATGTCAGAATACGCTTTCTACAAATAAATACAAGGCCTTAATGAAAAATTTAATCAAGCTACTCATCGCTATATCCGTGCTGAACGTGAACGCAGCCCCGCCGTCGATTCCGGACAGGCATCGCGGAGAAGGGCCATTCAAGCGTCTGATTTTGCGTGGTGTCATTGTCATAAACGGTGAAGGTGCGCCTCCTGTCGGGCCGATGGATGTGCTGATTGAAGGCAACCGGATCACGCAGATTCGCAACCTCGGGCTGTATCAACCGGTGAGTGATGCCGACCGCATCCGCGTATTACCGGGTGACCGTGTCATGGAGCTTGAAGGTCATTACCTGTTGCCGGGTTTCATCGATATGCACGCGCACTTTGGCGGCGATGCGCAGGGTGTTCCAGCGGAGTACGTGGCCAAGTTGTGGATGGGCCACGGTATTACAACGATTCGTGAACCGGGTAGTTTCAACGGTCTGGACTGGGTCCTGGCACACAAGGTGCGTAGCGAGAAGAATGAAATAACGGCGCCCAGAATCGTTCCTTACGTGGCGTTTGGTCAGGGGGAGAGCGGGCCGTTCCTGACCGAGGAGGCAGCCCGTAACTGGGTTAAAAACATCGCCAGGCAAGGCGCCGCCGGAATCAAGTTCTTCGGTGCGCCGGCGAATATCATGCGCGCCGCGCTGGATGAGGCAGGTAAACAGGGGCTGGGTTCAGCCATGCACCACGCACAGCTGGATGTCGTGAACTGGAACGCGCTCGATTCCGCCCGCGCAGGTTTGACATCCTTGGAGCACTGGTACGGCTTACCCGAATCCATGTTTGAAGACCAGGTGATCCAGGATTATCCGCTGGATTACAACTACACCAACGAGCAGGACCGTTTTGGCGAGGCCGGGCGTCTTTGGGCACAAACAGCGGCTCCGGGCTCCGACAAATGGAACCAGGTGCGTGATGAATTGATCGCGCTGGACTTTACCATCGACCCGACCTTTACAATCTATGAAGCCAGCCGTGACCTGATGCGTGAAATGAACGCAGACTGGCAGGCGGAATACACACCACCGTCCCTCTGGGAGTTTTTTCAGCCATCACTGAAATCACATGGGTCCTACTGGTACGACTGGACCACGGCTGACGAGGTCGCCTGGAAGAACAATTACCGCATCTGGATGCAATTTATAAACGACTATAAAAATCATGGAGGCCGGGTCACGCTGGGTTCCGATGCCGGTTATATCTGGAAGCTGTATGGGTTTGGTTACATCCGGGAAATGGAATTGTTGCAGGAGGCGGGTTTTCACCCCCTCGAGGTCATCCGCTCGGCGACCTTCCTGGCGGCCCAGGCATTGAAAATGGATGACCAGATCGGTTCCGTGCGTGTCGGAAAACTGGCTGACCTGGTGATCACGGAGGAAAACCCGCTGCATAATTTCAAGGTGCTCTACGGCACCGGTCATTTCAGGCTGGGTGCAGACAACAAACCCGAACGCGTAGGCGGGGTTCAGTACACCATCAAGGACGGTATCGTTTATGACGCCAGGGAGCTATTGGCCGATGTACGCAAGATCGTGCGGGATGCCAAGGCCGAAAACAAATCACCGTAGGGTGGGTAAGCCGTTACCCACCCTGCGTGGAATCAAAGCGTGCTTTTCCAGACTTCCGAAAGGGTCTTGATGTCTGCGAGAACCTGCGTGGTGTGGGTTTCCGGGTCGACGTCATCGTAGTGCTTGGCGATTATGCCATCGGGATCGACCAGGAATGACTGGCGACTGGCCAGTTTCATCAATTTGTAATCCTTCAGGACACCATATTCCTCGGCGGTCTTGTGATTCGGATCTGCAAGCAGGGTAAATGGCAGCTTGTATTTTTCGGAAAATTCCTTGTGTGAATCGACGTCATCGACACTGATACCCACGACGGCCGCGCCGATGGCCTTGAATGCGTAGATGTTGTCCCGGAAATTACAGGCTTCGGTTGTGCAACCCGGCGTGTCGTCCTTTGGATAGAAATAAATGGCAAGCCATTTACCCCGGTATTCGTCCAGCGTATGCCAGTCACCGTTTTGGTCCTGCAGTTTGAAAGAAGGTGCTGCGGAACCCTCTTCGGGGGCTTCGCCGGCAAATGCGGGAAGGGCCATAAAAACAAAGAGCAAGATGGTCAGTAATTTATTCATAGCAAAAGATTCCTAATTTGAAAATACGATTCTTGGCCGGTTGAACAGGTTGGCGGCAATCGCTGCAAAAACCAGGCCGATCAATAGCGTACTGCCCATGGAAATGGCAAGCCAGTGCAGGCTGACGGTTTCGCCGCGCACGAATTCCCCGATCAGCAGGTTTTGCGAAAACATTGGAATCGCCATCATCCAGGTTTCGGGTTTCATGGGATTGACCATGAAAATCAGGCTGGGAATCATCGGGATCATGAAAACCAGACCCATATATGATTGCGCTTCGCGGAGACTTTTGGCAAGTGCGGCGAGGGTGGTTAGCATGGCAGCGGCCAGCACGACCACCGGCGCGACCGTCAGCAGTATGCCGCCAAGGGCCCCTGCACTGAGACGTCAGGTCGACCCCGAGTGCGCCGGTCGGCAAGAGCGGGAAGGCAAAGCGGAACGCCAGCAGCGTCAGAAACAGCGATGCAAACGCAAAAGTGGCGGTGGCCGACATTTTGCCCAGCATGACCTGCCAGCGTGGAACCGGGTTGATCAACAGGGGTTCCAGCGATTTGCGTTCTTTTTCACCCGCCGTCGAATCAATGGCCAGATGCATACCACCGGTAAACGCGGTGATCATCAGCACGTAGGGCAGCATGATCATCACCAGCATGCCGCGGCTTTGCGGGGTGGATAAATCGACGTCCTTGATCATGACAGGTGATTGCAGGGTCGGCGCAACCCCGCGCAGTTGCAAACGCAACTGGCCGATCTGCGCACCATAGGCGCCGAGCAATCCCCTGACCCTTTGCATCGGAATATCGGATTCACGACGCGATGGATCAGCGATCAATTCGACCACTGCGGGTTTGCCCGATTTCCACTCTTCTGCGTATTCTTCCGGGATACGGATGATGACCTGCACATCCTGCGAACTGACCGCAGCTTCCGGGTCTGCCGGGGCTGTCTGGATTACCACACCCTGCTGCTCCAGGAAACTGACCAGGTTGGGTGCATTTTCCGCACCTACAACCGGCACTTCCAGGACCTGCTCGACGCGTTCCTGCTGTTTGCTGCTGGTAAAGTAAGCCAGGCCGATGAACAGGATCGGAAACAGGATTGGCCCGAGTAATACCGAATTGAACAGCGAGCGGCGGTCGCGCAGGTTTTCGCGTACCTCTTTTTTGTAAACCGTGCCGAGTCCGCTCATGCCAGTAATCCCTCCTCGCTGCCGATCAGGTTGACAAACGCGTCTTCCAGCGTGTCTGCAACCGCTTTTCTGCAGCAATTCCTCCGCGCTGCCGTTGGCTGCAATCCTTCCCCCTGGCGATGATGATGATGCGGTCACACAGGACTGCGACCTCCTGCATGATATGGGTGGACAGGACAATGGAATGCCCCCGCTGCTTCAGATCCGATATGTATCGCCGCAAAGCGCGGGTGCTCATGACGTCCAGCCCGTTGCTGGGTTCGTCCAGCAGCACGGTTTGCGGTTTGTGCACCATGGCCCTGGCGATCGCGACCTTGACCCGCTGTCCCTGGGAAAAGCCCTCGGTACGCCGGTCGATAAAGTCCGTCATGTCCAGGGTTTTCACGAGCTCTTCGATCCGGGCTTCGATCTCCCTCGACGACATGCCATGCAGTCTCGCCGTAGTAGGCGATGTTTTCGCGGGCGCTCATACGCATGTACAAGCCCGCGGCTGTCCGGCACCACGCCGAGGGTGCGCTTGATGGCCATCGCATCCTTCGTCGGGTCGAGGCCGTCGATGCGGATTTCACCTTCATCGGGTGGCAGTAATGAATACAGCATTCTCAGGGTCGTGGTCTTGCCGGCGCCGTTGGGGCCAAGCAGACCGGTGATCTCACCATCGTGGACTTCGAATGAGATTCCCCTGACGGCCTTGATATCGCCAAATGACTTAACCAGGTTGCTTACCTTAATCATAAAATGTCTGGCGCTCCCTACGGATTGGGTCCGAGCAGGCTGGTGAAAAACGGCGCCGGCCGGATATTTGCCACGCAAGAAGTATCCAGGTTTTCAACCGAGCCCTTTTCAATAAACTCGGTTGTGATATCCCGCAGACAGGCGATTTTCATCACCGAATGCGCCTGGCCACGGGCAACCAGGTTCAGGCTGTTCGGAAAAGGTCCCGGCCGTCTGCGCCGCGTAAATCGGCGGTGTAACCGGGTCGCGTTCACCGGACATCAACAACACCGGCAGATCGGAATGTACGGGTTCGTGAAATCCTTCCGGAACTTCACCCCGGGGCCAGAGTTTGCACTGTAAATCGACAATTTCCATCATCAGGTTGCCCATCAGCGTGTGACTGTAATCCGCGGACAGATCCATGAATGGGTAATCTTCGCTGCACATGACCGAAAGCTCCAGGCCCTTGGCTGAGCATCTCGCTCAGACCGCTCATGACCAGTATTGCCTGGCTGGCCAGGCGCGACAGGTCGCGGGTGGTGACCGCTTCATGCACCAGCAGTGGGATAAGCGCCTGGGTTTCGCTCGCATAACTGAGAAAACGAATGGCCACTGCAAGGGTGTCTGCAGAGACGCGCATTTGCCTGGCCTGACCGCTCACGGGATCAATAATCCTTATCTGTCTCGGTGTTTTCTGCAATTGCATGAACAAGCGGTTCAGTGCTTCAAGCTGGTCCGGAAAGAGCGCGTTGCAGTCGGGTTCTTTAGCACAGTCCTTGAAAACCCGGTCCACGCTTCGGTCCAGCATCAGCGGGTGTTCCTGGCCGAGCGCCAGTTGCATCGGCACCACACTGTCGAGGGTCACGCTGCGGACGGTCTGCGGGAAAAGCCTCAGGTAGACCTGCGCAGCGCGCGTGCCGTAGGACACGCCCATGATGTTGATCTTGTCATAACCCATGGCCTGGCGAACCTGGTTGTAATCACCCATGGCGATGGTGGTGGTGTAAAAACGCGGATCGGCATCCAGTCCAGCCAGGCATTTTCTGGTTTCGCTGCTGATCAGGTCAAGGTCAATCTCCTGGTTGAGGTCCTCCTCAACTTCAGATGCGCACGCCAGCTTGTTCGAACCACCCGTTCCGCGCTGATCGATCATGACGATATCGCGTTTTTTGCGGATCTTGTTCAGGGTCGATCTGATCATTACCCAGGTTTCGGTGGCCGCCTGCCCGGGTCCCCCGGCGAAAAAGAATACCGGGTCGGGCTCCGTTGATTTCCCGGTCGCGGGGGCAATGGCGATATTCAGGCTGATTTTTTTGCCATCGGGATCGGCCGGGTTCTCGGCAACCTCAAGCGACCCGCAACGGGCGCGGGCAGTCAGGCTTGTACCCGGCAGGTTAAGAGAACAGTTATTGAATTCGATCTGGTTCGAATCCGGCAAAGCCAGGACCTGTGATGGCAACGCCGATACTATCAGCACAAAAAGGAGGATTAATCTATTCATTCAATTTATTGCTTCTGACCGATTGCACAGGTTAAACAGCCTGACCTGTCCGCGTCCATAGGTTATTTGGCACAATGCGTGCGGAACCTCAAAATTGCCAACGCCAGGCGTTCGACCCGGCCCGCGGCGGGTAAACTGATTCTCACCGTTTCCACATCAGTATTCTTCGCCCGTATAATGTGCGTTTACACAAACTGATCCCGGACGGCCGCTGCATGCATGCACTGGAAGTCAATAATCTGACCAAAACCTACGCCAACGGCGTCGAGGCATTGAAAGGAATTTCTCTGAATGTCGAAGAAGGCGATTTTTTTGCATTTCTGGGCCCCAACGGCGCCGGAAAGTCCACCCTGATCGGTATTATCAGCTCGCTGGTCAACGCGAGCTCCGGTGAGGTCAAAATCTTTGGCACCAGCGTGCAGCAACAACGATCGAAGGCTATGTCGTTTATCGGACTGGTCCCACAGGAACTGAATTTCAACCAGTTTGAGAAGCCCCTGGAAATCATCGTTAACCAGGCGGGTTATTACGGTATCAAACGGAAAGTCGCCCTGGATCGGGCTGAAAAATATCTCCGGCAATTACAGTTGTGGGACAAGCATGACAAGATTTCCCGGCTTCTGTCGGGTGGTATGAAACGGCGCCTGATGATTGCCAGGGCAATGGTCAACGAACCGAGGTTGCTGATCCTTGATGAACCGACGGCGGGTGTGGATATCGAAATCAGGCGGTCGATGTGGGAATTCATACGCCAGATCAATGAAAACGGAACGACGGTGATCCTGACCACGCACTACCTCGAGGAAGCGGAGGAGTTGTGCCGCAATATCGCCATCATCGACCACGGTGAAATTATCCAGAACACGGATATGAAATCGTTACTCGGTACATTGGACATCGAGACATTCGTGCTCGATCTGCGCGAGCCGTTACCGGAGGTGCCGCTGATAGAAGGCATGGAGTTCAAGTTGCGCGATGCATTTACGCTCGAGGCCTCGGTGCCGAAACGGAAATCGCTGAATGCCTTGTTCTCCGCCCTGGATAGCTCCGGCGTACACGTCATGAGCATGAGGAACAAGGCCAACCGCCTCGAAGAGCTGTTCCTGCGCCTGGTGGAAAAGGGAGCGATGGTATGAACACGCAGGTCAACTGGGTGGGTTACAAAACCATCGTGCGCAAGGAAGTCACGCGTATCCTGCGTATCTGGCCCCAGACCGTCGTGCCGCCCGCCATCACCATGACGCTTTACTTCATTATCTTTGGCAACCTGATCGGCCGGCGGATCGGCGATATGGGTGGTTTTGATTACATGCAATTCATCGTTCCCGGCCTGGTCATGATGTCTGTCATCACCAATTCCTACGGCAACATGGTGTCATCCTTTTTTGGCGCCAAGTTTGGACGGCATATCGAAGAATTGCTGATCTCGCCGTTGCCGAACTGGGTCATCCTGGCCGGTTACGTGTCCGGCGCGCTGCTGCGCGGTTTGATGGTCGGGTCGGTGGTCATGGTGATCTCGCTGTTTTTTACCCGCGTCGAGATCCAGCACCCGTTGATCATGATATCGGTACTGCTGATGACCTCCATCGTATTTGCCATGGCCGGTATGGTGAATGCCATCTTTGCCAACAAGTTTGATGATATCGCGATTATTCCGACGTTTATCCTCACGCCACTGACCTACCTGGGTGGGGTTTTCTATTCCATCAACCTGTTGCCGGAGTTTTGGCAAAAGGTGTCGGCTTTCAACCCGATTTTGTACATGGTGAACGGTTTTCGCTACGGGATACTCGGGGTGTCGGATGTCAAAATTACCTACGCCTACATGATCATGACCGGCTTTGGCCTGGCCCTGGCAGGTTTCTGCCTGTGGCTTCTGCGCCGCGGAATCGGTTTGCGCAGTTGACCAACTTGTTGAAAACTTAACGACTGGCGCAATACTCTGCTATAGACTATAGGGTTCTGCAGTTCAATTTTTCGAGCAATTATTCATGACAACTACCTATCAAAGTGAAAAGGCCCCAATAAACTGGCCTGTTACACTTGTTCTCGGCCTGACCTTTCTGGCCGCGGTGACGATCGTGCCCTGGTACGGTTTTGTTTACGGCTTCAGCGCCTGGGCCTGGGTTTTCTTTGCTATTTTGCTGGTCGCAAGCGGTATCGGCATCGGCAGTGGCTACCACCGCCTGTGGTCCCACCGGGCCTACGAAGCCAACTGGTTCATGCGTTTATACCTGGCGATTGTCGGTGGCATGGCGCTGCAAAACAGTATCCTGGTATGGTGTATCCGGCATCGTTTCCACCATCGTGACGTGGATGACAATGACAAGGACCCTTATTCAATCGGCCGTGGTTTCTGGTTTGCACACATCGGCTGGATGCTGAAGGACTACGAGAGCGGGAAGCTGGACTGGAGTGTCGTACCCGATCTGCAACGTGACCCGATCGTTGCCTGGCAGCACAAGTATTACTGGCCGCTGGTGTTAATGACCAATATCGGCTTGCCGCTATTGCTGGGCTGGATGATTGGTGAGGTTGTCGGTGTATTTTTACTCGCCGGTATCCTGCGCCTGGTTGTCAGTCATCATTTCACTTTTTTTATCAATTCACTGGCCCACATGTGGGGCAGTCGTCCCTACACCGACAAAAATTCCGCACGGGACAACTGGTTTCTCGCCATTGTCACCTACGGTGAGGGTTACCATAATTTCCACCATCTGTTTCAGAACGATTACCGCAACGGCATACGCTGGTGGCAATACGACATCAACAAGTGGTTCATTGCCACCTGCGCATGGTTGGGGCTGGCTAAAAATCTGAAACGCACACCCGATTTCAAAATCCAGCGCGCCCGCCTTGCAATGATATTCAAACGTGCCCAGGAAAAAATTGAACGGTCATCGGGCAATCTTCGCTGGCACGAACTGCTTGAAAAAGAATATGCGCAATTCAAGGAAACGGTTGGCCAGTGGCAGCAACTGCAAATGGAAAGGGTGCAACAGGGCAGGCAGAAACTGGCCGACGCGCTTGAGCAAAACGCCCTGACCATGCGTTACCGCGAACTGGAGCGTGAACTGAAACAGCAACGCAAGCGCGTAGCCATGCTGGCGGCCCAGTTTATCGGCTAGCACAGGCAATATAACGGGTCAGGTTCCTGGCTGTCGAGTTTCCACTTCAAGTGTACGGTGGGGTCGCTGGGGCGGGTAGTTAATTCCAGGACTCGGCGCAAGCCTTCCCTGGGGCCTCGATACTCGGCTCCTGCCTCGTACGGTCCTGGAACCAACTACCCACCCCAGCGTCCATCAACCGCCGTGCAAATTTGTCAGGAACCATTGGCCTGTGAATACGCACAGCGGCGAGGGTGTGCAGTACCTTACTTCAGGACCGTACGAGACAGGAAGTCGAGTATCGAGCGCCCATGGATGGTTCACAGCGAGTCCTGAAGTAAGGTACTGCATGCCCTTGGCGCCCATACTGAAATCAAAACAAAGTCCAATTGTGACCACCACCAGGCAAACTGCAATCGGGCTTTTGCTTGGGCATTGGAAATTCAGGTTAGGCGGGCCATCAACGGGCTCGCGGACTCGGCGTCCTGCCTATATCCGGAAAAATGTCCGTGCATTGCGGGTGGTGGCTGCGGCCAGTTCCTCGGGGATTTCATGCCGGCAGGCAGCCAGCGTGCCCAGGATCCACGGCAGTAGCCGCGGTTCATTGCGGTGGCTTTTGATTTTTGGCCGCAGGTTGCGGGGTTTCAAATAGGGAGCATCGGTTTCAATCATCAAGCGGTCGGAAGGAATGTCAGCCATGTACTCCTTCATGTGTGTGCCACGCCGCTCATCGCAGATCCAGCCGGTGATGCCGATATAACAATCCAGGTCGAGGCACTCGCGCAGTTCGGACCTGCTGCCGGTAAAACAATGCACGACGACTTCATGCAACCGGTCACGATGTTCCCTGAGTATGGTAATGAAATCTTCATGCGCGTCACGCTGATGCAGAAAAAATGGCAAACCGGTATCGATGGCGATCTGAATCTGTTGCTCGAAAGAGGACCGCTGGGCCTCGCGGGGTGAGAAATCACGAAAGTAATCGAGTCCGGTTTCACCAATCGCGACGACGCCGTCCTGCGTGGCCAGTTCGCGTAACAGGCGATCGGTTTCGCCGTCGTAGGCGGAGGCACGGTGCGGGTGAACGCCTGCTGTCGCGAACAATAGTTGCGGCCATTGACGGGCCAGGTGCAAAGCTTCCTGGCTACCTTCGGCACTCGCGCCAGTAACGATTATCCGGCTTACGCCGGCCTTGAAAGCCGCTTCGATTACCTCGCTGCGGTCGTCATCGAACGAGTCGTGTGTAAGGTTGCAGCCAATGTCGATCAGTTCCATGGCGCGCATTGTAATGGTTTTTTTCTTATAGGTGCTTACACATGCCTTCCATTGCCATACAATCCCGCAGATGCGAGTGAAATGGAACGCCCTGTGGCGACTGATGCGATTTGACCGGCCGATTGGCATTTTATTGCTGTTGTGGCCGACGCTGTGGGCCCTGTGGATTGCAGGCGGCGGTCGGCCTTCGGTCAAGAACGTGTTGATTTTTTGTGCCGGTGTGGTCCTGATGCGTGCCGCGGGT
>CAVSHP010000005.1:0-123622 GCA_963727635.1 uncultured Gammaproteobacteria bacterium | reverse complement strand
AATTTTCAGCATCCTTTTCCCCCAGGTACAGATGGCGGAAACCCGTGACGCCACCTGGCTGTGGTTCCAGCAAAATATCGACCGTATCCTGAAGCGTATCCCCGAAGAGTCTTGGGGCTATGTGACCTTTTTCGGCAGCGAATTCTGCAACGAGGAGAAAGAGGCCGAAGTGGCGGATTTCTTCGCGGGGCGCATCAACAGATTGAGCGGTGGCCCAAGGCAACTCGCGCAGACGCTGGAAGGTATTGACCTGTGCGTGGCCAAGGTCGAGCAGCACAAACCGGAAATGGACGCCTGGCTGGGGCAATAAACCGGTTTTCCCGCCCGGTTAAACCGTAACTATAGGTCTGACGACTATGACAAAACAGATGATATACGTCCTGCTTGGCATTCTGATCAGCACTGGATTATCTTCGCCGTCAAAACCAGGGCGGCGAGTGACGTGGCGACAAAAGAACCGGATATCCCGGCCACCAGTTCAGGTATGTTGTACCTCCCTTCCGCCGACCCCATGGCCGATCTCGCTGCAAAACTGGCAGCGGCAAGGGCAAGCAACAAGCGTCTGTTGGTCGTACTGGGCGCCAACTGGTGTCATGACAGCCTGGCGCTGGGCTCGCGTCTTTTCACGGCGCCATTGAGCACGCTCATCGACGCGCACTATGAAACCCTGTTCGTCGATGTCGGCTACCTCGACAAGGGCAAGGATGTCATCACCAGCCTGGGTATCCCGGTTTATTACGCGACACCAACGGTGTTGATTGTTGACCCTGTCAGCGGCCAGGTTATCAATGCGCACAACCGTCACCAGTGGGCCAAGGCTGCCAATATCAGCATGCAGGCATCCATCGAGTATTTCGGGCAATTTACAGACAGCCGTCAAACCGGCCTTGAAAGCGATGATGACGCCAGTCTGCAGGCATTGCTCTCTGAAATCGCTGTCTTTGAGCAGACGCAGGCCGAGCGTCTTTACCAGGCCTATACAGTCGTCGGTCCCATGCTGAAAGCCTACAAGGAAGGCGACAAGGAAGCGTTTTCGGATGAACTCTGGAACGAGGTCCGCGATTATCGTTTCAAGGTCCCCCTTGACCTCGAGGCCCTGCGTGACGAGGCGCGTGTAAGGGTGGCGGCGGGTGAAACCGGTATCGAACTGAACTACCCGGTTTATCACCGTTTTCATGGGAGCTGAAGTAGCAGACAGGTCCGGGTCCGTCATACCGCGTTCCGGCCACCGCCCCCGGCGGATGGATTTCAATGCATAGCTGTAGCTTATATCAGGCGCTGACCGGCTGAAAATTTGCGGGTAACTGCATCTGCTTTCGCCAAAGCATGCCAAGGATTCCGATGACGAGTGTGGACAGGCCAATCGCGTACAGACCGGCGCCGATCAGTCCGACACGTTGTAAAAGGATGATCCAGACCGGAAACAGCAGACTCATTGCGGCCAGGTTGACGCGCAGCACGACCGCGGGCCGTCCGGTGGCCTGCAGAGCCGATCCCAACGGAAAACCCAACAGGCTGATGAGTTGGGAACACGCAACCAGCACCAGCACCAGCTGGGCATTGCCAAAACCCTCACCGCCGATCCATTCCAGCAGTGAGTCTCCATAAAACAGGAAACGAGAAAAATGGGCAACCCGGAGGCGGCTGCGAACAGGCCGGAGCGTAATACGACCCGGTGGACAGCCGCCAGGTTACCAGCCCTGACCAGCCGGGTCAGCTCGGGATAAACCGTGCCGACGAGAACGATGATCGGCTGTGACAACAGCATGCCAAGCCGGAATGCCACCTGATACAGACCTACCGCCATCGGTTCCAGCACCATGCCGACCGCAAAGGGTGTGATCCGTGGGCTGACGTCCTCCAGCGACTTGTTAAGTTTTGTGTTGATCGAGAAATGCCAGATATCCGGGTAAATTTTGCCGATACCGAAAGGTGACACAAACATCGATTTCAGTATGCCCCTGCGACGGAGTTCCAGCAGTGCAAACAGCCACATCAGACCCGCCTCGGCGAGGTTGGCAAGCAGCCAGGCATAGACGAAACCGGTCAGGCCGGCATCGGTCAGGCTCGCCACGATCGCGCCCGTTAGCCTGACCAGGCCGGCGAGTGCCTGCTGTATCGACAATAAATTGAATCTCTCACCGAGGTAGAGGATCGCCGCGGGCGTTGAGCGGGCCGAGGTCAAAGCAGCCAGGCTGAATACCAGCATCAAGGGTATCGCCTGCGTGGGGATGCCCACCATCGGCGCAACCCTTGGCGCAACCAGCAAAGCGATCAGCACCCCGGCGATACCGCTGCAAAGCTCAAGACAGGTGGCAAAGCTCAGCAGTTTTCTGAATTCGGGCGAGCCTGCATTTTTGAAGCCCGGGATACCGAAGCGGATCACCGCGTACCATCCGGGGAAAATCGCCAGGTCACCGATGGTCACCACCACCAGGTTGATCAGGACCAGGACACCGAACTGCGCGACACCGAGCGTTTTCGCCGTCACCGTCAGGTAAGCCAGGCTGACGATTCCGGCCAGCAACCTGCCGCGGAAAAGTTTGGCTGCAACGGAATAAACCCGCCGAACGGATTCGTCCCGGAACCAGCGCCGCAGGGTGGACAGGCCAAAATCAGACAACCACCCCACACCAGGCGATGCTGGTTGATGTGCGGGGGTTGGCGTATCGAAGCGCTTATTGATGCCCTGATCCATGCGCCTATCTTTTAGTCACATGAACGATATTGATGGATTTCCTGAATGCAAATTCTCCCTAATTCAGTATACCGGCGCCGCTCGGGTCATAGGCAACGTAAACCCCCGCAGGTCGCGTGATTGGCTTCGACGGGCTGGCTTTGACGGCGGGATTTGCGCGGATGTAGTGAACGATTGCATTGGCGGCACGTGTCGACGAGGCAACTTCAGTTGTGTCAAAAGTCTCCCGGGCCGCCATCAACTGCCGATCGATAAACTGCTCGTGTGACGCGATTGGACTACAACTCAACAAACGGTCGAGCGAAGACAGCGAGTCAATGACAGGCCCGAGATTCCAGTGTTTGTAATTGGCGTTATTTTTCCATTTTGCCGCGTGGCTGTTTAAAAAAATACACGGGCGGGGTCTGATCAGAAACTCGTACACCTGGCTGGAAACGTCACCCAGGTAGACATCGGCGCTGCGTGTGTAGGTCATGTCAACGCTGGCGGAACTGCCCGTGTCGATATGGATATTGGGACATTCGAAATACTTTGCCGGGATATGTTTTGTCAGCCTGAAACTGCCGCTCTGTAATGAAATATGCAGACGCTTTTTAAACAGCATGATGTGCGGCGCAAAAATCAGGTTCAGATGTGGCCTGGCGGCGAAAAACGCCAGTATGTCTTCCCCAAAACGGTACCAGGATGAGAGTCTTGCATCGAAGTGGGGATTGTAGACGACCGTGGGATTGTCATTGTCGAAGAACTGCTTCTTCCTGCAACCCTGTGCATTGACCGCCTCAAATTTCGGATAGCCGACGACCTTGTGATTGTCCGGGCGTATCAGTGCTTTACTTAGCATCCGCTCACGTATCTTCGACCCCGACAATAATACGTAGTCGAAATGCTTGATTTCTTTACAGAATCCTACTGCACGATCACCCGCCCCATGGGGAAAAAGAATCAGCGGTGTGTGTTGCATATTGAAGCGGGTTTTCAACAGCGTACTGGTCATCTCGGGGACCACCAGGCAATCAAATGTTGAAAAGTATGCGCTGAAACGCTTCAGGACGAGGACACGCTGGGCGGGTAAAAACCTGTTGAGCGCTCTTGATAGCCATTGCAGCGATATGGGCAATTCGAGCAACTCGATGTCGATGTTTTGGCTTCTTGCACCACCCACGATTTTTTCGATCGTCTCGGCCTGGGCGATGGACGAAACCATTGCAATGATGGTGGATTGCGGATCGGCTTTTCTCAATGCCAGCATGATCGGTGCGATATGCGCCACCTGGTGTATCGCATCGTGATTAAACAGAAACCCGTATTTCAACTTCGACATATTCTTTTTGTCCGTGTGCAAATTTGAACCGGCGACACCTGCGACTCGGGGTGAGGGTCAGTTTTTAGACTGTGCGAGGCGCACAAATCATTCGAAGCTGTTTGGTATTGACCGGAACAGCATGCGGCAGCACTGGCGTGAAGGTGAATCAGGAGGGTAATATCTGGCCACTGCCGGACGATGGAAATCCGGGTATAAACGCCATCTCTGAACCCTCGTTTGAGTGTGCCTGCAAGCAGTTCGGCAATCGGTACCGGACCCGGGCGATGCGTTTGGCAGTGTTTTACGCTATTGTCATCGGGATATTCCTGCCTTTTCACAATTTTCATTTAACAATTTATGAATGATTTCTTTCTGCAAACCGTCCGACTGAACAGTAAGGCTAAAAACAGCACGTGCTAACGTACTTAAACGATAAAAAGCAGGCGCGTGCACTTTTGGCCGGGGACGAAAGCGATTTCAAGCGATTTTTTGACGACTATTTCCCTCGCTTGTATCGCTTCGCAATTGAGCGATTGGCTGGCGACCAAAATGCTACACAGGAGATTGTGCAAAGCACTTTGACAAAGACTATGTTGAATATAGACAAATACAGAGCTGAATCTTCCCTGTTTACATGGATGTGCTCCATTTGTAAAAACGAGATATTCGACCTGCAGAAAAAGCAGGCAAAAGAAGAGCAGGTCCTGGTACCGGGCGGTGACCTATCCGATATTGACATGGCCTTGCAGGCTGCTGAAACACCTTTGCCGGATCAGCCTGAGGATATCTACAATCGCGACCAGGCGACCCGGACGATCCACCAGGTACTCGACAGCCTGCCCGCCCTTTATGGCAATGTGATCGAGTGGAAATATATCGAGGGACTATCGCTGAAACAGATTGCCGAACGGCTCAACATGAGTCACTCGGCGACCCAGTCGATTCTCTTCCGGGCGCGCCAGGCCTTCCAGGAACTCCATGGTGAACTGGCATGATCAGGCGAATCAGACGCAGGACAGAGGAGCAAGGCACGTGAATAGCGGTAAGGATGAACCGATGGATTCCAGTCCTGATCCGTTCGAGTCGACATTCCGCAACGTGGCCTCCAGACCCGCGCCACCGGCCGCCGTCGAACAGGCCGTTTACCAGCATGCCCTGCAGGACTGGAAGCAACTGCGCACCAGCAAAAAACGGGGCAAGAGGATCGTTTACTGGTCACTGGCAGCCTCCGTCCTGATGGCCCTGCTGATCGGTCCCCTGTTCATTCAACTACCGGGAATCAGCGGTGAGACAGATCCACTCGGACTGGTCGAAAACCAGCGGGGATCGGTAACCCTCGTTCAAGGCAATGAGCATATACAGCTTGCTGCCGGAAATACCTCCAGTCCCCTATTCCCGGCGCAATCGTTGCTTACTGCGGCAAACTCGGGCGTATCGATCAACTGGGGCCGGGGTACCATGGTCCGTGTTGCTCAGAACACGGAACTCCACCTGAATTCAAGTACGGAAATCGAACTGGTCAGCGGCAAAATTTATGTCGATATTCCAACCGGACCCGGCGGGGCGCCATCGAAGGTGGATTTTAACGTCGTTACCCGTTTCGGCTCCGTCAGCCATGTCGGCACACAGTTCATGGTTACCAGTGATGCTGCGCAACTGCAGGTAAAAGTCCGCGAAGGCGCCGTGGCCATTGACAATGACAAGCAGGTTATTGTGACGCATAAGGGACAGCAGACCACACTGGATAACGCTGATGGAGTCAGCCACGAGAGCATACTGACCTACGGTCCCGACTGGCAATGGGCAGAACAGCTGGCACCAACGTTGGTCCTTGAAGGCAAGACGCTGAATGATTTTCTGACCTGGGTTGGCAGGGAGTCCGGCAAGGAAATTCTGTTCGATACAAAAACCGCGGAAGAGATTGCCGACCGGACCGTGATGCACGGTAGTGTCGATCAGGCGCCCTTGCTTGCGTTGAACCTGGTTTTACAGACCAACGAGTTAAGCTGGCGCGAGGAAGACGGCATAATTCATCTTTCTGCGCAGCAATAAACCGCAGTTGCCGCTTGTCAAGATCTGCAGACCGTGCCGGGTTCCGGCAAATCTCAGCCCCTGATAGCTTGCTGGTCTATAGTGGTGTTGCCCGGTAGAAAGCAAACAACTGGTCGTCACCGGATTGAAGTTCGAAGTGTATGTCGGCGCGTGCTTTGAGTGCAGCGTAAGCCCGTTCGGTTACCAGGGTCTCATTGGCACGCGCAATGTCTTCACCGAGTTTAGACGTACGATTCATCTCGTCGCCCTGGGACAGGTTGGGTCCTATCGCAAAAGCCATACCGTGGCCGATGCCGATGCAGCACTGCGCCGGGTTAGCTGACGCCTGTGGTGAGTCATTGAAAAGATCCACGCGCCGGTGAATCTCGAACGCTGCATCAATGGCATGATCAGGCTCATCGAAAACAGCAACGACGTCGTCTGCAAAGCAGCGTATCAGCCGGGCGGAAAAGCTTTTCAGCACGGGGATACAGACTTTCTGGGCATCCAGTATCCTGAGCATACTCTGCAACTCGCCGATTTTCATGGCGCTGACCGTAAACCCGGTCATGTCGACCGACATGATCGTGCATTGTTGCTGGTATTTGCTGTGAAATTCCGCGGAACTCATTACGCCCCGTTGGCAGGCCAGGAAATCAGCGTAAACCTCTTCACTCCATCCGCAATAACTTGCCAGTTCCCGTGCGTCTTCGAGTAACTCATGCGGAAAATCATTCAACATAAAACTCCAGTAACCCATGTGTTTCGTTGCAAACGTTACGTGTAAGCCTGATTAGCGGCCCTGAATTATCACCTGGTGCCGTTGCCGTGATCCGCTCAGTTTTCAGACTCGACTGTTCAACTCCAGGACTCGCTGAACACACGCATCAGGTTCGCGCCCATTATTTTTCTGACCCGGTCCTCACTGTGACCGCGCTCCAGCAGAAGCTGGCTCAGTGTTTCAAAACGGCGCGGCGTATTGAGATCATTGGCGAACAGGTAGCCGGTCTCGGTTTCGAACGGCGCGGCGATGCCCAGCCGTTTACGTTCGGCGGTCGTTTTACGGAATTGTTCGATGAATTCATCGCTTAGTTCAGTCGGGGACACGGTGCCGTCGGTGCCAATGGAAACATGGTCTTCACCTGCAATTTGCAGCGCATGCTCGATATGCGCGATGACATCCGCTGCCGTCGGTTGTTCGCCCCTGGCAAGGTAAGGCATGATGAAAATACCGACCACGCCACCGCTGTCGGCAACCGCCTTTATTTCCTCGTCGGTCCGGTGTCTCGGATGTTCGGCCAGCGCATAACACCCCGTATGGGTGAAACTGACCGGCCGACTGGAGGCGGCAATGGCGTCGGCGGTGGTGCGTCTGCCGCAATGGCTCATGTCCACCATGATTCCCAGGCTGTTCATACGCTCGATCGCTTCCATGCCGGCCAGGCTCAGACCCGCGTCAGACGGTTCCATGCAACCGTCGCCAAGCAGGTTACGCCGGTTGTAGGTCGGTTGGATAACACGGATACCCAGTTGATGCAGGGTTTTAAGCCGGTCCAGGTCATCCTCGAATGAGACACCATCCTGCAAACCGTAGACCAGGCCGGTCGTGCCGGCGGATTTTGCTGAGCGGATATCGCCAGCCTGGCGTACACGGGACAGGACGCCTGGATTATCATCGATCTGTTGATCCCACCTGGCGATGTCCCTGACGATCTTTTCAAACGCCTCCAGCGGTGGCATCGTACCCACGGCGCCAACCGTGAGATGGGCCGCCGTCAGGCCCGATTGGGTCACCTGTTCAAGCTCGAGGGGGCTGAGAAGGGCCTCCTCATCGTTTGAAAGACCTCCCGGAAAACCAAGACCGTCGATGATGATGTTGTTTGCATAAAGCGACACTGACAAATCATCTCCAAATAACCGGGGTGCGACGAACACCATCGCGCCCGATGTGAGGGATAAACCAAGCAGACCTCTTCGCGTCAATGCCATTGTGATAAATTCTCGAAAATGCGGAAGCTTCATTCTACCTAAAATGGCAAACAAAAGGTTCTTCGCCGCCGTTTGAACCCGCCGGCAGTATTGCACTTGTCACAATTCCGCACGGGTGTTGCTGCAAATCTGCCTGTTGTATTAACTATTTTGAATGATTACCCACGCAACGCAGTCCAACAGGAAAGTTGGCGTGCGTAACGTACGCGTTCCCTATCACGCAGAAGAACCTGGCTCGGAAACCCAAATATGGTATCAGCAATAGAAAAAAGGACATTTCTGGCCATGCTGGCCTTATTGCTATTCGCTGTCCTGTGGTTTGGCATGCTGGGACACCGTGACCTGTTCGATCCGGACGAGGGAAGATACGCTGAAATACCTGCCGCAATGGTTGCCACCGGCGACTGGCTGACGCCACGTCTGAATGGTCTCAAGTATTTTGAAAAACCGGTTCTTCAATACTGGGGGACGGCTGCAATTTACGAATTACTCGGTGAAAGCAACGCGACCGCGCGGCTTTACACCGCCTTGACGGGATTTGCCACGGCGTTGTTCGTCATGTTTATCGCGTTCCGGCTATACGGCAGAAAGGCCGCCTTCTATACCTTCCTGATCACCATCAGCAGCATGATGGTTTTCACCTTTGGACACCTTGTGACGCTGGACATGTCGCTGACTGCGTTCATTCTGGCCGGGATCGGAAGCCTGGTGATCGCACAACTCGATCGCGGCAACGTCAAGCAGACGCGGAACTGGATGCTGTTGGCCTGGGCCGCGCTGGCGCTGGGCACATTGACCAAGGGTCTGGTCGCAGTGGCTCTGCCCGCGATGACGGTGCTGGTTTACAGCATCTGGCAGCGTGACGCTGAGCTGTGGAAAAAACTACACCTGTTCAAGGGTCTTTTCCTCTACCTGCTGATCGCGGCGCCCTGGTTCATATCGGTGAGCTACGCCAACCCGGAATTCGCAAAGTTCTTTTTCATACACGAGCATTTCGACCGTTATACAAGCCAGGTTCACGGTCGCACAGGACCCATCTATTATTTTATTCCTTTCCTGTTGCTGGGTGTCAGTCCATGGTTGGTGACAAGCATGAAATCGGTCTTCCGGCCGGGCTTTTCCTGGAAACCATCCAATCCGGGCAGCTTCAATCCTGAACGGTTCCTGTGGACCTTCGCAGTCGTCACCTTTTGCTTTTACTCGCTGGGACAGTCGAAGTTGCCGGGTTATATCCTGCCGGTAATTCCCGTTATTGCCATCATCTCGGGTCGTCATATGGCGCTTGGAAAATTTAGCGGGGCCGATCGCTGGATGCTGGCCGGAATGGGGCTGGCACTGGTGGTGCTGTCACTGAACCTGGAAAGCGCGGCCAGCAGGTTTTACCCATTATCCGAATGGATCGCTTACAAACCTTGGCTGTTGGCAGGCGGCCTGATATTTTTGCTTGCCGCATCAAGCCTGTTTGTGCTCAGGCAAAAACCGCTGCTTGCCTTTACCATTGCGGCCTTCCTGTCAATGGGATCGATGCAACTCGTCAACCAGGGTATGAACGCGATAACTGCCAGCCGTTCCAGCCACCTGCTTGCCAATGCCATCGAAGCATCCGCTGCGGGTGACACGCCGATATTCTCATACGAGACTTTTCCCAGGTCGGCAGCATTCTACCTGGGCAAACCCATCAGGCTGGTTGGCCGCCCAAGTGAACTCCAGATGGGTGTTGATTCGGAACCCGAACTGTTTATCGAGAATTTCGACCAGCTTGAAAAAATATGGGCGCGACTTCCATCGGCGGTGCTGATCGCAAGGGTCGATAACTTTGATGAAAAGCACATGGACGCATTGCATGGAACCGTTGTTTACAGGGGTCCGAGCCACATGGTCATCATCAAGGAACCCTACTCAAACCTCTCTAGCGGTATTGCCATCGCCGGCGCACCCTGACGGCCACCGCGTGACAAGACATCGGCGGAAGCGTTCTGCATCAGGTGTGGGTCCTGCATAGCCGCACAGCGTCGGTTTCGCCCTGCTAGACAGGTCAATTCTGCAATCCCAGGCCACGAAAGTGCCATTTCTTGGCGTCTTTATTCAGGTGTCCTGAGCTAAATACTGTAAAATCTTCACCTCCAAATACTCCAACTGACGTCCTGATGGCAGATAAGGCGATTTTTCGCACCCTCACAATAATTGTCGTGTTGCTGTTTACAGGTTTCCCATTCCCTGTCGCCAACACGCTGGCCGATTCCGGCGACGGTCCGCTTCCGCCGTTACAGGGCAAGCCCGTGCAGGAGGTGCTGGAAGCCTATACACAGCAGGGTCTTAACCTGCTTTTCAGTACAAACTTTATACCCCCCACGATGCTGGTTAAAGATGAACCGCTTGCCCATGACCCGGTACAGGTCGTTGAAGAAATCCTTAGCCCGCACGGTCTGAAACTCAATTACGTGGATGGTATTTACCTGGTGGTTAAAATCTCCCCGGATGACGCAGGGCCGCAAACACCGCCGTTGCTGGTGATTGTCCGCAACCCGCCTGACGCCGGTGCGCTTGATGCGTTAAATGTCAGTATCAAGCCAGGCGTGGATCACAGCGAACAACTCGGCCCCGGGTTGTATGAGTTTTTCCCATCCAAAACGGGTGAGTACGTCATCGGGGTGAAACTGCCGGGGTTTGCCGCCCGCAGGTATGTTGTCCAGGTTGAAGGGACCAAGACGAAATCCCTGGTCATCGATTTGCAGGCGGGACAGCGCGAACTTGAGACGATGACCGTCTCCGCCAGTCGCTACCTGCTGCAGTCCAACTCAAAATTTGTCATCGACCAGAAAGCCATGCAGACCCTGCCGCATTCGGCCGAGGACCCGATCCGCTCGGTTCACCGCCTTCCAGGAATCGCGACGAGCGGTTTCTCGGCAAGATCCCATTTCAGAGGCGGTCTGTTGAATGAATCCAGTATCTATCTCAATGGTGCGCAGTTACTCGAACCCTTTCACATTCGCGATTTTCACAGCATTTTCAGTTCCATAGATGCCCGCGCGATCGCCAGCATCGAGGTCTACACGGGGGGATTACCGATCGAGTACGGCGGTGATATGAGCGGCATCACCAGGTTGGAATCAAAGATACCCGGGGAAGCACTGCACACGGAATTGGGATTGAGCTTTTTTTATACCTCGGCGCTGAATTCGGGCCATAGCAAGGACGCGCGCTACGACTGGCTGGTCTCGGCCCGGCGGAGCAACCTCAACCTGGTCCTGAATCCGTCATTTGGCGACCCGGAATACATCGATGTTTTCACAGCACTCGGATTTAACCCCAGTGCAAACACGCGAATATCATTTAATGCATTGTACACGGATGATGAAATACTCATCTTTACCGAAAATAATCCAGATCAACTGGAATCTTCAGACAGCAAAACGCGGAATCAATCTGCCTGGTTGCGGATGGAGAATTCGTGGGGTGATAACCTTTCCGCCGACACGTCGTTTATTTCCAGTTATTTTTCAAACCATCGTCTCGCGTCCGTCAACGACCCCCTGCAAATGCTGGCCAATGTTCGCGACAACCGGGAGGTAACGGTCAATAGCCTCAAGCATGCCATGCAATACGCTGCTCCAAGTGGTCACATTTTGCGCTGGGGCCTCGAATTCAGCCATCAGAGCGCGGATTACAACTACGCCGGTCAGGCAGAATATTTTGTACCTGTCAGTGATTATGCAGGTGTACAAAACCCCGTTGCCTACGTGGTCAATGCGAAACTGAAAGGCAACGCTTATGCGGTGTTTATCTCCGATCAATTCAACATCAACAACCGGCTATCGCTGGATCTTGGTATGCGCTGGGACAAGCAAACCTACACCGTGCCGGAGTTTTCGAGCCAGCTGAGCCCACGCGCAAGCGCGCTGTATACATTTGCTGGCGGGCAGGAATTACGCTTCAGCCTGGGCAGGTTTTACCAGGCCCAGCGCATCCAGGAAATGCAGGTCGAGGACGATATCGACCATTTTTTTGCACCCCAGTATTCCGACCAGGCGGTTGCCGGTTACCAGTGGACGAATCCGTCAGGCTACGAGTTCCGCGTGGAAGCCTATTACAAACGTTACAAAAGGCTCGCGCCCCGGTTTGAGAACCTGTATGACCCGATGCAGGTCGCACCCGAATTCCAACTCGACAGGGTCCGGCTGGATCCACTGTCCGCCGATGCGAAAGGCCTGGAGTTAAGCGTCGAATACGGTGCGGATGAAGATTTCAGCTGGTGGGCATCCTACACGTTGTCCAGGGCTACCGATAACATCAATGGCGTTTCAGAGAGGCGTAGCTGGGATCAACTACATGCGCTGCAGTTCGGCCTGGGCTGGCAAAAAGACGCCTGGGAAATCGGCTTTGCAACACGTATACACACGGGTTGGCCGACGACGGCGCTGGCGTTGGACTACACCGCCGCATCCGCTGAACCGGTGCTTGTAGTGGGGCCGCGAAATGCCGAACGTTTCACTGCGTTCGCCAACCTGGACTTTCGCATCAGCCGGCATTTTGACGTGCACATTGGCCAGCTGACGGCTTTCCTGGAGGTTATCAACAGCACCAACCGGGACAACCCCTGTTGCACCGAATACACCCTGGTGCAGGGGCCTGATGGAAACACGTCGCTTAATGGCAATACGGAATACTGGTTTCCCATCATTCCGTCGATTGGCCTGTTCTGGGAGTTTTAATGCCAACCCCGGACCGGGTTCAGCGTTTGGATTGACCGGTTTCGAATTAACCGTTCTGATTTGACGCGAAAACTGGTTGTACCCTGTCTCGCAACAAGCTACTCATCGCCTGGCTCAAATTTCAAACAGATCTGTTCGTCCTGCGAATAAACGTAGTAGCCATCGGAGCTTCCGGCACCCTCGATGATGACGCCGTCAACTTCGCCGGTCATCGTTGCGGTTTTTCCCCGCGATAATATGGCCGCTTCCGGGACGTTGTGCTTTCTGACGTAATTCGTCCAGGCGTCCTTATTTGTCTTTTCAATTTTCTGTTTCGCAAAGGTTGCCTTGCGCAGAATCATTGAAAAGTCACCGTAGTTAAATTCGTAAATACGCCGTTGGCTCATAATTTTCGCAAATTGGGCTGTTATGCCGGTAAAAGTTAAGAATATAGCAATTTCTCTATCAATAAAAGCTGTGATTTTAGAGCGTTACTTCAGAATCCGGAAGTCTGACTTTAATGAAACTGAAATGTGCCTACGGAACCCGGTAGCATTTCATACAAAAACGTTTGCAAACACCCAAGCCGGCACTCGACTGGCAAAAAAATGCCAGGACCGGGAGGTGTTGTCTGTTTTGACCAGGGACATCTGCGAATGATTTATTGAATTTTACAGTCTAAATCACAGTGAAAATCAATGTTATAAGTACTGCCAAGCCCGCATCGTCATAAACACAACCCCACCTGAAAATGGAAGACCAGTGAACACCTTAAAGCAGTTGATCAGGTCAACATCCCCAATGACTTTGCTGATAACCGGTTTGGCGATCGTGTATGTAAATGGTCTGTTCAATCACGGCTTGATTCCCTCGATGGAACCGCGCTTCGCCGAAGTAATTTCTGAAATGATGGCCGGGGGCGAATACCTGATACCGATCAAAAACGGCATTCCCTACGTGGAATACCCGCCGTTGCTATATTGGCTTGCCATCATTTCTGTAAAGCTCGGCCTGTCAATCGAAGCTGCGATTCGCTTGCCCTGTTACATTTCCCTGCTCGTGTGGGTCCTGTATCTCTCCAGGTTGCAATCACTGCTGTTTAATCAATGGCCACGCTACATTGTGCCGATCCTCGGCGCCGCATTGCCGGCGATCCTGTGGCACTTCTTTACAGCTCAAACAGATTCGCTTCTGATCACGGGCGTACTGATCAGTTTTGTTGGTTTCACAAAAGTACGGCTCGGTCTGAACCGGGGTCACTTCCCCTGGGCGCTCTGGTCGGGGGTTGCCCTTGCAGCGGCGGCCAAAGGTCCGGTCGGGATTGCCTGTACCCTGCCGGCCATGATGCTGGAAGTTTTTCTCGATGCAGTTTTCAACCGCCAAACGGGGACGACAATACGCGGGATAATGCGTGATTTCGTGATTCAGTTGAAAACCCTGGCCTGGTTTCGTGGACTTGTGCTGCTGTTTTTAACACTGATCCCCTGGTATTTGGCATCCGCTTACTACTACGGCTGGGAATATGTCAAGGCCGTGTTTGTTTACCAGAATTTCAACCGCTATTTAAGCGGGCTGGGCGGTCATGAACAGCCCTGGTGGTATCATTTCCAGTCGGTCCTGGTCGGTCTTCTGCCCCTGTCTGTGTTTGTTCCGGCAGGCTTGTGGGCCGTGATGAAAAACCTGCGCAAATTACCCCAGAGACTGATGTTCAGTTGGGCAGTTTATACATTCCTGTTTTTTTCATTTTCCGTATCCAAACAGGGCAAGTACATCCTGCCCGCGGCACCGGCTTTCCTGGCCCTGGGTATCTTTGGTCTGGCAGCCGCACTGAACACGCCACTCGAGCGCGCCGTAAAGCATGTCAGGGGATGGGCGATAGCGCTGATCGTCTGCTGGAGTGTAGCGGTGGTGTTATTCCTGCCTTTTTACTCTGGCAGGATCGCACATGTCGACGGTTTTGCTGAAATAAAAGAAGCCATGGCCCACCAAGCAGGCAACCTGGTGCATTTTCAATGGCCAAGGTCGCTGACGCTATACGAATTGGGCGCGCCGATGGACTATGTCAAATCCAGCCGGGAACTTTACCGGAAAATTCACACAGGCGAGATACGCGAGGGTGATTATCTGCTTGGTCGCGGAAGCCAATCTTGCACAACCCGGTAACGGAGATCTGACCCAGGTTGATAAACTCATACCCTATCCGGAGACCCCGTGGTTTGAACATATTTTAACCGTGAAAGCGGAAAAAAAGATGGAGCTGTTTCGTGTATTACCCGGCGCAAACCTGCTACCCGTTCCTGACACACCCGAATTGGTGCCTGTCAATTGGAGGGATGCCAAATTTGACACTGATTAATTTGCACCATCATCAACTTCGCTGTTTTCAGAATCTTCAATGTCGCCGGTTGCGAGTACTCTAAACTTGACTGTTTTCCCATCAACCTGACCTTCAACCTCATAATAAAACAGCTGTACACTTTCGATTTCATGGATATTTATAGAAGGAAATTCATTTGTAATCGCTGTTTTTGCTGAAGCAGGAAGCGCTTCTAATGAAGTCCCTGTCTCTATTTCAAGCAATTGCCCATTTTCCGCAAATGAAATATCCCTCGAGACTCCTTCAGCCACGCTTTCTACTTCGTACTTTGTATTGCCCTCGTCGCTTATCCGTTCGATTTTTTTAATATGTTCCAGAGCAACCTGCTGCAAAATTGAACGCTGAACAACAACCGGCGCCTGGGCGAACTGGATAACTTCTTCATCTTCAGCATATAGCGCCGTTGTAAAAATTATTGCCAACGAGGATAAAACGACTGGGGTCAGCTTCATGATATTTTCTCTTGTGAACTATTCGTGGGATCAGGGGGCATATCTGAAACACCGGTCTCAGTACCGTTAGACTGCCGCCGCCAGGAAATAATTCGTAAGTTTACCTTCCAGGAAAAATGCACGCAGACGTCGCAAGACCTCAAGCTAGCGCATATGCAGTGCGACAAAGGTCTCAAAATGCGCAGTGGCCGGAAACAGATCCAGCAATTGGACGGTTTCAATACGGAAGCGGGCTTCCAGTCCGCGCAGGTCACGTGCCAGGCTGGCGGGGTCGCAACTGACATACAGCACGTAACGTGGATTGATTTTTTTCAGCCACTTGTCCAGCCCTGGAAAGCCCCGGCGCGGCGGGTCGATCAACAGGGTATCAAAATCCGTGCCGCCTGCCCTGCGCGTGAAATTCGGCAGGGTCTGGTCATCGTACAGGTCCATCTGGTAAAAGTTGTCACGATTGGCGGCACCTTCAGGATCGGCATAGCTGTCGATCATAACCCGTTCACCGCCGGACGCGGCAAAGGCGTCGGACAGGTTGCCGCTGCCCGAGAAGATATCCAGCAGACGTCTGCTCCCCAGGTCTGCGAGCAATGTCTGCACCCGCTCCTGCAAGACCAGGTTCATCTCCTCGTATACCTGGGAGAAACCGCCGTGGGCGTAGCCCCCATCCCACAGGATACTGACCTCGCCCGATTTGAAATATAGCTCGCAGTGGCCATGCCCCGGGTGATCCCGTATCCAGTCACCCGCGTAAAGCTGGTTAAAGGCAGCCTGGAGTTCCGGCCTGATGATCCTGCACCGCGGTATCTCCAGGACCTCGTTGCTGACGGTGTCCAGCATGCCGATATACTTGTGCCGGTAATGCAGTTGTACGCGGTTACGGTAGGCAAGCCTGCGTGGTGCGGAAACCACTTCAATCTGTTCCCCACCAACACCCAGCGGACCCAGGTAGCGTTCCAGGGTAGCCTTCTTGTAATCCAGTTCGCTGGCGTAATCGGTATGTAAAAACTGGCAACCGGGGCAGCGGTCAAAATGTGGACATTCCGGTTCGACGCGGTTCTCAGCGCGCTTGAGCAAACGCTCCAGGCGCGCAAACTGGACGCTCTTGGCGCGTTTGTACACCGTCGCAACACCAGTTTCACCCGGCAGGGTACCGGCCACGAACGTCACGCTGGCGCCCTGCTTTGAAACCCCCTGGCCGAGCGGATCGATATGCTCGATTTCAAATTCAATGTTGCGTGCCTGTGTGGACGGTTTTTGAGAGCGGCGCTTCATGCTTTATCCCTGCAAAACGGCTGTCTGTGTCTGGCCCGGCGAGGATACCAAAAACCGCTGCTTCCGGACCGGTCATGCAGGATAACATCAAATCCGGAATTGATTCGCCCGTAACCGGCTTCGCTAGCGTGGTTCCGTCCGTCCGAATTTGATAATTTAGCTATTGTTTTTAAAATTTTTGATGTATTTTTACCGTATGGAATGTGCATATTGCATCCATCTTTATTCCCGCCAGGAGCACAACTTATGTCAAATAAAGAACAGAAGGGCGTTAAAGAGTCAAAAAAGAAACCCGTTTTGTCACTTAAGGAAAAAAGAGCAGCCAAGAAAGCCAAGAAAAAATCCTAGCCCTATACCCAATCTGGCCACTGCCAGCCTGACTGGGGTATTCTGGAAGCATGGATTCCAACTTACCCCTGCCTTTCGATAACAGCTACGCCCGCCTTGGGGAGCGGTTTTTATACGCGCCAGATGCCCGTGCCGGTTGCAAAACCCGGCCTGATTCGAGTCAATCATCCATTGGCCCGCCAACTGGGAATTGACCCGCATTGGCTGGAATCCGAACAGGGTGTTGATTTCCTCGCCGGCAACCATATCGCCGAGGGCTCCGAACCGCTTGCCGCGGTATACGCCGGTCACCAGTTTGGTGGCTGGAATCCGCAACTTGGGGACGGGCGTGCGATCCTGCTCGGTGAGGTCATCGCCGAGGACGGGGTCCGTTACGATATCCAGTTGAAAGGTTCGGGCCGCACACCGTACTCGCGTGGCGGCGACGGCCGTGCGCCGCTGGGTCCCGTGCTGCGTGAATATATTGTCAGCGAGGCCATGGCGGCAATGGGCGTGCCGAGCAGTCGCACGCTCGGCGCGGTCTCCAGCGGGGAATGGGTCATACGCGAAGGCCGTTTGCCCGGCGCCGTGCTGGCACGTGTCGCGCAGAGTCATATCCGTATCGGCACATTGCAGTTCTTTGCCGCGCGTCGGGACAACGACGCCCTTGGGGTCCTCGTCGATCACGTCATTCAACGCCACTACCCGCAGGCGGCTGAAGCTGAAAACCCGGTGCGTTCGATGCTCGATGGTATCATCGCCCGCCAGGCCAGCCTGGTGGCCCAGTGGCAGTCACTTGGGTTCATCCACGGTGTCATGAATACCGATAATATGCTGCTCTCGGGCGAGACGATCGATTACGGACCCTGCGCCTTCATGGATGATTTTGAACTCGGCAGGGTCTTTAGTTCGATCGACCACGGCGGACGGTACGCCTACGGCAACCAACCCTCCATCGCGCACTGGAACCTGAGTGTATTGACCCAGGCGCTGTTACCGTTGCTGGATGATGACCCCGACATGGCGCTGGCGTCCGGACAGGCCGCGATCGATGCTTTTCCGGACCTCTACCAGGCCGCTTTCACGAACCTCATGCTGAAAAAACTCGGCATAAATGAAAAAACCACCGGTGACGTGCAACTGATCCAGGACCTGCTGCAATTGATGCAGGCTGAAAAAGCCGATTTCACCCTGAGCTTTCGGCGTCTGTCCGACCTGGTAGCAGCTGAAACGGCATCGGGTGGCGGTGTCGGTTCACTATTCGAACCACCGGAGGCGTTTGGCCCGTGGCTGGCGCGCTGGCGGCAACGGCTCGACCGGGAGCCGTCAGACGCCGCCGCACGGCAGCAGGCCATGTATGCCGTCAACCCGGTCTACATCCCACGCAACCACCTGGTCGAGGAGGCCATCGAAGCGGCGCAAAAATACCAGGATTTCGGGCCCTTCAACCGGCTCGTTGATGTTCTCGCAAACCCGTTTGTTTACAATGAGGAAAACGCCGTTTACGCGACCCCGCCACGGCCTGAACAGATCGTCAGTCAGACTTTTTGCGGAACCTGAATTAAATTGAAACGTCGTTTTCGTTGGTATTGCAAAGCGAATCATGCATCCGTCCAATCGCCCGGTTTCAGATCACCCAGTGACCAGTCACCTACCCGTACCCGGATCAGCCGCAGGGTCGGGAAACCAACCGTGGCCGTCATACGCCGAACCTGGCGGTTGCGACCCTCGCTGATGGTCAGTTCCAGCCAGCTTGTGGGTATATTGGCGCGGTAACGTATCGGGGGATTCCGCGGCCATAGCCAGACCGGTTCATCGACGCGCCTGGCCGCGGCGGGCAGCGTCCTGCCGTCCTTTAGCCGCACACCGTCGCGCAGACGTGCGAGCGCATCCGGGCCGGGCTCGCCTTCGACCTGCGCCAGGTAGGTCTTTTCCAGCTTGAAGCGCGGATGCGATATCTTTTGCACCAGGCGGCCGTCATCGCTCAGCAACAGCAGACCTTCCGAATCGTAATCGAGTCTTCCTGCGACACGCAGCGCCGGATCCCTGAAATAATGACCCAGGGTCAATCTTTCGCCGGATTCACGAAATTGCGATAAAACCTGGTACGGCTTGTTGAATAATACGACCTTTGCCAAATCAAACCACCGTGCTGAAAACGCTGCTCACTTGGCCGTTTTGGTGGCCGTTTTGGTGACCTTTTTACTGGCCGGTTTGGTGGCCGTTTTTTTGGCTGGCGTATAGTCGCCGATCATGCTTTTGACCGGGCAAATCGAAAAAATTGGGCACTTGCTGCAGCCTACGGCAAGGGCAACCGGGCATAGCGTCATGATGTTCTCCGCTGCCTGTGGGTGGGTATGTCTTTCGGATCAGGTATGTCCACTGACATGATAGGCCTTAACCGCGGTCCTGAACAGGCCGGGGTCAGGCCAAAGGGGCGGAACCGTTACCTGGCGCGTATCGTTCACCAAGGGGGTTAGCCTGACCCTGCGTATGGTTGCCGGATTGCGGTCAGTTACTAAACCGGTCCCAAACGGGTACCACATTCTTCGGCAAGGGTGCAAACACACCGAGTTCGGCCCACGGTTTACCGGGCATGTGAAAATCGGAACCACAGGACGCCAGCAGTTTTTTCTGTTCACACAACTGTGCCATGTCACGGGTCTGCTGCACCGTTTGCTGACCCGAGATCACTTCCATACCCTGTCCGCCCGCCGCGATAAAGATTTCGAGCAGTCGTTTCAGACGGGTGCGGGTCAACTTGTATTTCAGCGGGTGGGCGAGCACGGCGATACCCCCGGCATCGCGTATCCACTGGATGATCTGCGGCAGTTCGGCCCAGTGTTTCTTCACATCCCCTGCCTTGCCGTCACCCATGTACTTTTTGAACGCGCTGTGCATCGAGTCAACCCTGCCGATATTAATCAGGTGCTGGGCAAAATGTGGCCGACCGATGTAACTGCCGGGCGATAACTTCATGGCCGCATCAAACGCGTCTTCAATGCCCTTTTTCGCCAGGTTCTCTCCAATACGCCTGGCGCGCTGCAGACGCGTTTCACTCTGGATTTTCACCGCGGCCAATATCGCATCGCTAAGCGGATCGATGTTCAGACCCAGCACGTGAATGCCAACGTGTTCCCACTGTGTCGAAAATTCGACGCCCGGCACAAGTTTGAGCAGGCTTTGCGTCAACGGGCTTTGCCTATAGGCGTCGATCGTGTCGTGATCGGTAATGGCCAGTACGTCCACGCCTTTTCCCACGGCGCGCGAGATCAGTTCTTGCGGGGTCAGCACACCATCGGAATACAGCGTGTGCGAATGCAAATCAAATATCATCGGCTGTCCCCGCTGTTTTAACCGCGGCAACCCGCAGGGTGATCGATCTTAAAATTGCTTGCCTTCAAACATACGCCGGGTATCGAAGACCGCCCTGATGTCACTGATCCTGTCGCCTTCGACCTCGAAAAAAAACGCCCCTTCAATGTGGATTCCATTGACAGAATCAAACGAGGTTTGCACGGCGACCGAACTTCCTTCGATGATCATCTTGCCATATTTCTCATTCAGCATGAACGGCGCGATCTGGTCGATATATTCCCGCACGTCAGATTCCCCGCTGATGGGAATGCTTGAAAACATGCCGTGGTACTCGACGTGCTTTGTCAAACGGCACAATGCTGGCGTCATCAATATTCAATGCTTCAACAAACTTCAAAACGACGGACTCAACCTCTGCTCTACTGGTCAATTTTCAATCTCCTGTCAAAATCGATGCCGATTTGCTTGCGGAATTGGTATCATCGCTAGCAGAAAGAATTACTACCTATGATGGTAGCAGATTCTTCGTATCCCATCGGCTTTTGATAAAACCTATAGTTGCGGAATTAATTAAAACAATCCACCTGAACTGAACTTGGAGAGATCAATCTTGGAGCGTAATCACCGCGTAAAGTGGGCCGGCGGCCTCAGGTTTATTGCCACTGGCGCAAGTGGTCACAGCACGGTCATCGATGGCGATAAGGAAACCGCCCTGTCGCCGATGGAATTGCTGTTACTCGGTACCGGTGGTTGCGCCTGTATCGACCTGGTCTCGATCCTTAAAAAGGCGCGTCAGCATGTCGTCGACGCCTGGGTGGAAGTCGGCGGCGAGAGACGCGAGGAAATGCCAAAATATTTCACCCGCATTGAAATGCACTTCGTGGTGAAGGGTCTCTCGGTCAGGGAGGACCGTGTCAAACAGGCCATCGAACTGGCGATGGAAAAATACTGTTCCGCTTCCGCCCAGATGGGCGCCCTCGCGGAAATCAACACCAGTTATGAAATCATCGAAGCGGCTACACCCTGAATTACCAGCACTGCAAACGTACGCAGGCAAAGGAGAAGTAATGTCAAGTTATACTCGCAATATACTGTTTATATTATTTATTTTAATAGGCTCCATTGCGGCAGCGGCCGAAAAAGACGAAAAACCAAACCCCGGTCTCAACGAAGCAAGTCTGAAAGGCCTTGAATGGCGCAGCGTGGGACCTGCATTGATGGCCGGACGCATCGCAGATGTCGCCGTCAATCCGACGGACCGCAGCCAGTGGTATGTCGGTGTGGCCAGCGGCGGGGTGTGGAAAACGGATAACCGTGGCACCACCTGGGACCCGGTTTTCGATTCCGAAGGCGCCTATTCCATCGGCTGTGTCAGCATCGATCCGAATGATCCACAAACGGTGTGGGTCGGGACCGGCGAAAATGTCAGCGGACGCCACGTGGGTTACGGCGACGGTGTTTACAAGAGTCTCGATGCCGGCAAGTCCTGGACCAATATGGGTCTGAAAGACTCGCAACACATCGGCAAAATCGTGGTCGATCCACGTGACTCCAACGTCGTCTACGTCGCCGCACAGGGGCCTTTATGGTCCGCCGGCGGCGATCGCGGTCTGTACAAGACCAGCGATGGCGGCAAGACCTGGAAACTCATCCTGTCAGCGGGCGAATACACCGGCGCCAACGAAGTCCATCTTGACCCGCGTAACCCGGACGTCGTCTATGCCGTCCTGCACCAGCGTTTCCGAAATGTCGCCGCATTGATGGATGGCGGCCCCGAATCGGGTATCCACAAGTCAACCGATGGCGGCGAAACATGGCATGAACTGACCAATGGAATCCCAGCAGAGGACAAGGGCAAAATCGGCCTGAGCATCTCGCCGGTCAACCCCGACGTCGTTTACGCGACCATCGAACTGGCGCAACGCACTGGTGGCCTGTGGCGTTCGACCGATGCCGGGGCCAGCTGGGAAAAACGCAGCGACGAGGTGTATAGCGGAACAGGCCCGCATTACTACCAGGAAATCTATGCCAGCCCGTTTGATGTCGATACCCTTTACCAGGTGGCGCCCAACCTGTACAAAACCGTGGACGGCGGCAAAACCATGCAGCCGCTCAAAAACAGCACGGTGCACACCGATTACCACGTAGTTGTTTTCGATCCGGATGATCCCAACTACCTGATGGTCGGTAACGATGGTGGTCTGTACGAATCATTCGACGCCGGTGAGCACTGGAAGTTTTTCGCCAACATGCCGATCACCCAGTTCTACAAGGTTACGGTCGATTATGACGAGCCTTTCTACAACATTTACGGCGGCACCCAGGACAACAACAGCCAGGGCGGACCGTCGCGCACCGACAATGTCAACGGCATCCGCAACAGTGACTGGTTTGTTACCCTGTTCGCCGACGGCCACCAGTCGGCGGCAGACCCGACCAACCCCGACATCATTTACGCGCGAATGGCAGGAAGGCAACCTGGTGCGCTTCGACCGCAAAACCGGCGAGATCGTCTTTATCCAGCCGCAACCCGCCGCCGGCGAGGAAAACGAACGCTTTAACTGGGACGCGCCGATCCTGATCAGCCCACATAATCCCGAACGGCTTTACTATGCCAGCCAGAGGGTCTGGCGCAGTGATGACCGCGGCGACAGCTGGACGGCGATATCCGGCGACCTCAGCCATGCCCGCGACCGCATGAAGCTGCCGATGATGGGCCGTGTTTGGAGTTTCGACTCGGCGTGGGATCTGATGGCCATGTCGAAATACGGCACCATCACCTCGCTGGCGGAATCACCGCTGCAGGAGGGTTTGCTTTACGCGGGTACCGATGACGGCCGTATCCAGGTCAGTGAAGACGGTGGCGCAAACTGGCGTGAGATTGGCAAGCTGCCGGGTGTGCCGGAAGGTTACTTTGTCAATGACATCAAGGCCGACCTGTTCAACGCCGATACGGTCTACGTCGTGGTCGACAATCACAAGTCCGGCGACTTCTCACCCTATATCCTGAAGAGCCCCAACCGCGGTCAAAACTGGCACAGCATCTCCAAGGGACTGCCTGAACGTCACCTGGCCTGGCGCCTGGTGCAGGACCACGTCAAACCGGAGTTACTGTTCGCAGCGACCGAATTCGGTGTCTTTTTCACCATTGACAGCGTCACCTGGACCAAGCTGTCGGGCGGCACGCCAAACATCGCCTTCCGCGACCTGGCCATCCAGAAACGTGAAAACGACCTGGTAGGCGCGAGCTTCGGCCGCAGTTTTTACGTTCTCGACGACTACACGCCGTTGCGTAGCGTCACCGCCAAAAACCTCGCCTCCGACACCATGCTGTTCCCGGTCCGCGACGCGCTGTGGTATCTGCAACGCATGCCGCTGGGCGAATTCAAGACCGGCAGCAAGGCCTCGCAGGGCGATGAATTTTACCTTGCCGACAACCCCCCGTTCGGTGCGGTGATTACCTACTACCTGCCAAAGGACCTGCAGACGGCAAAGGAACGCCGGCGTGAACGCGAAAAGGCAATAGAAAAGCAGGGCGGCGACACACCTTACCCAGGCTGGGATGCGCTGCGCGCAGAAAAGGTCGAAGAACCACCAGCGGTCGTATTGACCGTACTTGACAGTCACGGTGAAGTGGTGCGCAAACTCGAAGGCCCGGCCAAGGCCGGCTTCCACCGGGTCGCCTGGGACCTGCGCTACCCCGAATCCAGCCCCTGGTCGGATAAGCCGGGTGACAATTACATCGTATTCTCAGGGCCCCTGGCGACACCCGGTGACTACACCGTCAGCCTCGCAACACGGGTCAACGGCGTGCTCAACGATACAGGTCTGCAGACCGCCATCCACGTCAAACTGATGCGTCAGAACAGCCTCGCAACAGCCAGTCCGGGCGAGGTGGTGGCCTTTGCAAAAAGTCTTGACAACCTGATGCGGGAAGCTGAAGGAGCGAGCGAGGCGATGAAGTCCCTGCTGATCGAGTTGTCGGCGATCAAGCAAACCCTGCTGCGGTCAGATGCCAGCGCGGCTTTGCGGTCACAAGTCAGGAGCCTCGAATTGAAGGTGCTTGACCTGCAACTGAAACTGTCCGGCGACGAGGTTCGTGATTTGGCGGGCGATCCGGGACCGGTTTCCGTCAGCCAACGTATCGGCGCCGCCCGCATGGGCACGTCATTTTCGAGCTATGGCCCGACACCCACGCACCTGCGCAGCCTGGAAATCGGCGAACAGGATTTTGCCGCTATCAAGACAGCACTGGACACCATCTTTGGCAGCGAATTACCCGCGTTACGCAAGGCGCTGGACGATGCAGGCGTGCCATGGACACCGGGTCGCGGTGTTCCCGGAAGCAGTTAACTGCTGGAGTTGAAAGTAACATCGGGGTCAGAGTTAATTGACTCTGACCCCCTTTACTTCAAACCAGCTTGATTGGCAGCGAACGGTAACGCTTGCCGCTGGCCGCGAATATGGCGTTGGCCAGGGCCGGCGCCAGCGTCGGCACACCCGGCTCGCCCAAACCGGTCGGCTTGATATCCTGGCCGATAAAGCTGACGTTGATTTCAGCTGGCGTCTCGCTGATACGCAATACCGGGTAATCGTGGAAATTCGAATTGACCACGGCACCATTTTTGAACCTGAGATCGGTATTGAGTGCCAGGCCCATCCCCATGATCACCGCACCTTCCATCTGCGCGGTCGCGATATCCGGGTTCAGCACGAGACCGCAATCGACCGCGCAATCCACGCGGTGAACGGTGACTTGCTTGCCGGCAACCTCGACATGTACCACCATGGCGACATAACTGTTAAAACTGTGGTGCACCGAGATACCGAGGCCTTGACCCTCGGGCAATTGTTTGCCCCAGCCCCCCATTTCCGCGGCCTTGTCGAGCACCGCCCGGCAACGTTTCGCCGGTTCCTGCTGTTGCGGGTCCTTGTTGTTGGCGTAGATGTTACGCAAAAATTCCACCGTATCCACGCCGGCTTCGTGGGCCAGTTCATCGGTGAAAACATTGATCGCGAAACCATAGAAGATCGCGTAAACCGCCCGGTACCAGCCAATCCGCGTATGTGCCGGGGCCAATCCGGATTCAACACGCATGTTTTCAATGCCATAAGGGTGTTTGGCGATATCCTCAAGATTACTGGCAGAGGGCTGCACTGCCGCCGGGTTGAATAGTGAATCAATGGGCGGGAACGCGGCACGGTGCAACCAGCCGGTCACCTTGCCTTCGTCATCCACCGAGGCTTCGATGTGCTGGGCGCTGCAGGAATGATAATAACCCGTGCGCATATCCTCTTCTCGCGACCAGGTCAGCTGCACCGGAAAACCGGTCGCCTTTGAGCAGGCCGCAGCCTCCTGGACGTAGTCACACATGAACTTGCGTCCGAACGCCCCGCCGGCCGCCATGACGTGCACCGTGATGTCCCCGGGTTCACGCTCCAGGTAAGCACCAATCGTCTTCTGGATGCCCTGCGGGTCCTGGGTCGAAGCCCATATCTCGCACTTGTCCGCCTGCACCCAGACCAGGCTGGACATCGGTTCCATCGGCGAATGTGAAAGATGTGAGCCAACATAGGTGCCGCTGAGCCGTTTGGCGGCAGCTTTGAATGCCTGGTCGAGCGAACCTGTTTCAAATTCCACCTTGGCCGGCGCCTCGACATTGCTGACGAGTTGCTGCTTGTATACATCGGTGTCATAGGTACCGTTCGGACCCGCTTCGAATTCGATCGTTAGCGCCTCTACGGCCTGCTGTGCGAGCCAGGTATTGTCCGCAACCACGGCCACACCGCCCACCGAGCCATAGGGTTGCTCAAAACGCGGAATGATCACCACATCAACGACGCCCGGCATGGCGAGCGCCTTGCTCTTGTCGACCGACTTGACCGAACCGCCAAAGACCGGCACGTGCCGGATAGCAGCATATTTCATCCCGGGAACTTTCTTGTCCGCACCGAAGACCCGCTGACCCACAACCATTTCATCCTGGTCATGGCGCTTGAGGGGTTTGCCGATGTAAACGAACTGGTCCCTGGTTTTCAGTACGGGATTTTCCGGCACCGGCAGTTCGCTGGCCAGCGCAACCAGTTCGCCGTAGGTGAGACTACGGTCGTCCACACGGTTGTAGACGACATGCGATTTTGCGTAACAGTTTTCGACCGGTATATTCCAGCTCTGGGCGGCGGCGGCCAGCAGCATTTCCTTGCCTGCCGCACCCGCCTTGCGCATCGGTTCGAACATCTTGTTGATACTTTCCGAACCACCGGTATCCTGTGGCCCGTACTTGGCTTTATTGGCGTCGGCCTGCAAAACGTTAACGCGGTTCCAGTCCGCTTCCAGTTCATCCGCCACCGCTGCCGGCAGCGCGGTGCTGATACCCTGCCCCATTTCGCAGCGTCCGCAGTAAATCGTCGTATCGCCGTTTGTGGCGATGTACACGAAGGCATTGAGTTCGGAACCCGTATCACCGGCCGAGGCCAGCAGGCTTGAGGGCAGCGCTACGCCGATCAGCAGACCACCTGCACCAAGCCCCGTGGCCTTGAGAAATTCCCGGCGACTGATGGCTGTCACTTGCTGTTTTGATGTGCTCATCTCAGGCTCCCTTCATCTGGCTGGCTGCATCAGCAATCGCCAGGCGGATGCGTTTATAAGTACCGCAACGGCAGATATTGCCCTGCATGGCGGCATCGATTTGCGCGGTGCTGGGTGTGGGGTTATTGGCCAGCAGGTCCGCTGCCGTCATCAACTGGCCGGGTTGGCAGTAACCGCACTGCGGGACGTTATTCTTCAGCCAGGCTATCTGCAGTGGATGGCTGCCATCCTTCGACAAGCCCTCGATGGTTGTCACTTTTTTGCCGTCCGTATCGCCCACGGTAACCAGGCAGGAGCGCACCGCGGCGCCGTCGAGGTGCACGGTGCAGCTACCGCATAAACCCATACCGCAACCGTACTTGGTGCCCGTGAGTTCCAGCGTATCACGCAGGAACCAGAGCAACGGCATGTCACTGTCTGCATCGGTCGTATAATCCTGGCCGTTAACGTTCAGGGTGTGACTCATGAGTAATATCTCCGCATTAGTGGTGATGGATACCACGAGTATAGAGCAGACCAATCCTGCTGCAATAGCATCGAAGCGTTTAACATTCGCGGAAAAGTGTATGCTTGACCCAATTATTGCTATTAAAACTTTGCATGATTTGATATAACGTTTCCCCCACATGTGGACCGGCTCTCCGGAGCAGCGCAACGGAATGGGAAAGAGCCAATAAACTGCTAATTAAATGAGCATTTATCCACAAATGAACAGGTCAGAAACCTTATGAAGAAATCCTATTTTGACCTCATCGATCAGACCTATTATTTCCCGCAGGAAGGCTTTGATCTGCGCAACGGATCGCTGACCTTTCACGGTGTTTCGCTCGAGTACCTGATCGAAAAATATGGCACGCCATTCCGCTTTATCTACCTGCCGAAGATCGGCGACCAGATCAAGAAAGCGCGTAACCTGTTTAACCGGGCGATCAAGAAATACGATTACGAGGGCCGTTATTTTTATTGCTATTGCACCAAGTGCAATCACTTTGCGCACGTTGTCAACGAAGCGCTCAAACACGATGTACACCTGGAGACATCCTCTTCGTTCGATATCGACCTGCTCCTCGACCTTTACAAGGACGGCAAGATCGACAAGAGCATCTCCATCGTCAACAACGGTTACAAGACGAACGATTACCTGCGCAAGATCGTCAATCTTTATGAGATGGGTTTCGAGAACGTGCTGGTGGTGCTCGATTCCGTGAACGAACTGACGAAACTCGAAAAAGTGGCCGGCGAACACGTCATTAAGGTGGGCATGCGCCTGGCCATCCAGGAGGAACCGCAGTCGCCCTATCACACCTCCAGGCTGGGTATCAGCGGTAATGAAATCGAGGAGTTTTTCGAGCAGCGGATCAAGGACAACGACCGCGTCGAACTGAAAATGCTGCACTTTTTCGTCGACTCGGGCATCAGGGACAATCTTTATTACTGGGGTGAATTCCAGCGCGCACTCGAACTGTATATCGCCCTGAAAAAACAGAGCAAATCGCTCAATTCATTCAATATCGGCGGCGGTTTGCCGATCAGGAACAACCTTGGTTTTGAATTCAACTACGAATACATGATCAGTGAGATCGTCAGCAACATCAAAAACGCCTGTTCTGCCGAAAAGGTGCCGGATCCGGATATCTATACCGAATTCGGCAGATATACCGTGGGTGAAAGCGGTGCGATCATTTTTGAAGTGCTGGAACAGAAGCAGCAGAATGACACCGAGTGCTGGTACCTGATCAACAACAGCCTGATGAACACGATCCCGGATGCCTGGTCGATCAACGAGAAGTTCATCCTGTTGCCCATCAATAAGTGGGAAAACGAGTACATGCGCGCTCACATCGGCGGCATCAGCTGTGACCATTCGGATTACTATAACTCCGAAGATCTCAACCAGGACGTACTGTTGCCGGCCATCGAAGAAGGCGATGAGACACCGCTGTATCTCGGCTTTTTCCACACCGGTGCCTACCAGGACGCGATCAGTGGTTACGGCGGCATCAAGCACTGCCTGATACCGGCGCCCAAGCACGTGATCATCGACAAGGACAAAAAGGGTAATATCGTTGACTACATGTACCGCGCCGAGCAATCGGTCGGTGATATGTTCACCATACTGGGTTACGACAAGTAAGCGGATTCCGCGCCGGATAATCTGGTTATTGAATACGGGTTAGATGGTTTTGCGCCGTTTCCAGACCTTAAATTTTACTGAAACTACTGGACTGCAAGTTTAAAGACGATGGATAAATCAGGAAAAATCAAGGACTTCATGCTTGAGCATTTCAGGCATTTCAACGCCGCTGCACTGGTTGACGCCGCGCGCGGATACGAAAAGCATTTGTCGGAAGGCAAGAAGATGCTTGTGTCGTTGGCAGGCGCGATGAGCACGGCTGAGTTGGGCAGATCGCTGGCCGAAATGATTCGCCAGGACAAGGTACAAATCATTTCCTGCACCGGCGCCAACCTCGAAGAGGACATCATGAACCTGGTGGCCCACTCACATTACAAGAGAGTGCCCAATTACCGCGACCTGACACCCGAGCAGGAATGGGAACTTCTGGAGCAGGGTCTTAACCGGGTCACGGACACCTGTATCCCGGAGCACGAGGCATTCAGGCGTATCCAGGCGCATATCCATGAGATCTGGAAAAACGCCGAAAACGCGGGCGAACGCTATTTCCCGCACGAATTCATGTACAAGCTGCTGCTCTCAGGCGTCATGCAGCAGTATTACGAGATCGACCCCAAAAACAGCTGGATGCTGGCGGCGGCTGAAAAGAACCTGCCGATCATCGTGCCGGGATGGGAAGACTCCACCATGGGCAACATATTTGCGTCCTATTGCCTGAAAGGCGAACTCAAACCATCAACGACAAAAAGCGGTATCGAGTACATGACCTTTTTGGCTGACTGGTACACCCGCGAGGCCACCGATCTCGGTATCGGTTTCTTCCAGATCGGCGGCGGTATCGCCGGAGATTTTCCGATCTGCGTGGTACCGATGCTGTACCAGGACATGGAACGGACCGACACACCGTTCTGGAGCTATTTCTGCCAGATCAGTGATTCAACGACCAGCTATGGCTCGTATTCCGGTGCCGTGCCAAATGAGAAAATCACCTGGGGCAAACTCGGGATCGATACACCCAAGTACATCATTGAATCGGACGCAACCATCGTCGCACCGCTGATATTTGCCTATCTGCTGAACTGGTAAGCAAAGCTCGCGTGAGCAGTCTGGCCCCAAGCACCATCCGCATTGGCCGGCGCTATCGGGCCAATCGTCTGGATGGCAGCTATGATGCCGTGGTCATAGGCTCGGGCATCGGCGGTTTGACCACTGCGGCGTTGCTCAGTGACCTCGGTTGGAAGGTTTGCGTACTCGAGCAACATTACACCGCCGGCGGTTACACGCATTCCTACGACCGTAATGGTTACGAGTGGGATGTCGGTGTGCACTACATCGGCGATGTCAGTGCGAAAACCCAGACCCGGATGATGTTCGATTTCCTCTCCGGCGGCAATCTCAAATGGGCGCCGATGGACGACGAGTACGACCGTTTTTATATCGGCGACAAGGTATTTTCCGCCGTTGCCGGCAAACAGCAATTTCGCGACAACCTGCTCAGCCGTTTTCCCGCCGAGGCAAAGGCCATCGACCGCTACATGGAACTGCTCAAGCAGGTGGGCAAGGCGCTGCCGGTCTACGCAGTGAACAAGTTGCTCAAACCATGGCAGCGTTTTATCGCCTGGCCGTATCTGAAACTCAAAACGCCGTCGCTGCTGTTCCGTAACACCTACGAGGTATTGAGCGAACTGACACAGGACCAGGACCTCATCGCGGTGCTGTGCGGCCAATGGGGCGATATGGGTCTGCCACCGAAAAAATCCGCCTTCCATGTCCATGCGCTGATCGCACGCCACTACATGTACGGTGGCAACTACCCGGTCGGCGGCAGCTGGAAGATCGCCGAGACGATCATCCCAAAAATCCAAAAGAGCGGCGGCGAGGTGTTTACCTATGCGCTGGTCAAACGCATCCTGCTTGAGGGGAAACAAGTCACCGGTGTCGAAATGGCGGACGGTCACCACATCGATTGCAGTTGCGTGATCTCATCCGCGGGCACCGACAATACATTTAACAGCCTGCTTGCCGCTGAGACAGTGAAAAACGCCGGCTATGGGCAGCTGTTGAAGCGTGTCAAACCGAGCATGTCGCACCTGGGGGTCTATATCGGCCTGAAGGAGACCGCCGAGGCGCTGGGACTGCCGAAAACCAATTTCTGGATCTATCCCGGCAATGATTATGACGCCGCCGTCAATAACTTCCTGGATGACCCGCAGGCGCCCTTCCCTGTTGTCTACATTTCGTTTCCTTCAGCCAAGGATCCGGATTACACACGCAGGCGACCCGGCACCGCGACCATCGAAATCGTCGCACCGGCGCCGTTTGCATGGTTCGAAAAGTGGCGGCAGACCAACTGGGGCAAACGCGGTGACGATTACGAGGCGTTCAAGGCCGATCTCGGTGAACGGCTGATGCGGCACCTGTATGAAAAGCTGCCGCAACTGCAAGGCAAGGTCGACTACTACGAGGTATCGACTCCGCTTTCGACCAATCATTTCTGCGCTTACCGGCACGGTGAGCTCTACGGCCTGGACCACGACGCGGTCCGCTTACAACAAACCTGGCTGGGACCACGGACCCGCTTCAAGGGTTTGTGGCTGACCGGTCAGGACGTACTCACCTGTGGCGTCACCGGCGCAATGATGGCCGGACTGCTGACCACTGTCGCGATTGCAGGCCTGCGTCAATCAGCGTCGCTGCTAAAACGTATTTTTAACTGAGTGACCTGCCGCCCTGGCTGCCAGGGGTCAAGACGGATAATCCTCACACCAGCGGGCGATCACCGAAACCCATTGTTCGTGATCGTTCAGGCACGGGATCAGGGTCAGCGATTCACCACCCGCCGCCTTGAATGTCTCCTCGCCCTGCATGGCGATTTCTTCCAGTGTTTCGAGACAATCGGTGACAAAGGCCGGACACATGACCAGCAGTTTCTTGACGCCATTTTGCGCGAGTTTCTCCAGCGTATTCACCGTGCTCGGCTCGAGCCACTTGGCCCTGCCCAGCCTGGATTGGAAAGCGACCGAGTACTGGTCGGGTCTTAGCCCCGCCTTTGCGACAAATCGCTCCGTGGTGCGTAGCACCTGGAAACGGTAGCAGGTGGCGTGGGCAGGTGATGCCAGCTGGCAGCAATCAGCGCTTTTCAAACAATGTGCGCCGGTCGGGTCGGCCTTTGTCAGGTGGACTTCCGGCAAGCCGTGATAACTGAACAGGACGTGATCGAAGTCGTTGTCCTTATTGATCCATGGCCTGGTACTGGCCAGCAGCGCATCGATGTAGTCCGGTTCCTCGTAAAAAGGTTTGAGGACCGTCAGTTTGACCTTCAATCCGTGCCGGGCTATGACCTTTTTTGCCTCCACAACAGTTGTCGTGATGGTGCTGTCGGCATAATGGGGGTAAAGCGGGATCAACAATATCTCTTCAATTCCATCCTGTTTTGCCAGTTGCAGCAACTGTGATTCGATCGAAGGGTTGCCATAACGCATGGCCACCGCCACCGGTACGCCGGTTTTTTTCCTGACCGCCTCGAGCAACCGTTGCGACAGCACTACCAGCGGAGAACCCTCCTCCCACCAGATGCTCTGGTAGGCATGCGCGGAGGCCCTGGGCCGTTTTGGCAAAACCAGCAGACTGACGATCAACCGCCTCAGCAGCCAGGGCAACTGGATGACATAAGGGTCCATCAGGAACTGGTCCAGGTACTTGCGGACGTCCGCCACAGCGGTGCTGTCCGGTGAACCCAGGTTGGTTAAAAGTACCGCTCTGTTTCCCATTTATATATCCGATCCCGCTGTTGATATACGAACATTAAAACCCTGCCGGATGGCTCGCGGCATCATACCGGAATCCTGCCGTCCACACATGGCCAGTGTCCCGTCACGTATCCAATGACGCATTCAGCATTCAGCCTCATGAAACCAGCTTCAGACCGATGATACCCGCGATGATCAGGAACAGGCACAAAACCCGCAGGAACTCCCGTGATTCACCAAACAGGATCATCCCCAGTATCGCCACCCCGACCGCACCCACACCGGTCCAAACGGCATACGCCGTGCCGACCGGAATCGTCTTCATGGCCAGCGCCAGCAACCACAGGCTGAATGCCATCGCCACCACCGTCACCAGTGATGGCAGCGGCTTGCTGAAGCCCTCGGAATACTTGAGGCCGATGGCCCATCCAATCTCGAAAAACCCGGCAATTGTCAGATAGACCCAGGGCATACGCGCGCTCCTGCCAACCTTATTGTAATTTCCGGCGTTGCTGCTCTCTGTCGAGCACCGCCAGCGCCGCCGCTTCCGAAGAGGCAGGATTCTGACCCGTGATCAGGTTGCCGTCGGTGACGGTGTAGGGATACCAGTCGGAAGACTTGGAATAGTTTGCACCAAGCTGTTGTAATTCATTCTCCAGCAGAAAAGGCACAATATCGGTCAACTCGACTGCTGCTTCTTCACTATTGCTAAACCCTGTGACCGATTTACCCTCAACCAGCGGTGAACCATCTGGCGTTTCGGTATGCCGCAAAACGGCCGGCGCGTGGCAAACTGCAGCAACTGTCTTACCTTTTGCGTACATCGCTTCAATCATTGCAATCGAGTCGCGGTCCTCGGCCAGGTCCCATAAAGGACCATGGCCACCGGGATAGAACACGGCATCATAATCTTGCGCTGAAACCTCTGAAAGTTTCAGGCTATTGGCCAATGCCGTTTGCGCTTCGAGATCATCCTTGAACCTGTTGGTGGCGGCGGTCTGAAAATCAGGCTCATCACTTTTAGGGTCCAGTGGAGGTTGCCCGCCTTTTGGTGAAGCGATGGTGATGTCGGCATTGGCATCTTTGAAAACGTAATACGGGGCGGCGAATTCCTCCAGCCAGAAGCCAGTTTTTTTGCCCGTGGATCCCAGTTGATCATGCGAGGTAAGTACCATGAGTATTTTCATTTAAATCATCCTGTAATTATCTGACTTGAACCCGATCGTAACGGGTCGCGAAGTGTTCAATACACCCGGTCTCAATGCGCCCGGGTTGTCCGTCTCCCATATCCGTCTCCATTAGCTTGGGGCAAATGTCCGACTTTCACGAGAATCAGCGTTTCTTCTTCAACACGCGGAAAGTGCTCGCTCAAATGCGGGCTGCGAATCCAGCTGCCCGCAGGGTAGACACCGTGCTCATCGGTGAATATCCCGCTGATAACGACAATTTCCTCGCCACCCCAATGGACATGCGGCTGAAAGACTTCGTTTGCCGGCCAGAATACCAGTGCGGTGCTTGCCGTACCAAAGCTGTGCAACGGGCAAACCCTCAGTTTGCCGATACCCTGCCGCCACTGCTGATCTTCCGGGCGCAGCACCACTTTGGCATCATCATCCGTTTCAAACTGATCAAGTTTCACAAACAGTGTGCACCCCGTCCGGGTAAATGGACGGTGAGCGGAACCGGGTGGGTTACGCAGGTAGGTGCCGGCAGGATAGTCACCGAATTGATCGGAAAACACACCCTCCAGCACGTAGATCTCCTCACCCAATGGGTGTGTGTGCGCCGGGAAGAAGGAATCGGGACTGAAGCGGACAAAACTGGTCTTGTGACCGGACTCCGCTTGCTCACGCTCCAGCGGCACCCGCGCGACGCCATCGGCCGGACTCGCCAGCCACTCGTACTGCCCGGGTAACACGCATACCGGTTTGTCAAAGTCCATGTTCAGGCGCAGACCCTCGCTGCCATTGCCGCTGCCGGGTCGCATTCAATTCCAGCCCTGTTCGATGAGCTCACGCGTTTCAGCCACCGCGCTCTCCCAGATCGCCAGGACGTCTTCGTCGGGGCGCTGGTAAAAGCCACCGTAATTACCGTCACCGTAGATGTCGCGCATCCTGCGGCCGACCGGGCGAACCTTGCCGTCCCGCTCAATCAGTGGTTTTTGCGTCTCCGGCATGACAACACCGGGTAGCCGGGTCCACGGAAAATTCTCCATCCACGACGCGTGGCTGGCGACCGGATCGATTGACTGGACCATGGCCCAGGTTGCCGGCGCCTGCCACCAGTTGTGGAACTTGACCGCCACACCCGGGTTGTCCACCATCCATTCCATTACCAGGCCTTCGACCGGGCTGTTGCCGCCATGCCCGTTGACCATCAGTATCCGTTTGAAACCACTGTTGGCGAGGCTGTCCAGCAGATCGCGTATCAACCGGATGTAAGTTTCCATGCGCACGGTCACGGTGCCGGGATAGGCGCCAAAATACGGTGTCATGCCGTATGCCAGCACCGGAAATACCGGAACCCCGGGTTTTTCCGCCGCGTCGAGTGCGATTTTCTCGGCCAGGATGCTGTCGACACCCAGGCTCAGGTAGGCATGTTGCTCGGTGCTGCCCAGCGGTACGACGGCGCGATTATCACGCTCGAGATAGTCCTCCACCTGCATCCAGTTCATCTGACTAATTTTCATCCATCATGTCCTCAATGAGCGGGGTGTAAATTCATGTAAAAAACCACCAGTCAGGGCTGTTTTTAGCACCTGACTATAGCAAATACCAGCCCGTACTCTTATGCTCTCCATCCTGATTTATTATGCGCCGTGCCGCCCGAACCGATGAGAAAAAGCATGTCCGGAAAACTGAAAATCACGCTCCTGATAATCACAGTCGTGGCGCTGGGTATATTTTGGTTGGCTGGTGACAAAAATACCACCTCCGCGGCCGAGGAAATTGAAACGGCGGCCATCAATACCGGCGACATCATACGCACGGTGGCGACTTCCGGTTCAGTTCGACCACTGATCACGGTGGAAGTGGGTTCGCAGGTCTCCGGTCAGATCCAGGAAATCTACGTCGATTTCAATTCGCCCGTCGTCAAGGACCAGTTGCTCGCCCTGATCGACCCGCAATCGTTTGAATCCCGGGTGTTGCAAAGCCGCGCGGATCTGCGGGTGGCAGTTTCAAATGTCGTGGTTCAGCAGGCCAACATCGACCGGGCAAAGGCCAATCTGCGCCGTGCCCGTCTTGAATACGAACGTGCGGAACCGTTGGCTAAAAAAGGCACTTTATCCATTTCGGAACTGGATACCGCGCTCGCGGACTTTGAATCAGCCAAGGCCGACCTGACCATGGCCGAGGCGCAACACGTCAATGCGCTGGCTACACAGGATCAGCGCAAGGCCTCGCTGGAATCCGCCGAAATCGATCTCGAACGGACCAAGATCCGTTCACCGATCAACGGCGTGGTCATCGAGCGGGCCGTCGATCCGGGCCAGACCGTGGCCGCCAGCCTGTCTTCCCCCCTGCTGTTCAATATTGCACAGGACCTCGCCGAGATCCAGATCGAGGCCAACGTCGACGAGGCCGACATCGGCAATGTGCACGAAGACAACGAGGTGACATTTTCCGTTGACGCGTTCCCGGACCTTGAATTTACCGGACAGGTCAACCAGGTTCGCCTGGCGCCCAACGAATCCAACAATGTGGTGACCTATACCGTCATCATCACGGCCGGGAACCCCGACCTGAAACTGCTGCCCGGCATGACGGCCATCGTTGAGATCGTTACCGGCAAAAGTGAGAATGTCCTGAGGGTGCCAAATGAGGCCATCCGTTTCAAACCCGCTGCCGGTTCAAAGCTGGCGGAAAAACTCAAGACCGGCGAGGCCGGCGGCAGTGCCCCAGGCGGTCCGCGCAACGGTCCCGATATGACGCAGTTAAAGACGACCCTTGGTCTGGACGATACGCAGGCCCGGGAAATCGAAACCGAGATAAAAGAGCTGTACGCCGATATGCGTGCACAGTTCCAGGCCCAGGGTTCGAGCGGCGGTTCGGCGGGGGTGAAGGCGCCGTTGACAGGAACACGATGCGTGAGAAGATCAGGCAACAGGTCTCGGCGGTATTCGAGAAGCACCTGACCCCGGAGCAGTTCAAAAAGTACCAGCAATACCGCCGGCAGGTGTCCGAAACCCGCTCGGGGCAAATCTGGGTGCAATCGGCCGACGGCGACATTGAACCCGTCACCGTCAGGTTTGGCATCAGTGACGATAATTATACCCAGGTCATCAGCCAGGACCTCAAGGCGGGTGACCTGGTGGTAACCCGCGTGCGTCAGGTCAAGGGTTAACCGATTCCATGGGAGCGGAAGCCAGCGGCATGGGTGATGTACTGATCGAATGCCGTTCCGTTTGCAAGGATTACGACATGGGTGGTGAGGTCATCCACGCCCTGCGCGATGTCAGCCTGACCATCAATCGCGGTGAGTACCTGGCCATCATGGGTCCATCCGGTTCCGGTAAATCCACCCTGATGAACCTGATCGGTGCGCTCGACGTGCCGACCCGCGGCGACCTGCTGATCAATGGCCTGAACCTGTCAAAACAGTCCGCTGACACATTGGCCGATTTCAGAAACCACACGATCGGTTTCGTCTTCCAGCAATTCAACCTGCTGCCAAAGACCAGCGCCCTTGAAAATGTCAAATTGCCGCTGTTTTATTCCCGTAACCATGAGATTACTGACGCCAACGAACAGGCCAGGGCCTGCCTGGAGCGGGTCGGTCTCGGCGACCGCATGGGACACGAAACAACCCAGTTATCCGGCGGCCAGCAACAGCGCGTCGCCATCGCCCGGGCGCTGGCCAACCGGCCATCCGTGATCCTGGCGGACGAACCCACAGGCGCGCTGGACACGAAAACATCCATGGAGATCATGGATCTGTTCCGGGAATTGAACGAATCGGGCATTACCATCATCGTCGTCACCCACGACCAGGAAGTGGCCGATGAATCCAAACGAAACCTCTTGTTCAGGGATGGCCGCATCGTCGATGATGCCGTCATGAAACGCTGAAAGGCAGTCTGCGATGGGTCTCTGGAAAACAATCAACATCGCCGTGATCGCGCTCAAACTGAACGCGCTGCGCAGCTTTTTGACCATGCTCGGCATCATCATCGGCATCGCCTCGGTGATCGTGATGGTATCGGTATCCAGCGGTTCAAAAGCCGAGATCGAGCGCGCCATCGACCAGCTTGGCAGCAACATGCTGTCCATACGTCCGGGCGCGGAAATGACCGGCGGCCGGCATTCGGCCGATGACACTGCGTCGCCGTTTACCGAGAAGGATATCAAGCGGCTCAAGGACAGGTTTTCCTTCATTGACGGTATTTCAGGCAGTGTCAACACCACTGCGCCGGTCGTCTACGGCAATAAAAACTGGACCACCGGCATCACCGGGGTGCACATCGACTATCTCAAGGTGCGGCAGTGGGTCATCGAGGAAGGACGCAATTTTACGGAACGTGAGATCCGCTCCGGCGGCAAGGTCGCCCTGCTGGGCCAGGACGTGATCAAGAACCTGTTCGATGGAAGCTCGCCACTGGGTGCGAAAATCCGTATCAAGAATGTGCCGTTCACGGTGATTGGAACCCTGCAGGCCAAGGGTGAATCGAGTTGGGGAAGAAGCCAGGATGACGTGATATTTATCCCGATCTCAACGGCACGCATGCGTGTCAGCGGCCGCAGTGACCGCTCGGTGCCTGACACCGTCGGCAATATCTACCTGACCGTCAATCTCGATCGAAAAATCCAGATCGCGGAAGAGGAACTCAGCGAGTTCCTGCGTGAACTGCGGAAAATAGCTCCAGGCGCCCAGAACGATTTTTCGGTGCGGAATTTTTCCGAGTTTATCCGCGCCAGGAACGAGACTTCGAGCACCCTCGGCCTGTTACTGGCGGCCACCGCCGCGATTGCCCTGCTGGTCGGCGGTATCGGCATCATGAACATCATGCTGGTGTCGGTGACCGAGCGCACCCGCGAGATCGGTTTGCGACTGGCCGTTGGCGCGCGGCGCAACGATATCCTGGCACAGTTTCTGGTCGAGGCGGTTACGCTTTGTCTGATCGGCAGTTTTTTCGGCGTCACCATCGGCGTGGCTACCGGCGAAGTAATAAGCCGGACCATTGACATACCCGTGCTGCTCAATGTGCCGATTATCTTCATCGCCATCGCATCGGCCACCTTCGTCGGTATATTTTTTGGATTTTACCCGGCAAAAAAGGCATCGCGGATGAACCCGATCGACGCCCTGCGTTACGAATGACAGCAGGACCACAACCGAAGTTATTGTGTTTATTTCCCACTTGTCGTTAAGATTGGCGGACCGTCCATCAGTCTGGATCAGAAACCAAATGACTATACAAAACACCAAGCGCCTGTCCGGCTGGCTATTGACATGTCTTTTTCTCCTGCTGCTGCAAGCTTGTGCGAGCCTGGACCCTGACCACGAGCAACCCACGGTTACCCTGAGTTCCTTCCGCGCGATACCTGGTTCGGGCGGGATGCCGACCTTCGAAATCGGTCTCAATGTCCTCAATCCCAATTCAAGCGCAATCCGCCTGCAAGGCATCGTCTACACGGTCTCCATTCAAGGGCATGACGTGGTCAAGGGCGTGGGCCGGGATTTCCCGGTCATCAAGGGTTACTCGGAACAGACGGTCAAGCTGACGGCCACGGCCAACCTGCTGGCCGGCATCCGCCTGATCACGGACCTGATGAATTCACCCAATGAGGACCTGCAATACGAATTCGAGGCCAAGCTGGATACCGAAGGTTTTGGTCGCTCGATCCGGGTCAAGGAACGCGGTTCATTCAGGATGAGCGGCAGAAACGTACCCTGACAACGGCTTTGGATATTCTCCGAGCATGGCTTCAAACGACTGCGCCTGCTCCGGTCCCGGTTTGGCGTCTGAAATATCGGTAAACGCGATGTAGTTTTTGCGGGATAGCCGCTGGATTTGCGTTCCGTTACCAACAGCTTCCCCGCCGGTAACGAGTCTTCAGCGCCGAAACGCGTGTTCAGAAAACTGCGGCACAGGCTGGCGGTTGCCACCAATTGCACCGAACCTGCAGAGGCGGCGCGTGCTGAAACGGCGCTACACATGCAACCGGTCAATAACAGAAGGATGATAATTTTCCGCTTCAGTTCTTGCATACCTGACATGCCGGCGTGTCCTTTTTTTGACTTTGCAACAAAGTATTACAGTTTTTGGACGTATTGGGTACAACGGCCAGCATCATCATCGGCAACCAATTTCAGCAAACTTGCATCAAATCAATCGGTCAATCAATTAGAGCTAAAGGCAGACACCATGAACAAATTCCTGATCGCAATCCTCAGCCTGCTATTCAGTTGGCCGCTGCATGCCGAAGAGCCGGCGCAGGTCATACTGATCGGTACCTTCCATTTCTCCAATCCCGGCATGGACGCGGTCAAGGTAAAGACCTTCGATGTCCTGAGCGATGAATCGCAGGCATTTTTGCAGGCCTTTACAGAACGCCTGGCGGCTTTCAAACCGACAAAAATCCTGCTGGAGTACAACCCGGAGAACGAGCTGTTGATGAACCAGCAATATACGGATTACCTCGCCGGCAATTACGAACTGGAAGTCAACGAGATATACCAACTGGGCTTTCGCATTGCCAAAGCAGCCGGCTTGCAGGGCGTGCAGAGCTTTGATCATCGCGATTTACAGTGGAACGCAGAGAACATGTTTGACTACGCAAAAGAGCACGACTCGCCGGAGATGAAAAACTTCAATCAAATCATTGCCGACGTCACCCGCCAGGAGAACCAGGACCGCGACACCATGAACCTGCGTGAATTGCTGCAACGCAGTAACGACCCCGAACAGGACCGCATCAATATGAACCTGTACCTGGCGACCAATGCCATTGGCGCCGGCGACGGCTGGTCCGGTGCGGATGCGAGCGCCAGCTGGTGGCAGCGCAATTTCCGTATGTATGCCAATATCCAGAAAGCGGCCCAACCCGGTGAAAGGGTCATTGTGATCGGCGGGCAAGGACATACGGCGATACTGAAAACTTTCCTGGAGATAGACAGCCAATTGGAAGGCGTCCCGGTGACCAGCTATTTCTGACATGTACCGATGTCAGGGAAGCGTGCGTATCATGCTTGCTGATTTTTTTCTTTACGGACCTGATTCAACCCGCCCGGGTTGAATCAGGAGCTCCGTACATCAGGAACATAAGGTCAAAATGCCCGGTTCATCAGGCAACAGCGCCAAACACGCCCATCTGCTTTAAAAACCCAAACTGGTCAAAGGTCTGTGAGTGACCACAAAGCCTGCCGTCTTTGAAATAGTAAAAAGTCATACCTTCAATTGAAAACTTTCGACCGCTGGCGGGCAATAGCGCCAAATCGCCCAGGTGCGTACCCGACATGACCCAGCTAACAGCGATACTGTCGTCGTCTTCAATCATTTCCCTGATATCAAAATTCAGGTCGGGGAAAGCATTTCTGGAATACAGCACCCTCTCCCTGAAAATTTCATGGTCGATGGTCTGACCGCTCCAGGGGTCATAATCATCCTTGCTGACACGATATTCTGGCGCAACATACTCGCAGAGATCGCTGAAATCTCCTTCATTCCATATTTTTTTCATAAACTGATGCAGAATCTGTTTCTTTGACTGGATGCTCATTTGTATTTCCTGTTTGCGGTTTTCTCTCATGGTGATATTTTTCTACAACTGCTTCACAACATTTTTTCGGTCAACTTCAGAAGCTGCTTGATTTGCCTGTCATCAATGGCCTGCGTGATCGAATCTGCACCCTGCGCAAAACTGACCGAAGCGTCTTTTACCAGTTGCATACCCGCCTTCGAGAGCCTGACCAGGCTGACCCTCGCATCGCGCGGGTTTTCTTCCCGCTTGACCAGGCCAATTTTTTCCATTGGCAATAAAAGACGCGTGATACCCGATGCGCTAAGCCCAATATGCTCCGCCAGGTCAATCCGCCGCATCGTATTACCCGCGGCCTCGTCCAGCTGGGACATGACCATGTACTCGGTAAAGCTGATGCCATGAATACCTAATTGCGAATCCACGCGCTTAAGTATCTTGGCCTGCAGCCTGGATAATTCCATTACGAGCCGCATCGATGGTGTGAGTGATATCATTTGACTAATCCTTGTTTAATATTTGTATTATACTTGATCTATCAAGTATATTTCGAATCCGATCCCGTGTCAAAAACAATTCTCACCGAGACACTGCTGCCCCACTGAATCCGAATTCAATGTACCGTGATAATGGTCAATTCCGGGATTTTGTGAAATTTGCTTCGATCGGCCTACAAATTGTAATCTGACGGGACCGCCAATGGAGTGCGGTATCCTATACTCTATACGTGCCCGCAGGTATCAACCTCGATGCAAGCATTCAAACCAGGCAGGGATCAACTCATGGAAACTCCAGCGGCCATATCCTGTATGCTGGCAGGACGATTCAAGCCTCCGGAACCCCGGCTTTCTTGAGAATTTTTTCCATCAGGCACCACTTGGTCAGGCCGCTCTGGAACAGGTTGGCGCCGACAAAAACCGTGAACCACAACCAGTACGAGGAAACATATAACGGGCTGGCCGGTGCACCCAACGCTACGGAGAGCAGGATAAACAGACCAGCGATAACACGTACTGCACGATTGATATTCATTTCGAACTCCTTGGATTGTCAGCGCTGCCCTTAACGTCAGGTTCGTGGGCATAGTGTGTGTAAGTTACAGCTATCGTAGCGTGCAATCCACATCTAAGATGCAACTAAGTTGTTAATGTCCGGGTGCAGTCCTGTCAAGCAGGGCGGTGTTTACTTATAATTGACTCCAGGCTTTTTTAGTTCACCAGATTCCGGTCCAATCGGCCCTCCTGGTCCGTTGGCAAAAGCCACCATGGAGAATCCAATGCGCTTACTTTTCACCGTCCTGCTACTTACCTTTCTTACCTTTCTCACCGCCTGCGACAAACAGCCACCCGCAGCCGCCAGCGGCGATGCAAGCCCGGTCGAATCCGGACTGCCGGCCGGCTTCACAGCCGCTGAACAAAGCATAAATGCGGATAATCTGCGGGCCGACGTGACCATTGTCGCCAGCGACGACTTTGAAGGCCGCGGCGCCGGCACCGAGGGTGACCGCAAGACGCGGGCCTTTTTGGCCAGCCGCCTGGCCGATATCGGTTTCGAACCCTTTTTTGAAAACGGCTCCTACGAACAGGCGGTTGAGATCATCGGTCTTGACGTGCAGAATCCGGCAGACCTGAAATTTTCCGCCGCAAACGGCGAGTCGGTCAGTTTCAACTTTGGCGACGAGTATATGATCATGGCCGGGCTCCAGCAGCCCGAAATTTCGGTTCGTGACGCCGAGGTGGTGTTTGTCGGCTATGGTATCCAGGCGCCCGAGGAAAACTGGGACGATTACAAGGGTGCGGATCTGAAAGGCAAAGTATTGCTGATGCTCAATGACGATCCGGACTGGGACGAGAATTTGTTCGGTGGTGAGCGCAAGCTTTACTACGGGCGCTGGACCTACAAGTTTGCCAGCGCAGCGGCCCAGGGCGCGGCGGGCGCCATCATCATCCACACCACCGACTCGGCTGGTTACCCCTGGAGCGTGGTTCGCGCCTCCAACATCGGCACACAGTTCGAACTGAAAGCCGGTGATGAACCCCGCACCTCTTTCAATGGCTGGCTCAGCTGGGAGAGCTCTAAAACACTGGCATTTTTGGGTGGGCAGGATCTCGACGCACTGATCAAGTCGGCACGGTCACGCGATTTCAAGCCGGTGCCGCTGGGTGTCACCACCTCGGTCGACCTGTCGGTGAACATCACCCGGAACACCACTGCCAATGTTGCGGGTATCCTCAGCGGCAGTGATCTCGAACTCTCGGACGAAATGGTATTCCTGTCGGCACACCACGACCATTTTGGTATTGGCGAGCCGGACGAAACCGGGGATACGATACGCAATGGCGCGCTCGACAACGGTGTAGCTATGGCGCAGGTCCTGGCCGTGGCAGGCGCGTTCGAGGCATTGCCCAAACCACCCAGACGCAGCATCGTGGTGCTGTTTCCGGCTGTCGAGGAGCAGGGTAGTCTTGGCTCCCGCTATTTCGTCAAGAGCGGTGTGGTGTATCCGGGCCGCATCGCGGCCGATATCAACCTTGAGCTTGGCAATGTCTGGGGACGGACCAGAGATGTCACCGTGTACGGTTTCGGCAAGTCCGAACTCGACGATTGGCTGAAAAAAGCTGCCAAGGCACAGAACCGGACGATACACGGTGAAACTGATGTCAAGGCGGGCTGGTTCTACCGCTCAGACCAGATCAGCTTCGCACGCGCCGGGGTACCTGCCATCTGGTTCAAGTCCGGTGTCGATTTTATCGGTCAAGAGCCAGGCTGGGGCGAAAAGCAGTATGCGGACTGGATTCAGTACAAGTACCACAGCCCGGCCGACGAGGTTGAAGATGACTGGAATCTCGAAGGCCTGGCCGAGGACGCGCAACTCGCCTTCCGACTGGCTGCCATGGTGGCCGACGCCGACGTCACGCCGGCCTGGTACCCGGGTGACGAATTCGAGGCAGTCCGCAAAGCGTCATTGGCGGAACTCAAGGAAAAAAGCCCGTGATGGAATCGGACATCATCGGGATCCGGACATAGGAAACCCCGCTATCGGATGAAATGAGTCAATCACTGGACATAGCGTTGGAATGCGCGAATATCCGCGGCCGGAATTGGGCTAGGATATGAAATACATGTCTGTGCACGCAGGCGTTTGGTTTTTCTGCACAGGAGCAGCATCATGATTTCATTCCACGTCAATGGCCAGCCCGTCCAATTCGAAGGCGAAGCGGACACGCCCCTGTTGTGGGCGCTCAGGGATGTTCTTCAACTCACAGGCACGAAATATGGCTGCGGCATCGGCCGATGCGGTTCCTGCACCGTGCATATTGACGGCAAAGCCAGACGCAGTTGCATCACCACGGTGGGCAACCTGGCAGGCAAGTCCGTTGTTACCATCGAGGGTCTCGCGGGCGCTGATGAACAACTGCACCCGGTGCAACAGGCGTGGCTGGAGTTTGATGTACCCCAGTGTGGATACTGCCAGCCCGGACTGATCATGGCCACCGTGGATTTTCTCAAAGACCATCCCGACCCCAGCGACGAGGACATCAACGCCAATATCAATAACCTCTGCCGTTGCGGCACCTACGTGCGCGTCCGCAAGGCCATCCACCGCGCGGCCGAGTTGACCGCCAAGGGGACGTAACATGCGCATTCAAAACCACGCAAGCACAAAACAGCAACCCGATCTTTCCCGGCGCCGTTTTATCATTGCCGGTGCCACGCTTTCCGGCGGTTTCCTGCTGGGCTTGCCACTCACCGGCATTGCTGCTGCCGCAGATGAGAGCGGCGAAGGCAGTTCACAGATCGGATTTTTCATCAACATCCTCGACAACGGCGATGTCATTATCGGCAACAACCAGCCGGAAATCGGCCAGGGTCTGCGTACCACCCTGCCGATGCTGGTGGCGGAAGAACTGGATATAGAATGGGACCGCGTGCGAATCGAATCCATGCCGCTGGGTATTGTTAAAACAGCCGACGGCTATACCTGGAAATACGGCGTCCAGGGGGTTGGCGGCAGCACCGGTCTGACTGACAACTGGACCTTCATGCGCGAGGTCGGCGCCACCGGACGCATGATGCTGATGCAGGCCGCCGCGCAGATGTGGAACGTGCCGCTTGAGCAATGCAGTACGAAGCCGGGCATGGTGATCTGCGCATCGGCCGGCAAACAAGCAAGCTACGGCGAACTGGTCAGGCTGGCCTCTACCCTGCCCCTTCCGGAAACAGCGCCGGCATTGAGGCCGATGGATGGCTACCGCATCGTCGGTAAACCACACGACAACATGGAAGTCAGGGACATCATCACCGGCAGGCAGCAGTTCGGCAGCGATATCAGCATGCCCGGCATGCGTTACGCCGTCATCCTGCGCTCACCCGTACTCAATGGCACCGTGGCCAGTGTTGATGACACGGCAGCCAGGGCCGTTAGCGGTGTGCTGGATGTTTTCCCGATTGAGGGCCCGGCAATGGGAGCACCGTATCTCATCCTTGCCCATGGGGTCGCCGTGGTGGCGACGTCCACCTGGGCGGCCATGCAGGGCCGTAAAGCGCTAAAAGTTGAATGGAATGAGAGTCCGAGCCGCACGGACAGCAGTGAAAAATTCTGGCAACAGAATCGCGAAATGCTGGCCGGACAGGGCCAGATCGTGCATGACCAGGGTGATTTCCCGGCGGCACTTGCGGCAGCCAGCAAAGTGGTCAGGCACAGCTACGAGGTGCCGTTTGTGTCCCACGCGCCACTGGAACCGCAAAATTGCTACGCCCGGGTGCAAAAAGACAAGGCGCACATCATCGCGCCTACGCAGTCCCCCTCCGGTGCCTCGCGTGCTGCGAACGCGGTCACCGGTATCGCACGTGAAAACATCACGGTGGAAATGTCCCGCTCCGGTGGCGCGTTCGGACGCCGATTACCCAATGACTACGTTGCCGAGGCCTGCATGATCTCGATGAAAACCGGCTGGCCGGTCAAACTGTTTTGGAGCCGGGAAGATGACATGAAAAATGATTTCTACCGCCCCGGCGGCACGCATGAAATGACCGCCGGAATCGATGACAAGGGCCGGGTCACCGCCTGGAGCCAGCGTCTGGCCAGCGGCAGCAAATATTACCGGCGTCCCGATATGCCGGATGACGATCTGTGGAAAGCCGAACTCTACCCGGACGACTTTCCCAAGGCCATGGTGGATAATTTCAGACTCGAGTACTTCCATAATTCCATCGGCCTGCCAAGGGGCTCATGGCGCGCACCGGCACACACGGTCAATGCCTTTGTGATCGAGAGTTTCCTCGACGAAATTGCCCATGAGACCGGCCAGGATCCGCTCGCGTTGAGATTGGAAATGCTGGGCTGCGTCGAACAGCAGGACTACAGCAGTCACGGCGGGCCGGTGATGACACCGGGCCGGCTTTCACGCTTGTTGAAATTCGTCGCCGGACGTATCGATTACGAGGCCAAACGTCCCAAGGGTCACGGTGTGGGTATCGCCACCCACTTCACCTTTGGCGGCTATGCAGCCCACGCCATCGAGGTCTCGGTCAGCGATGACGGCCAATTGACCATCGAACGTATCGTCGCAGCCATCGATTGCGGCTTCGCGGTCAACCCGAACGCCGTCGAGGCGCAGTTACAGGGTGGCACCATCGACGGTCTCAGCACGGCGCTGGAACTCGAAATTACCGTTCGCGATGGCCAGGTCGAGCAAAGCAACTTCAGCAACTACCCGCTGATGAAAATCGAAAGCGTCCCTGCCCTGTTTGAAGCCCACGTGATGAATTATGACGCCACCCCGACCGGTGTCGGCGAAATCGGCATTCCATCGGCGGCGCCGGCCCTGACCAATGCCATTTTCAACGCCACGGGTGTGCGTATCCGCAGGCTGCCTATTGCGGATCAGCTACGTAAAGCTATGACGGGCTGAGAGGAATGGAATGGATTCAAGCGCACTGATTTTCCCACTTAGCCTGGGGGGGGGGGGTATGTTCAGGTGATCAGGACATCGCCCATGAACCCATCCCTGGGGGGCTCGATTGTCTCAAATTTGCACAGCGTATGTCCGGAGTCGAGCCCGAATCCCCAAGGATGGGTTTAACGATGTGTCCTGAAAAAAGTCACTACACTGCCTCGGCGCCCAGGCAGATAAAGAGCCAACTGACCGACTGTGGTCACCACCAGACAAGCCAAAATGGGGTCTCTACTTGAGCACGGGGAATCTGGTTCCAATTAAACAGCAAGGGATCAGGTTCAATAAATCAGCCGATTGAATGAACCTGACCCCAATTCATCAGTAACTGACGGAATCGCTCGCACAACCCGATGACGGGCCGGCTTCGCAGACCTCGTAGGTGTAGGTTCCCGATGGCTTTTTGCCCAGGTCACCCTTCTCGACCCAGGCTTAGCGACGGTTGTCTGCGGTACGCCGTTGCGGCTGATCGTAACACTGGCGTTGATAAAATCTATCCATGACACGGTAACGAAATTGTTCCCCTTTTGCCTCGATGTGATAGCGGTGACCGAACGGCTCGCTGAGGGCGCACCCACCGTTATATTCACGGTAGCAGAGTCGCTATCGCCGTTGCTGTCGGTGATCGTGTAGCCAAAACTGTCGGCACCTGTATACCCTCCCGTCGGTGTGTAGGTGAAATCACCATTGGCGGCCATCGACACGGTAAAGCCTGCGGTACTGCTTGTATCGGACGAGGTTACCGTTGCCGGGGCATCACCCTGGTTATCATTGGCCAGCACGTTGCCGGCCAATGGCGTATTCACCGGCGTGGAGAACCCGTCATCAACTGCGCTCGGAAGAAGATTCGGAACGGGTTTTAGAATCGCCACGACCGTCGTCACTTCGTTGGCGCCACTGTCATACGTATAACCAGTGAGGGTCAGGTTGTTCACGGTAAAGTCCACGCCGCCTACATTGCTCTTCAGGCTAGTTTTGCTTACCGAACATTGCCCGCTGCTATCGGTTGTACAGGAACCGGAACCGTTGGCGCCGTTGCTCCAAACACCGTCCACCAGCACGCCGGATACCGGTAGCACACCGGCGTCTTCAACCGTCATGCTCGCCACGGCCTCCCATCGACCCCTGGGAGCGTCAAACCCGACACCCTGCAAGTCGGCCAGGTGTATGGCCAGGACCGGTGCCGCCGCCACCGTGGTAAAACTCCACACGTAGCCGGTGGTAGTGCCATTGGCGTTGACTTCGTCAATTCTCCAGTAGTAGGTCATGTCATTGACCAGGACGGGGTCAAAACTGGTACCGGCCTGATTGCACCTGGAACTCGCCGCCACCTGGCGATGGGTTGGTGCCGAAGTAGACATCGTGCGAATTGGTATTGGCACCAGCGCTCCAGCCGAGGACAAAGTCAAGGGGTACGTCAATCGCCCCATCAGACGGGTTGGAATTGCCGGCCGGCCCTGGCGGATCGCCAGGGGGAGGAATGGCGCCGTAAACCTCGAGTTCAATGTCGTCGATCTGCCAGTAATCGCCGGAGAAATCCAGCCAGCTATCGTAACGGAACCGCAACATGACATTGGGTTGGCCGGCAATGGCCCCGGACAGATCAATGACATTGAGGGTCGGGAACGGGTTGAAGCCCTGGAAAAACCACTGGTTGGACCAGTTTGATCCACCGTCAATACTGGTATCGACGTTCAAAGTCTCCCAGGTATCATAATTGAACTGGCTCTTGAATCTCAGCACCGCCGCAGTGTTGTCTGACAGGTCGAGCACAGGTGTGCGCAACGAGGCGGCCCCTTCGGTGATGAATCCAAAATCTGCCATAGCAAATGGCCCCGAACCACCGGTCAGGTTGTCAAAGCGTGAACCGTCACCGGTTGGGGACATGACGGCCCAATTGACCGTGGGACTGGTATTCGTGTCCAACGACCAGCCGGGTGGAAATCCACCGGAAAAGTCTTCCGAGAGCAGAAACCCTGAACCGGTCGGCGGCGCGGGTGCCACGCTGATGATCAGCGCATAGTCCTGGTTCAGCCCGCCCTGCAGCGTACCCTTGTGACTGACCTCGACCGTAAAAACACCGGGACCAATACCTACGACATTGACCTGTTCCACGTTATCGCGAAAATTATCGCCTTTGGTCGCAGCGGCAGCCGGATTTGCGGGGTCGAGCACCCACGGCAAATAGGTGGTTCCCCCGTTTGTGATGCGCAGATCAAGGTCGTTGACCAGCATCAGGTCGGGTGGATCCAGTGATGGCGCCACCGGTGTTCCCGGCGGGTCCGATCCAAACCAGCGTGGCGGTAATCTGGAATCGGCATCCGGCACGTTGAACGGCACGCTATTGGTCGCACCATTTGCGAGGCTGCCTTCGATGATCCGGTGGTCGCCACCATCTTCGCTAATAACCTCGGCGGCCTTTTTTGTATTCAGCAAACCCCAGCCGAACTCGTAATCCGGGCCATCCGCGGCGCCGGCCTCATCGGCCGTGTGTATCGCCAGCGCCTTCAACGTTGCGCTACGCATAAAATTGCCCGGCGCCATTGATGTCCTCGTAGTGTTCCTGCAGCAGTAGCAGACGAACCGGTGACATTCGGCGCCGCCATCGAGGTGCCGGCGGCAGCAGCGTAATAGGGTGAATCGGGCCATGCAGAGATCAGGAATACACCATTGCCAACGATGTCCGGCTTGATGCGGCCATCATCCGACGGGCCCCAACTACTGAATGGCGCCATCTGCACTTGTGCGGACCGGCCAGTGGCGAATAACCGCCGTAAAGGTCATCCACGGCCCCGACGGTCAGCACATTTTTCGCCACGGCATTTGTCGGCATACAGTCATAGCCCGCCGGGGCGCAGTCGAACGGCCTGGGCAGGCTGGAGATAAACAGCTTTTGGGCATCCTCGTCGACTACCCAGTAATCCTCACCGGGTGATGGACCGGTATCCGAACGGTCGTTGCCGGCGGCCTTGACGATCAGGTAATAGGGCGCGTCGTAAGCGATCTGGTCCCACAGTTGCGACTGGGTGTCGTAATATCCGAAATTCGGGTCTTCAAGATCGGTATCTGCCGCCCCGCCGATCCACCACCAGCCATCGGGTGGCAGGCCGCCTATGTACAACCAACCGGCAGCTATGCCGTAAGAATGGTTGGAGATCAATAACCCGCCCGCCGCCTCGGCCGCCATCTCGGCGGTATCCGAGTCCCAGTCCCAGGCTTCGAGCTGGGCGGCATTGGCCATGCCGCGCGATCTCGGCTCAAGGCCGTCACCGGCGCCAATCAGGGTGCCAGCGACGTGGGTTGAATGACCGCTGACCTCGGTCGCCCCGTCCATCTGGGTCAGGCGGCCGATAAAGTCGGTATGATCCGGATAAACTGCGCCGCCATCCCATTCCGCGACGATCATTCCGGCACCTTCCAGGTTAAGACCCGCGGAGCCACCCGGGCGTACTTCGTCGGTTGAAACCGTGTCGGCGGCATCGAGGTTATTGGTCACGTAAAAAATGGGCCCGATACCGGGTGCGATCCGCTGCAATTCCAGCAACCCGCCACCGGGCAGCTTCTGTTTCATCGGGATGCCCGCAGCCTTGGCAAATACCTGGGCCCGTACGTGATCATTCGCGTCACGTTGCTGGAGTCTTTGTGACAATTCCAGCAGTTTCGCCTTCCGCGTGACGCCGGCAATATCGCTCTGCGCCAGAACCGCACCACCTGTGCAAAAGGCCAACGCAAGCGTGCCGATTTGCAAAAATATTCCGGATTTCATGGTAGCAATCCCTCTAGCTGTCCCCCTCGCGTCTACAGTCGGGTTACCATTCCTTGGACCGGTATCCTGCAGGGCGATACTCGTCTATATATTTAAATATAGTCCAAGTACCGAAAATTTGCTTTTGACACAATATATTAGAGACGCTATGCAGTGTCGCGTTCTGGATTGACGCAGGCGCGTTGCCTGGCCATCCAGATCAGAAGGTATATTCAAGGTGGAAGCGCTTTCGGTTGACGTCACAGATCCGTGAAGGCAAAAGACCAGGTTCATTCAATCGAATGACGAAATGAATTTGGCCCCAATTAAGCTTATGTCAGACTCGCGTATCTACTACTTGTTGCAGGTCTGCCAACCCTCTTCATAATCGTCGGAGTGCTGGCTCCGGTCGTATGCTACATTGTTGGCGTCATTGCAGCCCATGTCCCAATTCTTTTGTGCCTTTTCGGCCTGTGCCGGTAACGCATAAAAAGAAACGCAGACAACGGTTGCAATGACGAATTGATTCATTGTTGTGACTGTCCTGAAACCACAACAATAAGCATTCTAAGCGCCCATTAAATTAAGTTAATTGAATATTGTACTTTCCGAGTTTTACCCGCTCTGCTAGTCTTCCCAGACTTGAAAAAACTATCGGGACAGAAATATGAAATTTTCAACTTCAAAACTGCTGCTGGCCTTTGGATTCACAACCGCACTATTCGCACAGACCGTGTCGGCAGACGAACTATCCGACTCAATTCAGTCAGACTACGACCAGCACCTGGCCGCCCTGTTTGATTATTTCCATCGCAACCCGGAACTTTCCTTCATGGAAACCAAGACCGCGGCAAGACTGGCGGAAGAATTGCGTGCGGCGGGTTTTGAGGTTACCGAGGGCGTGGGCGGCACCGGTATTGTTGCCATCATGAAAAATGGACCCGGACCGTTGGTGATGATGCGCGCGGATATGGATGGGCTGCCGGTGCTGGAAAAATCCGGTTTGCCGTACGCCTCGACGGTGACCCAGATCGATTGGGATGGCAATGAAGTACCGGTCATGCACGCCTGCGGCCACGACGTGCACATCACCAGCCTGGTCGGAACCGCGGATGTGATGGCCGCGACCCGGGACACGTGGTCGGGCACGCTGATGCTGATCGGCCAACCGGCTGAAGAACGTGTCGGCGGCGCAAAAAAAATGATGGAAGATCATCTTTGGGAAAGGTTTGGAAAACCTGATTACGCGCTGGCATTCCACGTTGCTTCCGGCATACCCACGGGCAAACTGATGGCCGTGGTCGGTTCACCGATGTCCGGCGCGGATTCGGTTGACATCATCATCCATGGCATCGGCGCCCACGGCGCCAGTCCACATCGCGGCAAAGACCCGGTGGTGCTGGGTGCAGAGATTGTCCTGGCCTTACAGACCGTGGTCAGCCGTGAACTCGCCCCAAGGGAAGCGGGTGTGATCACCGTTGGCTCGTTTCACTCAGGCACCAAGCACAACATCATTTCCGACGAGGCACACCTGCAGTTGACCGTGCGCAATGACAGTCTTGAGACCCGTGAACTTCTGCTCAATGCCATCAGGCGCATTGCAGTCAACATGGGCCGGGTCGCGGGTCTGCCGGAAGATTTGTTGCCCGAAGTGATCGTTTCAGAGGAAAGCGTGCCGCCTACGGTCAACGATACCCAGTTAACCCGGCGTCTCAGGTCTGTGTGGAGCAAAGACCTTGGTGAAGACATCTTCTTCGATCAAAAACGCGAGGGTATGGGTGCTGAGGACTTTCCGTTTTTTACCACCGATCCGTATATTCCCAGCACCTACTTCCAGGTCGGCGGTACGCCACAGGCTGACATTGATGCCGAAAAGGCCGGCGGCCCCGCTGTTCCTTCCCATCACTCGCCCATCTTCAAAATCACGCCGGAGGAGTCCGTGACCCTCGGTGTGGAAGCCACGGTTATTGCCCTGCGGGATCTGCTACAGGTAGTGCATTAATCAAACACATGCTTTAGCTGCATCGGCAAAACAAACGCGCTGTCGGGGCTTGTTCAAGCAAGCCCCCAAGCCTCGGTCCTAAACCCGGCAAGGGCTACCGGTTTTGGCGATACGGTTGGTCGCAGCCACCAATTCCTGCGTAATACCCGGCTCGTGGGATGAATGACCCGAATCCGGTGAAATCACCCTATCCAGCTCCGGCCAGCGGTCGGCGAGATCGATCAGGTTCTTGACCGCGCAGACGATGTCATAACGGCCATGTACCGCGAAGGCGGGAATCTTTCTAATCCTCTCCACCCGGTCGAGCAACAGCGTGTCCGGGTCCGGTTGCACATTGCGAAAATAATGCGCCTCGAGCCGGGCGACTGCCCAGGCCGTGTCGGGATCATCGAAATGGCTGGCGAACTCCGGATTCGGCAACAGCGTACAGCAGGCGATCTCATACGACGCCCAGTGTTTGGCCGCCCGCAGGGCCAGTTCACGGTCAGTACCGGTCAGTCGTGCCCAGTAGGCTTCGAGCAGGTCACCGCGTTCCGCTTCCGGGATAAAACCGGCGAACTCGCGCCACAACTCGGGCTGGATCATGCGGACCTGGTAAAGCCACCAGTCGATCTCCTCCCGGCGCAACAACCAGATTCCACGCAACACCAGGCTTTTACAGCGATCGGGATGTTCCTGCGCATAGAACAGCGAAATCGTCGAGCCGTATGAACCACCGAACACGTGCCAGCGCTCGATACCCAGCTGTTCACGCAACTGTTCGATATCGCGTGCGGTGGCGTCCATGGTGTTATCGGTCAGATCACCGACCGGGCGGGAACGTCCGCTGCCACGCTGATCGAACAGGACGATGCGAAAATGCGCCGGATCGAAAAAGCAGCGGTCCTGCTCCGAGCACCCGGCGCCCGGACCACCGTGCAGAAACAGGACCGGCTCGCCCTGCGGGTTGCCGCACTGTTCCCAGTACAGTTCGTGCGGTTCATCTACCTTGAGAATCCCGCTTGCAAACGGCTCGATGGATGGAAAAAAATATGCGTTGGCCATGCTTGTTCACCCTGGTGACTGATTTGGATCATAATAGCTAAAAGACGCTGATATGACACGACCTGCCACGAGAAATGAGAGAATGACCCGATGCGTTTACTTCCGATCGTTTTGTTACTTACGCTGATGACCGCCTGCGAACAGACGCCCAAATGGCCGGGTTCGCTCAAAGCACTGCTTGAATCGCAACCCGAACGTTTCGCCACCGTGCTCAGCGAGCCCTGATAAGTACCGCGTGCAGATCATGTACACGCAGATCGACCGTGATGCCGACAACAAGCCGGTCTTCAAGACCTTTATATACAACGTCAATCCGAACGAATATTTCTACCCCGCCAGTACCGTCAAATTACCGGTAGCAGCACTGGCTCTGGAGAAACTCCATCGTCTGGATCTGCCGGGTCTGACCCGCAATACCACCATGCTGACAGGCGCGGACCAGGACTTCGAAACCGTGGCGGAACACGACGAGACATCGCCAAATGACCTGCCTTCGGTCGGCCAGTATATCCGCAAGATCCTGCTGGTCAGCGACAACGATGCTTTCAACCGGCTGTACGAACTCCTGGGGCAGCAGGCCATTAATGAACGACTGCGCGACATGCACTATTTCGATACCCGCATCATCCATCGCCTGGAGAGCAGTCTGAGCGAGGAGGAAAACCGTTGGACCAACCCCGTCAGGTTTGTCAACGGCGACGAAGTCATCTACGAACAAGCCGGTGTTCACAGCGAGGTCAGCTTTCGCGGTGACCAACCGGAACCGATGGGCCTGGCTGAAATCGTCGATGGCGAACGTCTCGACAGGCCCAAGGATTTTTCCGGCAAAAACGCCTATCCGCTACTGGACCAACACGAATTCATCAAGAACCTGGTGTTTCCAGACAGCGCCAAAGATTACAACCGCCTGGACATCAGCGAGGACGATTACCGCTTCCTGTACCGCTTCATGTCGATGTACCCGGGAGAAAGCGGCATTGATGCCTATGCCGACGCTGCCCAATACCCCGAGGGCTACGTCAAGTTTCTGATGTACGGTGGTGATGCAGCAACGATTCCGCCGTATATCCGTATATTCAGCAAGGCGGGCGATGCTTACGGCTTCCTCACAGACTCAGCCTATATTGTTGATTTTAAAAATAATGTTGAATTCATCCTGTCGGCCACAATCTACGTGAACGAAAACCAGACCTTCAACGATGACCATTACGAATACGAGGAAATCGGCCTGCCCTTCATGCGCGATCTTGGCCAGGCAATCTACGAGATCGAGTTGCACCGCGAGCGTCAACACTTGCCCGATCTGAGCCGGTTCAGTTTTCCCGAGCGGAAGTATTGACGGCGAAGTTGAACAATCGCTGACAGCATATCCTGTCAGCGTGAGAGAACATTTGACCAACATCCTGTGACCGCAGGAAACAAAGGAGTGAAATGATGCTACGTCTCATCCCCGGTTTTATCCTTATGTTTATTTCCCTCACTGGGTTCGCTGCGCCACAGACATTGCGTATCGATTATTTTCACACCGGCAATCATGAAACCGAGATTTTCAGTCTCGACCAGGTCGTGCTCGAACCCCTGCCCTTTGCCGGCGATATCCAGGTTCCGATCGACCACACGCTGCGTGGCAAATACCTGTTTGAAGTCATCGACCCCGAATCAAAAACCGTGCTCTGGTCCAGGAGTTTCAGCAGTATTTATGGCGAATGGGAAACGACCGGTGAAGCCCGTGACACGTACCGCACCTTTCACGAGTCATTGCGTTTTCCAAATTTTGAACAAACCTTTGAAATCGTGATGAAGAAACGCGATACACAAAATCAATTCGAAGAGATCTGGCGTATCAGTATCGACCCGGAAGACTACCTCGTGCACCAGGAATCCGCGGCCTGGGCCGACCAGGTCGTGCCGATCGAAATCCATGGTGACCCGGGGCATAAAGTCGACCTGTTGATACTCGGTGACGGTTACACTTCGGCCGAACACAAGGCCTTTGTAGCCAAGGCCAAGGACTTGACCGAGGTACTGTTTTCAACCTCACCCTTCAAGGAGAGACGCGCTGATTTCAATGTCTGGGCCATCGCCCCGGCAACCGCGGTTGCGGGTGTCTCACGTCCTTCGACAGGGATCTATAGAGACACACCGCTCGGCGCAACCTACGACGCGTTCCGCAGTGAGCGCTACCTGCTCACCACCGACAACAAGGCCATGCGCAGAATCGCCTCATCGGCGCCTTACGACTTTGTCGAAATCATCACCAACACCGACGTCTACGGTGGTGGCGGTATCTATGGTTTGTACGCGACGGTCGCGGCCAACAGCGAATGGGCCAATTATGTTTTCGTGCATGAGTTCGGTCATCATTTCGCCGGTCTCGCCGATGAGTACTACACCAGTTCCGTCGCCTACGAGGCGCCGGCAACGGTGATCGAGCCTTATGAACCCAATGTCACCGCGTTTCTTGAGCCGGACAAACTGAAATGGCGAAATCTGGTCGATGCCGAAACGCCGTTACCCACACCCTGGCCAAAGGAAACTTTCGACAAGGAAGAGATCGCCATCCAGGCCAGGCGCGCACAGATGCGCAAGGACAACGTGCCCGAATCGGAAATGAACGCCCTGTTCCACTCCGAGCAGCAAAGCATCGAACTCTTGTTCTCCAAGGCCGAGAACCGCGATGCGGTCGGTGTCTTCGAAGGGGCCAACTACCAGTCGACAGGCATGTACCGTCCACAGATGAACTGCATCATGTTCACCCGCACCAACTCGTTCTGCAAAGTTTGTGCAAATGCGATCGAACAGATCATCGACGAATACACGAAATAACCGGCGCAGCCGTCATACCGGTATTCGCCGGGTTCACCACTGCTTGCTGACGGCGAGTCCGTAAATACCGTTGGCTGCCAGCGGTATGACATGGGCTGATTACCTCCACGATACTCACAACACGCCGATGATAATAAACCTCTGCAACGCCAATAAACTGTCAAAATAACTTCAGATGGCTCATTCGAAAACAAAAAGGGCTCCGCAACGGAGCCCTCATTATTTTTCAGCAATACAACGACCGCTTGCCTTGCAAATTACGCGCTCGACGACTACTGAATTTCAACGCCAGACTTTTCGCCTTAGTGCACCGAAGCCAAGCAGGAGCACCAGGCCCCCAAGTAAAGTGACCGTCCGCAAGGATAAAGCGGGCACCGGTACACTTGGCTGCGCGGGCCCACCGCCGTAAATGGCGACACGTAAGCGGACCACCTCGTTTGTCAGATTGCAGGTATCCTTTGGACCCGGCGGACCGAATACCGCTTCATAATCGTTATTGCTGCTGTTTCCGCCCACGTAGAAAATCTTATCGTTTGCCGCATTGGCGGTAAATACATCATCACAGGTGCCTACTCCCCCGCCGGGACGCGAGCAACTGCAGAAGCTTTGGTCGCTCTCAGTGAAAGCCAGTGTGGTTCCTGGAATAGTGGAGTCTAATGTGGGGTTGTCCAGAAAGCCCTCTCCTTCGTACGAGTCGGTTTGATAATTGAAGCCAGTAGCGCTAAAGCCACTCTCAACACCGCCGAAAAGACGGGCACCGGCCAGAAGTTCTCCGGTCTCGTCATTGAAAACCCGCATGAACAGACCTTCTGCCTTGAACTGGTTACAGTTATTTTCCCAAGACCAATCAACATCATCTTCGGTTGTGTTAATGAACCCGGCGCACTGAGTGAATCCGGCAGGTGGATTGCTGTCAACGAACCGCGCAGACGCATTCAATGTCGCGCCAGGCGGATTGCAGTCAACCGTTGACCCATTCGAGCAGGTCGCGGCAAAAACACTACCCGTCCCAAAGAGTGCCAAACAGGCAATTAATTTTGTTATCGATCGCGTTAACTTAAAAGACTGATTCGATCTCATTTTTAGTCCCCAACAGTTTGATTGCATTGAATTTCACAAGCATAGCAAAATTGATATTCGAATAGCAATCATTCGGACACTGCATCTATCTGCAAAAAACTGCTGACCTGGTTTAAGCCACGCGCCGAACCTGTTTTGACGTGTCCTTGATTTTTTGTGTTTTCCCCGGTGCTTTCACAAGGCCACGCCCGGATGGCCAGAATGGTCCTTCCACTTCTTCAAGGCCCCGTATCCGCGCCCGGATGGCCATGCTTCTTGCAAGTTCTTCGCCATACTTGCTGACGGAAAAACTGATACTGATGTTCTTACCCTCATCTCCTGGCCAGCTGGCTTCCCAATACCGGGTTTCCCTTATCGTGCCGTCACGAAGCGTATAGGACTTGGCATAGGTGCAAACCCCGCTGATGCCAGATTTGTTGTTGGAGCGTCTGACCTGGCACACTTCTCTGCGACTGATCGGCGGAAATTTGCCCAGCAACTCATCACGGTATTGCTGTGCCAATTTCAACGCCCTTTTCCGGTCGCCATACTTTTTATCGGGAAAGTTCTCCACCAGCATTTTTCCATAGCGGCGCAGGCTGACCCTCCAACCGTGGGTGTTGCGGATGTCGTCATCGAAACGCGATATGCCATAATCTGGATCGGCTGACTTCTCAATGTTTTTCATGATCCCTCCAAACTGAACAGTCTCTGTCGTCATGCATCAGCGGGGTTTGCCAAGTGCACGGTATGGTTAGGTGCAAATTGCGTACCAAACGCGGAATCCATGGATTGTCTGGCCTGCGGGGGACAAATTCAGCTCAATTGCGTGGATTCAGCACATGAATCGTGCATCAGGTGCACCACAATCGTCCGCTGCGGGGTTCAGTGTGCCAAGACTTACCGGGCGGCAAAACGAGTTCTGGGCACTGTTGTCGCACTTATATCTAAATTCCCTATGCTCAAAAAAAGGCTCCGTTTCGGATCGGCTGCTGCTGACCACGAATGCACACTGATTCGATATCCGTGTGGGCGTCGAGGCGGTGTAGTGTCTTGTTTCAGGACACATCGTTAACCCATCCATGGGGATTCGGGCTCGACTCCTGTCTCGCACGGTCCTGAAACAAGACACTACACCCCCTCGCCTATGTGGTAAATCATCGGTCATTGGTTTCTAAAAGATTTGCACGGCGGTTGTCGGACGCTGGGGTGGGTAGTTATTACCAGGGCCGTACGAGGCAGGCAAGGTGAGACCGGGAACCGGTCGAGAGGGTGGCCTGGGCCAAAGCCGAGTATCGAGCCCCCCAGGGATGGGTTCATGGGCGTGTCCTGTTAATAACTACCCGCCCCAGCGTCCCCCCCGGCAGATTAAGGGGAACAGCAATGGATCCCAAGAGTATTTTTTTCTACAAGACCACGCCATCTGGATGTCTGTTAAAGAAAGGACTCCCTACGCGGGCTTCCGCGGGTCGTTTCTGCCGTACTGGTCGTGGCTCGAAACCCAGTCCAGCGATGAAATGGCGGCGGCCAGTGATATTTCTCCGGCCAGCACCGTGCCGGCCAGGATCTCGGCGAACTTGTTGACCTTGCCCACACCGTAACAACCCATCGCCTGCAGGGCCTCCTTCTGCGTGGGCAGTCCGGTTCCGCCACCGCAGGTCGCGACGATCAGTGACGGCAGCGTGATCGACATGTAAAGATCGTGTTCGGGGGTCAGTTCGGAATACAGCATGCCCATCGAGGACTCCGAAACATTGGCCACGTCCTGCCCGGTCGCCAGGAACACGGCGGTAATCGGCATTGGCGGCATGGCAACCGTTGTTATTCGCGCCGGACAGCATGGTTCCGAGGTTGGCGACTTTTCCAGTGGTAATAAAGCGCCTCGGTTTCCGCGTCCATGATTTCCAGCAGCACATCGCGTTTGATCACCGCCTCGGCGACAACGCGTTTCCCCCGGGTCTTCATCATGTTGATCATCGAGGCCTTTTTGTCGGTGGCGAAATTCGATTCGAGGAAGAAACGCCGGATTTCCACTTCATGACAGTTTTCCAGAATCCAGTTACAGGCGGCAAAGGTCGCCTTGCCGACCATGTTCATTCCCGCCGCGTCGCCGGTCTTGAAATTGAAGCGCAGGTAGGCAAATTTGCTGGCGAGATAGTGATCGATGTAATCCAGCTTGACGAAAGGATCGGTGGCTTCCGCCACGGTCCTGATCTCGCTGGTGTTCGGCTTGATCCATTCCGAGAAGCGGCGCGCCGACAGCGGCATCATCGAAGACAAAGACCGGGGCCCGTTGCATGTTGTCACCCACCACCGCGCACTTGACCCCGCCGCTGCGGTGCAGCACTTTCATGCCGCGGTTATAGGAAGCCACCAGCGTGCCTTCACTGCAGGCGAGCGGAACATAAAATTCACCCTGGGCGTGTTCACCGTGCACCAGTAGCGGGCCGGCAAACCCCATCGGCACCTGGGCCACACCGGTGAAGTGTTCGATGTTTCCCCGCGTCACATGCGGATCGAACGAATAACTGGCGATGTGCTTGAGTTCAGCCCCGGTCTGCTCCCTGATGAATGCCTGGCGGGTATGGATGATTTCATCGCTGTAGTCGTCTGCGGAATCACGCGGCACTGCCCCGGGTGCGGCCAGGCCGGTCTTCAGGGCATCCTGTACTTCCAGGCTCATCCTGCCGAATGGCGAGGCTTCCAATACCAGGCTGATTTCGTGCTGCCCTTCGGCCAGTGGTTCTATGTCGCAGGTAAAAATGCACCAGTGTCCCCAGTGGAAAATCCAGCGGGTTGTCCGGCTTGATCTTGCTGAGCGGTATGGCTTCATTCGACTTCGACGGAGACCGAAATCTTTTCCTGTGCCACCGGCTGGCCATTGATTGAAACTTGCGAAATCCTCGTGGATCACCGACGGGCTGAGACGGTTTTTGACCGAAAACCGGACCCGGCCATCTTCATTTCGCAGACTGGTCCGGTTATACATTTTACCGAGGAGGGAATTTGGGATGGACTGCATGGCTTTGTTCCCGATAAAGAACATATCGAGTGATTTTATCACCCCGCTTTTCAGCCGGAATTGATCTGGTGCAGTCTTATCGCATGTTCTTTAATGTCTTAAAACCGCATCCCTTGCACTGGCCTTAAAAAATTTGCCTTACCTCGGATTATCCCGACTTGCGCAGCGGCCGGCAGTTCGAACACAATGGCCAGGTATTTTTGCCTTACCCCTCATCCGGAGAGTCCATTTGACATATGATTTCCGCTACCTTTTCAAGGCCTCCATCATCCTCCCGGGGATCCTCGCGATCAGTTCCTGTAGCTGGCAAACCGGCCCTGAAAATTACGCACCACGGGAGACCGGTCAAATGCTGAGCAACGAAACCATCTTCAAAGACCACGCTTATGATCCAAAGGAGCCGGGACAAATCCGCTGGCTGGAGGACGGCAGCGGCTACACCGCGCTGGAGACCATCGCGGAATACACCGATGTAAAGCCCGCGCGTGACGCGGAGGGCGAGATCATCAAGTGGCCCGAGGATATCGTCGTTTATGCTCCCGAAACACTCGAGCGCAGCATCCTGATATCCGCTGCGCAACTGACACCTGCGGGTGCTGAGAAAGCCTTGAGCGTGGATGATTACAGCTGGTCGGATGACCGTAGCAGGCTGCTGATCTATACCAACAGCGTCAAGGTCTGGCGTACCAAGAGTCGTGGTGATTACTGGCTGCTGGACGTCAAAAGCGGCGACCTGTGGCAACTGGGCGGAATTGATGCCGAAGCGAGCACCCTGCAGTTTGCCAAGTTCTCACCCGACGCCACACGCGTCGCCTATGTCAGAAAGGACAACATCTATGTCCAGAACCTGGAAAACCGGAGCATCAGGCAACTGACAAACGATGCCTCGGAAACAATTATCAACGGCCTGTTCGACTGGGTTTATGAAGAGGAATTCCACGCTAAAGACGGCTTCCGCTGGAGCCCCGACGGTGAAAAGATCGCCTACTGGCAGTTGGATACAAGTGCCGCCCAGGACTTCACGCTGATCAACAACACCGATGGGCTTTACCCCGTGGTCAGCCGCTTCCCCTACCCCAAGGTAGGTGAGGAGAATTCCGCCGCGCGCGTGGGTGTGGTTTCACTGGCAACCGGGCAGACGGTTTGGGCCAAACTTCCCGGCGTGGCCGGGGATATGTACATCCCGCGGATGGACTGGGCCAACGGCAGCACGTACATCCTGGTACAGCAACTGAACCGCAAGCAGGATACCAACCACGTCTACGCGGTGGCGGCGGACAGCGGTGAGCCCGCCACTGTGCTCATCGAGCGGGAGAAGGAGTTTCTCGAGGTCTACGACGATGTCAAATGGCTCAAGTCGGCCAACGCCTTTACGTGGATATCCGAACGCAGTGGCTGGCGGCATATCCACCGGGTAGCACTCGATGACGCAGCCATCATCGACCTGACCCCGGGTGAATTCGACATTATCGAGCTGGCGGCGGTCGACGAGGCCGGCGGCTGGCTGTATTTCACCGCCTCACCGGAAAACATCGCGCAACGTTACCTGTATCGAAGCCGACTGGATGGCAGCGGTGACATGCAACGCGTCACCCCGCAGGAATACAGCGGAAGCAACGGTTACCAGGTATCCAAAGACACACATTGGGCCATACACACCCATTCGTCGTTCAGCCAGCCACCCCAGACCCGGCTGGTATCCCTGCCCGATCATAAAACCAGGCAGGTGGTGGAAGACAACCAGGCCCTGATCGAAAAACTCGGCCGGTTGTCAATGGGCGATTACGAGTTCTTCCAGGTCAAGGCGCGTGACGGCCTGGTGCTGGACGGTTATATCATGCGCCCGCCGAATTTCGACCCGAGCCGGAAATACCCGATCATCAATTACGCCTATGGTGAACCATGGGGCCAGACCGCGCAGGATAACTGGAGTGGCGCAAGACACCTGTGGCACCTGCTGATGACCCAGCACGGTTTTATCGTCGCCACGGTGGACAACCGCGGCACCCGCGCTCCACGCGGACGGGCCTGGCGCAGATCCCTGTACGGCGCCGTGGGTGTGCTTGGTTCACGGGACCAGTCCGATGCCCTCAAGGCGATGTGCGAACGCTGGAGTTATATCGATACCAACCACGTCGGCATCTGGGGACATTCGGGCGGCGGTTCGATGACCCTGAACATGATGTTCCGCTACCCCGGGCAATACCAGGTCGGTATCTCGCGGGCGCCGGTCGCCGACCAGCGTCTTTACGACAGCATCTACCAGGAACGTTATTCGGGTCTGCTGGACGACCATGCGGACGGTTACCGCGAGGGCTCACCCATCAATTTCGCCTCGCAACTCGAAGGCAAGTTGCTGCTGATACACGGCACCGGTGACGATAACGTGCATTACCAGGGCACTGAAAAGCTGATCAACGAACTGGTGAAATACAACAAGCAGTTTGATTTCATGGCCTATCCGAACCGCAGTCACAGCCTCAAGGAAGGTGAGGGAACGCAATTGCATTTGCATACCCTGATGACAAATTATTTTGAAACACACCTGAAGAATTAGCGGTTTCGCTTAGATGCAGTACACTAGCCGCATGAAAAGCCCTCATCGCAAAACAGTCGCATCCCTGCTGGCCATTTTTACGGTCTTTGGTGTCATCTCGTGCTCCCCGCCGCCCGAAGCACCCATTAAAGCAACCCTGGTGGTCAAGGACACGCGCGTCTGGACCGGCAACACCGAACAGCAATGGGCACAGGCAGTTGCCGTCCGCGACGACCGGATCATCGCGGTTGGCAGCAACGCCGACGTTGAAAAATTGATCGACAAGGATACCGAGGTGATTTCGGTGCCCGGCAGCATGCTGGTGCCCGGTTTTATCGACAGCCACGTGCATTTCATCGAGGGCGGTGCCAGTCTGTCCGCCGTGCAACTACGCGACGCGGCGACGCCGGAAGTATTCGCAGCCCGCATCGGCGCGTACGCCAAAACCATCGAGCCTGGCGAATGGATACTGTACGGCGACTGGGACCACACCCTGTGGGGCGGCGAACTGCCCCGCCGCGACTGGATCGATGCGCTTACACCCGACAATCCCGTCTGGGTTTACCGCCTCGATGGCCACATGGCGTTGGCGAACTCCATGGCGCTTGATCTTGCAGGCGTGGATAGAGACACGGCGGATATCGATGGCGGCACCATCGTCCGTTACGGTGACGGACGCCCAACCGGCATCCTGAAAGACAACGCCATGTCGCTGGTGGAAAAGTTCATTCCTGCAGCATCGGCCGAGAAACTCGACCGTGAACTGAAAGCGGCCATGAAGTATGTCGCCGCGAACGGTGTGACGTCGGTACACGACATGGCCGACTGGAAGAGTCTCGCCACCTATCGCCGCGCGGAATCTCGCAAGGATCTCATCACCAGAATTTATTCTGTCGTGCCGCTGCAGGACTGGGAACGTCTGCGCGACGAGGTCAAGCAAGACGGCACGGGTAGCGAGTGGCTGCGAATTGGCGGTCTGAAAGGTTTCATGGACGGCTCGCTCGGTTCACACACGGCGGCGATGCTCGAACCGTTTACGGATGCGCCCGACGACAAAGGCTTGTTGGTCAATGACCTCGACGACATGCGCGAGTGGATAGGCAGCGCAGATACCGCCGGTTTACAGGTGATGGTGCACGCCATCGGCGACCGTGCCATCCGCGACCTGCTCGATATCTATCAGGATGTGGCCGAGGTGAACGGCAAACGTGACCGCAGATTCCGTATCGAACATGCGCAACACATCGCGCCGCAGGACATCGGGCGCTTCGTGGCGCAGTCCGTCATCGCCAGCATGCAACCCTACCACGCGATCGACGACGGACGCTGGGCCGAACAGGTCATCGGTCCGGAGCGCGCCAAAACCACCTATGCATTCCGTGCACTGCTGGATTCAGGTGCCCGTGTCGCATTTGGCAGCGACTGGCCGGTCGCACCGGCAACGCCGATCGATGGTATCTACGCGGCGGTCACACGCCGCACGCTGGATAATGCCAATCCCGGTGGCTGGATACCCGAGCAGAAAATAAGCGTGGAAGACGCGCTGCACGCCTACACGACGACCGCGGCCTATGCCTCCTACGATGAGAAGCTCAAGGGCATGCTGAAACCCGACATGCTGGCTGACTTCGTACTGCTCGACCGTGATCTGACGGCCATTGCTCCAGAATCGATCCGTGACACGCGAATCCTCAGGACCGTGGTCGGCGGGACGACGGTATACAAGGGCAATTAAATAGGCATTGCCAATACGGAAACAACAGGTCAACTTTATGACCGGACATGGATTTGAAGTTCGGCCGAAGATGAAGCCATTGTCCAGGGTGCCAACCAAGCACCGCATTTGACCCAAAAAAGCGGTCATAATCTGTACCATGATTCAGCAAGGGTTAAGCATCCTTCGCTAAGCTGATAACAGTGGTTACCAGGACATTCATATCAAGGAGAACAGCAGTGATCAGAAATTCCAGATTTGCAATTACAGTCTTCATGGCGGTCATTCTGTCCGCCTGCAGCACGGCGCCCAGCAAGCAGGATCAGGGCGTCATCATTGGCGCGATCGCCGGGGGGCTTCTCGGTAACCAGGTGGGCGGCGGCAGCGGCAAGGTGCTGGCCACCATCGTGGGTACCGTGGCAGGCGCCGCGATCGGCGGTAGCGTAGGTAAAAGCATGGATGAAACAGACCGGATGAACACCAATGCGGCACTCGAAAACGTACGCAGCGGCGTTTCCTCCACCTGGGTCAATCCGGACAGCGGTTATGAGTATGTAGTGACACCAAACAACAGCTACGAAACAGACAGCGGACCCTGCAGGGAATACACCATGGACGCCACCATCGGCGGCAAGACTGAGCAGGTCTACGGTACTGCCTGCCGGCAGGCAGATGGCAGCTGGCAGGTAGTCAACTGATCGGTCCGCTATAGAATTTCCTCAACCAAAAGAAAAAAGGGGCCGGATACATTCAAATAAATTTATCCGGCCCATTGCTGTCCCACATTATCTGGTGAGGACGCTGGGGCGGGTAGCTCGTTCCAGGACTCGCTTATGTTCAGGATGAATGGTACTTCGCGATAGAACACATGGATGTGCGACGCGAAGCCTCACTGAGGCCATATATGCGACTTGTGGTGTCCTGAAGTAAGGTACTGCATGGCCTTTGAGCCCAAACAGATAACGGAACAAAGTTCAAACAACGGCCAGCGCGCCAATCATTTCTCCAACAGCACTTACCGCTTCCCAATCCATGCCTTCTCACTTTGCGCAGTACAAGATTCTTCAATTTGGACTGGATTCACCAACGGCCGATTCGGGTCGAAAGTGTAAACTACACCCTATAAAAAGGGTGCATCATCGGGGTCGTTTTCGATCTCGACGCTCGCGCTCGGGGGTAGTTTGGCCATTGCCTCTCTTAGCATCTCAACATGTTCGGACTCCTCGTCCCGAAGCTCCGTGAACAGTGTCCTGACCTCGGTATCAGTGATGCCGGGCAAGGCCATGTCGTAAAAGTCGTAGGCCTTCTTCTCAGCGGCGAGCCCAATCTCGAACGCCTGGACCGTGGACATCCCGCGGCGCGGCGCCCCCATTTCCGGGGCTTCGACGTCATAGAGGTCGGCTAGCTTCAGCTTCATTGGGGTCTTACCAAACAGATTCATGCGCCGGGCGAGTAACTCAGTTCCATGCTTGGCCTCGTTCTCAGCCATTGAGGCGAAGAAGGATCCAGCACCATAGCCGCCGAGCTGTGAGGCGAACATTTTGTAGCGCTGGTGGGCTTCCTCCTCGATCAGAATCGCGAGATCGAGGGCGTCTATTAGGCTGAGCTTGGACAGGTCTAGACTGGTGGACATTGAATTGAACTCCTGTGTTTGTTTTGACGTTCTGAAGCAGCCCATCGGCTGCGTTTTAAGCGATTCGCACCCGCCGATTTCCGTCTGCGGACCCAGTGGCTATTTAAACGGTGCAATTATAACACCGCGGCCCGAATTCGCGCGACATTGCGGGGTCGGAGCTGTGTAAGTTTGACGCCATCATTATGTTGGCTTTTGGCTGTTTGCAGTCCATCACATCGCGGAAAAATTTACCTTGTGGCTCGGCCTTCGGAATCGCCACTTCCCGCCCGATGTGTACCTCTGGTGGCTTCAATTCCTTATCCGGATGTCCAGTCTGGGCTGTTCAATGCTGCGGGGATTTGGGAAATAAGCGTTTGAATTAATAAATACCCCGATGGGAGATTGAATTTCCGTGATCTTGAGGAGTAAAGTTGCGACGGAAAAAATTGCTACCTCGAGCTCTTACGAGGCCACCTGACAATCGCAATGGGGATGTAACTTGACAGAGAATATACCGGGTGTTGACGTCGTTGCGGGATTCGATTGGCGTTATGTGGAGCAGTTTCTGATAGCCATATTGATGACCAGTCTCACAGTGCTCACCCACTATACCGCCATGAGCGGGGTGCGTCGGTATTTCAAGCAGTTTTGGGCCACAAAAGGTAGTCGCAGAACCCGGCTGCAGGTCATGGTCGGTATCGCCGGTATCATAATGGCAGCGCATTTTATTGAATTAACGATTTGGGCGTTTATGTATTTTATACGCGGAATTCTCCCCTCATTCATCAAGGCAATGTACTTCTCGATTGCCAGTTACTCGACCATGGGTGAAAGCGGTATTATTCTGCCTCCACACTGGCAAGGTCTTGGTGGCTTCGAGAGCATGAATGCGATGCTTATGTTTGGTTGGTCAACCGCCATGCTCGCTGCGGTGGTGATGAAGATGCAAAATATCGACGATTAAACCGCCGCAGCAGGTCGGCGTTGGTGAACCGGAAAATACAAAAGAGCAGAATAAACAAAATCTTATACATGGCTAACGACCAAAAAATACTACATTTTTGACCCCAGGGAGATATATCATGTCTAAAGTTAAAGACAGGCCAACCATAGGAAAAGACGGGCAGGCACTTCCCATCATGCCGCCAGATCGTGATGTACGCGTGTGGGCCAAGACGGTGCGCGTCATGGTCTACACTCCTGGGTTTCTCGGCATACTGTTACTCAAGGCCGGCGATCCGGCCGGTTTCGGATTAACCGTAGCGCTAATGATGCTCGCCAGCGCGGCGGCTGTCGTGGCCGGACTGTTCGTCGGTTCACAGTCCGTAGGCGCTGGCGGTGATTCCGCGTCCAGGACAGGTGTCTGGTGTGGCTCGTTGATACTCGAACTGCTGGCGGCAGTACCCATCATCTGCGCGGTACCGGCTTTGTTCAACCAGTTGGCGCACAGCGCTTTGCTGCACGGTGCCTCGCACATGGTGGCACAGAGTCTGACCATCTCTACGCTGGACCCCACTGAACTGCTGCCGGCGGCTGCGATGCTGCCATTCATGCTGTACCAGTTAGCCGGGTTTGGCACTTTGCATTTCGTTGTACCGAAGACAGTGAACTGGATTATAAACCTCGGTATTTTTTTTCTGATCATTGGCAGTCATATCGCTAACCGGCATGCCATGAACGACCTGGAAACATTATTTACCGTCGTTCTGGTCGTTAGCATGACGATCGTTGTGATATACGGGGTTATCAAGCTCAGGCAGATGCAGATGGTCTTCGACAGGAATTCTCCGGAGGAGACTCCGAAACCGCAAACTGCCAAAGCTACAGGCTAAGGAAGCTGTGAGCACACTGTATCGGGCGTGTTCCTGCCGGAGGAGTCGCAGGTCGTGCGCATCGGATTTCAATGCGCAGTCCCAAACATTGGTATGTTTTAACTTCGCCACTAAACATTGAGTTCAATCATGCTTAGCAGAAAACTGTTTGTCGTGTCTGTCGTGGCGCTACTCCTGAGCGGCGGCGACGTGAGTGCGGCGTCTGCGCTGGCGCGGAAAAATGAAATTAAACTTATCGTAACAGCCGCAAACACGGAGCAGGCGCTCAAGGCACTCAAGCTGGATGAACGCCGGGCAAAAAAAAGGACCGTGTGTTTTTTTGATACCGGCCAGAGATTGTTGGCAGCCAACCACTTGATTTTGCGAGCTCGCCAGTCAAGCAAAGGCCGTACCGACTCGACGGTCAAGCTCCGGGCCGACAATGACGCGCTTGAACTTAGCGAAAGAGAATTGGAAATCCAGCCCGAGCAAGACTGGACCAATGAAGCCGGGCCTGCTCACTCGCGTTCATTGGATCACGATTTGCCCATCAATGGATTGTTATCGGAAGTCGTTGCCGGCCAACAGGCAGTTGTTGAACTGTTCAGCAAGGAGCAAAAAGAACTGGTGACGGCCCGGGTGGCAGGTTTCAACTGGACGGATTTACGCTTATACGGTCCGGTAGAAGTTTTGGTCTGGCGCAAACAGTGGAAACTCGACGGATTCCCCGAGGACATAACCGTTGAAGTCTGGAACCTGCAAAAGGAAGGCAAAACCCGGGACATTCTTGAAGTCTCCGCCAAGGTAAAAGCGGAGAGCGATGAGCTTGCAAAGGAACTGGCCGGGAAATTTTTTGCTGCGGCCAGAGATGCTGGTATCGGCGAACCTACCGGTCAGAGCAAAACCCAGATGGTACTTGATTTTTTCCAACCAGGCTTGTCGGCTGCGACACCGCCATCTGACCCGGCGCCGTAACAACGATATTACCAATGTGTTGCGTCGGCCGGTTGAATCTGTAGCCGTTTGCTGCCACTGAGTTCCGGCTTGAGGTCGCAGACAGCGAGCGGCCATAGAATTTGCACAATTTTCAACAATCCCAAGGATTGCAAACGGCCATAGACCACCTTTTAGAATACCTGGCTGTTGGCCACCAGCCCGGGCAGGTGACAAGTCGGATTCGCTGACGCACTGGTGTGATCGGCTTATAATGTGCTACAGATTCAAACTTCGTTGTATGCCTGCTCAAAATTGAATATTAAATAATATGGGGTGGTCCATGATCTTGACGGTAATTCGCACGAAAACGACAAGGCTACTTACACTTGCACTGCTGATGAGCATTAGCCACTTTCTTTGTGGCTGCAGTACTCTGCCAAACGGTCGCGATTGGGGACAGGACGCAACCTTCAAACCGGGCTGGCAAGCAGTGCGTGAATCGGCTGTGCGTGCGGCCAAGTCTCCATATACCTGGGCACCTCTCGCCGGAGCCGCGCTCCTGCAAATTGGTGATTGGGACAGTGAAGTTGCCAGTTGGGCGTCGGAAAACACACCCGTGTTTGGCTCGCAGCAGTCTGCGCGAGATGCCAGCGGCGTCCTTAGGGACATTTCAGCCGGGGCATGGCTGGTCACGTCCCTCGCCACTCCCAGCGGAGACTCATCGGGGGAGTGGCTTGCTGCCAAAACCAAGGGAATCGCTGTTGGAGCCAGCGCAATCTTGTTGACCGGCGGGATAACTTCTGCCGTCAAGAACTGGACGGACAGAACCCGGCCAAATGGCAGTGGCAACGACAGTTTTCCATCGGGCCACAGCTCCTCAGCGGCAGCCTTTACAACCCTTGCCTCGCGCAACGTGCGCTCCATTGACATGAGCCCGAACCTTCGGAAAACGATGGACATCGGCTTCGGTGTAATTGCAGCCGGCACCGCCTGGGCCCGGGTCGAAGCCGGTGTGCATTATCCCTCGGATGTGCTTGCCGGCATGGCCCTTGGTCATTTTGTTGCGGCATTCATCAACGATGCGTTTATGGGTCTCAATGACCCATCCGCCGGGACCGTAGCGCTTTCAATGTCGCCGGAGTCAGTTTCGATTCGACTTTGGCGGGTGTTTTGATGTTACTCAAGCAGTGATCCTGGCCGGATCCTGTTTTAATTGCAGGCGTGGGGCTTGGGCGCTTGCACTAAACATTAGCGTTGTCCTTGATCATGGTTAATACAGGTGTTTCATCCGTTTGTCCGTGCAGCGCAAGCGGCCCCCCTTGCAATGGGGGCATTCGCACCAGGCTGGCGGTGATCAATTCTCCCGCAGGGCTGAAAAATCCAAAGGCTGAATTCCGAAATGTACAGCGCCCTGCCCCATGCCGCCTTCACAACTGTTCGGTGGCGCCGTACAGACGCTACGGGTCGACGGACACCCGGCGGCCCAGAACATGTAGCCGAGAAAACCCTGCGTCACACCCTCGCCATTCGGCAGCACGGTCCGGACGTAGTCGGACTTGGCAAGCTGTGTCGACTTACTGAAATTATCGCAATTGGGGTTTGGCTTACGACCATTTGTCAGCCACATGCTGACGGCGATTTTTGCGGGGGCCTTTGGCAGGATTGGCGGGGAGTAGTTGGACATGCCATCGACATGCTCCTGCCACTGATCGGTTGAGGGCTCTCCGCGCGGTACCATTGCGTTGATATAGTCGATGTTGTGATTTGGCAGCCAATCCTGCGCCGCACGCCTGCTCAGTTCCTGCAGGTAGCGCGAACCGACCGCCAGGTCGAGAGTCAGGACTGTGTCGGTCACTCCATCGGTTTGACAAAGCTCAGGAAGCATAGTCATTTAGGGTGTTTTACACAAGCGAGGGGGAATCGGTGCGGCGAAGCTGTAGTTCCGCGAAACGATATTTAACGCATCGTCCGAAGCTTAAAATGCCAGTAGCCGCGTTATCAAGTTCGTCCAAATGCCATGGCTGGAAATTTGGATTGGAAATTTTCAAAAAAGGTTTTCAAATATTACAGCAACCTGGTTTATACTCCGATCCAAACAATAAATCCTACAATATGATCTGACAGGAGCTCAACATGTACAGGGACACACCCAGTAAATTTTTCATGGCTGCATTACTCGGCTTGCTACTGATTTTTTCATTGCAGGCTGAGGCCAATGTCACTTTTACTTTCAAGCAAACAGTGGGGACGGTCACGATGACCTCATCCGGCACCCTGGATACGACCAAGTTGGTTGTCAGCAACCTTTCTGACGGTTGGGGCGGCACAGGAACCGAGAACAATGCTGACGGAGATATCGACATCATGGGAGGCACCTCCTTTGGTCCTGTCGATGCCCAATTCGGCTTCTCTACCGGCACCGATGCAAGCGCGATCACCAATCCCGGCGGACCTTTTGCAACAGATAACTTCAGCGTGGCTGACATACAGGGCAGCAAATCGTTTACGACCTACAGTGGGCTTGATGGAGACATAAGGGCTGCCGGAATCGGGGTTGTACGTGCTGACATAGTTGATGGACTGTGGACGCCTGACCAAACCTGGACCTATGGGCCGGGTGCTACTATTGAGTCCCTGGGACTCAACCCAGGCGTTTACTCCGTGTCGGACATCGAAACCGGAGAGACGATCACAATCAATATCGGAAACACTACGTCCGTGCCGGCCCTGGATATGCAGGCACTCATTTTGCTGGGAGTGTCCGTCCTGTTGTTAGGTGGGTTAATGCTGCGTCGTAGAAGTGTGACCTGATCAGAAAGTTTGCAGATTTGGAATAAGCCCGGCTTCAGCCGGGCTTTTTTTATTCGCGATGCTTTATCCTATAACCTCGAAGCTCTCCGGCGCTGGTGCGGTGATATGGGGTAAGCGTGTCGAGATTGCGTTCGCGAATCCGGCTTGCTGGTATCCCGTCAATTAAGCATTTGATGCTTCAGGGTATACAATAGGTCCCAATCAGAAGCGAAAGGAGAGTATTTGAATGTCCTGGCAAAAAGGCAAAGGCGGATGGGGTGGCTCCGGCAACGGTTCGGGAACCCCACCTGACCTCGAGGAACTGATCCACAAGGGACAGGCGCAACTGAGGAGAATCGCACCGGGCGGCAGCCCCCGGGGGCCTTTCGGCTTTGCGATCATAATCCTGGTTTTACTGACGGCATGGACCGCCTATTACACCGTACCCAGTGACTCGGTGGCGATCATCCAGCGCTTCGGCAAATACGTCAAGGAGGTGCCACCCGGGCTGCACTTCAAATTTCCTTTGGTATCGACGTGGCGACCATTGTCCCGATCAAACGGCAATTGAAGCAGGAATTCGGTTTTGCCACCCCGGGCGCCACCGACCCTTTCCAGAGCCCAAGGGACGGCCAGCTCGAAACGGAAATGGTAACCGGTGATCTGAACGCAGCACTGGTGGAATGGGTGGTCCAGTACCGCATCAACGACCCGGTCAAATACCTGTTCGAAGTGCGCGAGCCACGCGGTACACTGCGTCACGTTTCCGAATCGGTCATGCGCGAGGTGGTCGGTGACCGCACCGTGGACGAGGTCATCACCATCGGTCGCCAGGAGATCGAAACAGAAGCCCTGATCAAAGATGCAGGAACTCTCCAGCAAGTATGCCATGGGCATCAGCATCGACCAGGTGCAATTGAAAAACATCAACCCGCCCGGTCCGGTGCAGGAGTCGTTCAACGAGGTTAACCAGGCGCAGCAGGAAAAGGAAAAACTGATCAACGAGGCGCGGCGCGACTACAACAAGGTCATCCCGCTTGCCGAAGGTGAAAAGGATCAGCGTATCCGCGAAGCGGACGGCTACCGGCTGAAAAGGATCAACGAGGCCGAGGGTGACGCGAGCCGTTTCGATGCCCTGTTCAAGGAGTACAGCAAGGCCCCGGAAGTAACGCGGCGGCGTATCTATCTCGAGACCATGCAGGCAGTACTGCCGGGTATCCGTTCCAAGATCATCGTGGATGAACAGTCGCAGGGCATCCTGCCGCTGCTCAACCTGAACGAAAAGTCCAACGCAAGGTCGCGAAAAGAAAGGAGAACAACCATGAGCCAGGTTAAGAAAATATCGCGGCCTGGTATTCCTGGCCATTGTCGCTTTCCTGCTGATGAATTCCCTTTATACCGTCAGCGAAGTACAGCAGATGATCATCACGCAGTTTGGCAAACCGGTGGGCGAACCCATCACCACCGCCGGCCTGAAGGTAAAGATCCCGTTCATCCAGGTGGTCAACCCGATCGACAAACGGATCCTGGAATGGGACGGCAGTCCCTCGGATATGCCGACCAAGGACAAGCTCTACATCTCGGTCGACCTGTACGCACGTTGGCGGATTGTTGATCCATTGCAATACTTTTTGCGTTTGCGTGATGAACGCAGCGCGCAATCCCGACTCGACGATATCCTCGGCAGTGAAACACGTAACGCGGTCGCAAAACATGAACTGATCGAGATCATCCGCACCACCAAAGATCGTATGCCGCTGCAGGACCCGCTGCTGGCCGGTACGCAGGAAGAGACTGAAATAGGCTCACTTGTACCGATCCAGCAAGGGACGCAAGATGGTCGAGGCGGAAATTTTCAACGCTGCGGCCGAGAAGGTCCAGGTATTTGGAATCGAACTGCTCGATATCCGCTTCAAACGGATCAATTACAATCAAAGTGTACGACCGAAAATCTATGACCGTATGATCAGCGAACGCCGGCAAATCGCCGAACTTTTCCTGTCGGAAGGCAATGGCGAGGCAGCCAGGATTCAGCGGCAATCGCATGCGTGACCTGAACAAGATCCAGTCCGAAGCCTATCGCGAGGTTGAAGAAATCCGTGGCAGGCGGATGCAAAGGCCACGGAAATTTACGCCAAGGCCTACAACCAGAGTCCGGAAGTCGGTCGAATTCTACGAGTTCACCCGGACCATGCAAGTCCTACAAGGACATCATCGCGGATAATACGACCCTGGTTCTGTCCACCGACAGCGACCTGTTCAAATTCTTAAAGGGCATGAATCCGAAAGAGGCTCATGAAACGGAAAATAGTCAATACTTGAAATAGCATTTGGAAGTCTGTTGTGATTAACTTTGTCCACCGTTTTATGGGGCAGGGATAAATTGGAGTCCAAATATGATGATAGTAGAAATGAAGAGACTGACAACTTTGTGGTTTTGATCTTAATGGCGGCTGCGCTGGCAGCCTGTAGCAAGAGTGATGATGGCAAGGAAGGCGCAGCGTCCAAGAACGCCTCTGAAGCCGTCGAACACGTTAAAGCCGCGGGAACGGAGATGAAGGAGGCTGCGAATTCAGCTGCTGACGCCGTATCTGACAAGGCAGCGCAGGCGGGCGAAGCTGCCGACGAAGCCTATGACAAGGCCAGTGATGCAGCCAGTGACGCCTATGACAAGGCCGGTGAAACGGCCAGCGATACCTATGACAAGGCTAGTGATATGGCCAGTGATGCAGCTGACGCGGCCAAGGAAATGAGCGATGAGGCAGCCGAGGCGGCCAAAGAAATGGCGAAAGAAACCGCCGCTGCAGCAGGTGAAGCCTACGACTCAACAAAGCAGGCTGTTGAGAAAAAGGTTGACGAAGTCAAAAAGGATTCTGACGGCGGCTGAGTAAGTCTGCGTTACACACCAATGTCACGGCCCCAACCTCGTTAGCTTGGTTGGGGCTGTGTCGGTTTCCCCGCGATCTCTGCCTGCGGTGTCCCGCCGTTGTTCTCCTGGCCATTAATCAGGTCGAGCGCGACCTGGTCCGCCTGGCGTGAAATTCAAGCGGGTTAGCGGTTAAAAAATGGTTTAATTACACATGGCGGGACCTGACGAACGCTGTCATGTGAAATCTCGCATGCTCCGGCAAATAGGTAAACACCTTGCCCACCGGGCAGGCCCTGCGCGATGCGCAACCCAATTGGCGGCAGGCACTGTCCGCATCACTTCGCAGGTAATCCATACACAGGTCAACCCGGTAGGACGGACCCCCGAATGCATTGACCGGACAGGCCTCGAGACATGGCTTGTCCTCACAGCTCAGACAGGGGGATTTGAATTCAGCACAGGGTGCTGACTCTTCGTCTATCGAGGGGATTGCCAGTGCAAAACGGTAGGCGTGCCACAAACCGAAGCGTTCGTGGATATACAGCGACAGACGTGACGAAACCGCCTTTCCGGTCCTGGCTGCCCAGGCAAGAAATGGCGGGTACGGTGGACCCTCGAACGGGAAGATGGCCCGTCCGCCCAGATCTGTTGCAAGCTGATTGCCGACCCGCCGGCTCCAGCGATCCAGCGGATCGGCCCGGCCATCCGTAAATTCCGGGGAACGGCTGAAAACCGGCCAGAATGTTGAACCGCCATTACCGACGAGCAACAACTGTCCGACCGTTAATTTGCCCGCCAATTCGAGCGGTAAATCGTCGGCGAGATCGGTCAGACGATCCCTGTCTGTGACCGGCAAGCTTCCGATCACCACCAGGCCAAGGCGTTGAAGCAGGCTGTCGATGCCGCTGTTGGTGTAAAAATCATTCTCCATCCAGCGGAGTATAATCAGATTACGTAATCAGGGAGCATGTCCATGTTTCGAAAATTCATCCTGTCACTGACCTGCTGCATGTTCATGACCCCGGCAGCACAGCTTGCGGCAAACGACAATGTTACCCCGGACGGCCTCTACTTCGGCCAGACACCGCCCGGCGATGAACCCGAACTGTTTGCCCCAGGGATCATTTCCAACGGTTTTAACAATCGTGACCTGGCCATGACGCCCGACGGTTCCGAATTTTATTCTTCGGTCAACATGAGAAACTTCGATCTGTCCACGATCCTGGTGGTCAAAAAAACAGTCACCGGCTGGGGCGAACCACGGGTGGCCGCATTCGCGACAGACAGGAACCTGAGATACCTTGAGCCGGCCATCTCCCCGGATGGCTCACGGATGTTTTTTGTCACGGCGCCAAAGGACAATGATGACAACATGGACATCTGGGTGATGGGCCGGGAACCAGGCGGTTGGGGAACAGCGGTCAAACTCGATGATGTCATCAACACGCCGGTATCCGAGACCTTCCCTTCGATCACCAACGATGGAACACTTTATTTCTCAAGGGTGAGTGATGACCCGGCGGTGGAGTATATCTACCGTTCGAGGCTGGTGGATGGCCACTACAGTGCGCCGGAAAGACTGCCGGACAATGTCAATTGCGGTAAAACCCGTTTCAATGCCTTCGTCGCACCGGATGAAAGCTATATCATCGTATCGGTGTTTGGCCGCGAGGACAGTCTCGGATCAATTGACTACTACATCGTTTACCGCAACCCGCAGGATGAATGGTCGCAGCCGATCAACCTCGGTGACAGGATCAACACACAGGGCTCACAGGAATACTCGCCGTTCGTATCCCGGGACGGCAAGTATTTTTTCTTCATGTCGCAACGAAAACCCGCAGAAAACGCTCCTGATAGCCAACCCTGGTCACTGGATGAGCTGACATCGGTATTTAACATGCCGGAAAACGGCAACTCCGATATTTACTGGGTGGATGCCGGGTTTATTGAAACCCTCCGACCTGAAGGGTTTTAAATGCGGATACCCTTGCCTGAAAGTAGCCAGGCATGGTGAACCAACCTACACGTGATCTAAGCTGATGGCGGACAACCTCTTATCGACAAAAAGGATAAAAATGAAAATTCTCCCGATAATCACCCTAAGCCTGTTGTTCCTTGGCTCAACAGCAGCGGCAGACGCAACGACGGAAAGTCAAATTACTGCCGTCGAAAACGGGCTGGTTCCCGCCAATGTCTTCAAGGGTGACAAGCCGTGGACACTTGAGGAGCGTATGCAACACTACGGCGTGCCCGGTATCGGAATCGCGGTTATCAAGGACAATAAAGTCGCCTGGTACAGGACCTATGGACTGGCAGACCGCGAGACCGGTGAAGCGGTCAGCGCTACCACGCTGTTCCAGGCCGGTTCGATCAGCAAACCGGTCGCGGCCTTTGCTGCATTGCGCCTGGTAGAGGCGGGCAAGCTTTCACTGGACACGGATGTCAACCTGGCGCTGGTGAGTTGGAAACTACCTGACAATGAATTCACCACCGATCACAAGGTCACCCTGAAACAGTTACTGAGCCACACCGGCGGTCTTACCGTTCACGGCTTTGGCGGTTACGCGCCCGGTGAGGAGGTACCAAGCATGGTGCAGGTGCTCGATGGCTCCGGTCCCGCCAATTCGGACCCGATCCGGGTGGACAAGACGCCGGGCGAAGGTTTCCGCTATTCGGGCGGTGGATACACCATCGCCCAACTTATGATGACCGACGTGACCGGCAAGCCATTTGCACCCTTGATGGACGAGTTGGTGATTAAGCCACTGGGTATGTCGCACAGCACCTACATGCAACCACTGCCGCCGGATTGGCTCGTAAATGCAGCCGCAGGCGTACTGCCCGACGGTATGACCGTTCCGGGCAAACGCCACAGCTATCCCGAAATGGCCGCCGCGGGTTTGTGGACCACCGCCGAAGACCTGGCATTGTTCGCCATCGAAATGCAAAAGGCCCTGAAGGGCGAAAGCAAGCTGATGAGCAAGGAAATGGCGCGGACCATGACCACACCGGTCGATTCCGGCTATGGCCTGGGCTGGGGTCTCCGGCAGCGCGGGATGAGCGGGTATTTTTCCCACGATGGCTGGGATGAGGGTTTTTGCGCCTCGCTGATCGCCCACCTGGAAAATGGTTACGGTGTGGTGGTGATGATCAATTCCAACCACCCTGCGTTCATGGCCGAAGTGGTCAACGCGGTGGCGCTCACCTATGACTGGGACGGGTACGAAGTCCACGATGTTGTGCCGCTACCGGCGGATTGGGCGGACAGGTACAGCGGCCGTTATCGGTATGACGCGACGATTTCGATTTCAATCACGAGCGAGGCCGGCAAGATGTACATGACGTACCCGGGAGACAAACCGGAGGAGTTGTTATACGCCGGTGACAGATTGCTTTTGCGACGTGCCCGGGCCACACCCATTGCTTTCACTGATAGCGAAAGCGGCCCGGTGTTCAATTTTGTCCTCGACGGCGGTGAAAGACAACCGCATAGACGCCTGGCAGAAGACGAATGGCTGCCAGGCGAAATTCTCGCCGAAGGGCGTTACGAAGACGCACTTGCGGCATTCCGCGCAGCACTTGCAGCCAACCCCAAAGAGGAATCCCTGTCCGAGGAATACCTGAACAACCGGGGTCTGAACACGGTAACCGAGACGCCCGCCTATGCCATCGAATTGTTGCGTATCAACACCGATTTATATCCCGATTCGGCCAATACCTGGGACAGCCTTGGCTGGGCCTACCGGCAGACAGGCAACCGGGAGAAAGCCATTGAAAGTTACCGCAATGCGCTCAAACGCGACCCGGAGTTTGCCAATTCACTGAGAAACCTGGCTGAACTGGAAGCGGACAAATAGGGGAAAGCCCTGTAACATCAGCCATAGCAATCTCAACGCGGGAACTCCTCCAATGGGCGCCAAAATTCTTAAAATTTCGGATGACTTCTGGAATATACGCGGTTCGTTCAAAATCGCCGGTATCATCGACATCGGCACACAGACTTCACTGGTCAGGCTCGCAGGTGGCAAGTTTGTTTTCCTCGATTCCTATACGTTGGACGGTTCCGTCCTCGAAGAGGTGGACCAACTGACACGCAATGGAAAAGACGTTGCAGCGATCCTCAACCTGCACCCCTTCCATACCGTACATGTGGGGTGGATGCACGAACGCTATCCCAAGGCCCGACACTACGGCACGGCGCGGCACCTGTCGCGTTTTCCCGATCTGAAATGGCAAGCGGGGCTCATCGAGGACCCGGCCACCCAGCTGAAGTTCACGGAGGACTTCGAATTCTCGGTGCCACGTGGCGTGGATTTTATTTCCGCCGATGAAAACCTGCATTTTTCTTCGGTGCTGGTCTTGCATCGCGCCTCCCAAACCATACACGTCGACGACACCTTTATGTACATCCGACTGCCCCTGCTGATGCGTTTTTTTGGTCTGACGGACTCATTCAGTTTTCACCTGACCCTCGCCAATGTGCTGGAGAAGCGCGCGGGCGCCGCACAGGATTTCCGCCAATGGGCCACTGAACTGGCCGAAAATTGGCGGGACGCCGAGAACCTGTGTGCAGCGCACACCACAACCCTGCTGGACGCTGACAACACAACGCCGATACACGACCGGATTCTCAGCGCGCTGGCCAGGGTCGAGTCGAAACTGAAAACCCACGAAGACAAGTACGGTTAGCCGGCATTGGTCAGACCGGCCTTTTCATCGTCAATTGGCTTTGAGGGCCAGGGTCGATGCGTTACAATTCAATCCAATCTGCTTTTCCTAATGCTCCCCCTTTAACAGTTGCAGAAAGGAGTAGGTATCGTGAAACTTGGGCCGGGCATTATTTGCCTGTGCGTATTCATTTTTCTCCAATTATCCGGCATGTGTGCATCGGCCGATGGCGTTTTGGCATCGCCTGACACCAACCTCAAGGTTCAAGTATCCGATCAGGCCCTGATGCAGGTCAGGGCCGAACTTGAGAACGTGGAGCGGCGCTGGTATGCGCTGACACGAATTCGGTGGGGCTATCCGCTTCGACTTTCCGCAGGTTTTGGCGCAATGCTCGCGAAGCAACCTGTCGATACTGATTGCGCAAGCGCCTGCCTGGTACGTGGCTGGCACTTTGAAGTGGAACCGGGTCAGTACGGTATCCAGGGCAGTGTGGGCTGGGGCAGCCTGGTCGCTGAAACTGGCCGCACAAAACGCTGGTTGCATACCGCCAATTGGGGCTGGGCGGTCCGCGGCTCGGTGCTGCGCACCTGGCGCTACGGTCCCATGGGACCCATCCCCCAGACCCTCGCCGGTATCGAAGGCAATTTATCCATCGTCCAGCTCAATTTCTCGGCAGGCGTCATGCGTTCATTGTCTGAGAAAACCAATGACGACTGGGTCATTGTCGGAGCCGTGGGATGGGGGTTCTGAAACCCATGAATACACGGCACGGAAGATCTCCTGACGGTTGTGTTGTTGCTAGTGACATGCACCTCGGCACAGGCACTGGAAACGGACCAGTTTTACGCCTGGGGTAAACCCATCGAAGACTCGACCGTTTATCTCAATGCCTGGGTGCGCCTGCAGATCCAGGATGCCCTGGATGCCAGGGCTGATGATCCACCGCGCGACTGCGAACACGCCGTTGACCTGGTTCAGCGGCGTCTGCAGCATTCCATCTACCAGCCAATCGAAATATGGATCAACTCCACGCAACTGGTTGACCGGATACCACGTGGCGCTGATGAAACCCGGGATTACCGCAAGTCTTACCTGTTGTCCAAGACAGTACCGTTCGATTTTGCCCGCTGGTTACATCCCAGCCCTACCCTCGAGATCAATATGATCCGCCTGGGCGCTGACAAGCTCGCGCATTTTTTTTCGGAAGGCTGGTGGTACTACACTGGTGGAAAAAAATCGGGATGAGTTTAGCGGGGAAGCATTGCAACACGAGATGCTTGGCTATGGTGTACTACTCGAACGATGGGTCCAGGGCCAATGCTGACAGGTGTTATTTCCCCGGCGGATATGGAAGCCAATTACCAGGGTTTTATTTTCTATCGGCGCATGTGCAACGGAGACGAACCCCTGATGACCGGAACAGGGCCCTGGCACTTTTCCGCCGGCTTTGATTTCAGAGATTATGTCAGCCCGGAGTGGGATGAATCCTGGAACCCCAATATTTACAGTCCGCACCGCTGGAAAAATATACGGAAAACCATGCGCGGCTACTGCCCGCTGCTGGACAGCACCTGGGTCATGGAACAAAGAGCACACTATGCTGAACTGGACAGGCAAACACCGTTGGAAAACCTGCTCATGGAAATGGTCGCTGCGGATGAATTGGCGGACCCCCGCCAATTCGATATCACCTCGGTTTGCAGCGATCAAAACTGAAGCGGATTTCCTGCTGATTTTATAAGCGTGATATCTGATAATAAAATTTTAAAATAGGATCAACCCGATGTATCTCAAAACCCTTGTGTTATCACGGGCCTGGCAGCTTTTCCATGGCCTGGGCTGAAGACGATCCTTACCTCTGGCTCGAAGGCGTCGATGATGCGCAGGCGCTGGACTGGGTCCGTGCTCAAAACGCCTCGACCGCCGAACGCCTGGCGAGCAATCCCTTGTTCGACGAACTCTATGCCGAGGCGAAGACGGTGCTGAACGCTGCCTCCCGTCTGCCCGAGGTCCACCAGCAGGGTGACTGGCTGTACAACTTCTGGCGGGATGAACAACATCCCAGGGGTATCTACAGACGCACGACCCTGGCGCAGTTCACCACCGATACACCAAAGTGGGAAACCGTCATCGACATTGACGCACTGTCGGCGCAAGAAAACCAGCAATGGGTTTTCAAGGGTATGGACTGTCTGAAGGCGCAACCGGAACACTGCATGGTGAGATTGTCCCCCGGCGGTGGTGATGCGGTGGTTTCACGCGAATTCAATTCCGTCGACAAGACCTTTGTCAAAGATGGCTTTTTCCTGCCGCTGGCCAAGGGCGGAACCAACTGGATTGACGCAGATACGGTGTTTGTCGCGACCGATTTTGGCGCAGGCTCGATGACCGACTCCGGTTACCCGAGGATCGTCAAGCGCTGGAAACGCGGCACGCCGCTCGATGCAGCGGAACTGGTTTATACGGGTGAGGTTAAATCCGTTTCTGCATTCGCCTTCCGCCTGCGCTCTACCGGCGATGACATCGACCTGGTCAGCGATGGCACGACTTTCTGGACGTCGGAGTATTATCAACTGACAGATGATGGTCTGAAACACCTTGAACTGCCGTCATCTGCCACCATCAATGGCGCTTTCCAGGGACGCCTGATTATTTCCCTGAAGGAAGACTGGACCCGCTCCGGCGTCACCTACCCGCAAGGTGCGGTGCTGATCGCCGACCCCACCGCCTTGCATGAGGGTGGCAAAGGCGGAATCGAGGTGCTGGTCCAACCCGACAGCACCACCATCGTGCAGTCGGTTGACACCACCGATTCCACCATCCTGGTCACGGTGCTGGATAACGTCCGCGGCAGGATATACCGCTACAATCCCGGGCCCGCGGGCGGCTGGCAACACAGCCTGGTCGATTTCCCGGACAACGGCTCACTCGAAATCACCAGCACCGATGACAGCAGCGGCAACTTCTTCGCGCACTACGAATCATTCACCACTCCACCCGCGCTGTACTACGTTGCATCATCGGACTGGCAGCCACACATGGTGAAGAGCCAGGCGCCCAGCTTTGACGGAGACCGTTTCAAGACTGAGCAGTATTTTGCCACCTCCGCCGATGGCACCAGGGTGCCCTATTTCGTGGTCCTGGCAAAGGATGCCAAAAGAGATGGTAAAAACCCGACCTACATCTTTTCCTACGGCGGCTTTCGCAATGCGCTTACCCCGTCCTACTCGGGTTCCTACGAGGACCTGTCCGGCGCCTATGGCAAACTCTGGCTGGAACGCGGCGGGGTTTTCGTGCTGGCCAACATACGCGGTGGAGGTGAGTTCGGTCCGCAGTGGCACGCGGCGGCACTGAAAGAGAACCGTCACCGCGCATTCGAGGATTTCGAGGCGGTGGCAGAAGACCTGTTCAAGCGCAACATCACCTCACCCGAACACCTCGGTATCGAAGGTCGCTCCAACGGCGGCTTGCTGGTGGCTGCAACCATGATCCGCAGGCCCGAACTCTATGGCGCGGTGATTTGCGGCTCACCGCTACTGGATATGCGGCGCTACCACAAGCTGCTGGCCGGGGCCAGCTGGATGGCCGAGTATGGTGACCCGGACGTTCCCGAAGAATGGGCCTACATCAGCCAGTATTCCCCCTACCAGAACCTCAAGCCGGACGTGGACTACCCGGCGGTATTTTTTTACACCTCGACGCGTGATGACCGCGTGCACCCGGGTCACGCCCGGAAAATGGCGGCGCGCATGGAGGAAATGGGCTATGAGGTCTGGTATTACGAAAACATCGAAGGCGGACACGGCGGTTCAACCACCAATGACCAACTGGCTTACCGGCTGGCTTTGGCCTACACGCATCTCTGGACACAACTGAAATAGAGGGACGTTTCCCGCGCATTCACTTATATTGTTCAGTGATTGCGAAGAAAAACACAACCGAGGACGAGATCATGACAAAACCCGACACCTGCTGCACACTGGCTCCCTATTTCAAGATTCACGAAGGCCGGGTGGATGCTTTCAAGACGGGTTGTGACGCCTTCGTGGAAAAAACCCGTGGCGAACCCGGGTGCATGTTCTACAGTTTCAGTTTTGACGGGGATGTCGCCCATTGCAGGGAAGGTTACGAGGACGCAGCAGCGCTGCTCGCACATCTCGACAACGTCGGAGCCCTGCTTCAGGAAGCCCTCAAGATTGCCGACCTGACCCGTCTTGAAGTGCATGCCCCCGCTGCCGAACTGGACAAACTCAGGGCGCCATTGAGCGGCCTGAATCCCCGATTTTTCGAGATACTGGAAGGCTTCCGGCGTTGAGACGAGCGTAAATACCGCCAGGCACGAAATCCGGGCGGTATGCTGAGCGAACGCAAAACCAGGGTTCTCCAGACCGCAACTCATCGCGGCTTGGGGCAGGCCATCTGTGTGCTGCTGGCACTTCTGTTTGCAGCCAGTTGCTGCGCACAAGCCCGACCGGCTGACGGCAGTTTGCACGCAAGCGGCGGTGTCAATGCAGATTTACAGCCAGGCAAGCCATATCTTATTCTGGTTTCCATCGACGCCTTCCGCTGGGATTACATGGACCTTTACCCGACACCCAATCTGCACCGGGTGGCCACCGCCGGATCGAAGGCGGAGCGTCTGCTGCCGGTGTTTCCCAGCCTGACTTTTCCCAATCACTATTCGATTGCAACCGGTCTCTACCCCGCTCATCACGGCCTGGTGGCCAACGAGTTTCCCGACCCGGCGAGGGCCAGGTGGTATTCAAATAAAAACCGCGATAGCGTCGAGGACGCCCGTTTTTACGCGGGCGAACCCATCTGGGTTACGGCCGAAACCCAGGGGATGGTCACTGCAGCATTTTTCTGGGTTGGCACCGAGGCGCCGGTAAAAGGTGTGCCACCCACCCACTGGCTCAGCTACGACAAGAAAATCTCCGGTGAGGAGCGTGTCGACCAGGTGCTGGCCTGGCTCGGCGGAAGCGGAAGAAAACCGGCCGCATCTCTACACCCTGTATTTTGAAAACGTCGATGACAATTCGCACTGGTATGGCCCGGAATCAGCGGAAAATATTGCCGCCATCGGCCGTGTTGATGCCTACGTGGGACGGTTGCTGGACGGAATTGAAAAACTGCCATACGCCGACAAGGTCAATATCATTCTGCTCTCCGATCATGGCCAGGACACCTACGTTGAAAACCAGCAACCCTACGTGCTGGCGGATCACGTCAACCTTGCCGGCACGCGCAGCGTCGAGGGCTGGTTCGTACCTGTTCCTGTACCTGGACCAGGACGACCCCGATCGCGCCGCATCAATCGTAAAAGAGGTCAACGCCAGCTGGGAGCACGGGCGCGCTTATCAACCCGGGGACACCCCTGCGCAATGGCGTGTGGACGGCAACCCGAGTTTCGCTGATGTCATCCTGATGCCGGAAACGGGCTACGCGGTGCTCTCCGCCATGGACAAGATCGGCAAGATCAATCGCGGTGATCATGGCTGGGCGCCAGAAGCGCCGGCGATGCACGGCTTTTTCGTTGCCTGCGGCCCGAACATCACAGCCGGTCTGTCACTCGGGCCGGTCAGAAATATCGATGTCTACCCGCTGATGTTGTCTATACTCGGATTGGATGGTCCAGAATTAATGGACGGTGACGCCAGCAGGCTGGCCGATTTTTTATATACCAACAGGAGCAAGCAGTCATGTTTAATGCAGTAAAAAACCCCTGTCTCGTACCCTTTGATGGTAGTTTCCAGCTGTCGGAAGCCAGCACGCTGGTCGAGACCATGGAGGATGACAAGAAGTATAAAAAACGGCTAGGGAAACGGGTGAACGAAATCGATGACCTGCAGCGCCTCCTGTACGCATCCGATAAACACTCGGTGTTGCTGGTTTTCCAGGCCATGGATGCAGCGGGCAAAGACAGCACCATCCGTGCCGTCATGAGCGGTGTCGACCCAAGCGGTTGCCAGGTTTTTTCCTTTAAACAACCCAATGCGGAAGAACTGGATCATGACTTCCTCTGGCGCACCGCCAAAAGCCTTCCGCAACGCGGCAGGATCGGAATTTTCAACCGCAGTTACTACGAGGAAGTGCTGGTCGTGCGCGTCCACCCCGAATACCTTGGCGGTCAGAAACTGCCCTATCGCGTCGAACTGGACGAACTATGGCAGCAGCGCTATGAATCCATCCGCGACCACGAAAAACACCTGGCGCGCAACGGCACCGTGGTGCTCAAATTCTGGCTCAACGTTTCACGCGAAGAACAACGCAAACGCTTCCTTTCACGTCTCGATGAACCGGAAAAGAACTGGAAATTTTCGGCCGGTGACGTCACCGAGAGCCACCGTTGGGATGACTACATGAATGCCTACGAACAGGCGCTGAACGCGACGTCCCGACCGTGGGCCCCCTGGTTCGCGATACCCGCAGACGATAAACCCTACGCGCGTCTGCAGGTTGCCAATATCATCGTCGAATCCCTGAAAACCCTCGATATGCAATACCCGGAAGTTTCCGTCAAACACCTAGAAGAAATTGAAGAGATGCGGAAATTACTCGAAAAACCGGTGTGAGCCGTCAGACAGGTTCACTTTATGCGCTGGAACCTTTGAAATTTATCCAGCGCAAACCCTACCCTAACGTCGATTTTTACAGCGAATTGCCGCTGCATGTTGCGGTTTTGTCCCTGTCTTCATCAGCCTTGTCGGCAGCCCGTCGTTTTCGGCTATAGGTGATGCCAGGAGTTTGGATTCAGCCAGTGGACAGAGGGGCGAGACACGTTGTCCCGCCCCTGATTTCCCTTTACTTCTTCGCGGCAATCTCCTCAAGCATTGCCGTCGTCAATGATTTTGGTCGCTCGAGCGGGTAGCCCAGCGCACGATCCCAGGTGACGTTGGCCAGCGTACCGATAGCGCGCCCAATACCGAACAATACCGTGTAGAACGAGTACTCGGTCACGCCGTAATACCACTGAATCACGCCTGATTGCGCGTCAACGTTTGGCCATGGGTTCTTGGCTTTACCGTGCTCCATGAGCACATCCGGTGCCACTTCGTAGATCGCGCTGATCACTTTGAAGAGGGGGTAATCCGGCAGAACCTTCAGGCAGAACTCGCGCTGCGACATGTAGCGCGGATCTGTTTTGCGCAGCACGGCATGCCCGTAACCCGGGACCACCTGGCCACTTTTCAGTGTATCCCAAAGCGCCTCGTGGATGACCTCGTGGGTCGGCTCTTTGCCGCCGAGTTTCTCCATGAAATCCTGCGTCCAGCGCAAAACGTTCTCGTTTGCCAGTCCGTGCAGCGGGCCGGCGAGGCCGTTGATTCCGGCCGACAGTGCGTAGTAAACATCGGACAATGCTGACGCCACCAGGTGAACGGTGTGCGCCGACACGTTGCCAGATTCGTGGTCCGAATGCAGAATGAAGTACATCCGCGCGACATCGTCGTAGGGTTTGTCGATGCCCATCATGTGCGCGAAATTGCCACCGAAATCCAGATTCGGGATCCGGGTCGATGATATCCCCGTCCTTGAACAGGAGGCGATAAATGAACGCGCCGATGGTCGGTAGCTTCGCCAGCAGGTTACAGGCGTCTTCATAGGTCGGCCCCCACAGGTCCATCTTGCCGAGACCTTCACGGTACTCCTCCGCAAAAATGGACTCGCGCTGCATTGAAGTGATCGCCGCCGAGAACATCGCCATCGGATGTGAATCCTTCGGCATCGCCCTCAGAACGTCGAAGACGTACTGCGGCACTTTCGCACGGCGCTTGAAATCCTCTATGACTTCTTCGGCCTGCTCCATCGTCGGTACGTCACCGGTCAGCATGAAATACCAGAAGCTCTCCACGGATGCGTACTCGCAGCCGGGTGCTTTCGGCAGGGCCGCGAACACCTCCGGAATAGTCATGCCGCGAAAGCGGATGCCCTCCATCGGGTCCAGGTAGGATATATCGGTCACCAGGCACCTGACGCCGCGCGCGCCACCGATAGCCTGGCCGATCGTGACTTCGCCGACTTTCACGTCTGAGTGGTCCTTGAGAAGCTTCATCGTGCGTGGGCGATGCTCCTCGATCTTGCGTTGTAAGACTGTTTTCAATGTAGACATTTTTATCTCCTTTCCATCGGTTTTACTTGCTGCCCGCACCACTGCTGCACTTGCCCCACCTTCACATGTGACATCGCCGCTTAACTACGGGTTCTCTTCTGAATGCTGGTTGAGCCTTGCCAATGTCTCCAGTGGGAAAAGCTCCTGTTCTGCCAACTCCTGGTTATAAGGAAAAAATTGCTTCAGGTCCGTCACGCGGACGCCAATGTCCGCGGGCATACCCGTGTCAATAATGGTCCGGCTGATGCGGATCAGCTCATCGTGAACCATTGCGGTGTACGTCTCCGGTTTTCTATCCTCCTCGGGCACACCCCTAAACTCAAAGTACTCCTGTACACTCTGAGGTGACTTGAAGATCAAGGCTGGCGTCTTGTCTTCTTCCTCTTCTATTCGGCCGCGCACGGTGGCCTCGAAAAGCATCGGTGATAAATCCTCGTGCGTGATATTCCAGTGGCGCTCGTACGGTCGGTGCGTAAACAGATCGATCTCGTTGTCTTCCGTCACTGCGATGGCGAAGATGGCCCCGGGAAACTCCGCATCCGAAACCAGGTAATCGCCATAAATCGTCTCTCCGCAGGTATCATGTTCGTCACCGCTTTTAGCGGTCTTCTTCAGGTATGCGGCTCTTTCTTCCAACCGCAGCTTGTCGACCTTGTCGGCAAGGTCGGTCTTCCCGCGCTCCACCTGCTTCTGCGGTTCGGCCACTTCGCCGACCAGTCGCGGCAAATAGATCGATATCGTAGTACCCTTGTCGACCACGCTATCAATGGATAGTGATCCGTTGAATTCCGCAACCGTCTGGCGAACGAAAACAAATCCGAGGGAGTGCAATTCGCCATCGAGGCTTTTTTTATCGGTCATGAGTTGCTCGATTTTCTCGGCAGGTATACCGGATCCGATATCGCGCACGCGCAGGATGACACCATCGCCATCGACCAAAACACTGATGGTCAGCACGCCGACCTTCTTATGACTCATCGCATCAACCGCGTTCATCACCAGGTTGAAAATCATGCGGCGAAAACGGTGAAGGTTGCCTCCGAGTACGGCCGATTCGAGCTGGTTCAGACGTATCTCCACACGCGCATTGGTTTTTTCTATGACGTAGCTGTAGACCACGTTTCGCATGAAATCGCGCAACTCCTCGGCGACGTCAAATTTTTCGTAGAGGTTTTTGTCCTTCTCCTCCATGAAATAGTGAATGCGGTAGTACACACCACTTATCCAGCGGATGCAGTTCAAACAGTGCCGGTATGAGCGGACGCTGCGTGATGTCTCGGGCAGAAGCGACAGAAACTTGTCCGTGCGCTCCCAGCGCGGGTCCATGATGAACTCACAGGTGTTGTAGACGCACTGAACGTATTCGCGACCCGCGGCGAGGATTGTCTCGTCCGGTGAGAAGTTCTTGACCACGCTGTTGTAGCGGTCCAGGGCCTTGCGCTGGGCGACGGCTTTTCTCTTGAGCTTGCGGAGGTCCTCATCATGCGATGCCTGTGCCTGCCCGACATTATGGATCTCGAGATCGGTGTTGACCGTGGAGTGGAAGTGGATCACTTCGTTGATAAATCTCTCCACGCGTAGATCGTGGATCAGGAACTTGATTTCCGTGACGCTGCGCTTAAGACCTTCAGGATTCTCGACCATGTTTCAGCGACCTGCTGCGAATAAGTTTTTTGCTTGCAAGGGGGATCGCGTCAACTCGAAGTGATCGAGCCATAACACTTCCCGCAATCGTATCCGTGTATTTTCTCACACGGACTCCCCCGAGAAGTTGCTTCAGGTCAATTCCGTTCTAGAATAAGTCGAAGAATAAGTCGAAAGCCGGGTTCCGTCCTGATACTAAAAACTGTCGGCTATAAACCCGGCATGGCCTCAATTTTCCAGACAAAGGACTCAATACGAGCAGATACGGATGAGCCGTAAATTTGCTCTACGTGATACATTTTCACCCTGGTTGCCGTGCTGAGACATTCGAGCGCGAATGCGTAAAGGTCTGAATCGAGGATCTGAAGGTAGCGGAAATCATTGCCGCCGTTGCCTATTTGCATCACAACGGACCAGTTATTGTCGTGTTTGCCACTTTCCTGCGCATTGACAATCCGGCCCGTACTGATGCCATATGGCTTGCCGGGGACAGAGATTTTTGTACTTTCAACTACACGACCCGATGGATTGGCGCGCGATACCGGATAGATGGCAACGATCTCATTTATAGACTGGCATTGCAGCAACGACGAATTTTTGGGTGTCTTGTATTCGACCACGACGAATTCGCCAATGTAATTGACAAGTTTCTCGTAGAACCCCCGGTCGCCGCAAAAACTCCACGGATTATTCAAAACATAGTCGCCGTTCAACCCGCCACCAACATCATTCCCATCGCCAAAACTGTTGTTGCCGATTGAAATTTCCCCGGCGACAAGCCGGCGGTTAAACCCAATGAAGTCTACCTTGTTCAATTCGCCCATGACGTAACCATGGTTATAGACATATAACGGAGCCGCCGACACCCCAGAGCCATGAGATATACAAAAAAAAATCAGCGCGGCAAATAGATATTTCATAATGTCATGCATCCCCTGGGATTGATGTTCCGCAGCTGCAAAGCAGTCAGTAGGTTCGACAATTTCTGTCGGATTGGCTACCGGCAATCATGCCAGTCTTTCATTATTTAACTATTTCCGCGTCTATCGACGTGATCAGTTCCTCTGACATCTGTTTCATCATCCGCATCTGCTCGTTGATGGTGCCAAATTCCAGGATGGTCATCGAAAAACCGTTCTTCAGTTTCTGGCTTTTCAGATAATCTTCGAAGAAAGCGGCATTCAGAACAACCTCCTTGCCGGACTCACCACCGCTCGCGCGGTATTCAAAATTATTCACGAGCTGATCAAGATCCATGAGTGCGTAGAGCGGTTCATAGATCAGTTTTTCGGTATCGAACCTGAAGTGATCTTCCTCGCTTTTCATCTTTTTGTAGAGCGATTCGAGGTCCAACAGCCTGGTCTTGATGGATTCGTTCGTTATCAACGCCAGGTTTCCCGAGTTGACCAGTTCCTGGAAGGTGTTATTGCTCTGGTAGAACTTCTGCCAGCTGTAGATGCTGACCCCATCCGCATTGAAAGCATCGTAGTCGGTGATGGGCTCTCCCTCGAAATGGGTGATGATTCGCTGGGCAGCCTCGATACAGCCTGTTCTTATGGCCAGGTACCTGTCCATCTCCTGGATATTGAACTGCAGGTCTGTTTTGATGTTTTCCAGGTAATGGACTTCTTTCAGCCTCTCTTTTCGCGTGTCATTGGCATCGTTGATCTGCAACGCGATCAATATTCCAATGACCACGAGTACGATTTCGCCAATGGCATAGAGGAGGTATTTGCCGAAACTGCTTTCCATCAGTAATCGATGTCTCAAGCCTCTGAGGAATCTGATCATTGTTTTTCTTTAACCCGGGCCAAACCTGTTAATCCTTTTCCCCGGTCATGTCTGCATATGGGTCGGCCAGATTGAGATCGACGGCTTTGCCAAAACCTGGAATACGTATCTCAGCTGAACTGATCGTAAGATCATCAGTCCTGACCACCGCGTCACCCAACTGGTAAAGGGGTGGGAAATCACCCCCGTCGGCCCGCGCATCATAATCGGCGGCAACGGCGGCTACCTTGTCGTTGCGTTTGCGCCAGGCCTGCATGTGCTTTTCACCCCAGCGCCGGGTCAGCATTTTCTCGGTAAAACGCGGCGAGATAAAGAAGCCGGTCGCATTGTTGCCGCCAAAGCCCTTGGAGTTGATGAACGCGCCATCCTGTTCGCCTGGATTGATATACAGGTGTTTCAATGGGAATTGCAGGTTGGTGGCATGCACATCGTCGGCAATGTGATCGACGGTGGTGATACCGGGCATCCAGCCATGTTCCCAGGTACCCATGACCGCCGCCAACTGGTCACCGCCCGCCGGCCCCAGCGAGTGGCCAACATAGGCCTTGACCGCGCATATCGGCCAGCGCTCGACGCCAAACGCCTTCGCCATTTCGTTGATAACGTGGGATTCGGTCACCCGGTTCTGCGGTGTGCCGGTGCCGTGTGCGTACATCTGCGTACGCTCGCGCAAGCCTTTTTCGCCGAGCATCGCGCGCGCCATGGCCATGGATTTACCCACGGTCAGGTAATTGCCGATACCGGGGCCGGGGATGGATTTCTTGTAGCCGTCGGCGTTGACGTATACACCGCCCACGGCGCCGAGAATACGTGCGCCCAGTTCAAGCGCGAGTTCGTCATCCATGATCACCGTGTAGACGGCTGCCTCGGACACGGTGAAACCGTTGTTACTCGAAAACGGCCGGCAGGCGCGCCGGTAATCCGGCACATCGCTGTTATCCAGCGCCATGAGTTGCTCGTCCTCGGCCAGCGCGCCCATGGTGCGGTAGCCTTCGATCACCTCCGGAACCACCGGAGCCTCGGAATTGCCGACGATAACCAGGCGCTTGCGGCCGCTCTTGATCTCCTCGACCCCGTGGCGGATGTTGTACAGGTAGGTGGCGCAGGCGCCGACCATGCCACCGGTGCCGCCGACCGAACCAAACACATAGGCGTTGACAAAATCACCGGGCATCTCGCACAGACCCAGTGGTACGTTCTTCGACGAGGGTCGTTTGCCGCACATCGGGTTCTGGAACATACCGCCGTAACCCTCGTTGTCCAATTGGCCCATGGCGCTGGAGGAATACACGGCAATCTGGTCGGGCGGCACTACCTGCTTCAGATGCTCGATGGAAATACCGGTGGAGCGCAAGGCGTCCGAGGCAGCGTAGACCGCCAGTTGCAGACCGCGCGGGTGATTGCGTGACTGGTAGAGTTCACCCGGATTGAAGCCCTTGGGCAACATTCCCGCACTGCTCACCCTCGAGACACGGTAATCCGGAAGCATTGCCTCCACTTCTGTCACCGACACACGTACGGTGGTGTCGTCGATCGAATCCAGGTGCCAGCCCGGCGGAATGGAACCCGGCAGGTGCCGTTTGTTCAGAACAAAAACCAGTGGCTTGCCATCCACGGCAGACGTGAGCCTGGCAGCACTTTGTATGTACACCCGGGCGGGGTCGAAAACATCGATACGGCGGATCAGCGTGTTTTGCCGCATGTAGGTACGGGACATTTCATCGCCGGGGTTTTCCACACCCATCAGTCCGGCGAGACTGCGGAATGTACTGTCCTGTTCGGCCGGGCTCATTTCATCGATCACCATGCGCTTGTAACCGTGATGAAATGATAAACGTCCCGCGGGGTTGATCCCCCCGAACCCTGTGATCACCGGTAACCTCATTTGATCGTGTCCTTTCCTGAAACTGGGCGACCGCCTGCTTTAACTTTAGTCGGTCAGAAGCCTAACTAACAAGGCGGTCATTCTACTCAGGCTCGATAACAGATGCTAATGCTTGTTCAAATCCTTGCAGCGATCGACAAGGCCGCAACGGATCGGATCACAAGACACCTGAAGCGGTTGCAGGTATGCTTACGGCATGACATTTAGCGGGAGTTCATCATGAAAAGATTTATTTTTTTGCTGACACTTGTACTGGTCTGGACCAACGCGCAGTGTGATTTTACCTGTCCGGAAGGGTCAAAAATCAGCTGTCTCGACAAAGGCGACAAGGTATGCCCCGCCAGCGCCAGGTGCGTCGACAACAGCGCGGTCTGCTTCGACCAGTTCCCCTGCGATGCAGGCGAAGGATTTGTCTGCGAATCGAAATACGATGCAACGGTGAAAGACTGCAAAGAAGTCGCGGAAGAACACGATGCGCTGGCAAAGCAAAATGTCGAACTGCGTCAGCAGAGGCTCGACCAGAAAAATTGTGTGCTCAATGCATCCACGCTGGCGGGAGCCCGGCAGTGCGTTCGCTAGGTTTGCTTCAAAACCAAGCAAGGTAAACGCAGCAGTTGCACTTGAGCCTGGATTCTAATTTTCTCACCCAACGGCCGTGCACGCCGGTTCAGACCCGGCAGGTGGTTGCTGGCTGGGCGAACTTTGAAGCGCCGAGTAGACGGACGGATCAGGGACGATCGGGCGGGATGCCCGATCGAGGCCGTTCAATACAGGATGTATTGTGAGGCCGGTCCCGTTAAGATCCGGCCGGCTGCGAGGGCAGTCCCGGATCCTGATCCGGGACCGCTGGCATGAGAGCACAGACAGCAACCGCCTGTCGGGTCCTTGCACCTTTTTCGGCCAGAACAATGTGCGTAGTTACCAATAATTAAGCCGAATTTAGCCTTTCCTAGCTAAAAATGTATTTCGTCAGGAATATCCCCAGCATCAGAAAGGCGATCGCAAGTTTTGCCGCGGTGCCCAGTACCAACCCGATCCACACACCGTACCCCGAACGGCCCGCCTGCTGCGCGCCCTTGCCGGCGGCCAGTTCGGCCACCACTGCACCGATGAAAGGTCCTAGCAGAATACCGGCGAGGCCGAAGAACATGCCGACAATCGCCCCCAGCGTGGCGCCCCAGAACGCCCGTGGGCTGGCGCCCTGCCGTTTTGCACCGAAGGCGGCCGACATGAAGTCAATGATCACCGCAAGCACGGTAAGTGCTGCCAGTATGCCGATGGTGCCCCAGCCGACCGGTTCGAAAGCGGTGCTCCAGGCGGCCAGGATCAGACCGGCCAGGATCATCGGTACACCGGGCAAGGCCGGCACCACCGTTCCAACCAGGCCGCCGATGACGATCAGAGCGGCCAGAACCCACCAGAGAATTGTCCAGTCCATGCGATTGCCCTTGTCAGGAATTCAAGATTATAGCAGCGCTTAAGCGCGGTTTTTCCAATCGGCGACAGGGGGTGTTTTCAATCTGTGAGCAGGCTTGCGGATTCAAACTTTCGTTGCCGGTATTTTGTCAGTGCTTTTGTTATTCTAGATGGATGCGGCAGGTAACACACACATTGAGCACTGACACCATTGGTCCCGGTCTCTATGATATCACCGGCCAGATCAACGACTGGTGCCGGCAACAGGTGATGCAGGAAGGACTGCTGACCCTGTTCATCCGCCATACCTCGGCATCGCTGACGATCCAGGAAAATGCCGATCCCGATGTCTGTCTCGACCTGCAGGATTTTTTCAACCGTATCGCACCACAGAACGGCCCCTACCGGCACAGCGCCGAGGGTCCCGATGACATGCCCGCGCATATCAAATCAGCATTGACGCAGGTGCAGTTGACGATTCCGTTGCAAAACGGCCGTCCCGCCCTGGGCACATGGCAGGGGATCTACGTGTTTGAACACCGCGACCACCGGCACAGACGCCAGGTGGTCATGCACTTGTTGGGTGAATAAGCCGTACCGTTTGTCAGTTAGGCTTTAACCCGTCCAAAAATTCATCCAGTACGGTGGCAAGATCCGGATGACCGATTTCCTGCAAATCGTAATAGACACGCGTGCTGGGTTTATTGATCTTGACCACCCTGTTGAGGTTGATGGGCGTTCCAATCACGACGGTATCACACTGGGTGTTATTGATCGTGGCTTCGAGGTCTTTGACCTGCTGTTCGCCGTAACCCATGGCCGGTAGCAGTGCTCCGATACCAGGATAGGTCTTGAAGGTTTCGTGCAGTTTACCGACGATAAACGGGCGGGGATCGACACACTCCAAAGCGCCGAACTTCATCGCCGCGACCGTGCCTGCACCGATGGTCATCTGGCCGTGGGTCAGGGTTGGCCCATCCTCGACCACCAGGACTCTCTTGCCCTTGATCAGGGAAGGGTCATCCACCCGGATGGGGGATGCGGCATCGATAACGGTGGCTTTCGGATTGACCTTGCGAATATTGTCCCTGACCTGCTGTATGCCCTCGGGTCCGGCGGTGTCGATCTTGTTGATGATCACCACATCCGCGAGTCTCAGGGTGACCTCACCCGGGTAGTAGCTCAACTCGTGGCCCGCACGGTGCGGGTCGACGATGGTGATATTCAGATCGGGTTTATAAAACGGAAAGTCGTTGTTGCCACCATCCCAGACGACGATATCGCAGCCGTCCGGATCGTTCTCGGCGGCCCTTAAGATGGCCTCGTAATCGACCCCGGCATAGATCACGTTGCCACGCACGACATGTGGTTCGTACTCTTCCATCTCCTCGATCGTGCATTCGTGTTTGGCGAGATCGGCGATGGTGGCGAAACGCTGGACCTTTTGCTTGACGAGGTTGCCATAAGGCATCGGGTGACGCACGGCGACCACTCGCAGACCCTTGTCCATCAGGTACTTGATGATCTTCCGGGATGTCTGGCTCTTGCCGCAACCGGTGCGCACTGCGCCAACCGCAATCACCGGCTTGGTTGACCTGATCATGGTCGCGTCGGGTCCGAGCAATACGAAATTGGCTCCGGCTACGTTGACGAGTGCGCTCATGCTCATCACCTTTTGATAGGTGACGTCGCTATATGAAAAAACACAATCGTCAACATGGGCTTCCCGGATCAGTCGCGTCAGGTCTTCTTCCGCGTAAATCGGAATTCCATCGGGATACAGTTCACCAGCAAGTTCGGCGGGGTATTTTCTGCCGTCGATGTCGGGAATCTGGGCAGCTGTGAAGGCAACGACGTTGTAGTTGCCGTTGTCGCGGAAACAGGTATTGAAATTATGAAAATCTCTGCCCGCGGCACCAATTATGATCACATTCTTTTTCATTTCTGTGCTCTTTTTTGGTAGGGAAAGGGGTATTGAACCAACCGGGGAATTGTACCATATCCGCCCTTCCCGGGCACAAGCCAACAGGCCTCAAACAGGCGTTTTCACAGTTTAATTTTGGCCAGCACGTAGGCGTGGTCGCTGGGTTTGTCTGTCGTCTTGCCGGGCATGATGCCGAGCAACTCATTGCCGTGAATAATTTCGTAGCCGGGATGCTTTTCGGCCAGGTTTTTGGGCACGATACCATGCATCAACACCTGAAGTTTGCCGCGATGGTTATAGTCGTAGCGCTGCTCCGCCGGCAGGGTTTTGACCAGGTTCACGTTGCTATCACCCACCATTGCAGCCAGTGTTTCGCTTTCCTCGGTGTCATTGAAATCACCCGTGACGTAATAATCCAGTCCCTGCCCACGCATGATCGCGAGTTGTTCCTCGATGATCTGTGCCTGCCGGACCCGGATCGGCAACCTGGCGTCAAAACCCGGTTGTTCGGGTGCAAAAATACTGAACTGGTGGCGTTTAGAGGCCAGGTGAACATTGACGCACGCCAACACGTGACCGCTTGGCTTTTCCCTGAAATGCACGATCAGCGGTTTGCGCGATTCCTCGAAGGCCGGCTCGGCGGCACCAATCAGACGCACCGAATCTCCCAACAGTTCGACACGGCCTGGGTTATACAGGTAGCCATTGCGGATACTGCCTCCGGGTTGCCCGCCATCCGCGCCGACTCCGGGAGGAATATCCACCCAGTTGTATTCGACGCCGCAAAGTTTTTTGATCTCCTTGATCAGGCCCTGGTAGGTGGAACTCGCATCCACCACCTGGCTAATCTCGGCACCGTCGTTGTCCTGGATTTCCTGCAAGGCAACGATGTCTGGTACGTTGGCCTGCTTGACCACCGCCGTTGCCAGGGTCAGAAATCGGCCGTCACCCCAATCATCATCGATGTCCTGCCCTGGATTTTTGACCAACTCAGGGGACTCAACCTTCATATCCAGGTTGAAACCGTTCATGGTCATGATGGTCAGGTGACCCGCTTCGGGCTTTAGCCTGCTTACACACCACGGAATTTCGTTGGAGGTGACTTCGATGGGATGACTCACCGCCACCTGGAAGGCCTCAACACGATAATTCAGCGGACCGGCGATGGGCGACTTTAATTTTACGCCCACGTTCACCAGTGGCGCGTGCGCGTAATTGCTAATGCGGAATCCGGGATACCAACGCAACGGGTTCTGATGCTCGACGAGCACACCGCCCTGCTCCGTTCTGATTACGCCCTCAACGGGTTTTTCCGCATCAAGGATCAGTACGTAGTCACCAAACGGGTTGCTCGGTGCGATAAAGGTCTGGCCTGCCGCAATACTCACCAACATGCCTTCCAGGCCATTCAGAAATGCGGCCAGCTCAGCCGGCTCAGCCGGAACATTGTCGGCTGTCAGTTCAAATGGCTTGATCTGCGGCCCGCGTTTATTCAGTACCCGGACATTTTCCAGCTTGATCTGTGTAACGGGTTTGCCATTGTCCTGCTTGACGTAATCCTGGACTTTCCCGCTGACCTCCAGCAACGCACCCAAAGGCGCCGGCCACTTGAGACTGAACACAAAAAGCGCATCTGAAACCTGCGGATCCGGCCCCGGCCTCGTATTCTGAATAAAAAAACCATGCCTGCTCAGACCTGTCGCGACCCCCCGCACGGTGACCACCTGGCCGGCCATCGCGGCCCAAAGCCCGCTTCCGCGGATGTCGCATATGGGAGTGATAACTGATTCCATGTTTTCCATTTTATCCAGCCATGCTGGTCTGAAATTTCAATCAACCTGTCATTGCGCGCCATCCATGGATAACGGGCTTTGGTCATTACCTTACCGGACTCGCAGCGAATGATGAAGCAACGATTCCAATCTGTCAGCAACGAGCAGCATTATCAACTTGGTGTGGGCGTAAAATTCGTGTAATTTTACAACCTCGGCCGAGTCCATGTTCGGCATAACCATTCAACATAACCATTTAATGGGCAAGAGTGATTCGATGAGACATTTGACAGCGGAAGAACTAACGGCAGGCCTGGATTGAAATCCGCGAATCACCAGCAGACAGGGGCGTTCTGAAACTGATCGTCAGACGACCCGAAACCGAGCAGAGAGAAGTGTTGAATGAAGGCAGTCTCGATCCGGCCCATGGCCTCATCGGCGACAACTGGCTCGCGCGTGGCAGCCGTTCGACCGCAGACGGCAGTGCAGACCCGGAAATGCAGCTCACTATCATGAATTCGCGCGTCATTGCCCTGGTCGCACAGGATCCTGAACGCTGGGCGCTGGCAGGCGACCAACTCTATATCGACATGGACCTGAGCCCGGAAAACCTGCCGCCAGGCACAAGATTATCGATCGGCTCGGCCATACTCGAAGTAACCGCCCCCCCGCACACCGGGTGCAAGAAATTCGTCGCCAGGTTTGGCAAGGATGCAATGATTTTTGTCAATTCCGGCATCGGCAGGCAGCTCAATCTGCGTGGCATCAATGCCAGGGTCATCCAGGCTGGCATTATTCGGATGAATGATGTTGCGGAAAAAATTTCCTGATGAATTTTTGAGATAGTCTGTCCGGAATTAGCTGCTCAATCCAAGCGGCAGCCCTTGCAGGATTATCTTGGGATTGGGCCAGCTTTCCATTAGTTAGAGTGGGACGCTGGGGCGGGTAGTTACTGTCCGGACTCGCCGCAAGTACGTCCCTGTAGGCTCGTTCTCGACTCCTGTCTCGCACGGTCCGGACAGTAACTACCCGCCCCAGCTTCAACAAATAGTGTGTGTATCTTTCTAAGGCCACAGAACCGTGTGCACCACGCAAGCCAGTGGTGTGTAGTACCCCTTTTCAGGACCGTGCGAGACAGGAAGTCGAGCTCGAGACCCCAGGGATGGGTTCACGGCGTGTTCTGAAAAGGGGTACTACATACCGCTGGCGCCCCCACTGGAGCTCATATAAACTTTGGAATTTATAGCGACCAGTTTGAACTGAAAAAAAATATTGGCGCAAAAAGACGTAGAACCTTTTACTTCAGCGGATAGTGCCCAAACTCCTCCACAGCATCCACCATGGCGAGGACGTTTTCAGGCGGCACATCGTTCATCACCGTATGCACGGCGCCGATCATGCAGCCACCACCGGGGCCGAGCGCCTGGATCACACGCCGCACCTCTTCACGCACCTCGGCAACACTGCCATGCGGCAGGATGCGATGTGAATCGATACCGCCACAAAACACGATGTTGTTGCCGTAGTGTTTCTTCAGGGAATGCAGGTCTGACATTTTTCCCGCCGATGTTTGAATGGGGTTGAGGATATCGACACCGATTTCAATGAAGTCCCCGATCAGGGGTTCCACATCACCGTCCGAATGAAAAAGCACTTTGGCGCGGGTCCTTGCCTTGATGAAACTGATAAAATCCGCGTGTACCGGTTTGAGAATTTCCCGATACATTTTTGGTGAAATCATCAGGCTTTCCTGGGTGCCGAGGTCATCACCAATCTTGATGATGTCGACGTTATCACCCAGTTGTTCAAGGAAAAGCCCCATCAATTGTTTGCAGTAATGCGCGATTTTATCCAACAGGTCGCGTGCGAAATCCCGGTCCATGGCCAAGTTCATCAGGAACACTTCCATACCCTGCATGGCGTGGGCCCGTTCAAATGGAAACAACAGCCAGGGTGTTGCAAGGATCGCAAACTGGTTTTCCGCCGCCAACCGCCTGGCCTGCTCCCTGACATGGGCGATCCGGCTCAGGGTCGCCCATATCCGGCCAACCCGTGTACGCGTCTAGATCTTCGGCTGTTTTGGCTGCGGGGATCGGGTGGATGCCCGGATACCAGTCACCGGGAGATGTTTCAGTCTGCCCGCCACCCCAGGAATCTATGCAATCGCTGTGCGGTTCACGTTCTCGATTACGTTGACGCACTTTTTCCGGCTCAAGGTCCAGCACACCACGAACATCACTGTGCAGCCGGCGCATGGTCTGTTCATCAACGGCAGCGGTTCCCAGCTCAGGCCAATCGTACAGATAATTATCGGGAGCGTGTATTCCTGCAATGCGCTTGATGCCCCGGTAGGGCTTCATCTTGATCCCGGTCGCATTGCTGACGCCGATAACCAGGGGAACCCGGTCGGGCTGTCCGTGATTGATGGTGGTCAATACACGTTCGCGGGATGTCATTGGCATAAACCGCCCCTCTTGCTTTCTGATCGGAATTTATTTAAACCTGAGAAGGTTATACGCAAAAAGGCGCTGCACTGTGCAGCGCCTTTTTACTCGCTATTTAATCCCGCGATATTTAATTTTTACTTCTGACTTTGCTGCTGGGTCGTACAACCAGCGGCCCGGAAACCGTATTAGATATAAGGGGCACTGCTGTCGTAACGAAGGTCACCGGGTAATCAGCGCGCGGTGTCAATTCGCAAACAGCAGCCACCTTGTTATTACCTTTGGCCGCATAGTAAGTGACATGCAATCTGTCAACGTTCAGGGACTGTGAATCTGCAAATGGGTTTGCGGTGTTCGCATTATGCCGTTCCAAGCCCCTCAATGGTTATGTGATCCAACGACGACGCACCATTGAAACTGGTTCGGGAAAAATCATTGACGATGGTTACCCCGCATCCCGAAGCAGACGTACAGTCTCCATTCCAACTGTAGGAAAACTCTACATCGGGAACCATATAAAAGTACATTTTCTTGACATCGCACAGAAAGTCGTCACCTCTGGTGTGTATTGGTACGGATGTCATCCATTCAAGGTCATACAAGATACGTTCGGCATTCGTATTACAGGAATATTTGCCATTGGTTTCGTCAGTTGCCACCTGACTCAGCGCACACGAGCGTGTTACCGCTGAAAGAATATCAGTCTGAGCTTGATCGCCACTCCATATGGCACTATTGTCCGGTCCGGATGGACCTGGAGAGGGACGAGGCTTCTTCCCTTTTGCCTGCGCATTACCAACCATAAACAGCGACAGTAAAATCAGCAGGAAAATGGAAAACAAATATCGGTTTATTACACCCTTGAGACTAACTTTTGGCTGGCTTTTCATGACGCCATCCTCCTTGCCATGGTCAAATCAGGCAGGCGTAATGAATCTTCTCGAATTAACCCTCCATGGCCCTCCAGGAAGTCACCCCTTGCGTGACTGGCCAGAAATCCTGCGGAGCATAACTGCGCGACCTTGCACAATAATAGGTAAATGCTTACAGGAACAATTTAATTATAGCAGCTTCTTGATATTTTTGCTTGACGTTGCTATCTATTTTTGCTACCCCACATCTTCTACTAGTGCGCCATCGAGCCCAAAACCAAAGTTTTCTCGTAGTGCATTGGTTTTTGCTTGTATCCCAGGTTCAGTTGCCTGTCGTAGCTGAAAGTTATTGTGATACTGCCGTCTCGTTCCTTGACGTCGAAACTGTCCGTCATATCGTTCATTTCGTTGATCTGCAGCAGGCTGATAACCTTTGTTTTGGCGTCCTCTACACTTTCGACAGGGTCTGTGCTCTGGGCGTCCTTGACCGTTCTCAGAATGGAATCGATGGCCTTGGATTCGATCACCTGTGGTACGTATTGCATACCGATATACGCGGCATAACCGAGCAGTGCCAGGATGATAATCGTGCCAATGACCGACGCGCCTTTTTGTTGTGCTGGTAAGCTGTTCATTAAATGTTTTCTCCCTTGGATTCGCGGCTGCAAATTTTATATTGAGTAATAAAATTGATTAATAAACAAGAATAATCTGGTTTTTTCACCAGGCGATGCCGTAATCATCGCCGTAGTCGCTGGCGCCACCCCACATGCCGCCATGTTCCCCGTCGAAATAGATGGCGGTAATCGGGCTGTATGGACGCTGGTTTGCCTCGACTGAATAACCCATGTTGCTGAGTTCTCCGCGCACCCATTCCGGCACCAGCGGTGAAACCGCAAGCCGGCCGGGTTCGGATTCATGCGCGCCGAATGAACTCTGCATCTGGTAACTGGTGAAATTGGGCGCCTCAACCGCCTGCTGCACATTCATGTCAAATTCGACCATGTTCAGAAAGAACTGCAACAGGTTCTGATCCTGGGTATCACCGCCCTGCACCGAAAACGCCAGCAATGGCTTGCCGTCCTTGAGGGCAATACTCGGTGTCAGGGTGGCGCGCGGCCGTTGGCCGGGATGCACTACGTTGAACGGGTTCATTTTTTCCGTCAGCACAAAGCTCTGCATGCGCTGGCTCAGGCCGACCCCGGTCGAACCCGCGATAAACGCCGGAACCCAGCCACCGCTGGGGGTAACCGATACCACCCAGCCCTCGGCGTCGGCGGCCTGGATTGAAGTCGTACCGGCCAGGAAGCCCTCTTCCTTGCTCATCTGCATGGCCTGCTGAAATCCTTCGGCTCCCTCGGCGTCGGCGGTTGGCGGGATCGGACTCCAGTTTTTCAATAATTCGGCAAACGGGTTCTTATCACCCTGGAACGGGTACGGGTCGCCGGGACGTGTATCGGGGTTGTTCTTCTGCATATCCATCAGCGCCCTTCTCTGCTCGGCATACTTTTTGGAAAGCAGGCCGGCGATCGGTTCCACCGGCGGCACATACGGGTCGCCGTAATAAAAATCCCGGTCCGCAAAAGCCAGGTTCATCGCCTGGTACAGGGTGTGGATATAACGGGCGCTGTTGTAGCCCATAGCCTTGATGTCGATTTTTTCCAGGATGTTCAGGGCCTGCAACATCACCGGACCCTGTACCCAGGTGGTCAGCTTGTAAACATCGATACCCTTGTAATTGGTGCTTACCGGATCCTCGATATGGACCTGCCACTTATCCAGGTCATCCATCGTGAACAAACCGCCGTACTCCCTTGAACTACGTACGATTTCCTCGGCGATATCACCACGGTAAAAACGGTCATAGGCGGCATAGATGGCCTGTTTGCGTGTCTTGCCATCGGCCAGTGCCTGTTTTTCGGTATCCACCAGCTTCTGCAGGGTTGCCAGCAAATCGGCCTGGCGGAACATTTCACCCGCCACCGGCGCTGCGCGTTGGCCGGGATCATCCGCGTTCAAATGTGGCAGGAAAACCGCTGTGGAATACGACCACTGCAGCAATCACATCGCGGCGCCGTTCGATGTTATCGGCCTGGACGCCTTCAATCGGGTAGGCTTCGGCCATCTGCATGGCAGGCGCGAGTACATCCGCAAGGCTAAGCTTGCCGTACTCGGCGAGCATCACCATCAGGCCACCGGGCGTGCCCGGGGTGACCGCCGCCAACGGTCCGTACTCGGGCGGATAGACCATACCCTGTTTATGAAAGAATTCGGCGGTTGCCCCGCTGGGCGCCACGCCCAGGGCGTTGATGCCCTTGACCTTTCCGGTGTGCGGGTTGTAAATGAGCGCCTGGGTTTCGCCGCCCCAGCCCAGGGTGTCCCACATCGTCGAGGTTGCCGCCAGCATGGCGCAGGCCGCATCCACCGCATTACCGCCACGGGTAAAGGTCATCGCGCCAGCGGTTGCCGCCAGTGGTTTGCCGGTAACCGCGACCCAGTGTTTGCCATGCAATACCGGTTTTGCAGTCTTTTGTGCCACGACGTTTGCCGAAAAAACAGTAAGCACCAGAACACAGCCAAAGGTAAAAATGACTTTACGGAAACTGGTGGTGAAACGGTCTGCCAGAGTCATGAGCAACTCCCTTTGCGATGGAGGGTTAAGAATAGCAAATGCAACGCCTCTGGTCAGTTTCATTTTGGAAATATATAATCACGAATTCTTCTGATTACGAATTCCCTTGTGCATTTTTCAGCTCCGGATACGTCGCCACGGATTCCGAACATTGCTCTGCTCTTTTTCTCCTGATTAACTCTCCATCTTGCCCTGCGCTTCGGCTAGAATTCATTCCGTTGTCGTTTTTTCAAGGGACCACCATGGATAGCTTTCTCATTTCTATCGCGGGCAATATTGCCGCCGGTAAATCCACCCTGACCAAGGCGCTCGAAAAGCGTTCGGCCGGCAAGATCGTATCCTTTCTTGAAAGGGTCGATTACGTGAAAAAGCACGGCTATCTAGAGAAATACTACAAGGCCGTGAGCGCCTATGACCGCCTGAAAGGGTCAAAACTCAATGGCAAGGACCCGGAGCAGTTCCTGAAGGTCAAGGAGGAAGCCGAGTACTGGGGTTACAAGATCCAGGAGACCTATTTCCTTTCGAGGTTGCTCGACCTGGGGGTACTGAATGAACTGCTGCGCGAAGGCCAGTCGGTGGCCCAGGACCGGAGCATTTACGAGGACCAGATCTTTACCAAGAACTCGAACAACTACGAATACATCACCGACGAGGATTACCGCAAATACCAGGACCTGTTCAACCTGGTGATGACCAACAAGCCGACACCCGACCTGATCATCTATCTTGAAAGCGACGTGGAAGCCCTGAAATCGCGAATCGTAGGTCGCAACCGCGGCGAGGAGTCCGAACTCGCCAGGGCCGAGAATAATTACCTGTCCAATCTCAATGACCTCTACCGCCCCTGGATCATGAAATGCGGACACCCTTACCTGATCATCGACACCGAGGAAATCGATTTCCGCACCAAACACGGTCTCGAGCAGGTCGTCGAGGGCATCATCCGCTCGGTTCCCGGCACCAAAAGGCTGTTCGAATGAAACGCACCATTGGCATCATGGGCAATATTTCCGCCGGCAAGACCACCCTTTGCAAGCTGATTGCGAAACGCTGGGATTATGTTTTCTACCCTGAAGAGGTGGACGAACTGGTACTCAATTTCTACTACGGCGACCGCCGCGAGCACGCCTACAACACCCAGGTGTTTTTCCTTTCGAGCCGTTTCAGGAACTGGTGGCACATGACCATCTCGCCACACTCGGGCGTCACCGACAGGATCAAGGAGGAGGACATCCACATATTCACCGAGAAAAACTACCGCGATTCCTACCTCTCAAAGTCGGAGAAAATGATCCTCACCCACCAGTTCGAAGCGATGAAGCACAATATTCCTGATCCGGACCTGGTGATCTACCCGCATACCGAGGTGGATGAACTCAAAGCGAGAATCGAGAAGCGCCTGCTCAAGGAGGGCAAGGTCCGTGAAGGTGAACGCGGCCTGCTCGCACCCAGCGATAACTATATCGAAGACCTGAACATGCTCTACGAGGAGTTTTACCCACGTTACCAGGGTAACAAGCTGCGTATTGAGAGCAACGACTGGAAACTGGTCAATGACGACGGTTCGATCCGCTACGACAGCGAAGATGCCGACAAGCTGCTGGAGATCATCAGGCAGGCCCTTGAGCAAAACGGAAAGACGTAATAACGCGGACTTGATCTGCCAGACAGCGACCGGGAATGCCAGCCTTCCGTCGGTCCTCGCGAACATCCATCAGTTAGCTCGCCGGGTATGAATTCCAATGAAGTCCATGATGAACACCCGCGCCCTCCGGTTAAAATATCGCAGCCGGGATTTTTCCCGTTAATTACCGGTCAAAAGCAAAACATTCATGCCAAAAGTCACTTCAATGGAAACGGCCATTCACTGCCGATCATCCACTTTCCAAAATAATATTGAATAAATAGCCATCAAATGATTTCGTCTAAGATTACAAAAATCGTCTATATTACTAAATGTGAATCATTCCGATTAAGTCTTTACAGGAACCTCCATGAGATTATTTAACCGACTTGTATCAACAAGTCCAGATCGTCAACTTATATCCACTACTTCCGCTGTTTCAATTCTGTTTGCTGTGATCTTGCTATTCGCAACACCACAAACCGTGCTCGCTGCGACCTACACCGTTTGTCCGGTGGGTTGCGACTTCACTTCGCCGGAACTGGCTGTTGATAATAACGTTGCCATCGCCGATGGCGACACGATCGATGTTACCCCCGGCACCGGTCCCTATGTGCTCAGCGCCACCATACAGGTCGTCAACAGCATCACGATTCTTGGTCATGACACTGTATTTGATGGCAATGGAATGCAGGCCATGACCGTATCCGGTGCGGGCACGAACCTCACCCTGACCAACGTTACCATTCGAAACGGTAAGGCAGACATCACGACAGGCGGCGGTGCGATTTGGATTTCAGGCGGCGCGATCGTCAACGTTGTCAACGTCATTTTCGAAAACAACCAGGCCGATTTCGGCGGCGCCGTCTACAACTCCGGTTCCAGTTTCAATGCTGACGCGGCGATATTTATCGGTAACCATGCCACTTCAGGCAACGGCGGTGCGCTATTAACCGACGCCCTTGGATCTTCATACCTGAACCAGTCCATCATTGATGGCAACACGGCCAGTGTCGCCGGTGGCGGTCTGGCGGTCGAAGGCAATGACCCCCAAAACGTAAATGATCGGTCCGTAATCAACCTGAGTAATTCAACGGTCTCGAACAATGCCGCACTGGATCCGGTGCAAACCGTTTCCAATTTGCCGATCAGCGGCACGACGAATTCCTGTGTCCTCGGCCCGCTTGGACAGACATTCCTCGCCGACGCACCCGCACTGTCCGCATTTGAATTTGATATCCGATTGGATGGCGGGGGTATTCCGAGTGACCTCGACATTATCGGTCAGGTGCGCGAAGGTGGCCCGTTTGGACCCGTTATTGCAACCGCACACGCCTTCGCACCTGGTGGCGTGTGGCCAGGAGGATCAACACAAACATTGGTATTCTATCTTGACCAGCTATCGGCACTGATACCCGGCAACACCTACGCGATCGAATCAACTATTTCAGGTGCGTACAGCATTTATCAATTCCCCGGGAAACTGACTATCCGGACGGCAATTACTACAGTTGCAGTGGCGTCTTGAACAGTAACTCCGACCTTACCTTCCGCACCTTGGCGGTACAACCGGGTGAAGGCAGCGGTGTCCATTCATCCCTGGGCGCCCATGCAGCGTTGAATAACACCACAGTATCGGGCAATGTTGGTGATGGTCTAACTGCCACCACCGGCGGACTCCTCTCGACCTGGTTCAACACCATCACCAATAACTCCCGCAACGGTGCGACCGCCGTGCCAGTCGGACCCGGTGTACCTGAAGCGGGCCTGGTTTTTATCACCGCCTCGATCCTTGCCGGAAATGGCGGCAACGACTGTAACGGCGATATGGTCACGAGTGGCTACAACCTGATCGGTGATGATACCAACTGCGTTCTGGGACCCGTTGCCAATGACAACGACATTATCGGTACCAGTCAGACGCCGGTTGACCCATTGCTGGGCCCGTTACAGTACAACGGCGGCGCCAACGAGACCCATGCAATCGACGAGAGCAGCCCGGCCTTCAATGCCGCCGGCCCCGATTTAACCGGCCTGCCCTGCCATGATTTTGCAACCGACCAGCGCGGCATCACACGTCCGAAGGGTCCGGCCTGTGATATCGGGGCTTTTGAAGTTGACGTTCCGGTCGGCCCACTACAGTCACTGATCGATGCAGCGGTGACGGGCGCAACCATCATCATTCCCGATGGCACCTATAACGAACAGATCTCAATCGGTGACGGAAAAACCCTCCAGGCCACGACACCTTTTGGCGTTACCATTGACGCTACCGGATATGGCGGGTCGGCCATCACCGCCACCGGCGGCGACTTCACGCTCAACGGCATTCACGTCACCGGCGGCAGCAGCGACAGTAATGGCGGCGGCATTATCGCCAACGTTGCCGGCACCAACATCAACCTGATCGATGTCATCTTCGATTACAACAGCGCGACCCTGGACGGCGGTGCGATTTACCTGCTCAACGGCACGCTCAGCGCAAGCAATGCTACTTTTTCGAATAACAGCGCCGGCGGAAACGGCGGCGCCATCCTCGGCGGCACGGCCAGCACCATCAACATCAGCGCAACGCAGTTTGATAACAACAGCGCAGCGTCTTCCGGCGGTACGATCTTCAATGAAGGCATTCTGACGATCATCAATTCGACCGTCACTGCCTCGAGTGCAGGCAGCGGCGGGGGTGTTTTTAACAGTGGCGCTGCATTACTCAATATTACCGGCTCGACGTTTTCAAACAACGCCGCGAACAACCCGGCGTAACCGCCGGTGGTGCGATTGCCGGTGACGGCGTGATCGATATCCGCAATTCAACACTTTCCGGCAACACCGCAACTGCCGGCAACGGCGGCGGCATCGGTCTGACGGGCGGCACCGCGGTGCTGAATAATGTCACGCTGGCTTACAACGCGGCATCCGGCTCTGGGTGGCCCTTTCTACGCCGAAGATGGTGCGCTCATCTCGTTTAGCAACAGCCTGTTTTCCGACAATACCGGCGACGGCACCAACTGCAACACCGTGATGTCACTGGGTTATAACCTGTTTCAGAGCGCGCCTTGTACGCCTGCGTCAAGCGACATTGTCAGCGAGCCCCTGATTGATTTACTCGCTTCCAACGGCGGCCCGACCCAGACACACGCGCTGCAGGCTACAAGTCCGGCGATCAATAATGGCAGCCCGGTACCGAACTTCCCGCAGTTCGATGCCGGTAATTTTCAGCTGCTGCAAACCCAGGGTGCTGCTGCCCTCGATGCCGGCACGCTGTTCCTTGCTGACGGCACAACCTTTAAGGGCTCTGCATTTGTGACCAACCCGATTGACCCTACTCTAGATTTCTCGGCGAAATTCCAGTTCAGGATCACGCCTGGCGTCAACGGCGCCTCTGACGGCATAACATTCACGATAGCAGATAATCCAAACGTCCTGGGTGATGGCGGAGGTTTGCTTGGAATCGCTGTTTATAACGGCAATGGCGCGACCGGTGTTGTCAATGGTGTATCGGTCGAATTTGATACCTGGGTGAACGGTACGGCTGAAGGCGCCAACGACCCCGACCAGCTGGACCACATCGGCATCGACATCAACGGCAGTCTGAGCAGCCAGGCATTAACCGTGATGGGTCCGTATGGAACCTTGTCGGATGACAGTATATGGACAGCCTGGATCGATTACGCCGCCGGCACCAATACGATAGAAGTACGCGCCTCGAACAACGGTATCCGGCCCACCCTGCCAACAGTTGCGTCTGTCGCTGACATCGCTTCCCTGACCGGCCCCAGCGCTTATGTGGGCTTCACCGCCGGTGCCGCTGTACCCGGTTACGGTGATATTGCCGGTTCACACCGTATTCTGAGTTTTTCGTTTGCCAACTCATGCGAGACCACCGACCAACGCGGTGATCCGCGACCACAGGGCGCAGGCTGTGATATCGGCGCGTTTGAAGGCACACCAGTTCCGCTGGTCCTAGGCCCGGTTAGTCTCAGCACCGCTACCCTCGGGCAGGACTTGAACAACGGTATCAGTTACCCCGGAGTGACTGATATACCGATCATCGACATCCCGATCGAAAAATTGACCGGTGATGTAAATAACTCACCGGCATCAGCGCCGCTGGGTTCTTTCCCGCTGGGATCGTTTCCGATTGGTTCATTTGATCTGCGCAGTTCACCACTGGGTTCTTTCCCGCTGGGATCGTTCCCGCTTGGTTCATTCCCGTTGGGTTCTTTCCCGCTCGGCTCTTTCCCGTTGTCGTCCATGCCCCTGTTGACCCTGGGTGGCTGGAATGAAATCCTCAACGATATTCCTACACTGGCAGGTGCGCCGCTGCAAACGGTCACGCTGGAAAGGTTAATGACGCTGGATCCGCTTCCGGATTCCGTCGCCTCGATTCAACTGCGCGATCTGGCCATCGAGGGATCACCGCTGGCGTCCCTGTCACTGCCGAGCCTGTCATTGGGTGAAACGACCGTTGCCGAACTCGACCAGTGGGCACAAAACGCCGACCCGACCAGCGCCGGCAGCATCTGCGCGACGCTCAGCGCGGCGGATGCCGGGTTCAGCGCATGCAGTGATACAGACACCTTGCTGGGTCTCGAAGTCAAGGGTGCGCCGGTTTCTGCCTTATCTTTGTCATCGCTGCCCCTGGGTTCATTCCAGACCAGCACGACACCACTGGGCTCATTCCCAATCGGTTCATTCCCGCTTGGTTCATTCCCTCTGGGTTCATTCCCGATTGGCTCCTTCCCAATCGGTTCGTTTCCAATTGGTTCATTTCCTTTGGGCTCGTTTCCGTTAGGCTCGTTTCCGTTAGGCTCTTTCCCGCTGGGTTCGTTTAATGTCGATGGCAGACCGTTCTGCGATTTCTACAACGAAAAGGCTGGGCTCGATGGCGCCAAGACCTGTGGCGAATTGTTAGCCAATCCAGCCACCGCAAGCCTGCCCGATTTGATCGCGGCGTTGGCGGCTGATGGAGCAAGCAATATCGGTTCAACCCCGCTGGGCTCATTCCCAATCGGTTCGTTCCCGTTAGGTTCATTCCCGATTGGTTCGTTCCCGTTAGGGTCGTTCCCGATAGGCTCCTTTCCAATCGGTTCGTTCCCGATCGGTTCCTTCCCGATTGGTTCGTTCCCGTTGGGTTCGTTCCCGATCGGTTCATTCCCGCTGGGTTCGTTTAATGTCGATGGCAGACCGTTCTGCGATTTCTACGACCAACAGGCTGGCTTTGCTGGCGCTGAGACCTGCAGCCAATTGTTAGCTGATCCGAGCACCGCAAGCCTGGCCGATTTAATTGCGGCGTTACAGGCTGGTGGAGCAAGCAATATCGGTTCAACCCCGCTGGGTTCATTCCCGATCGGCTCTTTCCCCATCGGTTCCTTCCCGATCGGTTCGTTCCCGCTGGGGTCTTTCGACCTTAACGAACCACCGTTATCTGACTTGAGCCTGGGCGATTTTGACGGTTGCGAGCTGATTGCATCGAATTCCGCAGACAGCTGCGCTTCGCGAGGTTTGAGTGACTCATCTACACTGGCGCAAGTAGCCGCCGCGTATGGATCGATCGAGGCCTCACCGCTGGGTTCATTTCCTCTCGGTTCATTTGGTATTGGTGACCTGCCGATGGGTTCCTTCCCGATTGGCTCGTTCGAAATCAATGGCACACCGCTGGGCTCTTTCCCATTGGGTTCATTTGATCTGATCAATTCTCCGCTGGGTTCTTTCCCTATTGGCTCGTTTGAGGTCGATGGCGTCCCGCTAGGCTCTTTCCCTGCCGCGATTGTCACCGACCCGGATGGTCTGTGCGCCACTTGCCAGACCCTGGCGGATGCTGCAAGAGCCGACCTGATAAATCCGGGCGCAATGCTGGCCGATTTGGAAACATCCACGGCATTTGCAAGCGTTACCCTGGGTGAGGTAATGGATGCAATGACAATGGCCACACTCTACGGTGATGGCACCCTGGCTGACGTCGACGACCTTGGCAGCCTGACGCTGGGTCAGTTACTGATTGCAATGATGCTGAAGACCGATTTCCCGTGGGAAACGATTTCGCTGGCTCAACTGGATGCGCAGGAATTTTCTGCGGACAATTTTGTTGAATACGCGGTCGATGTTCCATTGACCGGCTCCGGGTCATCACCGGTTACCGTAGCGGTAACGCTGGCCGACAGCTTTCTGTATGTCAAAGGCAGCGCCATCTTGAATACGTTGACACAGGCGGAAGAGTTTACTTCCACTGCGATCACTAATCCGGTTATTTTTAAAGATGATAACGGTACCCAAAGGCTTACCTTCAACCTGGTTTTGGACGGCTTTACCGGCAATACGCTCAGGTTCAAGGCCGTGCCGCCGCTGGCGCTGGGTAAATACACGGCCTCCGCCACGGTGGTGCTTGGCAGCGATGACCCGGTGGCTGCCGATGCCAGCAATGGCATATTGACGGTCATTCCTGATCCGCTCACTGACATTTCCGATCCGACTTTGGCTTTCAGCACACCCAGGGATGTACTGACACTCGGCTATATCAGTGCACCGGACGATAACGACTTTTACCAGGTGACACCGCCTGCCGCCGGCGACCGGGTTGTCGGTATTCATGTCGAACCCTGCCGGTGACAATGACCTGATCATGTACGAACCGCTGAGCACGGTTGAAGCGAAAGGCCAGCTGCCGAGTCAGCACCGCTCGACTCGGTGCCGTTCGAGGATGACGGTGTCGATTACCGGGGTAATGTAAGCGAGGAACCGAATGCGCTTGAAGACGTGAACCTCTTCCCCTCGCCACTGGCTTCCATCTCGACCAACCGGGGCAGTCTTGACGAATCGGTGTCTGCCATTGCCGGCGACGATGCACCATTTACGATCCAGGTATCCGGCTATAACGGCGCCGTTTCCGACGCAACCCTATACCTTGCGCGTCAAGATGACACCGCAGGTTGCAAGCCCGCAGTGCACGGCACGTAACTGGGCCGGCAGCCAGGTGTCGACGGTAGAGCCAGCCGGCACCTGGATGGCGGATACCAACGCGGTATTCCTGGTCAACGGTAATCGACTCGCCTCCAGTGACCCTGGTGGTGCAGACGCAGCCGATGCCGCACTGAGCGCAATCAACAACCTGATTAACGCCCCTGGCATCACCCATGGCGTGGTCGTTGATGTGTCAGACATTTATGGCGTGGATGACAGCTTACGCCACCTGGGACGCGCAACCCCTGTGATGTCGATGCCCCGAACGCCATCGTCAACGCGATCACTGCGTATATAGAAGAGCAGCGGGCTGTTTCTCCAAACCTGGCCTACGTCACCATCGTCGGTTCGGACGAAGTAATACCATTCGCGCGCAAACCGGATGAGACATCCATTTCCAATGAGTCCACCTTCGCCGGCGAGTTCACCGATAACGCCTTGTATGGCGCCCTGGTCACACGCCATTTCCTGTCCGATGACAGTTACGGCGACATCGATCCGATTCCCTGGCTTGACCGTTACCTCAACGTACCGGAACTCGGCGTAGGCCGCCTGGTTGAATCGGCCGTGGATATTCAAACCGCAGCCGAGAACTACCTGGCCTTCAATGGTGTGCTTGATCCGCAGACCGCGCTTTCCGCCGGATATGACTTCGTCGCCGATGCGGCAGAGGATATCGATGCTACGTTCAATGCCTACAGTCCGGCACTTGGTTTCACTGTTGAACCAGCCCTGATCGATCAGCCCGGCGTTGATCCGGCCATTGCCTGGACCCGTTCGGACTTCCTGGAGCGACCGGTTTGAATCCGACCAACCCGGTCTTGACCAGGTGTCGTTCAACATGCACTTTGACTTTGATGAGGCACTGCCCTCCAGCGGTGATGCCTCGGGTAACTATACGAGCAACCTGATCAGCACCGCTGATCTTGCCGGTGCCGACCTGCTGGGTGGCATCTGGTTTACGGTTGGTTGCCACTCCGGCACCAACGTGCCGGACGTTTCCGTGGTCGCCGGCGCACCCAGCGAGGATTGGGCGCAAAGCTTCAGCCGCCTGGGCGCCGTTTACCTGGCGCAGAACGCCTTTGGCCTCGGCGACACCGAGGCGCTCGCCCTGACCGAACGCTTGATGTCCAACTTTGCCCGCAATCTCAATGGCAGCCTGACCATCGGCCAGGCCCATGCATTTGCCAAGCAGCAGTATTTTGCCGGTTTGGGTCTGTATGGCGAGTACGATTACAAGGCGCTGCAGGCAGCCACCCTGTTTGGTCTGCCGATGTATCGATACGGCAACGGCGCGATGGTCGAGGATCCGCCGGCACCTCCCCTGCCGGTTACTGCCGACCCGATTTCAGGCCTGTCTTCGGCCAACTGGTCTCTGACCGATACCGGCATCACAAAAACAGCGAATACCAGCAAGGGTGATCTGTTCAGCGTCGATGGCGAGGTTCAGTTTGTTCATTTCCGGCCATTGCAACCCATTGTCAGGCGGGACGTGACCAGCACCGATGGCAGCGTCGCAAGCGGGGCTTTCCTGACCGATTTGGTGACCGAGGACGTTGCGGTTGCGGATATCGCCTTCGCCCGGCCGGTGATTGATCTCGGTGAAAACGAACCTGAGATCGAGAGCGATGAAGTGGTATTCCCGACCGCATTCACCAATATCGCAAACTACAAGGCGCCGCCCGCAGGTGGTGGTCCCTTTGCGCCACGCGATCAGCTGAATGTCATCGTCGGTCAGTTCACCTCACCACTGGACGGCGGCAGCAATGGAACCGAACGCCTGTTCCGCAGTTTTGGTGCACAGGTTTTCTACCGGCCAGGATCATCCGCGTCCCCCGCACTGATGGCGGCCGCCGCGACCGGGAGTGATTTTGTCCGGCCTGAATTCGATAACGTCCAGGCCAGCATCGTCGGTTCCGCCGGCGCCCGCCAGGCCGCTTTCTCGATCGATGTCAGCGATGAGGACGCGGTATTGCGCGTCGCGGTGCTCTACCTGCAGTCGGTCACCGATGGCAAGGGTCACTGGACGCTGGTCGACCTGGTCAAGGGCGGCGGCAATACCTGGACAGGTGGCGGACCGGTCGACGTAAGCGCGCTTGCAAGTGGTCAGATTGATTACATGGTGCAGGCAGTTGACAGCAATGGCAACGTTGCCAACAGTACCTTCAAAGGTCTGTTCTATGTCGCCAAAGCGTTACCGCCGGCTCCCCCTCCGGGCGGTGGAACCGGTTCCATTGGTGTCGTTCTCACCGTTGTTGAAGACGGTCAGGAGGTTCCGGTAATCCCTGGCGACTGGATCACCACCGAACCGGTTGACGTCACGATTACCGACCGTGATCCCGAGAAAGTCTATGAGTATTCGGTCGATTACAAATCCTATCAGCCACTCACGGATACAGGGTTCCAGATCAACGGCGACGGGGTCCACATCGTCACCGTGCGTGAAACAGATGGCAGCAATGCGGTGACTTTTGTGATCCTGGTCGATACCACGCCACCGCAGGTTGTGATCACAACACCAGCAAACGGCGAATTCATTACTCAGGGCGCAGCTCCAGCCGCCCAGTTTAATTGCCTCGATGCAGGCTCCGGCATTACCTCCTGTGATGGCACAGTACCTGACGGGGCTCCAACCCCATCGGTCGACAGAGGGTACGCAGTCTTTCGCAGTGACCGCGCAGGATGATGCTGGCAAGGGTCCGACGATGGCTGAGAATGTTTACTTCGTCGTCAAACCGCTTGAAGTTGACGGCCCGGTCAATCCGACCGCAATCACCGACCCGGTAACGATTACGGCATCGGCCACTGACCTGGCCGAATTTGAAGAAACCGTAACGATTGACTGGGGTGACGGCAGCCTGCCGGAACTGCTAGACATGAACGGCGGTAGTGTCAGCGCAGTGGTTGCCGATCATATCTTTCCGGCAGCCGCTATCTATCAGGTCACCATTACCGTAGATTACGAGGGCCATTTCACTCAGACCAGCGTGGTCGACTTTGTGGTTATTTTTGATGCAAAAAGTGGTTTTGTGACCGGTGGCGGTTGGTTTGACTCGCCAACGGGTGCTTACACCCCGAACGATTCAAGCGACCCGGATGTAACCGGAAAGGCCCACTTCGGCTTTGTCTCGAAATACAAGAAGGGTCAGTCAGTTCCTGAAGGTTCGACCAGCTTCCGTTTCGCGGCGGCTGATCTGGATTTCGAAGCCAGCAGCTATGAATGGATGATCATCTCCGGAGCACGCGCACGTTACAAGGGCGAGGGTCTGGTGAAAGGCAGCGCCGAGCCTTACAAGTTCCAGGTGACTGCGATGGATGCTGATGTAGCAGGCTCAGGTATTAGAGAGGACGGCTTCAGGATCAGGATATGGCGGGCGGGTCCCGGCGGTGGCGAAAACGTCCTCTATGACAATGGCCGCGGCGCCGACGATGCAACCGGCAACGGTGGTACGACACCAATAGGTGGCGGATCGATCCAGGTACACAAATCCAAGTAGTGAAGCAAACCAGAGCGGCCGGTCACGAAAGTGATCGGCCTTGTTGCCGGGTCATATGAGCAGAGATTTAACACAATAGATGGCAGAATCTTAAATCTAATCGCCCAAAAATGAGTTAGAGTAATAACATTGTGCCTCGTGGTTGACCAGGTCGCTCCCAGCCATCCATGGCCTACGCGACACCGGTGCATCCCTGCACAATGTCTGCTGCGATGCTGGAATTTTGTACCGAGGTTTAAATGTCGTTTTTTGAAAAACTCAAACAACGTAACGTCATACGGGTAGCCATTGCCTATGTCGTAGGTGGCTGGGTTTTAATCGAAGCAGCCGATATTCTGCTGCCCACCTTCAATGCGCCCGCATGGGCAATGCGCGCCCTGATCCTGTCACTGATCGGTGGTCTGCCGGTCGCGCTTCTGTTTGCCTGGATGTTCGAACTGACACCTGAGGGGATCAAGAAAGAGAACGAATCAGATACCCCGGCCGAAGCCAAGTTCAAGGCGCGCGCGGACCGCAAGACAGATTTGGCGATCATGGCGGCACTTGGCCTGGTCGTGGCCTACTTTATATTCGATAAGATCTGGGAGTCGGAAGTGGTGCGCGGCAACATGGACGCCATCGCCATATTGCCATTCACCGACATGAGCCCGCGCCGTGACCAGGAATATTTTGCCGAGGGTTTGACCGTCGAATTGCTGAACATGCTGTCACGGGTCGCCAACCTGCGGGTCACCGGTAAGACTTCGGCATTCCAGTTCAAGGACTACTCAGGTGATTTCAGCAAGATCGGCAAAACCCTGAATGTCGGCACCATACTCGAAGGCAGTGTGCGCACGGTTGATAATAACGTGCGTATCACCACCAACCTGATCGACGCCGAACAGGGCCACACCCTGTGGTCGGCCAACTATGACCGCCAACTCAACAATATCTTCCAGGTCCAGGATGAGATCGCACGCGCGGTGGTCACGGCGCTGCAGGCGCAGCTACTCGACACGGCGGTGGAACCCACTGACCGCGTCGTGGTTCCCGAGGCCTACACGGCGTATCAGCAAGGCGCCTTCTTGCAGTCCAAGCTGACGGTCGAGGACCAGCAGGCAGCGATCAGCTACTTCCAGCAGGCCATCAGCAAGGATCCCAACTATGCCGAACCGCTGGTCGGCATGGCCGATGCCGACCTGATGCTGGCGCTGAACATGGTCGCGATCGATCGCGATGTCGGTATCGGCGAGGCCACCGGCTATCTCGACCAGGCGCTCAGGCTCGACCCTGACCTGCCCGATGCGCATGTTGCCAAGGCGTTGATCATGCAAATCAACTTCCGCGATTACGTTGGTGCCGAACTGGAACTCAAGCGCGCACTGGACAGCGATCCGAAACACATCACCGCGTTGCGGCGCCTCGGCACCATCTACGGCATGCAGGGCCGTTATGACGAGGCCATGGAGGCCTTCCAGAAAATCATCGACCGTGATCCGCTGAACACGCCGACCTATTCCAATTACAGCTATAACGCGCTGGCCGCCGGCAACCTGCCGGTGGCGGAGCAGATGATCAAGAAGGTCCTGGAATTCAGCCCGGACTCGGTATTTGCCAACTTTCAACTCGCCAGGATAAAACTGGCGCAAGGCGACCTGCCTGCGGCCGAAACAGCCATCCAGCGTGAACCTCATCCGGTCTGGAAAAACATCGGCCTGGGTATGATCGCCTGTGTCCAGGGCGACAAGGCGGGCGGTATTGCGATCGCGGATGAGCTTATCGAGCAGCGTGAGATATTCAATGCAGCCGAAATCTATAATCTGTGCGGCGAAACCGAAAAGGTCTTCGAATTGCTACAGCAAGCCGCCAAAGACCGCGACCCGGCCCTGACTGAAATGAAACTGAGCTGGGCGATGACAAACCTGCGCACCGATCCGCGCTGGAAGGAAATCCTCAAAGTGATGGGACTTCCGGTTTAATCAAAACCCGCGGTCCTGCCCATTGCTTCAATACTCGATACCAGTGCTACCCGGAGCGGGAAAATCGGCTCAGGCCCGTTCGAAAGTTCCAACCAGTCGGTTCATACCGATAAGATGCGGTTCGATGCGCGCCAGCAATTGCCACATAGTCAGCCCTGCTTCCAGTTCTAGCTGTTTATCCAGCGCCAGTACCCAGAAATAATAGTGGTGCCTGCCGTGACCGGCCGGTGGCATCGGACCGCCATATGCCGTGTTGCCAAAATCGTTCCTGCCACAGGTGAATTCATCACTGCCCTCGGCAATCGCCGACACGGAAGCGGGAATGTTATACAGCACCCAGTGGACAAACCCATAGGTGCCGCCGGGGGTCACCAGTGGTGCATCGGGGTCATGGCAGATGAGTGCAAACGCCTTCGTCCCTGCCGGCGGATTGCTCCAGGATAACTGTGGCGAGGTATCCTCACCGACACCGGTATGTTTGGAGGGGATTGGGCCTCCGTTTGAAAATGCCGTGCTTTTCAATCGCATGTCAGATAGTGCAAAACCCATGACACTCTCCTTTTATCAATTAACTGTCTGGAAGACACCATCATAACGCCAAGCTACGGTATTTTAAATTTCAGTCATTGCTTTTGCAGTCCTTATCCTTATAAGACTGGATTGCTACGGGCATCGGACCGAATGACATCCCAGCCCGGGTAAAAAAAAGGGCCACCGGAGTGGCCCTTGACATTCTTGCTGTCAGCCTGGATCAGGCACGTCTACGCATGAAAGCAACCAAACCCAGCAAACCGGCCAATAGCGCCAGCATCCATGCGGATAGCATGGGAACCGGAACCGAGGGTTGACTGGTGAAAGCCAGGTCATCCAGGACGATAAAGGAATTACTCACCCGCAGTGCATAAATATCCGCCTGGGGACGAACGATACCGCGGAATGCGCCTTCATCAGTACCATCCGGCGTTGAAATTGGCGCCAGTGCGACGAGATCCCAGCTTTCCAATACGTCACCATTCTGATCCAGCGCTTCGATAAGTGCGTTTGGAGTATATTGCGGCGCATAATTCACGAACCCGCCAACAGCGGCGACGGGGCCATCGTTAAAGCGATAGGTCATCGCACCGGAATCTGTATTGACACCTGTATAGCCAGTCCTTCCCGATGTCCAGGATCCATTGTCGCCCAGACCATAGCCGCCGCTTCCGATCACGGAACTGCTGTATGTTGAAAACCACTCAATATCCCGGACGACAGGATTACCAATTTGAACTGGACCGGCCGTGTAGTTGAATGAAACATTGAATTCACTGAAATCAATGACCTGTGCACCAGGTATTTCATTGGCTGACGTCACCAGATCAGCCCAGGTATTTGAGCCAAAACCGGCACATACTAACGCGATAAGTGCGGCACACAAACGCCCGTTACGTGAACATATTTTCATGGGATTTTCCCTTTTGGTAAACCAACAATCCGAGATTGAACTTAAATTTTACAAAATTTTAACATAACCTTTTATTTTGTCTATTGCTTTTTTGGCATCCATAACCAGGGGAAGTATCGGCTTGGTGCCGTGACACTATGGTCCCGTATCTTGGGCAAAGGTTGATACCTGGTTTTGTGCTTGATCAGCGGACATCGTTCCAGCAGGCAAGCATCAGACTTTGATAAATAACATTTCTTTGGCATTTGATGTTTAAGCAACTATGCTTAACGGAATTAGCGGACATAAAGAAGCCAGCCATTGTCATTATTCAACGAATTAAAACGCCGTAACGTCTTCAAGGTGGGCTTCGCCTACGTGGTCGTCGCCTGGCTGGTCGCGCAGGTGCTGCAACTGGTATTCGAGAGCTTTGGCACACCGGCCTGGGCGATCAAAACCGTGCTGGTGCTGCTTGCCACCGGTCTGCCATTTGCACTGTTCTTCGCCTGGGCCTTCGAGATGACACCCGAGGGGATCAAGCGTGAAAGCGAAGTGGACCGCTCACAATCCATTGCCCCGCAGACCGGTAAAAAACTCAACACGATGATCACGGTCGTCATGGCGTTGGCGCTGGCTTATTTCGCCTATGACAAGTTTGTACTCTCCGGCGACCGCGAGGCTGCGCTAGTCGAGGCTGCAAGTCAGACCGCTGCGGAACAGGCCGTGGCTACAGATGTTTCGACAACTTCCGATAAGTCCATCGCCGTACTGCCCTTCGCCAACATGAGCGGTGACCCCGAGCAGGAATACTTCTCGGATGGAATGACCGAAGAAATTATCAGCAAGCTGTCACGCATCGATAACCTCGCGGTCGCCTCGCGAACTTCCGTGCAGCGTTTCAAGAACACGGAAATGGATATTCGTGAAATCGCGGCAACGCTCGGGGTGCGTTACGTACTCGAAGGCAGTGTGCGCAAAGCCGGTGATCAACTGCGGATTACCGCGCAGTTGATCGACAGCGAAAACGGCTTCCACGTCTGGAGCAAGGACTTTGACGGCAGCATGGTGGATATATTTGATGTGCAGGAAAACACCGCAATGCAAATCGCCGAGGCACTCGATATCCACCTGAGTCCGCAGGAACGGGACGCCGTCCAACATCGTTACATCAACAACAGTGACGCCTACGACGCTTACCTGCGCGGGCAGGCTCTCATCATGAAATTCGATGAGCTCAAAGACATGATGGCAGCCCGAACGCAATTCGAAAAAGCGCTTGAACTGGAACCCGACTATCCGCCTGCACTGGCCGGACTAGCCAGCGTTGAGGCGCAGATTTACAGAAATCATGACCCGGATGAAGCGCGCTTAATACGCGGTATCGAACTGGCCAGCAAGGCGCTGGAACTCGACCCCTCCCTTGTCAGGGGACACGTTGCCCTGGGTGAACTGGCTGCGTGTCGCTATGATTACACGGGTGCTACTGAAAGGTTTCGTGAGGCAGTCAAACTCGAACCGGACAATGCCCTTAACTGGGATTTTCTGTCCTGGTCACTCTCATACCAGCATCCGCCAGATCCACAGGGTGCGGAAGAAGCAGCGAGAAAAGCAATTTCCCTCGCACCGGAATTTTCCAATGCCTATTACCACCTGGGCCGGGCGCTGAATCTGCAGGGACAATTTGATGAAGCGATCAGTGCTTTCAACCAGATCCTCGAAAACCGGCCGGACTCAAGCCTCGCCATCATGGGTATTACCCAGTCCTATTTGGCAATGGGCAACCTGCAGGAAGCACGTAAGTATTCAGATATCAGCATGCGTGCAAGGAGGTCGCCGATTGACCTGAGCTTCAGGTGTTTTATCGAGGCCGCCGATGGCAACAACGATAAAGCGCTCACTTGCCTGCAAGAACTGCTGGACATGAATTACCGGGATTTCGAAACACTGGACAGCACTCCGTACCTGCAAGACTTGCGCTCTGACCCACGCTACCAGGCAATGCTTGACACTTACAGGTAACACGCAGCGTACACAGACGTGATGGCAAGCGCCTGATCAACGACGATTCGAATTCAGAAATTTTGAAACAGGTCAATGATTCTGTGTCACTGACCTGTTCCACTTCCTACCCTGACAGGCGTTTCCTGAGGGGGATGTTAATGGCTCGCAATTGCCATTTCGGCCTGTTCAGCTATGATACTGTGACCTGCTTTGGTCGGGTGCTGAGCATCCCAGAAAAGATAACGACCCCAGTTTGAACAGTAAGCCTGCCCCTGGGTATCCGGAATAACACAGGCCTCATCCACTATCTTGCAGGCCATAAAACCCGGGATTGGCAACAACTTCGTTAAAAGCGCTGAACACATCCACGCTGATAACGTCCATATCGGGAAGTACGGACTGCATAACAGTCAGATTGCCTGCCAATGCCTGGTTGTATCCTATTGATGCCATGCTGACGCTGTCCAGCGTGGGTTGCTGATAAGGTTCGGGAAGTCCTGAAACAAAATCCAGAACCAGGGGTGTCAAAGCAAAATTAGGCATATTGAGGATCAAGAAATCACGTGCTCCATGTGCGTAGAGTCGCTGAATCTGCTCAAAGGTGTTCTGCAGAGCGGCGCCTATGATTTCCAGCGGGATTGGTTGCGAACAGTGCATCGGCCACATCGTTGGATCCAATCCAGATAATATACAGCGCCTCGCCCGGTGCCTGGTCATTTACATCGGCAAGAAAGCTGTCTACCTGCGTGGTCAGGTTAACCTCACTGAATACATCATCGAGCAATACATCCCGTGCTCTCGATCTGCCCACCGCATAATTTCTGAATATCCCGGGAGACACCTCGGAGGGCAAGCCACTTTTCGGAATTTGCAATTCCCTGGTCAGTTGCTCGACCCAGGTTGCACCATTGGTAAAATGATGCCCACCGATGGCGTAGGGTTCGCTGGGAACATTCTCCGTCTCATAAGGCTTCATAGACATGACGCCGAACTGGGCAAAGTAGTTACCCGAATCTGACAAACTGTCGCCAAACACGATTGCTTCACCGTAGCTGGCAGCTTCGCACCAACCCGCTGCCAGCAAACCTAAGCAGAAGATACTTGATTTAATTAATGTCTTATTCATGTCCATTTACTCCCATCAGATTGAATTAAAGCGGTGGATATCCAGTCCGCAGATTGCAGAGTGGATCTTTGTTGAACAGGTAACCTGATGGAAACCAAATGGTTTACTGATTACTTCTGTGGAAAGCTTAGGGGTGTTGAAAAAGCGCTGTCTGCGCGACAAAAACCAGGCCACGACAGTTTTACCCATCTATATATAATGTACCGGCCAGATTAACTGTAGTTCAGCTAAATCAACTGGCCGCCACTATTTGCTTTGCTACAAGCTCAACACTTTGCGTATACTGCCAAGAGAAGGCGGGTTGAGATAACTGATGAAAATCG
>CAVSHP010000004.1:0-24612 GCA_963727635.1 uncultured Gammaproteobacteria bacterium | reverse complement strand
AACCCGCCAGTGAGTCGCTTGCGCCCGGCTTTAATACCTTGACGGGGATGCCTTGTTCAGCGGCTTTCTCGAAGACCATCGACGTACTGCCAGAGGCACTGTGTTTCACCCGTAACACTTTTTGTGGAACGCTTTCAAGAACCGTATCCCAGACCCCGCGTGAGACACCCGCCGATGGTACCTGCTGCAGGCCGTTTTCTGTTACACGCAGGTGCTCGAGGTGATTTGCGACGATATCGACAGCGGCGAACGAGGTGTCGGCGTCGCGAAAACCACGCAGTAATCCCACCAGGCTTGGCGTCGCGCGAAAACTGATTACGCCGGTTTCCTCGAACGGGTTGTCGTCCATGAACCGGTAATGCGCCAGCACCGGGAAATCGGCTGGAATGTCTGCACCGGGTTTGGTCATACGCTTGTCAGGTTCACGGAATTTCCGGATCGTGGCCTTCAGCCATGCCTGGTCGTTGATAGCGGTGACCAGGTAGCGTTCGGCGAGATAATCCAGCGGCTGACCGCCGGCATTGACCTGGTAGGTGTGGTTGGTGATCAGCGGCCAAAGTAATTGGTCGCATCGGTGCTATGGTCGGTTCGCGGCGCCGACCAGGTAACGCCGGTATGTCGTCTTTGCGCCACCCGGCGCGGTGAAGGTAAATTCCAGCCACATGCTGTTCAGGGCCATCGCCGGCTGTTTATCCTTACGGTCCATCAAACCGCTGGTGGCATTTCCCATTTTGTCTCCCATGGTCTGGAAAACGCCGGCGCCCCCGCCCAGGGCCATGGGATCGATAACGCGGCCGCGCAAGTCAAACGCCATGGCGCCAGGCGCCGTGGCATCGTTGAGCATGGGGACCAGCATTTGCGATTCCTCGATGACCGATTTCAGGTCGCCCGCATTGTCCAGGTTCAGACCACTGGGCGCATTGCGATAACGAATTGCCTCGGCGTCCAGGTTGGCGACCGGACGTGTCCACGGCGTCATGATCTGGCGGGTTTCTATTTTGCCGGCCAGCCATTGGCCTACCCATGCCGAGACCGTCAACCGGTGCTGGTATTTTTCCGGCACCGAATCCGCAAAGTACTCCTCGGCCGCCAGACCTTGCGGCGTTGGGTTGGCGCCAAAAGCCGGGTGGGCATCCTGCCAGCCCTGGGCCGGTCCGTCGCGGTACTGCACCCAGAAGTACTGCCTGGCGATGGGTAGCCACGTAGCCTGGACGTCACTTGTCGACAGGTCGATACCTGCGTTTTGCAGGGAAAGTTTTAACGTATCCACCAGTTTGCCGGTTTCACCCGCGAGCCTGGTGCTTTTCCACGCAACAGCGTCCGGGGGCTGAGCGGCCTGATCACCAAAATTCGCGGCCAGGGTTTTCTGCATATAGTCCAGCGAGTCACCCGGAGCCGCCTGGCTGGTGCTGCGAAGCAGGCGTAACGCATCGGTATCGCCCAGGGTGCCACGTGCGATACGTGCGTCCAGACCGGCGGTTTTCAGCAGGTTCGCGAGCAAAATCGCCTGGTCGAGACTGTTGCCGGCGCCAGCGCGCAGGGTGCCTGCGACACCGCGCAGGGTACCCGGATAAGGTTGGTAAACGATGGAGTCACGGACAAATGCTGTCGCGGACTCCGGGTCAAAGTCCAGACTATCAACCAGTGCAGATGGCTCGAACCGGGCGCGATTGATTTCAGCGCGGGTTTTTTCCAGGGCGACAGTCAGGTTGTCTATACCGCTTTGTATCGCCGCGAAGTCGACCTTGTCACCACTTTCACCCGTGTTGTCTGACTGGCTTAGCAGGTCCTGTGAAACAAGACTGAGACTCGCAATAACAACTATTCCGACGATATGGTTTTGGAGGCTTTTGATGAATTTTCTCATGTTTTTCTCCTGCCCGGATTTGATTGATTTATTAAAATCAGTATAGGTGACTCATGAAAAAAATCCGACAGGCCCTGCGCCTTGCCGTTGATGGAAGAACCCGGCGAGCGGGTATGGGAAACTGCAATTTCTCGACTATACTTAAAAAATAACAAAGTGCGGGGGAAAGAACGGAAACTTCCGGTGTCGTGCCCTCACACAAGCTTTACGCGCGGTGTTCCAGCTGGCAATTTGCCATCAACAACCGTTCGATTCGCCGCTATCCTTGCCCTGGCGCTGGCGTGGTTCCAGGTAAGGCAAGCCAGGCGGGTTAGCGTTGTCAGCAAATGCATAATTCCGTGTTAGTGGTTTGCCGCTATTCATAACTTATTCAACCGGGGAGAAAAAACATGCAATTCGATTTCACAAAAACGTTGGCCTTGATCAAGGGTGGTCTTCTTGACCACCAGAATACCTGGAAAACTTACCTGGAGGATTGTCCCGGTCTGGCAGCAGACCGCGCTGGTCCTGACCGGGCCCTTGTTCCTGATCAATATATTGCTCTCGCTATTATTTTCACGGCTTGTTGGTGGTTATGCCATTTACGCGTACGGGGGTGATTGGTTTAATGCCCTGATTACCGGCGTGGTCGATGGGTGCGCTCGGCTTCGCGATCGTCGTATTGGTTTTAATTTCCTGGCGGGAATATTCAAGGGTACGGCCAATTTTTCGCGGGCTTTTGCAGCCGTTTCACTGGCGGTTATTCCGGCCTGGGTGGCCGGCGCCGTTGCCGCTCTGATCCCCTACATGGGGTTTTTGATCGCCTTGGCCGGCGGCATTTTGTCGCTGGTTTTCCTGTACCGGATCATGCCCTTGGCACTGAACGTGCCGGACGACAAGCGCATGGTCCACTTCGTGGTTTCGCTGGTGGCAGTGATTGTTATCAACATGGTCATCGGGCTGGTGTTTGGTTTGGTAACGTCGACGATCAGTACCGGAGCAGCGGGATATTCTGCGGCCGAATATATCCGGCGCAAGAGCGCCAGTTCAGGTGTCATCGCGGAGGGTATGCGCCAGGCCGAGCTAATGGATGCCGCGAGCGCCGACCAGTATGATCCCGCCGCCAGATGGCGAACTCGATGAAGACCAGGTCGAGGACTATATTTCGGTTATGCGCAAAACGCAGGGCCATGCATGATGAATATGCCGAAAAAAATGGACAAGCTGGCCGCTGAAATGAAAGCCAAGGAAAAAGCAGGGAAAAGCCCCTCATTAGCAGATCTCGGCAAGATGTACAGCGGTGCGGGCGGCCTCATGAGTGCGAATAATGCCGAGATGGAAGTCGTCAAGACGGCTGGCGGCAACTGGGCCGAACACGAATGGGTTAAGCAGCAGTTGCGGATTGCCCATATCCAGCAGGGTGAGGGCTCTGACGCAAATGCCTACAACTACAAGCTGTACGAAAAATACGAAGACGAATTGAGTGAAGATTGAAGGTGGGGTTGATTCCCCCACCAATGGCCAAACCGCCTTTACCGGGTTTGGCCGTGAATTCTTTTTCAGGGCATATACCCGGGTGGCCGCTCCTGCCGCAACGCATGTGGCCACCCTATACCCCTGCCGAACGTTACGACCCGCCGTTGGGGTGCTTCGGTAGAACACATTTAGTGTTTTTGGCGTCACCCCGGCACGACGAGAGGTCGCAAAACTGGTATTGGGTTCGGAATTGAACATAAATTTAAGTAAATCGATTGAAAGACATTTTTATTACATAGGAGAAAACATGAAGTCATTGAACGTTTCGCTGCTGCAATATTTACGGCTTGCGCGGCATGCGCCGTCGGCTTTGGCCGATGTTACGTTGCATCAAAATTTCACCGTTAGTGCTTCAGGCGTGATGTCGATGATGGGTTCCAATGGCGAGGTGACCACCATGATTTCCGGTGATCGTGGACGTACGGAAAACCATATCGAGTCCACTTCCAGCTTCATGAGGAAATTTGCCAAGAACGTCAATACTGCAACGATCGTCCGGCTGGATGATGAACGCATGCTCAGCCTTGCGCCCGAGAAGAAAGAGTATTCTGAAATGACTTTTGAGGAACTACGCGCGCAAATGGAAAAAAGCATGGCGGAACTTGAAAAGATCAGGGCCAGGGGGGGTCTGCCCGTCAGTGAAGATGATTGCCAATGGTCGCCACCTGAACTAAAGATAATAACACCAAGGAAAAACAAAAGTTTGCGGGTGTTAAGGCGGAACAAATGATCATTTCGGTCAGCCAGACCTGTACTGTCCCGAACACGGACAAAAGCTGCGACATGATCTGGAATATGGAGTTCTGGAACGCCAAGAATATGCCCGGCGGTGAAGAAGCCCATGTCTTTTCAGGAGGGTATGGCGCGCGCCATGGGCGGTGAAGAAGTACTGGGTATGGCGCAGGTTTAGGCGCGTGGATTACTCGCCATGTTCAAGAAGGGTTGGGAAGACGTTTTGGAAGAGTCGGGAAAGATGGAGGGTTATCCGGTCAAGACGGTGATGAGCCTGGACATAGGGGGCAAGAGTTGCACCACCGGTGCCGGTCAGCCGATAGCCCTGGATGACGTATGGAGCGGCGCAGCCGATGCCAGTATGAATGCTGCCGCGGCATCTGCGGCAGGACAAGCGGGTGGCGCGGCGGGTGCTGCGGCTGCCGGATTCTGTCGGCAATGGTGTTGGTGGTTCAATCGCCGGTTCGGCGGTAGGTGCTGCCAGCCGGGAAGTCATAGGTGGTTTGTTCAAGTAAAATGCGCAAGAAAAAGGAAAGAAAAGGCGACCGGTCGCCCAGCCAGCGGCTACGGCATCGGCATCGGACACCGTAACGATTTTCAAAATCACCTCTGAGCTGACCGGCTATGGACGAGAAAAACGCGCCCGATAGCCTGTTCGTCGTTCCGGCAGGATGGAAAAAGGTAGCCAATAACAAGTGGTGACACGCCGTCTGAACCCGGCGCAAGAGATAACCGGGCTTGAAACGTGTTGCACACGTCTGCATGGATCGCGATGGTGATCCTGCGACGGGCAACGCGGAAAGATATTGATGGAATGCACCGGGTCAGGCTGGCGGTACGGGAGAATATGCTCTCGTCACCCACGCGGATTGCCGCAGCCGATTACCTGGCATCAATCGAGGTCAAAGGCTGCGGTTGGGTGATTGAGACGGACGGCGAAATCATCGCGTTTGCTGTCGGTCACGAGTCGGACGGGACATCTGGGCCCTGTTTGTCGACCCGGGCCACGAAGGACTGGGCTATGGCAGGCAACTGCACGACATCATGGTCGACTGGTTACGCGCCCGTGGCCTTGATCGACTCTGGCTGACGACGGCCCCGGACAGCCGGGCCGCCGGCTTTTACAGGGCTCATGGCTGGCGTTTTGCCGGCCTGGATTCAGGAGGCGAGGCCCGCTTTGAGCTCGAACTTGAGTCTGTCATGACCGGGACCTGAATTCGGGTTTCATGTTTTCTGATACTGGAGTTTGAATGCGCTTGCGTATGAAAAACCACTATAGCGGATTGATAATGGCAGGCCTTGCCGCGTTACTGGCAGCCTGCCAGGCTTCGCCTGCACCGGTGCCGGTCGGGCGTGCTGATCCGGCAAAGATTAAATTCAATCTCGATGACATCAACGCCGATGGATTGCGTGGCCCCGCGGACGGATTGGTGGCGGTGTCATACGAATTTTGTGTCCCGCGTAACGACCGGGTGTACCGGCAACTCGAGCGTATCGATGCCAGTATTCAAATCAACCCCGGCGCAAGTGGCCGCATCGGTTGTACAAAAGATGAGGCACTTGGCATTGGCAATACCGGCCAGCCCGGCTGGCGCGGGGTGGTCCTGGACGCGCTGACTCTCGCTGGGCTATGTCGGCGAAATACGCGAGTGTTTCTTTGAGTGAGATTGGGAGGTGTTAAATTTATGACTGATCTGAACAAGGCCGTCGAGACACAGATGGCGAATATGGAAAAACGCACCGGCAAGACATTTGCTGAACTGACAGCCATCGTGAAAGGCAGCGGTCTTTCGAAGCATGGTGAACTCGTCAAGATGCTCAAGACCGACCTGGGTATGGGTCACGGCGACGCTAACATGGTGGTCCATCTGGCGCTCAAGTCTGATGGCCAAAGCGCGGTCGAAGGCCAATCGACGCAGCAGGTACTCGACGGTCTTTACACAGGCCCAAAGGAAGCGCTGCGGCCCATCCACGACAAGTTGTTGGCGGCGATAAAGAAGTTCGGCGATTTCGAAGAAGCGCCTAAAAAGACCTATGTCAGTTACCGGCGCAAGAAACAGTTCGCCATGATCGGACCGGCGACCAACACGCGGGTCGAGGTGGGTCTGAACGTGAAGGGTCTGCAGGCCAGCGAGAGGTTGCTGGAACAACCAGCAGGACGTATGTGCAACTACATCGTCAAGCTCACCGACGTCAGGCAAGCGGACGCAGAGTTGGTCGGCTGGATAAAAACAGCCTATGAGTCGGCGGGGTAAATTGCCACTCACCACGCCGGGCAAAGTCTTGAGGGAAATAGCGTGTCAATACCAATTGAACAGATTGAAACGAGGTTGAGACGGGCAGAGCGGTGGGTCATCGCGCTGGGGATGTTGCTGGCTGTTGCCGTGGCAGGTCTTGCTTACCTGCAATTTCACCCCATTGGTATGCTCCGGCTTTCATCCCTCGAGATGGTCGATGCAAATGGCAATACCGTCGGGCTATTGGGACAGAAAGACGGCAGGACCGGACTGTTCCTGATGGACGAAGCGTCCGTGCCGCGGGTTTCGGTTTTCCACGCCGATGACGCGGACGGGCTCTACATCGATGATGGCCAGGGTGTCACCAGGATCGGGGTTGCGCAATTCGCACACGGCGGCGGCGGTGTTGCACTGCATGGACCGGACTCCCAAGGCGCCGCGGTTTTGTACTACAAGGACAAGGGCAGCCTGCGGTTTTTCAACAAGGACGGCAAGGTCGTGCATGAAATAGTCGAACCGATGTCACAATGAATCGCGTATTTTGGCGCTTTTGGCGGGTTGAAACGGGCCGCTAGTGAGCAACCTGACCGCCGGTTTCCACGTGGTTTTTGCCGTTGCAGCCCTGTGTCTCGGATGCGGGATCTTTATCGCGAGACGTGGCACGCCTTTCCACCGGAAACTCGGCTATGCCTACATCACCAGCATGCCCACGTTTAACCTATCCGCCCTTTTACTTTATGCCAGGACCGGCAATTTTGGACCTTTCCACATCGCAGCGGTGATATCGCTTGCAACTTTGCTGGCGGGCTCGATCCCGGCCATTACCCGCAAGCCGAAAAAGGCCTGGCTGGCCCTGCACTGGGAGTTCATGTCTTGGTCCTTCGTGGGACTGCTGGCCGGCGCGGTCGCTGAGATGGCCTTTCGCATTCCGGGTCTGGCCTACTGGCCCGCCATCGTGACTGCTTCGCTGCTCACGATCGTCATTGGCGGTATAGTCATTTACCGTAGCAAGGGTGCGATGAGAGGATTCATTCGGGCCAGGCAAAATCTTCCCCGGAGCAGTGCTTCACTTTCTCATCGCAGCGGCCGCAGTTAAGCCTGATGTTTCTGCTTCCGTTATCAGAGAGGTAACCAATAATGTTGTTAAGAACCATGTTGTTATTTGCGCTGAATCTCTTTTTTGTAACGGCTTTTGCACAAACTCAACCCGGAGAAGACCCCGGCGCCCTGCAACGCTCCGTTGAGCAATTGCGGGGTTCGATTGGATTATGGAATGTCACTACGGAGTTTCTGAATGCGGACGGATCTATCGCAAGGACGGTCCCGGGTACTTATGAGTTCTCATGGGTGATACCGGACCGGGTGGTGTCCGGGAAAAGCGAGATCCCGGAACTGAAACAGGTCTCGGCGATCCTCTTTTATGTCAACGCAGCAAAAAGTAAGATTGAAATGGTATCGGTCGGTGGCGACGGTAACCTCTGGATTATGACCGGCGAACTGGGTCAGGAAGTGCGGACCACGAACGAGTTCAAGACTGCATCCGGCGGAACCGGACAGTTGAGATTCACCCGCTTTAACGTTTCAGCTGACAACTTCGAATCAAAGATGGAGTACACGGAGGACGGTGGTGAAACATGGTTGCCGGGAAATCACCAGGTATTCCAGCGTGCGGCCTCAGATAGCCGGTGATCCCTGACCGGTTTAACAAGCAGCGTCGCTTGTCACAGGTCCATTTGCACCCTTGCGAGGAACGCCGTGATGCCGTTCACTATTGTAGAAGTTGATTCACAGGGTCAAGATGCGCTAACGCTTTTGCGCGAGGCCGCCCTCGAGGCCAGGACGCTTTATCCGGAACTCTTTTCACCCGACGCGCCCTGGCCGGACAACCCGCCTACCCCTGGGCGGGGTATTTACCTGGTTGGCTATTCGAACAAATTGCCTGTGGCCTGCGGCGCATTGCGCCCGATCGATGCACACACTGTCGAAGTCCGCAGGATGTTCGTCACGGCAGGCAACCGCCGCATGGGTCTTGCCGGCATCATGCTGCGGGAACTAGAGAAGCGCGCGGCAGGGTTTGGCTACACGCTCATGCGCCTGGAAACCGGTAACCGCCAGTCATCGGCGATGGCATTATATGAAAAGCTCGGCTTCAAACGCATCCCGGCATTTGGAGAATATGTGGGTGACCCGGTGAGCGTTTGTTTTGAGAAGACCGTTGCATCGCCACAGGCGTATGATGTCTGAGCAGGCATAAAATAAAGCGCATGGGAGTAACCACCAGTGGCATCGGATCTGGATTTTGCCGAATACGTGATCGACCAAATGGAAGGCGCCGGTGTTATCACCCATAAGAAAATGTTTGGGGAATACGCGGTTTACTCAAAAGGCAAGGTGGTCGCGATGATCTGCGATAACCAGTTATTTGTAAAACCGACCGTGGCGGGGAGATCTTTTATCGGCGATGTTGTTGAAGCGCCGCCTTATCCCGGCGCAAAAATGGCCTTTTTGATCGGGGAGGAACTCGAAGACAGGGACTGGATCAGCAGGTTGATAAGACTGACGGAAAAGGAACTGCCGATGCCCAAACCCAAAAAGCCAAAAAGCGGCAAAAAAACATAAGCATTCATTTCAAATCAATTCCAACAAATTGCTACAATCTCGTCTCACCAAACCACGCTGGCAATTGCCCGGATCAATAACATGAAAATATCCAAACGCGAATTTCTTGCCCTCACCGGCGCATCAGTCGGTACGTTCGCCGTTGGCGCCGCTTCAACCGCCCTGGCAGCTGAGGCCGAGGCAAAACTGGGTCCCATTACCGGCGATGTCGTACCCATCAGCGTGGAGGAACGTCTTGCAAGGGTGGCAAAGGCCCAGCGCCTGATGACCGAGAACAATATTGACGCAATCCTGTTGGAACCGGGCTCAGCGATGCTCTATTTTACCGGTGTCAGTTGGTGGCGCAGCGAACGCTTGACCACTGTCGTCATTCCGCGCGAAGGGGAAATCGGCATCGTCACACCCTTTTTTGAAGAGCCCAGCGTGCGTGAGTCGATGACATTCGGTAGCGATGTCAGGACCTGGAACGAACACGAGAACCCGTTTGAACGTGTCGCCGGAATCCTGAAAGACCGTAAATTAACCGGTGGCAGGATCGGTCTCGAGGAAACCGTGCGCTACTTCGTGGTGGATGGCCTGAAATCGGCTGCACCCGGATTTGAAATCACCAGTGCGACACCGGTCACGCAGGGCTGCCGCATGTACAAGTCCGTCGCCGAGATCGCATTGATGAAAAAAGCCTCAGAGGTGACCCTGACGGCCTACCAGCACGTCTACCGGCAATTGCAGGCCGGCATGGAACCCTCTGACGTCAAGGCCCTGATGGCTGCCGCCCAGATCCGTCTCGGCGGGGAGGACACCTGGAACATGGCCCTTTTTGGTGTCGCCAGCGCGTACCCGCACGGCACAAAACAGCCGCAAAAAATCGTCGATGGCCAGATTGTGCTGATGGACTGCGGTTGTTCCGTGCAGGGCTACCAGTCCGATATTTCGCGCACCTTCGTATTTGGCGAGCCTACGCCCAAGCAGCGCGAAGTGTGGAATACGGTGCGTAAAGGTCAGCAGATAGCGTTTGAAGCCGCAAAGATCGGCGTCGAGGCGGGCTCTGTCGATGACGCCGTGCGCAGCTACTACGAATCTGTCGGATGGGGGCCGGGTTACAAAGTCCCGGGTCTTAGTCACCGCACCGGTCATGGCATCGGCATGGATGGCCATGAACGTGTCAACTTCGTGCACGGGGAGAAGACCCTGCTGGCGCCCGGCATGTGTTTTTCAGATGAACCGGGTCTGTATGATTTCAACTCGTTCGGCGTACGTCTCGAAGACTGCCTGTACATGACCGAAACCGGAGCGGCCTGGTTTACCGTGCCGCCGGACAGTCTTGAAGACCCGGTTGGACGGATGGGCTGACAGGATTCGCCGCCGCTGGCTTGCCGCTTTTATTTTTTCAATGGTCGCAGATGGATGGATGTATCCCATGCTTAAAAAAATAACCTGGGACGAAGTCCCGGTCGAAGAAGTCACACCCAAGATGCAGCGTAAACTGGTCTGGGGCGAAAAGCTGATGATTGCAAAAATGCAATTCAAGGATGGTTTTCGGGTGCCCCAACATGCACATGAAAACGAGCAGATCACCGAGGTCATTTCCGGCACCATCCGTTTCTGGTTTGGTGAAAACCGCGAGCAGGAGATGGACCTGCACGCAGGCGAAATGGTCGTTATCCCCGCAAACCTGCCCCACGAGGCGCTGATGATCGGCGCGGTCGAAGAAATCGACCACTGGGCTCCGCCAAGACAGGACTGGCTGGATGGCACGGATGACTATCTGAAAAAATAGTGGGTTTTACCTGGCTTACACGTCTGCCAGCTTGTTCCCCATACGCCTGTCACAACGGAACTGCGGTTTGGTTTTACCGGGTTCGGCGTCTATGCTTAACGATAACGTTGGCCACCAAGAAGCCCCACCTTGTCCTTTTACAATGAACTGAAACGTCGTAATGCATTTCGTGCTGGCGCAGCCTACGTGGTGGGGGCGTGGTTGGTCATCCAGGTGGTGGAAACCATCTTCCCCGCTTTCGGCTTCGGCGATGCCGCCGTGCGTATCGTCACCAACCTCTTTGGCATTGGCCGGAAGATGAGCAGCAATGTGTTTGTTTGTGCTTATTGAGTGCTCAACGGTGTGAGATAATACCGTGCCCATGAGTGAATCTTTGCTATATCTTGACCCGGAAAGCACGCTGAATCTGCAGACCCAGATACGTCAGCAATTGGTCAATGCCATTCTGAAAGGCGCGTTTCCCCGCGGCAGTCGCCTGCCGTCTTCCCGTAGACTGGCTGCGCAGCTGAGCGTGGCTCGAAATACGGTCGTGCTGGCCTATGAGCAACTGATCGAAGAAGGCTATCTTGAGAGCCGTCAGCGCAGCGGCATCTTTGTTAACGAAAACATCCGCGAAAATCGTGTCGGTTTGCGTGAAGCCTCGCGCGCGGACTCGAAACAGGATTCGCGGTGGAACAAGCGCATTCGCAGTGTCCTGGAACACGGTCCGCAATTCCAATGGCCGGCGAACTGGCAACAACATCCCTTTCCTTTTATCGACGGCTATTTTGATGCTTCACTTTACCCCACGGCCCAATGGCGTGAAGCCAGCCGCATGGCTTTGGGTACCACGGTTAGTCAATGAAGGCACCGTGACAGAGGGAGATGCCGATGACCCGGTGCTGATCGAGGAAATCCGCTCCAAGATGCTCCCCCGCCGTGGAATTACTGCTGACCCGGACGAAATTCTGATCACCCTGGGGGAACAGAACGCCCTTTACCTGCTTTCCCATTTGCTCGCTGACAACAAAACGACAGTTGCCATGGAGGAACCCGGCAATCCGCGGATGCGGGAGCTCTTCCTGCAGACCGGCGCAAAAATCATTCACCAAAAGGTCGATGAGCATGGAATGGTGATCAATTCACGTCTGAATCCCGCCCAGGTCATATACGTGACGCCCAGCCACCAGGTACCGACCGCGGTGACCATGCCTACGGATCGCCGCACCGCACTGCTGAACAAGGCACAAACATTGGACCAGGTCATCATCGAAGATGATTTTGTGCATGAGAGCAATTACCTGGGCCAACCCCACCCGGCCTTGCGCGGGATGGACAAAGACAACCGCGTGGTTTACGTATCCGCACTGCCAAAAGTGTTGGCGCCGGGTCTGCGCATCGGGTTTATCGTGGCCGCTGCGCCGCTGATCCGGGCCGCTCGAAACTTACGGCAACAGGTCATCGGGAGGCCGTCGCTGATCAACCAGCGCACCGCGGCGTATTTCCTGTCGCTTGGTCACTACGACTCATTCATGGCACGGCTGCAACAGGAAATGCAAGCCCGCTGGCACGCCCTGCGGGACGCGCTAAACCACTACCGCCCGAAATCCATCGTGACGATTCCCAACCAGGGCGGCACGGTGATTTCGGTTCGCGGACCGGAAGACATCGATGTCGATCTTCTGGTGGGCGAAGCGGCCAAAAGAGGGATTCTGATCGAACCCGATACGCATTACTATGCCCATCCCGAATCTTCCAGGAAGTGCTTCCGAATGGGTGTTTCAAGCATTCCGCAGGACCATATCCGGGAAGGCGTGGAACGCCTGCGTGTGCTGATGTGGGACCTCAGCAATGTGGATGGCATCATGCTCGATGAAAATGACCCAAATCTGCTGAGAGGCGAAACACTGAAAAAAACGCTTTCGGGTTCCAGCATCATTTACCGCACCGTCTATTGTGATCCCTGCGTACTCGAGCTGCATGAAGACGGAACCATGTCGGGCCGGGCCGGGTACGCCAATGAGGACAGGGATACCGGACGCTGGTCGTGCGAAGGTGATCGCTGGTTCCGGCAATGGGACCGCTGGGCTTACGGCGAGCAATCTTCCTACTATGTGACACTTGATGGCCAACATATACGCTGGTATAACACCGAAAAACAACTGGTCGATGATGCGATCCTGCTTCGCAACGACGAACGACTGGCCTAATCACCATTTCTGATCTGGTTCTATCAAAAGGAACATTTGCAAATTACTCTTCCGGTATAAAGTGCCGCGTTGTATATAAGCGCCACACAAACTACGGGAGAACTACATGGGGCACCTGGCTGTTGCAGCTCTGCAACTGGCTTTGAAAAACGAGGACAACCTGTCACTGATCGAGAGTGAAATTGCGCGTACGCGGCAACGTTACCCGTGGGTGCAAATGATCGTGTTGCCCGAGTTGTGTACGTTTGGGTCCAGCCCAAGCAAAGCCGTTGAACTTCCGGGCGAGGTCGAAGACCGCTACTGCCAAGCCGCGAAAGAAAACTCGGTCTGGTTGATCCCGGGTTCAATTTTTGAACGTGACGGCGACCGGATTTACAACACCTGCCCGGTCATCAATCCCGAAGGAGAGGTCGTTGCCAGGCACAGGAAACTGTTCCCGTTTGCGCCCTATGAACGGGGAATTGCCTATGGCGACCAGTTTGTTGTCTTCGACGTGCCGGGTGCAGGCCGCGTAGGTATCCTGATCTGCTACGACATGTGGTTTCCGGAAGCGGTGCGCACCCTGGCCTGGATGGGCGCCGAGGCGATTATCTGCCCGACCATGACGACCACCATCGACCGTGACGTCGAATTGTCCATCGCACGCGCCAATGCGGCCACCAACCAGCTTTGGTTTCTGAATATCAACACTGCCGGTGACCTTGGGTTTGGACGATCAACAGTAGTCGGACCCGATGGCACCGTCGTTTACACCGCCGGTTCCATGCGCGAAATCATCACCCTTGAACTGGACTTCAACCAGGTCCGGCGGAGTCGTGAACGCGGATTGTTCGGCGGTTGCCAGGTGCTGAAGAGCTTTCGCGAACGGGCCGTTCACTTTCCACAGTACAAGGACGGCGCGGGGGGTGGCGCTTTTGATCCACTGGGCGCGTTGGAAATGCCCGGAAAATTGTCAACTTGAAGTACAAACCAGCCAGGAAAATAACGTTTCACAGGCACAAACACAATCAACATTAAAACGGAGTCTATCAATGAATCCCATGCGTCAAATAAACAGAAAAGCACTCACTGTAGCCATTACCACCGCTTTGATGGCCACCACTCAGAGCATGGCCGTGCTGGCCCAGGATCAGGCCGCTGATGAACAGATGAACAAGCCCCAGACCCTGGAAGAAATCGTGGTTACCGCGCAGCGTCGCGAACAAAGCATCGTTGAAATCCCCTATAACATTTCTGCCATTAGCGGCGACTTCATTGACAAGGGGTTGATACTCACCACGGCCGAACTGCTGCAAAGCGTACCGGGTGCCGCGGTCATTGACATGGGTAATCGCAATACTGGCGTGGTGAACACCATCCGCATCCGCGGCCTTGCCGTGGACAGCAATATCAATGGTGACTACGCACTGTCCACGGTGCCAACGGTTTCGACTTACCTGAACGACACACCGATTTTCGCCAACATGATCCTCAAGGACCTGAGCCGGGTGGAAGTCCTGCGCGGTCCGCAAGGCACCCTGTACGGTTCGGGCTCACTTGGCGGAACGGTTCGTTACATTGCCAACCGCCCCGTGCTGGATGAATTTGAAGGTTATGTCGAGGGCCGGACCAGTGTGACCGACGGCTCCAGTGGCTGGAACTGGGGCGTTGACACGGTGCTCAATATCCCGATGGGTGACACGATGGCGGCTCGCATTGTTGCCGGTTACCTTGACGACGCGGGCGTGATTGACCTGCCCAACGTCTATGTCGTTGATGGCAACGATATTCCGGTAGCACCCGACGGGGTGCTTTCAGATACCGCCGAGTACAAGTACGTCAAAGATGCCGATTCGGCGAAAATTGACTACATCCGCGCCTCCTTGCTGTTTCAGCCCAATGACGAATTTGACGCGCTGTTGACCTACGCCCACCAGCGTGACAAGGTCGACGGCCGCATGCAACCCACGCCGGGCAATGACGGCTGGGGCGACCCGTACGGCAAGTACCAGAATGGCTCCGTTCAACGTGAACCGGGTGAACGCACAGTCAACCTGGGCAGCCTGGAAATGAATTACGACATGGGTTTCGCCAGCCTGGTGAGCAGCACGTCGTATTACCAGACCGACGGCTCATCCACCAGTGAAAACACCGGTTTCTACGCACAGCAGGGTTGGCTGGGGGCATTCTATTACAACTACCCCCGTCCGATGGCTTCCGCCGTACGCAGCTACGACAACAGCGCCTTCGTGCAGGAGCTTCGCCTGGTCTCCAAAGGCGGTGAGAAATTCGATTGGGTGGCCGGTGCTTTTTACCAGGATGAAGACAAAAACGCCACGCAGGACAGCTACCTGCGCGGCTTCTACAACTGGGCCGAGGCCGCCTGGGGCTGTTGTGTCCTTAACGATAACGACTTCGCCTACGAGCGTGATGAAAACTTCAAGGACTGGGCGCTGTTTGGCGAACTCACCTGGAATGTCACGGACCGTTTTCACCTGACGGGTGGTTTCCGCTACTACGACGTCAAGTACAAGAACAACACCCACATGGAAGTCGGCTTGTACGATTCCTTCCATGTCGTGGATGACGCCGATTTCTCCGGCAGCGACAATGGCACCCTGTGGAAATTCAACGCGTCATACGACATCAACGACGACGTGATGGCCTACGGCACCTATTCCCAGGGTTACCGCCGGGGTGGCGCCAACGCGGTCCCGCTGTCCGGCGTTTTCGCGGAGGACCCGGTCTGGCAGACCTATGACTCAGATTCGGTCGACAACTACGAAATCGGTATCAAGGGTACCGGTAATAACAGTTTCTGGAACATCGACTTCTTCTACGTCGACTGGAAAGATATTCAGCTGAATACCGCAACCACCAATTGGGCGTTCTTCGCCGTGCAGAATGGCGGCACAGCCCATACCACCGGTATCGAAGCAGAGTATGACTGGTACTTTGCCGAAGACTGGCACCTGAATGCCGGTTACGCCTATATCGACGGCAAACTGGACGAAAACCTCTATTCGCCGACCGATCCGGGTCAGCTCAACCCCATTGCGCTGGACGGGGCCACACTTCCCGGACTGGCAAAGAGCACCTTCAACCTGGCAGTGGATAACACCTACCAGTTGTCGAGCGGCTGGGACTGGAACAACCGGGTCAGCGTTTACTACCAGTCGAGCATGGAAAACTCCATTCTGCCGTCGCCCAGTTTTGCGTACACCCTGGGCGGGTTCAGCCTGTGGGACTTCAACTCCACGCTGGCTTCCGACAACTGGGCGATCACACTGTTCGTCAAGAACCTGTTTAACGAGAAAGGCGTTGTGGGTCTGTTCACGGAACAGTACATGGGCACCGACCCGGCGCAGAACTACTACGGTAATGGCAGCAAGGAATACATTGCCCGCCCGCGCACGATCGGTCTGAACGTACGGTACAATTTCTGACCCTGAAAGGGCACCCGGCAACGGGTGCCCTTTCCCATTTACTGCCGGCTTGAATCGATTCTGCCCACCGGCCGGTACGTTTCGGCCCGCGCAGCTTGCAGTTACACTACCTGGATGAAACGGCGTTCATCATGATGAGTAACGTGAAACAAGGCAGTTTGTCGACAGAACAACTGTTGAAGGATAGCCGCCTGGCCCAGCAAAAAGGTAAATTCGTCACGATGCTGGATTTTGCGAAGCAGGCACATGCCCTTGCTCGTGGGGATGAAAATGTTGTCCTCCGCCTGGCTGAATGCCACCTGTTTTGTGGCGAAGTCGATTCCGCCGTCCAATACCTGGATGAGCTGGAAGCCACGACGCAGACACAACCTCAAACACTACAACGCATCGCCGAACTTTATACCCAGTGTTCGCAATTTGACGCGGCCCGGCGCTGCCATGCCCGCGCGGTGCATTTGCAGCCAGGTGACCCCGGTTTTATCTACAACCTGGCCGCCTCCTGTATCGCGCTGGGCGATCTCAAAGAAGCTGAACGCCTTTTTACCGAGGTGATCCGGCTGAACCCGAAGGATTACGACGCTTACCAGAACCGCTCGACCCTGCGACGGCAAACACCGCAGGACAATCACGTCGAAGACTTGAAATCGGTACTCGCCCAACTCGAACAAAACGACCCGGGACGGGTACCGGTTTGCTACGCGCTGGCCAAGGAACTGGAAGACCTGCAGCGCTATGAGGATTCCTTCCGCTGTTTGCAGGAAGGCGCCATGGCGCGCCGCGTGAAGCTGGATTACGACGTGGGCCGCGACATTTCAGCCATGGAACTGATCGCTGAAAGGTTCGATGAAAAACGAATGCGGGTTGCCCCGCCTGTCGAGGATGCAGGACGTCCCGTATTTGTGCTGGGCCTGCCCCGCAGCGGCAGCACGCTGATAGACCGTATCATCAGTTCCCATAGCCAGGCAGCCAGCCTGGGAGAAATCAACACCCTGGCGTTCGCGGTGATGCGGACCGTGGGCGAATCAGGCTCCACTGCCGGCGCCGTTGCATCGAGGGATGACTTGATCAGGCGATCGGCACAGATCGATTTTTCATTGCTGGGCAGACGCTACACAAACGCGATCAGTCGATACAACCAGGATCAATTACGCCTGGTTGATAAAACCCCGTTGAATTTCCTCTACCTCGGCCTGATCCGGTTGGCCCTGCCGCAGGCCCGGGTCATCCACGTCCGCCGCCACCCGGTGGACAGCTGTTATGCCATGTACAAGACCCTGTTCCGCATGGGCTATCCATTCAGCTACAGCCTGCAGGACGTTGGCCGCTATTACATCGCCTACCGGAATTTAATGGCTCATTGGCGGGAGGTTGCTGCCGGTTCGTTTCTCGACGTCGACTACGAAGCGTTGGTCGCCGACCAGGAATCCGAAAGCCGGAGAATCCTCGACTGGTGCGGCCTGGATTGGGAACCGGCCTGCCTGGAGTTTCACCGCTCAACCGCACCCGCGGCGACCGCCAGTGCCGCGCAAGTTCGCCAACCGATTTACTCCACCTCGGTGGGGAAGTGGCGATGTTACGAAACACAACTCTCGCCTTTCGTTGCCAGGCTGCGGGAGTATGGAATTGCCGTTGACTGAGCGTCTTTCCCGACTGAGCCTGTTAAGCCTGCTGCTGGGAGTCGGGCTGCTGTCATGCAGTGCATTACCTGGCTCGGATCAACCGCCAGGCCACCCCGTTCTCAGCCTGGAATTTCTGCGGGGGAACGAATCCCTGCAACGCCCGCTGCCCACTGCGGCCTTCGCACCGAGGGTTGCTGGGCTTCCCGCCAACCGGCTGGAAGGCCGCCTCACCCTGGATTTTTCCTCCGCCGAAAGCCGCATGGAAGTTTTACAGGACCTGTTCGGCCGCGCCGGGGAAGCCGAACCGGCGCTCAAAGTCTTACCTGCCATCAGCCTCGAACTGGTGCAGGAAGGAAACGAGCTGATTCCAGTGATCCGTGGCCGGCAAATCGTCACTGACGCGCCCTGGGAATGGGTGTTCGAAGCCGGTCAAGCCTGGGACGAAGCCGAAGACAGCGGCTGGACGAGGGCATCTTTGCCGTTCGCCCTGGTGCAAAGAAACGCCAATTGTACCCACAACGGTTTGTTGTCTTTCCTGTTCAAATCGGATGGGGCCGTGTCACGCGTCGCGTATCAAATCGGCAGCGAAACCTGCTTTTACTTTCAGGCCAATTTCTGGGGACTGGCCAACGCACGCTATGAGCCTGGCAAAGTCGATGAAAAGCACCGCGTGTTAACGAACTACCGCGAGGAATTGGCGGCCCGCTTGCCGGTGCAACCGATCGAGAACCTGGTCAATGCCTACCCGGATGCAAAACCCGGGCAGTTCAGACTGCACGAAGCCGACGAGGTGACGACTTACGGCTTTGTCATAGACGGCATTCATTATTCGGGCGGTTGCATGACCCGGTTCGGTAACTACCCGTATTGCCAGTCGATCATACTGCCCTCGTACTCCCTGGCCAAAACCATCTTCGCCGGCACGGTCTACATGCAATTGGAACAGCTATTCCCCGGAATCGGCCAGGCGCTGGTGACGGACTATGTTCCCGAATGCCGGGGCGACGAACGCTGGACAGGGGTAACGCTTCAGCACCTGCTGGATATGAGCACCGGAAACTACCGCTCCACTGTGGACCAGAAAGACGAGTTCTTTTCCTATGAAGGCCCCATGTTCAGCGAGGAAACACATGCCGCCAGGATTGCCGATGCCTGCACGCTGTTCCCGCGGTCTTCGGACCCCGGCTCCACCTGGGTTTACCATACCTCGGACACCTATATTGCCGGCACGCTGATGAATGCCTGGCTGCGCCAGCACCTCGGCCCCCAAACCGACATTTTCAACGACTTGCTGGTGAAAAGAGTGCTGGCCCCGCTGTCATTCAGTCCGGTCATGCAAAACGGCATGCGAACCTATGACGAGACGGCGCAACCCTTTACCGGGTACGGGCTGTTTCTGCTACCGGATGACATCGCCCGTTTCGCCCTTTTCCTGTTGACGTCGGAAGGCCGGGTCAGAGGTGAACAAGTGCTGGATCCGAAGCAATTGGCGGCAGCCTTGCAAAGAGACCCCGGCGATCCCGGCATGCAGGCCGGGAGTGAGAACCTGCGCTATAACAACGGCATGTGGGCGGCCAATATTCTGCCACCCGGAACCTGTTCGCCGGATGTCTGGCTGCCCTTCATGTCAGGTTACGGTGGCATTTCCGTCGTGCTGATGCCCAACAACTCCATCTATTATGTTTTCTCGGATGGTGCGCACTTCAAATGGGCTGAAGCAGCCGCCGAATCCAACAAACTGAAACCCTTTTGCGAGAACCCACATGGATCTATTCAGTAAAGTACCGAAAGTCGCCCGGGATGGCATGACGGCGAGGATTTTCCTGGCCTTCCTGGCCACCGCGGGGTTGTTTTACGTCAACATCCTGCCAACGATTGTCGATGGGTTGATCCATGCCCTGAACTTCAGCAATCAGCAGGCGGGCGCAGTGGCCTCGGCCAATGTCTATGGCGCGGCGGCGGGTGCCCTGCTGATTGTTTTCCTGATCCGGCGCATCAACTGGCGATTGGCCGCCTTTTGTTTTCTTTGCGGGCTCATCGTGATCGATTTCGCCTCCATGGTTGTCGCCGAACCCACGGCACTGGTCGCCATCCGTTTCCTGCACGGTTTCGTTGGCGGCATGCTGGTGGGTACCGGTTTTTCGGTGATTGCCCGGACGGTGCAACCCGACCGGACGTTTGGTGTGTTGCTATTTGTGCAATTCGGCCTGGGCGGTCTCGGCGTGATGTTCATTCCCGGCCTGGTTCCGGCTTTCGGCACCAGCATTCTGTTCCTGTCCCTGATCGCCTTCAGCGGGGTTACCCTGCTCATGCTTCCATTCCTGCCGGCCTTCGAAGTTGTCAAGCCAGCGGAAAACCTGGGTGGCCCGGAATCGATCCGCTGGCTGCCACTGGCGATGACCTTGTTTGCGGTATTCCTGTTCCAGGCGGCCAATATGGGCTTGTACGCCTACATCATCGGCCTGGGGGAGTTCTTCGGCCAGACACAGGATTTCATCACCACGACACTGGGTATTTCCGCCTGGCTGGGACTGGCGGGCGCCGGAGCTGGTGATCCTGATTTCAGATCGTTTTGGCTATTTCAAAACCCTGATTGCCGGGATCGGCCTGACCGTTCTGGCAAACTGGGCCTTGCTGTTCAGTGCGAACGCCACGATATTCTTCGCCGCCAACGTCCTGGTCGGGATCACCTGGGCGTACACCATCTCTTACTTGCTGGGCCTGGCGTCACGTTTTGATTCAAGCGGCCAGATGGCCGCCCTGGGCGGATTCGCCTCCAAGATGGGGCTGGCTTCCGGGCCGGCACTGGCTGCAGTCCTGCTGGGTGAGACCCACTACCATCTCATCATCTGGGTAGCGGTAGGCGCTCTGCTGCTCTGTACATTGACCATCATTGCCCCTTCCCTGATGCAGGATAAACACGCAGCAAAGAGGCAGGGCATTCCGGGTTAGTAGATCTGCGGCACGACGTGGCGGGCTTTCAGATCCAGTTCATTGTCGTATTTGCCTTCACGGAATCTCTATCCCGCCCTTAGCGAGACGGCATCTAACTTGCAATCGGCAATAAGTCGAGTTGTATTTGGATGATTTGGTTCTGAAGAAATTTTACAAAATCTGTAATGCTATTTGCGGTTCTTCAGCTATTGAATGTTGCCCCCGGCGCATGACTGCTTACCGCTCAAAAGCTGAACATGGCACCAAGCAGTTTCGAACGGCCAGAAGCCGCCCCTGACAAACACAACAAATAGGCCGCCAGAGTGGCGGCCCTGTTATGGCTGTTAAATAAAAAAAGGGCACCGCTCAAGCGACACCCTTTTTATTGAAAACTCGAAACTCTTAATGAGTTCCGACTTATTGCCCGATAATTATGGCTTATAGTTGCCCATACCCGGCCCAGTCTTGTCATAAACGTTAAAGAATTCATCCACCATGATCGTGGCCACACCAGATTCAGGCGTTTCTATGTAATCTTTGTTCAGCACCTTAATCCGAAATTTCCAGCCTGCTGGAAGTTTTTTAAAGTTACCTGCGCCAGCTGCAACAAATTCCTCATAGGTTATTTGTGGATTAAGACCCAATTCGAACCCTTTCATGATCCAGGTGTTGCCTTCCGGATCGTCAAGCAATAACGCCTGGGTGCCCTTGTTCCAACCGATAGAGCTTTTTCGATCGATGTGCTGAGGCGTGTAGGGTAAGTGACATTGTTTACGTTAGTTTCCTTGCCCATATTAAGTTGGGCAACCCATGTAGCTTCTATTCCATTGAAAGTCCTAGTTACTCCTTCTTCGACATCAGACCAATCTGGCAGCCAGTATTTTGGGCCATTCAAAGATGCACCGGCGACACCGTATTTGGCTTTCATCTTTTCAAAATTCGAGGCCTTCAACCAGTTTCTGCGGTGCGGTGTCTTTCGATGCAGGAATGGCCTGAGGATTAAACATTGTGTTGTAGCAGGTAGCAATCAGCTCCCCAGTCTTCGGGTCTGGAGCCGCAAGGTAAATTTCGAGGAAACGCGTCATGTGCATGTTTTCGACACGCGTCGATTTAGCATTATCGCCATCGGAAAATACCTCGGGTAGCGCAGATGGCGCTTCATTTGCAAAAGACGATCCGATATACCCCGTTAGCATAAAGACGACCAAGAGAGCCAAGTTGTCTGAATCTGAAGTTCATAATTTTCATAATGTGTTCCTTTCGTGTTTAATGCCCGTTGAAAAACTTCTTTAAAATCCCTGTACTGATTGTGGGTTCATACTTTCGACCATCGAAATCCTAGCTGGTGGAGAGACCGTTAGTTGATATCGGCAGGGTTAGAGGCGGATAAATTTGCTTCATACACAACGAAGTTGAAATATTTCATCTTGCTCTCCTATCAAGATTTTCTTGTTTCGGGCTGTTTTGTCGTTCATCAACCGCGCTTTAATTTAGCCCAACCGCAAGCGACATTACTTTGCAATTCCGGCAGAGCTCTGTCAGGCTCGTCGCCAATTCCTGAGTGGCCGAGACATCATTCGCACCCGATTCAATGAGCAATAACCCAAGCAAATCAAAGCGTGCCAACCTGTCTGCCACAGCACCGCTCACCAGCGAGATCGGCACTGTACGCATTGGGCCGATTGCGGTCTTGCCGCAGGTTCTGACCGACCTGGGCGTTTCACCGCAGCTGGCCTTTCGCCAGGCGGGTATCCCTGTCAGCTTGTTTGATAACCCGGAGCATCGCATTCCCTACCAGGCCCTTGGTCACTTGCTGCTGGTTTGTTTTGAACTCACCGGCCGGAATGATTTCGGCATACTCCTGGGGTCAAGGTTCAAGTTGCAGCATTTCGGCGACCTGGGCGGACTGATGCGCAATTCCGCCACGGTTCGCGATGCTTTGCGTACCCTGATTGTAAACCTGCGTTATTACGACCGCGTGGCATTTTGTTACCTGTTGAAAACTCACCCCGGAAAAATGATTCTGGGCTACACCCTTGAGCATCCGGCCATGCCCAGCACACCCATCTTTTACGATGCATCAATAGCAATTGCATACCGGATTCTGCGCGAGCTTTGCGGGCCGGCTTGGACGCCCAATGTTGTGCGGTTCTCCCACCGGGCGCCTGAAGATCTCACGCCCTACCGCCGCCTGTTTGGGCCCAATGTACGTTTTGATACAGAGTCGTCCGGTGTAGAATTTGACGCCTCTTTCCTGAAACAGCCCATCGCGGGCGCCAATTCGGCCGAGTGGCTGCGTCTGGACCAGCGACTGAGATCAGCCGGAGCGCGGGGGCCCCTGAACTTTGCTGAAGAAGTTCAGACCGTTCTGCACCAGCTATTGCTGGGTGGCAGCACCTCATCGCAGAGCGTGGCAAATCTTTTTGCCATCAGCGAACGAACCTTACGCATGCGCCTCGCAGACGAGGGCACCAGCATCAGCCGCTTGTTAGCTGAAACCCGCTACGAACTGGCCCGCCACTTGTTATTGAACACGGCGCTTCCCATTTCAAAGATTGCCACCAGCCTGTGCTACGCCGATTCGGCCGTTTTCTCACGCGCGTTCCGCGGGTGGGCGGGAATCAGCCCCAGGCAATGGCGTAAGGAACACATTTCCAAGGCGGGCGTGATTCGCGAATGACCGCATTTGGCCGAGGCTGTGTGAAAACTCGATATTTGCTCTCATTTTTGCCTTAACAGGCTGCATCAGGTGCTTTCTCTAGGGGTTTTATCAGGATCTGTTTTGATATCGTTGCCATCTGGTCTGGAGATTGAGTCGGCACCCAAAAGGAGCTCAGAGATGCCTGTATTTACGCTATTTGGTCACTAAAGAGGGGCTTTTTATGCCCCTGATAGCCTCCATCAGCGGTTTTGTACCCATGATGTTCATCATTCGCTTCATGTTGTACGCCAACACGTGCAGACTCATCTCGGTACTCACCCGGTCGAGTGTTTTGGTCAGGAAGTGAGTCGATCCCATCCAGGCTTTCAAGGTACCGAACGGGTGCTCCACTGTAGACCGACGGATGCGCATTGCATCCGGACTCCGGTCCAAACGAGCCTGGGCTTTCTCCGCACAGCCTCGTGCTCCCAACGGGTCATTTTACGGTGAACCCCTGAAGTACACTGGGACTTGATCGGGCACACCCGGCACTTGGCGGTCCAGTAGGCATGTATCGTCTTGCCCTGTTACTGCACCGTCATGTGACGTACCAGGCGCTGTCCCGCCGGGCATTCATACTCGTCATCTTCAGGGATATAAACAAAGGCACCCCGGTCAAACTGGCCCTTGGCCCGATTAGGTGAAGTATTCGGCTTGGGCAGATAGGTCTTGATGTTGGCCTTATCGCAGTCCAGGATTTCTTCACCACGATAGTAACCACGATCGGCAACCGCCTCGTTCTTCAACCTCCCATGTCGAACTGGCCTGTTCGGCTATCCTCGCCATTTGACGACGGTCACTACCCTGGTTGGTCACCTCATGGGCCACGATCATGTAATATTAATGCGAACAGCGGTTCTGTACATTGTCCCCACACCTGCCGCCCAGCTCATTGAGCGGGCATCGGGATCAGTCAGTGAGATCTGTTCACCCGCAGGTCGGTCAGAGAACAGCCGGGCTTCGAACTTTCTTAAGCGCGACATCTCCTTTTTAAGTG
>CAVSHP010000003.1:0-13585 GCA_963727635.1 uncultured Gammaproteobacteria bacterium | reverse complement strand
ACTATGGCTCCACAAGTAATCAATTCGTATGGGATACCACACGCTATTTATAATAGTTTTGAGGATCATATCTCCAGTTTGAGTTTGGAAAACCTTAAATGGATGGCAACATCATTAGAGATGAATAACTGGCATCCTTTGACCCGCTTCTTGGGCAGTTGATTATCAACTTTATGGAAAGACTTGATCCACTGGGGATACCATTTAACCAACAATTTTTTGCACGCTATTAATGGGTTATTGGTGTTCTTTTTGGCATTGAGAGTTTTAGGACTAGTTGACCCAATGGCGAAACAAATCGCTGAGAAACAAGACGATAATGCCTTGATCGCTGCGTTCTTAGCCGCCTCATTATTTATAGTTCATCCGCAGCATGTTGAGTCCGTTGCATGGGTAGCTGAACGAAAAGACCTTTTATGCCAATTATTTTTGCTTCTTTCTCTGCTGACATATGTGAAGTTTGTGACTAGTTCTCAGGAGAATAAAGTAAGTTGGTATTTTCAAACATTGGGCTTGTTCTTATTAGCAGTACTTTCCAAACCTATGGCGGTTACCTTCCCAGCAGTTCTATTGTTGATTGACGTATATCCTCTTCGCCGAACTGGCTTGATAAAATCCGTTAGTAACTCTGTACATCAACAATCCTTATCTCACCTGATTGTAGAAAAAATACCGTTTTTTCTATTGTCATCCGGCTTGGTTCTGGCAACACTCATCGCGCAAGAATCCGCAATTGCTACTCTTACGGGACATACCGTTATTAGAGCGGATAATCAACGCTATTCACAGCACAATTTTTTATCTTGAGAAATTTGTGTTTCCATATCAATTGTCACCACACTACCCTTATTTTATTGTTCCGGAAAGTGGTAGCGCAACAATAGCAGTAATGGTGTTTTCTTTATTTTTCGGAATTTCAGTGGCTGTTGTACTCGCATGGCACAAGCAAAAACGAGCATGGATGATTGCATGGTTATTCTACTTGTTGACTTTGCTTCCTGTTCTGGGACTGATCCAAGTAGGTACGCAAGGCGCTGCTGACAGATATACCTATTTTCCAACCTTGCCAATTTATTTACTGCTCGCTGGCGGCATCTTTTCGCTAATGAAAGGTGATAAGGCATATAAAAAGGCTTTGCTACGAGGTGCATTTGCGCTTATCTTCATATTCATGGCACAAACCAGAAAACAAATTGGAATTTGGCAAAGTGATCTTTCAGTATGGACTCAAGCTGTTAATGTATATCCCCATAACAATTTGGCGCTTGATAACCTTGGAATCGAGTATATGAATATTGGTGATTATGAGAATGCTGCAATTCAGTTTGAATCCAGAGGGAAATTTGATGCAAGCGGAAAGTCGCAATTAGAACGCTCGCTTGGCGAGGATTAAGCTATATGTATCTTGGTCGTTTTAGTGAGTCAATAATAGATCATGTCAGACTGGGGGGTGGCCTCCGAAAAGCAGGCCTGAATTAGGTGTGGATTCCAATTGTGTTCAATACAATATTGGCTGGAATTATGCTCAACTAGAGATGTATACCGAAGCTACTGATCTTTTCGAACGTGTTGATGCCGAATCAGCATTAGGACGGGATGCCAGAGCATGGTTGGATCAGTTAAGCAAGGTCAGTCTAGACACTGGTAAAGTGACATTGGATAATGACTTGCCTGGGTTTTGCAAACAAGCGATTCCATCCAGAATGCACTTACAACAATTGAGATTTTAATTTTGATTCACTTTTGTAGAGTTAATAGGAGGCCTTATACACAATGATCTGCACCTAAGATCTGACTTCCAGTGATGAAACGTAATTCAGCAATCCCTAGTTGTCACACAAAATTGAGTACCCGTGTGCCGATTTAATTCCGCTTGACGGTGAAAATCAACTATTCTATCTAGTAACGTAGTCGCTTCATGTTATGTAAAGTTGCTTCTCTGAAAGTTAAATCTTGCCAGAAAATCAGATTTTGTTTAAAAATTTGGAATAGAACAGCGCATGAACTGATGCTCGAACCAAATACGAACTAAGTCGTTGGATTGAGAACCTAGCGTATGATTACTCCAACCATATTACTGTGACCATTCTGCCTGTTTCCCCATTTCTTCGATGAGAGAAATAGATGTTTTCATCCTTAAAGGTGCAATATTGCCCCCCCAGAAACCTGACTGATACCAACCCTGGTCAGCGCCAGCCTTGCAAGCTGGTAAATATCGGCCAGCCAACGGTCGCGATGCGGTTTGAATGCGATGACGTTTTCAGCATTCAAATTCACAAACGCATCATAAACATCCTTACCAACTTCAAAAGCCCCGGGACCAATTGCCGGCCCCATCCAGGCCATCAATTCATCCGGCTTGCAGTCCATGGCCCATGACCGTGTTTTCAAGAACACCCGCAGCGAGACCGCGCCAACCCGCATGCGCCGACAGCGACTTGTGTTCCGGCTCGGTCGCAAAAAAGAACCGGCAGGCAGTCCGCAGTTAATACCGCACAACCTGCCCCGCTTGACGGCTGAAGATGGCATCCGCCGTGATTCCGGGTTCTTTGGCCTTTTCCCAACTGACTACATTTGTGCCATGAACCTGGCTGATCCAGCGTGGTTCGTCTGGCAGCAAGCTTGATAACAAGACGCCGGTTTTGTGCAACGTGATCGGGGTTATCACCGCAACTTCTGCCAAGGTTCAGACTGCTCCACGGACCCTGGCTAAAACCGCCATTGCGGGTCGTTGTAAACGCATGGACATTGGGTGGCGCAGGCCAATCCGGCCTTATGACTTCGAGTTCAGGACGTTCAGCCATCGGCCATCGACTGTTTCAGCGTCGCGATAAGTTCATTGATGTCATCTGCCAACGGCGCATGAAACTCGCACATCTCCCCACTTTCAGGATGGATCAACTTCAAAGTCCGGGCATGCAGCGCCTGGCGCGGAAAACCGTTGATCGCCTCAATCGCCGCCGCAGGCAAACCCTTTTGTTTGACCGGCCCGCGGCCATAAACCGGGTCACCGACAATGGGATAACCCATATGCGTCATGTGCACGCGGATCTGGTGGGTGCGGCCCGACTCCAGTGAAACTTCGACATGGCTGGTGCCGGGCAAACGCTGTATCAACCTGTAATGGCTGGTCGCCGTCCTGCCGCTTTCCCTGACCGCCATTTTTTTGCGGTCACGCGGGTTGCGGTCGATATTGGCGCTGATGGTGCCCGCCACGGGGGTATCGCCTTTCACCACCGCCTCGTAAACCCGGCTCATGCTGCGGGTCTGTAACTGGTCGACCAGGCTGGCATGGGCTTTCAGGCTGCGGGCGACCACCATGACACCGCTGGTATCCTTGTCCAGACGGTGCACGATACCGGAACGCGGCAGGGTGTCGAGATCCGGATCGTAATTTAACAGGGCATTCTGCAATGTCCCCTCCCAGTTACCCGCCGCGGGGTGGACCACCAGACCGGCCGGTTTGTTCAGCACCAGCAAATGCTCATCCGAAAAAATAATATCCAGCGGAATGTCCTGCTGGTTCAACCTCACCTTCGGCAACCATTTGCACATCGATGGTCAGTCTTTCACCCCCGAGCACACGGCTGCTGGGTTTGGCCCGCTGGCCGTTGACGGTCAGTTCACCCTGCTTGATCCACTGCTGCAGGCGGCCCCGGGAGAAATCCGGAAACAGTTCGACCGCGGCCTGGTCCAGCCGTGAACCGGCCGAATCTGGCGTAACCTGCTGGCTTAAACTGATGTGCCTGGGCATTGATTAAAATCCGATATGGCGTTGGGGTATTGTCGCATGGCTGTATTCTATGGTTTTAGTCCGCCTTTTTCGCTATCATTCCGCCCTCTGTAGTTCTCCTGGCCAAATAATGCTGTCATCCTCAATTTCTTTGAAGTCTTCTGTGTTTTCAAAACTGCTCACCGGAATCATGCTTGCGCTGATGCTGGTCACGGTGACGGGCTGCAAGAAAGACAAATTTGCCGATGACGGCCGCAGCGCAGAAGAAATGTACGAAACCGCCAAAGGTTACCTCGCTTCGCAGAACTGGGGCCGGGCCATCGCCGGTTACCAGCATCTGACAACGCGCTTTCCCTTTGGCCGCTACACCGAACAGGCGCAGCTGGAACTCGCCTATGTCTACCACAAGGCCGGCAACCCCGAAGCCGCATTGTCGACCGCCGACCGTTTTATCCGGACCTATCCCAGCCATCCCAATGTCGACTACGCGTTCTACATACGCGGTCTGACCAATTACGAGCAACGCGTTGGATTCATGGAACGCTTGATGCCATCACGTGTGCGCGACCGCGACCAGACGGCTGCGAGGGAATCATTCAGGGATTTCGACGAGTTGATCCGGCGCTTTCCGGACAGCCGTTACGCACCTGACGCCAGGCAGCGCATGGTCTTTTTGCGCAACAACCTGTCTTTTTATGAACTCGATGTTGCACGTTATTACATGCGCCGCAAAGCCTATGTAGCCGCAGCCGCCCGTGCGCGCTATGCGCTTGAAAACTATCCCGGCTCACCCGAACTGGGCGATGCGCTGGAGATCCTCGCGGTGAGCTACACCGAAATGGGTTTGCCGGAACTGGCGGAAGACGCCGAGAAAGTCCTGGCGCTGAATTACCCCAATCATCCCTACCTTGTCGGCGACAAGAAAAGCTTCTGGCACTGGTTGTGGCCATGGGGCAAAGACGAGCAAGCCTTCGCATCCAGCAAAAGCCGTTAATCAGCTTTTTTGATATTTTCTTCGTGCCAGCCCGAGGTGATCGGGTAACGCCTGTCGCGGCCGAATGCCTTTGAAGTCACCCGCACGCCCGGTGCCCCCTGGCGTCGTTTGTATTCATTCATCAACACCATGGCCGCCACGCGCCGGACCACGGTATCGTCAAAGCCCTCGGCGACGATCTCGGCGATCGACCAGTCCTGCTCAATATAGTGAAACAGGATCTGATCCAGCAGGTCATATGCCGGCAGGCTGTCCTGGTCCAGTTGCCCCGGCGCCAGTTCGGCGGAGGGCGCGCGGTCTATGACCGCCTGCGGTATCGCGGGGGAAAGCGTATTTCTGTAGTTGCTCAGCTGGTAAACCCGGGTTTTGAGGCAGTCCTTGATCGGTGAAAAACCACCACACATATCACCGTAAATGGTGCTGTAACCCACCGCCAGTTCGCTCTTGTTGCCCGTTGCCAGCACCATCCAGCCAAACTTGTTGGACAATGCCATCAGCATATCACCACGCACCCTGGCCTGCAGATTTTCTTCGGTCACGTCTGACTTGCAACCCTCGAAAGAGACCTCGAGTGATTGCAGCAGGGCTTCGAAGGCCGGCTCGATGGGGATTTCGCGATAGGCAACCTGCAACATCTTCGCCTGCTCTCGGGCCAGCTTGTGACTCAGCTCAGCTGTGTGGCGGCTCGGCATCATGACCGCGTGGACGTGCTCAGCGCCCAGCGCATCGACCGCCAGCGCCAGCGTCAGGGCGGAATCGATACCGCCGGATAAACCCAGCACCACGTCGGTAAAGTGGTTTTTATGGATATAGTCTTTCAGGCCGCGAACCAGTACCGTGTAAATACAGGCGATGAGGTCTTCGGCCTCGATGACGGTTGATTTGTCCAGATCGGAACGGTCCCGGGAATCCTCGAACCAGAGGTCACCCGATTCGGGCGTGAAGCAGGCAATCGGCAATTCCTCTTCACACGGATTGTTGCGGATACTGAAACCGCCACCTGCATTCATCAGCAAGGAACGGCCGTCAAAAACCAGCTCATCCTGACCACCGACGAGGTTGCCGTAAACGATGGGCAGCCCGCATTCATCCAGGCGCTCTTTGAGAATATCCAGACGCGCCGCCAGTTTATTGTCCCGGAACGGTGAGGCATTTGGCACCAGCAGCAGTTCGGCCCCTGCCGCCTTCGCCCTTGAGGCCGGGCCCGGCACCCAGGCATCTTCACAGATGATTACACCGATCCGCGTGCCCTTGATCTCTATCACCATCGAATGCTCGCCGGCCGAAAAATACCGGCGTTCATCAAATACCGCGTAGTTGGGCAGCACCTGTTTGAAATAGCGGCCCAGCACCACGCCGTCACGCACCCAACTGACGGCATTGTAGCGCTCATCGCCCTCGGTCCAGGGGTGTCCGATGACGACATCGATGTCTTTAACGCCGGCAACCAGTTCGTCCATCACCACGTGGCAGCTGCGCATGAACCCCGGACGTAACAACAGGTCCTCCGGCGGATAGCCGCTGATGGCCATCTCCGGAAACAGGATCAGGTCCGCGCCCTTTTCAATGGCGGACTGCAATACTTTTCTTCGCCCGCACCAGGTTGCCCGCCATGTCACCCACCGGGAAATCCTGTTGCGCCAGGGCGATTTTGATCATCAGATTTTGCTGGGGCTAAACCTGCCCGTCGGTACGGGCAGGTTATCCAGGTAAGGACTAAATAATTTTTTGAATTGCATTGCCAAGATCAGCAGGTGAACGCACGGTGGTCACCCCGGCCGCTTCCAGTGCTTCATACTTGGCCTCGGCCGTGCCCTTGCCACCCGCGATGATCGCACCGGCGTGACCCATGCGTTTACCCGGAGGCGCTGTGACACCGGCAATATAGGCCACCACCGGCTTGGTCACGTATTGGGTGATGAATTCAGCCGCGTCTTCCTCGGCCGAGCCGCCGATTTCACCGACCATGATAATACCCTCGGTTTGCGGGTCATCCTGGAACAGACGCAGGCAATCGATAAAGTTCATGCCCTGGATCGGATCACCGCCGATGCCGATAACCGTGGACTGGCCAAGGCCGGTCACTGTTGTCTGGTAAACGGCTTCATAGGTCAGGGTGCCGGAACGTGAAACCACGCCGACTTTGCCGGCCTTGTGGATGTGCCCGGGCATGATGCCAATCTTGCATTCGCCGGGGGTGATGATACCGGGGCAGTTGGGGCCGACCAGCCAGGTGCCCGGCTTGCGTTCCAGCACCGCCTTGACCCGTATCATGTCCTGCACGGGGATACCCTCGGTAATCGCAACGATGACCCTGATACCCGCATCGGCGGCTTCCAGGATCGCATCGGCTGCAAATGGTGGCGGTACATATATAACCGATGCATCGGCGCCGGTCTCACGCACCGCTTCGGAAACGGTATTGAATACCGGACGGTCGAGGTGCGTCTGGCCGCCTTTGCCCGGCGTTACACCGCCGACGATCTGGGTGCCGTATTCGATGGCCTGCTCGGAATGAAAGGTGCCCTGGCTACCTGTAAATCCCTGGCAAATTACTTTTGTGTCCTTGTTGACCAAAACGCTCATTGGGCCACCTCACTCTTGTTGGCTGCCGCAACGGCTTTCTTCGCGGCATCGTTCAAATCACTTGCAGGAATGATGGCCAGACCACTCTCGGCCAGCAACTTCCTTCCCTCATCCACCAGCGTGCCTTGCAGCCGCACGACCACCGGTACGCTCACGCCGACTTCCTGGACCGCGGCGATAATGCCTTCCGCGATCAGGTCACAGCGGACGATGCCGCCGAAGATATTCACCAGGATGGCTTCGACGTTTTCGCCGGAGAGGATGATCTTGAAGGCTTCCTTGACACGCTCGGCCGTGGTGCCACCGCCGACATCGAGGAAGTTGGCCGGTTCGCCGCCATTGAGCTTGACCACGTCCATGGTCGCCATCGCCAGGCCCGCGCCATTGACCATGCAGGCGATGTTGCCGTCGAGCGTGATGTAGTTCAGACCGTGACGGCTGGCTGCCACCTCGGTCGGGTCTTCCTGCGCCTCGTCGCGCATCGCGGCCAGGTCCTTGTGCCTGAACAGGGCGTTGTCATCGGTGTTGATCTTCGCGTCCAGTGCAATCAGGTTGTCTTTGCCATCGATGATCAGCGGGTTGACTTCCAGCAGGCTGAGGTCCTTGTCGATAAACAATCGGTAAAGCCCTGACATGATCTTGGTCAGTTGCCCGACATGCTTGGCGGAAAGCCCCATGCCAAAACCCATCTTACGCCCCTGGTAGGCCTGGAAACCGGCCGTGTTATCAACCTTGACGGTGACGATTTTTTCCGGTTCAGTAGCAGCCACCTTTTCGATATCCATACCACCGGCGGCGGAACCCATGAAGGTAACGCAGCGGTTAACGCGGTCGATCAGGACAGAAAGATAGAGTTCGCTTTCAATTTCCGTCGCTTCAGCGATCAGTACAGAATCCACCGGCAAAGCCAATCCACCGGTCTGGTAAGTGCTGATTTTCATATTCAGCATACGCTTGGCTTCGGCACTGCACTTCATCGAGTGTTCTGACCAGCTTGACACCGCCGGCCTTGCCGCGACCACCTGCATGTACCTGTGCTTTAACCACCCACTACATGGCCGCCAAGGCCCTGCGCCGCCACGACTGCCTCGGCGGGCGTGCGCGCCACCTCGCCACCCGGGACGGGTATTCCGTAACTGGCGAATAATTCTTTCGCCTGGTATTCATGGAAATTCATGCTAACTCCTTCAGAAAATGACTGATTCGAAACTCATTTATGCTGGCTTTTTACAAGGGGGGTATTTTCCCCTGAAACGGAGTTCAAAGCAAAGGCAAGCTGAAGCAATTTCGGGATGATATACTGCACGCACGAAGCAGACGCTAAATGGATTTCGACGAAGACGGCAATAGACACCGGTCTTGCCTTTTCTGCAGGATAAAAATGAGCCAAACGGCAGATTTCAGCAATTATCCCTCTACCCGAGCCACTGACCCGCCGGGTGGTGACCTACCTGAACCTGTTCAGGATGTTCATCAGTTTCGCACTGATGATTGCATTGTTCACCGGCATACTGATCAAGTCCAATTTCCTCGATAACGATGCGATCGCCGGCACGGCACTGATTTCCTATTTCGTCATCGCCATCTACCTGGCCATCGAAGCCCGGCGACGTGCCGCTCACCATTTCTTCCTGGCACAGATTTCCTTCTTTACCGATATCCTGTTCCTTTCGGTACTGCTGTTCATGTTCGGCGGACTGGACAGTGGCCTGGCCGTGCTGCTGATTTTTGCCAGCGCCTCAGCGGCTATACTTTTGCCATTGCGCATGTCGTTGTTTTTTGCGGCGTTGGTGGTGCTGGCTTTTATCGGGGATGCGCTGGCAGGTGTGCTGCTGCGGGATGAGACAAGCGCGGCCCTGATCCAGGCGGGGCTTTACGGCCTTACCACGTTCATCATTGCGATACTGGTCAACCTGCTTTCATACTGGCTCAGGGATTACCGCCTGTTGACCGAGAAACAGGCGATCGAACTAACACGCCTGGAACAGATCAATGAACTGATTATCCGCCGTATGCGCAGTGGCGTTCTGGCGATTGATGGCGATTGCCGTATTCAAATGATGAATGAATCGGCCTGGTTTTTGCTAGGGGGCTCGCCCGGGCTGGGCAAATTACTGGCAGAAATCTCACCGGAGCTTGATGTCACCCTGGCGGAATGGCGCAGACAACCCTTCCCGGGAATCGAACCACTCACCCTGCACGCGAGCCAGGCCCAGGTGGTACCCAAGTTTATCGCGCTGCCCGGCAAGGCCGCAATCCGCGTATTGATTTTCCTCGAGGACAACGATGTCGTTGCGCAAAGGGCGCTTGAGCTTTCGGCCAGTTCACTGGCAAAACTCTCTGGCAGTATCGCCCACGAAATACGCAACCCGCTGGCCGCGATCAGCCACGCCGCCCAACTGCTGGCCGAGTCTGAGGACATACCCGCAGTCGGATGCCCGCCTGGTCGACATCATCCATAAGCAGTCACGCCGGATGAACGGTATTGTCGAAAATATCCTGCAGCTTTCCCGCCGGGAAAAATCACGACCTGACATTTTCGATTTGAACGTATGGCTTGCAAGAGATCGTTGAGGAATTCAAAGGTGCACTGCCGGCAATGGAAATTGACCTGGACACCAGCTTCAAGCGATGAGGAAGTGCTGGTGCTGTTCGATCGCAGCCAATTGCACCAGGCGGTCTGGAAACTGATGGAAAACGCCCTGCAACATGCAGGACGCGATGGCGTGGCGCCCCATGTCAAGATCAAAATGGAGCACTTGCCGGACACCGGCTATTGCCTGATCACCGTTGAGGATAACGGGCCCGGCATACCGGATGATCAGATCGAACATATATTTGAACCGTTTTATACCACCAACAAGCAGGGCTCCGGCCTGGGTTTATACATTGCACGTCAACTTTGTGAGGTCAACCAGGCTGAACTTACGGTAGACTCTACACCGGGAGTCGGCACTCGTTTCAATATACGCCTGGCATTGGCACGCAGCGAGAACAGCAACGAAGTTACAATGAACGATGTGTTCACGGATATAGAACAAAGGGACAGGCAATTTAGATATGCAGCACCATGTATTAGTGGTCGATGACGAACCTGATATCCGGGAACTGCTCGACCTGACCCTGAGCAGGATGGGCTTGAAGGTAACCACGGCAGAAGACCTCAGTCTGCGCGGCGGGCGCTGGCCAATGGAAATTTCAGTTTCTGCCTGACCGATATGCGTCTGCCGGATGGCAACGGTCTGGACCTGGTACGTGAAATTACCGAGCATCATCCACAATTGCCGGCAGCGGTGATCACCGCACATGGCAAAATCGAAGATGCGGTGCTGGCGCTAAAAATCGGCGCATTTGATTTCGTTTCAAAACCCGTTGACCTGTCGATTCTCAGAAAACTGGTCAACACGGCATTAAAACTTCGCGGCGAGGGACCACCAGCGCAAAACCACTGCTGTCGTCGAAGATGAAAGCCCTTTTAAAGACGACCAACTCGAAAAACTGACCGGCAATTCCGAAGCCATCCAAAAATGCAAGGCCATGATCACAAAGCTGGCGCGCAGCCAGGCACCGGTGCTGGTCAGCGGCGAATCGGGCTCGGGCAAGGAGTTGGCGGCACGTCTGATCCACGACCTCGGCCCGCGCGCCGACAAGCCCTTTGTACCGGTCAACTGCGGCGCCATCCCTTCCGAACTGATGGAAAGTGAGTTTTTCGGCCACCGCAAAGGCAGCTTCACCGGCGCCGCCACCGACAAGGAAGGTCTCTTCCAGGCGGCAGACGGCGGCACCCTGATGCTGGATGAAGTGGCCGACCTGCCCCTGCACATGCAGGTGAAATTATTGCGCGCGATACAGGAAAAGGCCGTATTGCCGATCGGGGCGCGCCAGGAAGTGCCGGTGGATGTGCGCATCATCAGCGCCTCGCACCAGACCCTCAGGCCACTGGTCGAGGCCGGCAAGTTCCGCAGCGACCTGTTTTTCAGACTCAACGTGATCGAACTGCCGATGCCGAGCCTGCGTGAGCGCAGGGGTGATATCGAGGAACTGGCCCATCGCTTTCTGAAAGAAATCACCGAGCAATGGGACGAGTCACAAATACCCGCGATTTCCAGGGAGGCCATGCAGGCACTCAAAAACCACCACTACACCGGCAATGTGCGGGAACTGATCAATATCCTGCAACGCGCGGTGACCATGTGCGAGAACAACATCATCCAGCCCGATGACCTGATGCTCGAACAAGTGGCCCTAAACGAACCGGACATTGCATTATCCGAACGCGACGAAGACCAGTCGCTGGATACCTATATCGAGGATATCGAAAAAAAGATGCTGGAAGACGCCCTGAAAAAGGCGCGCTACAATAAGACCCGCGCTGCCGATTTGCTGGGGATCAGTTTCCGTTCTTTCCGCTACAAGTTGAAAAAATTTGACATTGACTAGTCACCAGAATCATTCCGGAACCATGTCACAACAGATAAACTCCGATGAGGATAGCCCGCCCGATCAGACAACCAATTTATCTGACCGGAGGTGGCTATGGACAGCACTTGCGCACGCACAAAAATCCATCAACAGGCCAATTGGATTCCTGATTCTGGTTCCAATACTTTTCGGACTGTGGTTGATGATAACTTCTATGACGGAAGTTCTGCCAGAACTTGGTGTATATGATGGTAAACGTGTACTTGAGCTATATTTAATCACCGTAACCTTAACTTTTCTACTGCTTCATACACAAACTCGACGAAAACTGGAAAACATTGTACGCTCAGTTCCAACATGGGTTCGTAGTCTACTAATTATTTTTTTTGGTTTGGGTCTGATTTCCGCACTGCGTACGCCAAATCCAGCATATCCACTTTTAGACGTAGCCATGCTTTTCTTACTGCTTCTAACTACAATCTCGATAGCCAGCATCAGGCAGTTTTTAGGTGTTTATTTCGATCGGGTCGTATTAATTTGCGTGGCACTGATGGGAATTGGCATAGTACTCCAAGAACTTATGGGTATGATGGTATATCTGTCCACAGAAATGCAATTTAACTCTCGGGAGTCTTTGCTTCATTTCTCACATCCTCGTCTTTATAACCAGGTTCAGACTTGGACTTTACCACTGCTTGCGCTCCTGCCCTTGGTCTTTCACAAGTATCGCCGGATTGGTTTGCTTGGCGTTTTCCTAATTGGAGCACAGTGGTACATCATATTATCAACTGGTGCCCGCGGCACTACCGTTACCTGATATTAGCTATGTTGGTTGTGGGGATATCACTTCCAACTACAAGAACTCAATGGCTCAAAATACACGCCACTGGATTGGTACTGGGTATTCTATTTTTCCTTTCTGCGGTTTTTTTCCTGGAAACATTACAGCCTGAAAAGACAGATTTCCTAGGTAAATCTGTAGGCCGTCCAATGTTGCATACGTCGGGTCGTACAGATTTATGGAAACACGCCATTGAAGATGCGAGTCAAAACCCGTTACTAGGTGCAGGTCCGATGCGCTATGCTTGTGGGGCAAATCACTATCTAGCTGGATCGCCACATAGTTTTCCCCTTCAGATTATGGGTGAATGGGGGGTTCCTGCTTTTGTCATTCTAGGAATACTTTTTGGCTGGTTGATGCGTGCCTGGCGGCAAGCGACAAAACGAATCAGAAGTGAAGATTCTTATCAAAACATATTGGTGACTTGTCTCTCAATTTCTTGCCTTGCTGCAATGATACATGTTGTGTCAGCGGACTACTTATTGCACCATCCAGCCAGGTTGCCGGTATATTGGTAGCTGGATGGTTGTTGGGAAGCACTTGCTAAAGGAAATGGTTGTAAGTCTCTTGATACCAAATATTCCAACAGGTCCGAATCTTAAGTTCTAACTTTGCTTGGGTTGGCTGTTTCCTTTTTAGTATTGTGGTTTGCGATAACAGAAATAGACAAATTACCATATCGAACATCCTATGCGCTAGATTTTGGCCCATCTACCCCAAGGTTTTGGCAAGATGGGCGATTTTGTGAATATTCTTTCTAGCAATATGACGTAATGACTGACATATTTTGTCAGTTTGACATTTTAAAATCGTTTCGTTACCTGTAAATTCTGATAGGACTGAGATAATTAGCTGTTTTAAAAGAATATAATTAATTGGCACGCAGTTTGCATTTAAGGACACTGCATCCTAGATGTTTTTTAAGGGATTGAACGACAGTCTACCTATTGACTGTCATGACACGACAAGAAGTTGATTAAAGTAGCCTGTTAAACCACCATTGGAGGGT
>CAVSHP010000002.1:0-156164 GCA_963727635.1 uncultured Gammaproteobacteria bacterium | reverse complement strand
AGGGGATTTCAAAGGTAGAAGCCCTTTTTGGATGATACTCCGGCGCGGGGTGAGGAACCCCGACTGTCTTTCTTCCTGAACCGGATAAAAACGAAAACAATAGGGGAAGTAAAGGACCGGGATGTCCTTGATATAGAATACGGCATGCTTTCCGACAGCATAATCGTTTCTTGTCACGTCCAGTTCTGCTGCTTTGAATTTCCAGCTGGGAACCTTTCCGTCGTACGTGGGGGTACCCGTTTTCTCGACTACAGCTTTCCGCTCCCGTCTTTGAGCAATACGTAACTGAACCAAAGGCGTCAAACATAAAAAAAACGAGATTGCCGACACGGCGCAGACTTCTGGATTGCCCTGTAACATGCCTAGGTTCCGGCAGAAGCTGATTTTACGCCGCGCTGCGTATGGTCTCACCCACCATGTCGCATAATCACATCATAGCGTTCCCATTGCGGGTAAAGTCCTCACATGTGTAATCGATGACCTTGTCAGGTTTAGCGAGCACAGCATCGCAGTTTTTCGGTGCCGCTCAACCGCCGTCACCTCGGCCCCCATAATTGGCGAGCTGAATCGCGATCGTGCCTATTCCGCCGCCGGCCCCGTTGATCAAGCACTTTTTCTCCGGCCTGGCATTGGCCTTCCTCTCAAAGTGCAGGGCGTTCAGCCCACCGACGGGGACCGTGGCGGCCTCGGCAAAGCTCATATTGTTAGTCCCCAGCGCTATCCAATGGATGCAGGGCAGACACAAACACTCTGCAATAAGGCGCCAAATCCGGCTTCCAGGCTGGAGCGAAAACCTCAACTCCTACCAATCCTGAACTTTTTTTTCTGACGTCCTTGCCAACGGCTTCAACGACTCCCGCCAACTCCTGTCCGAGGATCTGAAATCCGGGGCTCCAACAACGCAACATCAGACGCAGCGGGATCCAGGAAGAAACCGGAAAGTCGAAATTACGCAATTCCACAATCCCCTTTAAACACCGAGGTTGTGATGATTTTTATCAGTATTTCGTTACTCCTGCGGTGGGGCGTTTCGATCTCACGGAGCTTAAGTCACTCCAGGTGGGGCTGTAGTTCTCTCGATATTACCGCTTTCATATCGCTACCCGGCTTCCGCTTATTCAATTCCGCTGCTCGACATCGGTTACTTGCTGGTTTCCACACATTGGCGGTTTTTATTGATCCCTGCCCGTGTTACGCGTCCTTCTAGTGCCCTGTTCAGTCTTGCCGACGTTGCCCGGGAAGCTCACCACCAAGAACTCCACGAGTGGGACGTTTGTAGCCGGTGAGGTTTTCCTTGCAAAATGCGAATCCACTTCCTCTTTCTGTGAGGGACGGGTCTTTATTTTCATGGAAGGCTCTACACGCACCTCACCTAAATTTTCATCCGGTATGCTCCATTGCGGCAACTTCCAGTATCTTCGGATGCTGTGCCAGCACATCCTCGATTTCGTTGGGGTAGACGTTGAATCCGTAGATGACAGGATCACATCCCTCCCACGGTCCACGATCTTGAAATAGCCGTTTTCCGTCATCAGTGCAATATCGCCGAATGCAGCCAACCATCGCCATCGAGTACCTCAGCGGTTGCTTCCGGACGCTGCCAGTAGCCCTTCATGACCTGCGGTCCGCGGATACACAATTCGCCGGCTTCGCCTGGGGGCAGGAATTCGCCAGCATCATTCACCATCGACGTGTCGGTTGAAGATATTGGCAGACCGATAAAGCCTTTATATTCTTCGAGTGTTATCGGGTTGATACAGGCGGCAGGGGAGGTTTCCGTCAGCCCGTAAGCCTCGATCAGGGGTACACCGGGGACCTTTTTCCATTGTTCGGCCACCGCTTTCTGCACGGCCATGCCCCGGCCCAGTGTCATTTTCAGGGTGGAGAAATCAAGATTCGCAAAGCCTCTGTATGCAGCAGCGTATCGAACAGGGTATTCACCCGGTGATCGCCGTAAACGGGTGGCGGCCGAGTTCCTTGACAAATCCGGGCACGTCACGCGGTTCGCTGATCAGGATGTTACTGCCGCCCAGGTAAAGAAATGTCAGGCAGTTCGCGGTCAATGCAAATATGTGATAAAGCGGCAAAGCCGTGATACTGGTCTCTTTCGATTCAACGTCAAGCTGGGCTAACCAGGCCCGTGCCTGGGCAGGTTTGTGACGACATTCCCGTGGCTGAGCATCGCACCTTTGGCAACCTCGGTGGTGACGCCGGTGTACTGCAGGAAGGCGATGTCTTCAAGGCGATGTTGACCGGTTTCAAGGGGAGTTCTTACCCCTGTCCAGGACATCCTGGAACTTCTCCGAGCCGGGTAATTTCCATGTCGGTACACTCTTTTTGACATACCGTAATTACAAGTTGACCAGCAGGATTTCGGAAAATCGAGTAAATCGCCGATGCCGGTGGTGATGATGTATTCCAGCGGAACCTCGTCTCGTACACTCTCCAGAACGGATGCAAAATTTTCAACCACGACGATGGCCTTGGCGCCCGCATGGACCGTTTGCCGCGCAAGTCACGGTGCCGGTAGATCGGATTGGTGTTGACGATGATCAGCCCGGTCGCAGCGCGCCGAAGAGGGCCACGGGGTACTGCAGGATATTCCGGAATCATCGACGCGATGCGGCACCCTGTTGCAGTCCGATGTGCCGGAGGGACGCTGCAAAATTCCGCGTCAGGTAGTCGAGTTCGGAGTAACTCAGCTCGGCGCCCATATTGTGATAGGCCATCCGGTCTTTGTGTTTTCTGCAACTTTGTTCCAATACATCGACAATCGAGCTGTAGCCGCTCAAATCGATATGTGCGGGACGCCTGGTGGGTAACTGTTAAGCCAGGGTTTTTCGATAATTTTAAGACCTCCCGAAGCGAGTCGACAGCGCGTTGAGACCGGATTATTTTCACTTACTATTTTTGGATGATAAATGACTTCGCGCAGTTGTTTGGAAGTTTTTGTTTGCCGACTCGAAGGCCGCGTTTATTATCAAAGGGCTGGTATTGAACGGGGCGGCAGCGGATGGGTGAACAGAATATTGTAGAAGGTGCCAGCGAAACCGTTCGCCAGGACTTTATGAAAGCTTACTGGAGGAGGTCAAGGCGCTGGAAGTGATGCTCGACAAGGGGATGGTGGAGTCGGGTGTCAGTCGCATTGGCGCAGAACAGGAAATGTTCCTGGTCAACCAGGCTCACCAGCCGCCCTGACAGCGCTCCAAGTGCTGGACAAGCTGGATGACAAGCGTTTCACCGATGAACTCGGTTTGTTCAACATCGAAGCCAACCTTTCCGTGCAGGAACTCAAGGCGGATTGTCTGAGCCGCATGGCGGCCGAGGCGCAGGAAATTTATGCCATGGCCCGTGAAGCGGCGCACCAGCCTAACAGCCAAATTGCACTGGTGGGGATTCTGCCGACCTTGACCGAAGAAAAACCTGGGAAATTTCCACTCGAGTGCCCTTACCCCTGTTACCATGCGCTCAATGACGCCATCATGGCCTTGCGCGGCCAAAACCTGCAATTCGCGATGAACGCACTTATCAATTAACGGCCTAATTATGTACAACCTGATGCTGGAGGCTGGCAATACCACCTGGGCAATATTGTAGAGTCGGGCGAAATCTGCCGGGCTGACCTGGAAATGCACCTGGAAACTGGTATTGCAGGCTTCCAGCATCAGGTTGTCGTGATTGACCGTCAACTGATCAATACCGTTGATCGCGAATTGCAAATTTTGACCGCGCAAGGCCATGATGGCGTCATTCAGCGCATGATAGCGGGGTAATGGCACCATCGAGTCCAGACCCAGGTTTTTCTTGGTCAGTGTCGGCAAAATCCCCACCAGTGCAATTTCACTGTCACACTGGTGCGCCGCTTCACGGGCCTTGGCATAAATTTCCTGCGCCTCCGCCTCCATCCGGCTCAGACATCCGCCTTGAGTTCCTGCACCGACAGGTTGGCTTCAATGTTGAACAGGCCGAGTTCATGTGTGAACCGCCCGTCATCCAGCTTTTCCAGCACTTCTAGCGCTGTCAGGGGCGGGCTGGTGAGCCTGTTGACCAGGAACATTTCCTGTTCGGCACCGATGCGACTGACACCCGACTCCACCATCCCCTTGTCGAGCATCGCTTCCAGCGCCCTGACCTCCTCAGAACGCTTTCATGAAGTCCTGGCGAACGGTTTCGCTGGCATCTTCTACAATATTCTGTTCACCCATCCGGCTGCCGCCCCTGCAATATCCAGCCATTTGATAATAAACACCGCCTTTGAGTCAGCAAACAAAAACTACAAAATAACTGCGCAAAGTCATTTATCATGCAAAAATAGTAAGTGAAAATTGTCCTGCTCAAAAAGCTGTCGACTCGCTTCGGGAGGTCTTAAAATTATGGAAAAACCCTGGCTTAACAATTACCCACCAGGCGTCCCCGCACATATCGACTTGAGTGGCTATCAGCTCGATTGTCGATGTATTGGAACAAAGTTGCAGAAAACACAAAGACCGGATGGCCTATCACAATATGGGCGCCGAGCTGAGTTACTCCGAACTCGACTACCTGACGCGGAATTTTGCAGCGTCCCTGCAAGCACATGGGACTGCAACAGGGTGACCGCATCGCGTTGATGATGCCAAATATCCTGCAGTACCCGGTGGCCCTCTTCGGCGCGCTGCGGGCCGGGCTGATCATCGTCAACACCAATCCGATGTACACGGCACGTGAGTTGCGCCACCAACTGGTCGATGCGGGCGCCAAGGCCATCGTCGTGGTTGAAAATTTTGCATCTGTTCTGGAGAGTGTACGAGACGAGGTTCCGCTGGAATACATCATCACCACCGGCGTCGGCGATTTACTCGATTTCCCGAAATCCCTGCTGGTCAACTTTGTATTACGGTATGTCAAAAAGAGTGTACCGACATGGAAATTACCCGGCTCGGAGAAATTCCAGGATGTCCTGGACAGGGGTAAGAAACTGCCCTTGAAACCGGTCAACATCGCCTTTGAAGACATCGCCTTCCTGCAGTACACCGGCGGCACCACCGGGGTTGCCAAAGGTGCGATGCTCACCCACCGCAATATCGTCGCAAACCTGCTCCAGGCACGGGCCTGGTTAGCCCAGCTTGACGTTGAATCAAAAGAGACCATTATCACGGCTTTGCCGCTTTATCACATATTTGCACTGACCGCGAACTGCCTGACATTTCTTTACCTGGGCGGCAGTAACATCCTGATCACCGACCCGCGTGACATGCCCGGATTTGTCAAAGAACTCGGCCGCCACCCGTTTACGGCGATCACCGGGGTGAATACCCTGTTCAATACGCTGCTGCATACAGAAGGCTTTGCGAATCTTGATTTCTCCACCCTGAAAATGACACTGGGCGGGGGCATGGCCGTGCAGAAAGCGGTGGCCGAACAATGGAAAAAGGTCACCGGTGTACCCCTGATTGAGGCTTACGGGCTGACGGAAACCTCCCCTGCCGCCTGTATCAACCCGATAACACTCGAAGAATATAACGGCTTTATCGGTCTGCCAATATCCTCGACCGACGCGTCGATCGTGAATGATGCCGGCGAATTCCTGCCCCCAGGCGAAGCCGGCGAATTGTGTATCCGCGGACCGCAGGTCATGAAGGGCTACTGGCAGCGTCCGGAAGCAACCGCTGAGGTACTCGATGGCGATGGTTGGCTGCATACCGGCGATATTGCACTGATGACGGAAAACGGCTATTTCAAGATCGTGGACCGTAAGAAGGATATGATCCTGGTGTCCGGATTCAATGTCTACCCCAACGAAATCGAGGATGTGCTGGCACAGCATCCGAAGATACTGGAAGTTGCCGCAATCGGCGTACCGGATGAAAAATCCGGTGAGGTCGTCAGCCTTTTCGTGGTGAAGAAAGACCCGTCCCTCACAAAAGAGGAAGTCATCGCATTTTGCAAGGAAAACCTCACCGGCTACAAACGTCCCCGCTACGTGGAGTTCATGGATGAACTTCCCAAGAGCAACGTCGGCAAGATCCTGCGCAGGGAGTTGAGGGACGCGTAACACGGCAGGGATCAATCAAAAACCCGCAATGCCTGGACACCGGCGAGTAACCGATGTCGTGCAGCGGAATTGAATAGCGGAAGCCGGGTAGCGATATGAAAGCGGTAATCTGGACAAACTACGGCCCACCTGGAGTGCTTCAGCTCCGTGAGATCGAAACGCCCGCCCCGCGGGATAACGAAATACTGATAAAAATCATCGCGACCTCGGTGTTTGCCGGGGATTGCGAAATGCGTAAATTCGACTTTCCGGTTTCTTTCTGGATCCCGCTGCGTCTGATGTTCGGTCTGTTCAAACCCCGGATTCAGATCCTCGGACAGGAGTTGGCGGGAGTCGTTGAAGCCGTTGGCAAGGACGTCAGAAACTTCAGGATTGGTGACGAGGTTTTTGCTCCCACCGAAGCCGGATTTGGCGCCTATGCAGAGTACCTGTGTCTGCCCTCGACCCATCCGATAGCGCTTAAACCGGTCAATATGGGTTTTGCCGAGGCCGCCACGGTCCCCGTCGGTGGGCTCAACGCCCTGCACTTTGTCAGGAAGGCCAATGTCCAGGCCGGAGAAAAAGTATTGATCAACGGGGCCGGCGGCGGAATAGGCACGATCGCAATTCAGCTCGCCAAATTATCGGCGGCCGAGGTGACGGCGGTTGACAGCACCGAAAAACTGCCGATGCTGCGCTCACTTGGCGCCGACAAGGTCATCGATTACACGTGTGAGGACTTTACCCGCAATGGTGAACACTATGATGTGATTATCGATGTGGTGGGTAAGAGCCCCTACGCACGCAGCGTAAAATCACTCTGCCGGAACGGCCGTTATGTACTGGGCAATCCGAGGTTGCCCGGCATGCTCAGGAGTTTATGGACATCAGTACTTGGCAAAAAAAAGGTGATGGTTGCCGTAACGGGCTATAAGACTGACCAGCTTGAGTATCTCAAGCAAATGATTGATCAGGGAAAAATCAGGACGGTTATCGACAGGACTTATTCAATCGAACAGGTTGCCGAGGCCCACGCCTACGTCGACACCGGCAGAAAAGCAGGCAGCGTGGCCATTATAGTGGCGCAAACCAACTGAACAACTCGAGAATTCCCTGGTGTACACTCCGTTTTCCTAAAACCGGAACAGGTGTCACATGACTAAGAAAATAACACTGTTTATCTGTATGTTCACTTTACTCTCTGCCGTGGTTTACGCCGGTGAACCCGACGCCAGGCCCGAAGCAAAACCGGAGGCCAAAGTTGAACCCTTGCATTTTGAGTCCACCGGCAGCGTCACCATCGGCGGCAAGAATATCGAGTATACCGCCACCGCCGGCACCCTGGTGATGAAAAACGACAAGGACGAACCCATCGCCGAGTTCGGCTACACGGCCTATGTCCAAAAAGGCAAGGATAAATCGAACCGGCCAATCCTGTTTGCATACAACGGCGGCCCCGGTTCGGCATCAATGTGGCTGCACATGGGTATTCTCGGCCCCGTGCGCACCGTGGTCGAGGACCTGGAATTTACATCCACCGGACCGTTTCGCCGGGTGAACAACGAATACAGTGTCCTCGACCGTGCCGACCTGGTCATGATCGATCCGGTGGGTACCGGTTTATCCCGGCCGATCGGTGATACAAAGGGTGAAATGTTCTGGGGCGTTGACCAGGACATCGAATCCGTATCCAATTTCATTGCCCGCTATATCACGGACAATGGCCGCTGGGAGTCGCCGAAGTACCTGCTTGGGGAGAGTTACGGCGGTATCCGTAGCGGCGGGGTGGCCTATCACCTGATGCAAAAACATGCCATCACCCTCAACGGTGTGATCCTGGTATCGCCCTACATGGATTTCTCGGCCGGTAATGCGGGCATCAGGATAGATTTGCCGCAGGTCAATTACTTTACCGCGTTTGCCGCGACCGCGTGGTACCACAAGACCCTGGCGGACCGCCCTGACGACCTTCAACAGTTCTTGCGCGACGCCGAAGCGTTCGCCGCCAACGAGTACGCACCACTGCTCTACAAGGGCAACCGCGCCAGCAAAGAGGAACGTGACCGTGTTCTTGCGGGGATGCAGCGCTTTACCGGTATCAGCGCAGACTACTGGGACAAGGCCAACCTGCGTATCGACGAGGCACATTTCGCCAAGGAATTGTTACGCGATCAGGGCAAGGTGGTCGGCCGCATCGATTCCCGCTATACCGGCGACTCCATAAACAATATTGCGGAAAGCTTTGCCTACGACCCGTTTTTCCCGTCAGTGGGGCCGGCTTTTATCGCCACCTTTAACGACTATTACCGCGAACAACTCGGCGTCAAGACTGACCGCAAATACATCAGCTCCGGTGATCTGTGGCGTAAATGGGATGATAGTCACAAGCAACCCGGCACCGGGGACCACGGTAAGCTTCCGGTCGCAAACACCGCTGTGGATCTGAACTACGCCATGATCCAGAACCCGAAAATGCGGGTGCTGGTGCAGCAGGGGTACTTTGACCTCGCCTGCCCCTATGGCGCCACCCAGTACTTTCTGGACCACATGAATTTGCCCGACGACCTGCGCGAAAACATCACCACCGAATACTACCCGGCAGGTCACATGATGTATGTGAACCCCGAGTCAATGAAGAAATTCAGCCGTGTTCTGGCTGAATTTATCCGCTGAGCGCACTTAAACATCTGCACACGGGGGTGGCGGATTAATTCACCACCCCTTTTTTACCCGTCCTCAGCGTACCCGCATGGGTGGCCTTGTCATCACCGTAACGGCGCCGGATCTCATCCACTGTCCGGTCCAGTGTTTTTTGTTTAACCGAATCGTATTCAATTCCACGCTCATCGTGTTCTTCAAGCCCGCTGACACCGACACCCAGCAACCTGACCGGGGTATTCTGGTGTTCCTGTAGCCATTTCTCCAACAATGTACGCGCCTGTTTATATACCAGCTGTGTGCTGCAGGTCGGAACCGCGAGACTGCGGCTGCGTGTCGCCGTACGAAAACGCGCATCGCGAACCTTTATCTGGATGGTGCGCGCCATCAGGCCGTGAGCGCGCAGCCGGCCGGTCACCGATTCGGCCTGGCGCTGCAACTCCGCGTACAGCTCCACGGGTTTGCTGATATCCTGGTCAAACGTGACTTCGCGGCTCAGGGACTTGTCCATCCTCGTGGCGATTACCTCACGGTCATCTTCACCCCTTGCCAGGGCGAGGAAATGTTCGCTGCGGTTGCCAAGCACTTTGCCGAGTACAACAGGATCAGCCTTGCGCAGCTGACCAATCGTTAAAACCCCCAGGCGTTGAAGCTTGGGCAGGGTCTGCTTGCCAATCCCCCAAACCCGGCTGACCGGCATCGGATCGAGAAACGCTCGCACACCGTCACGAGGAACATGAACAAAACCTCGTGGTTTGCCGGCATCCGACGCCAGTTTTGCAAGGTACTTGTTGTGCGCCATCCCGACCGAGGCGTGCAGACCGGTGCGGCGGAGTATTTTCTCACGCAGGGTTGCGCCAATGGTTTCGATGCTTCCGAACAAAGCCAGGCTGGCCGATACATCCAGGAACGCCTCGTCCAGAGACAGACCTTCGACTTCGGGTGTCGATTCGCGAAATATTCTGAAAACCTCGGCGGATACCTCCCGGTAGCGTGACATCCTGACCGGCAATACAACCGCCTGTGGACACAGACTGCGGGCCCGGGACATCGGCATAGCCGAAAAGACACCGAATTTTCTGAACTTCGTAACTGGCCGCGGCCACCACGCCACGGCCACCTGTTCCGCCCACGATAACCGGCCTGTTCCTGTATTCAGGCTGGTCGTGCTGCTCGACGGATGCGTAAAAGGCATCCATGTCGACGTGGATGATGGCCCGTTCACGGCGATTCGGCGTATTTGAAGTTGCGGTCTGCGTCACAGTGCGGTCATTATATCGACATGCACACCGACACCACACAGCAGATTGAGACCAGGGTCATTCCCGTTGAGGAATTTCCCATTTTGAAGCATGGGTTTTATGCCAACCATGCCGCCATTGCACCCTGGCCGCGGGCGGCGGCAAATGCGGTTGCTGAATTTGCCCTGGAGAATGCCGATTTCGGGGCGGAAAAATACAGCCGCTGGTTATTGCGTGAATCCCAATTGAGGAAAAGTCTTGCGGGTATGATCAATGCCAGTTCGGCGGACGACATTGCACTGCTCAAAAATACCACCGAAGGGATTTGTACCGTGGCCAACGGTGTCGACTGGCGGAAAGGCGATAACCTGGTTTTGCCGGCGCACGAGTTTCCGTCAAACCGCCTGCCCTGGCTGGCGCTTGAGCGACACGGCGTTGAAGTGCGCGAAGTGGACATCAGGGCCACGGCAGAGCCTGAAAAGGCGCTGCTCGAGCGAATAGACGGCCGCACACGCCTGCTATCGGTCAGTGCAGTACAGTGGACAGACGGTTTACGTCTGAAGCTCGAAACACTGGGTCAATACTGTCGGCAAAATAACGTGCTGTTCTTTGTCGATGCAATACAGCAACTGGGCGCTTTGCAAATGGACGTAGAGGCCTGCGCTATCGATTTCCTGGCTGCCGATGGCCACAAGTGGCTGCTTGCCCCGGAAGGCATCGCGGTATTCTATTGCCGGGATAACTGTCGTGAACAGCTGCGGCTCAATCAACTCGGCTGGCACATGGTGGATGAACCTTACCAGTTCAACCGCGAACAATGGCAGGCGAGCAAAACGGCCATCCGTTTCGAGGCGGGCAGTCCCAATATCCTCGGACAGGTCGCAATGTACGCTTCCCTTGGTGTGCTAGAAGATTTTGGCATGCCGGCGGTGGAAGACTTGATAACTGCAAATTCGCGCATTTTGTCAGCCGCCCTGGCCGATATGCCGGGCGTCGAACTGTTGCGGCCATTCGACCGGCAGCGGGTCTCGGGAATCGTCAGCTTCAGGCCACCGCAAAGCAACCTGGTCGGATGTACACAAGGCATTGAAAGACAGGGGCCTGATCTGCGCGGTGCGGGGCGGGGCCATACGTCTTTCACCGCATTTCTACCAGGCGGGCAAACCGCTGTTGGAAATGCTCGACCTGATCGAGCTGACGTTAAAGATAAATTAGATTAAGTAAATAACGTAATATATTGATATTATTACATTGTATGCGTTCTTTTTTCCGAACTGATCAATTGGGCAAGATGCGATTCTATGATGGTCCTGGCATGGGCACCATCGGACGTGTCACCGAACTGGACACCAATTCCGGGACGCCGGTTACCCTGCGCTCCCGGCGGTGTCACCCATACGACCCGACCTGGAATGGGCAGCCGTTCTTCCAGTTCCATGATGGTCAGTAACAGGAACACCTCGTCACCGAGCGCGTATCGCTTGGTGCTTTGGACAAACAGCCCGCCGCCCTGGATAAAGGGCATATAGGCGCTATAAAGCGTTTGCCGGTCCTTGATGGATAATGAAAGTATGCCTTGTTGTGCCATGCCCTGTTCCTCGATTTACTGCTGTCTTCCTTGATCGATACCCTGCGTTTCAGAGTACCTGTTCCGCCCAGTTTATCAGCCAAACCTGCAAAAGTAAGTCCCCGCGTACGGGTGTGGCCGCAAGTTGCCGGTTTTTATCCGCCTGGCGTTGCAACTCCAACAGTGCGACACCGTGTAATCCCGGGTTTGCAGGCAACCAGTTCAGCGGCTGGCCCACCAGCACAGATTTTATTACCTCGCCGGTACAAATGGAAAGCCATCGCCATAATTCCACCGGGTCTAACGTGTTCAGTTCACTGCTGACCTGTGAAACGGCGGCGGGTCTGCCCAGCACACTGGACAGTCCGGCCTTTACCTGGGAAAAGGCGTCAAGCTCCGGTGAATCCAGGTAATGCGCTGCTCGTAACGGGCTTCCACCCGCTGCCTGTAACGCCTCGCCTACACGGCCCGGGGCTTGACCTGAGCTTTTCACCAGCCAATCCTGAACAATTATGGGGTCGGGCTGGTTGATGGTCATGGCCTGGCAACGACTGCGTATCGTGACGGGCAACCTGCCCGGGTTGTCGCTGACAAGGATCAGAACGGTGTTTCCGGCGGGTTCCTCAAGACTCTTCAGCAAGGCGTTTGCCGACGCTGCGTTCATTGTTTCGGCCGGATGAATATAGGCAACCTTGCGCTCACTGATCGACGTGGTCAGGTCCAGCTTGCCAATCATGGCCCGCACCTGGTCGACCTTGATAACCTCGCTGTCCTCTTCCGGTCGTAGCTCAAAGTAGTCCGGGTGGGCTGCGCCGGCCAGCAGTTTGCACGAACGGCACTGACCGCAGGCGAAATCCCGGGGTTCACGGCATAGCAACCGGGCCACCATGGTCTTCGCCAGCGCGGTCTTACCGGTGCCTGCAGGACCTTCGATCATCAGGGCATGTGCGAGCTTGTCATGTTCGAGACGTTGCAGAAAGAACGACCAGTGGCCGCTCATCCACGGATAAATCCCATTGTCTGTCGCGCCTGGTTCAGCCATCAGCCCAGCCTTTCCTCGAGAATCTTCCGCACCTGTTCCCAGACCTGCTCCTCATCCCGGCTGGCATCGATAACCGTGAATCGTTGGGGATCTGCCTTGGCGCGCTCGAGGTAGGCACTTCTGACCCGCTCGAAAAACCGCACCGACTCTATTTCAAAACGGTCAGCTTCACCACGGCCGGCCACCCGTTTCATCCCCAGTTCCACCGGCACGTCAAACAGCAGCGTGAGGTCCGGTCGCAGGTTTTCCAGAACCAGCTTTTCCAGGACGGCGACGGTCTCCGCACCCAACTGCCGGCCGCCGCCCTGGTAGGCGTAGCTGGCATCGGTGAAGCGGTCGCACACCACCACCTTGCCTTCCGCCATGGCCGGCCGGATCACTTCCTGCACCAGTTGGGAACGCGCAGCAAACATCAGCAACAGTTCAGAGATCGCATTGAGACCTGCGTTACGGGTATCCAGCAGCAGACTCCGAATCTGTTCCGCTATGGCCGTACCTCCAGGTTCACGTGTCTCGACGACGACATTTCCGCGCGCCGAAAGCCACTTCACAATATGTTTGTTCTGCGTGCTTTTGCCAGCGCCCTCACTGCCTTCAAGACTGATGAAGTATGCTTTTTTCATCTGTACTAATTCCGCTTATCAGGCTCGGGCGGGGTTTCCCTGGCTTGTTTGATCAATTGTTTGACTGCCTCGTTGTGGGCTTCAAGTGTACTCGAAAATGTATGTCCACCCTGCCCGTTGGCGACAAAAAACATCGCGTCCCCGGCCGCCGGGTGCGCCGCCGCCTGTAGAGAAGCCAGACCGGGCAACGCGATTGGCGTCGGTGGCAAGCCATGACGTGTATAGGTGTTATAGGGTGTGTCGAGTTTGAGATCCCGACGCCGGATGTCTCCCTGAAAAGCCTCACCCATACCGTAGATGACGGTCGGGTCGGTCTCAAGTCGCCAGTGCCTGAGAAGACGGCGTACGAACACCCCTGCAATGTCCGCCCGCTCGCTCTCCAGCGAAGTCTCTTTCTCAATGATGGATGCCAGGATCAACATTTCGTACTGGGTTTCATACGGCAGACCGGCATCACGACCGGCCCAGGCCTGTTCCAGGCTATCAGACATGTCACGGTACGCACGTCTGAGTATCTGCTCATCCGAATCGCCACGGACAAATGCATAGGTTTCGGGAAGAAACCAGCCCTCCGGGTTACCTGCGGGCAGACCTTGCAGGCTTCCGATATCCGACACGTCTGCAATCTCGTGTTTCAGCACGGGATCCCTGGCCAACGCATTTAGCAACTGCCCGACCGACCAGCCTTCCACGATCGTAAAGCGGTAGCTGACGACTTTTCCGGCAGCCAGCAAATCCAGAAAATCCGGTGGGGTCAGACCCGGCTTGAGCTGGTATTCACCGGTCTTGATGATCAGCGGTTTGAAGCGGCCTAACAGACGCCAGCGCCAATCCATCCGGGTCACCCCCTGCTGCGCCAGGTTTGCCACTACCGCGTGTATGTTGGATCCGGGTTCAACATTGATGACCAGCCCTGCCTGTTCGATTTGCATCGGTGTTTGCAGGAATTGCTGGTACTGGTACGAGATTATCGCCAGAACGGCAGTCGTTAACAGCAATACAAGCAAAACAACCGGCAAAAGCCGTTTCATGTCTTTCTGGCTCCCTCCATCAGCCAGGTCTGCAACTCGCGCGTCACCGGTCCGATTTCATACTCCTGATCATCGATGGATTTAACCGGCACGATACCTTTTACGGTGTTACAAATGAATACTTCATTTGCTTCCTGCAGCATGTCGGGAGTGACCCGGCGTTGCTCACAGCGTGCGCCGAAACCGGCCAGTATGTGACCGCGTACGACACCGCGGACCCCGCACAGATCCAGCCGGGGTGTTAACAGCCGGTCTTCCATGACCAGGAAAATATTTGCTCCCACGGCACAGGTGACGTGATCCTGGCGGTCCAGCAGGATGCCTTCTTTTACACCCTTTTCACGCAGTTCGGCGCTGGCCAGAACCTGCTCGAGGCGGTTCAGATGCTTCATCCCGCCAAGCGCAGGTTGAATGGCAAGGCGCATTTCACAAATACACGTCCTGACGCCTTTCCTGGCGAGTTTGGCAATCCCTTCCGGGTAGTGGTCGGCGCTGACGATCCTGACGCAGGCAGCGTCTTCCGGCGGCATATAGGACTGTGAAGTTCCACCCCGGCAGACGATGATTTTGACAACGGCATTGGCCAACCCCGCGCTGACCGTCTGCACTTCCCGCAACAGGATGGATTGCGGCGGCATTGTCAAGCCCAGTCTTTCACAACCAACACCGAGACGATCCATGTGGCCCTGCCACCTGCGTGGCCGGCCATGGCTGACGACCAGGGTTTCGAACAGGCCGTCACCGAAATTGAGACCACGGTTAGCGGTTGCCACCAGCGTGGAAATTTCGCCGTTTACCAAACATTCATTCATGAGGTTGTCCTCGGAATATCAATACCAGTCCTGGCGCCTGAATCCATACGCCCCGTGCACACCACACCGGGATTCGACCCTTAACCTGACGCAGACGCTATGATGAACATGTTCGTATCGCTCGACAACCCTCAAATGATTCCGTGACAACATAACGGACATTCAGATTGCGAAGGGTTTTAATTGGCGCGGCCGCCAGCGAGAGACAATCAGGCGATTTTGTTACACCACGCCCGAGGCCCGCTACACGGTATGCAATCAAGGGCCATGAACCGCACCAGGTGACGGGTGCCTGGCCGTGGGGTAACCGGTCTTGCGATGTCAGCCGGAAAATTTCCGAAACACGAGGGTGCCGTTGGTGCCGCCAAATCCGAATGAATTGGAAATGGCAACATTGACATCGGCTTCACGCGCCGTATTGGGCACGTAATCGAGATCGCAATCGACACTCGGGCTGTCGAGGTTGATGGTCGGGGGAATGATGCCATCGCGGAGGCTGAGCAGGGTGAATATGGCTTCGACACCACCTGCGGCGCCCAACAGGTGCCCGGTCATGGACTTCGTCGAACTCATCATAAGCTTGTAGGCAGTATCACCAAAGATGGTTTTTGTCGCCGTGGTTTCAGCGAGGTCACCCAGCGGCGTCGAGGTTCCATGGGCATTGATATAGCCCACATCCTGCGGATTAACACCGGCGTCATTCATGGCAATGCGCATGCAACGGGCTGCGCCTTCACCGTCTTCGGGCGGGGCGGTCATGTGGTAGGCATCGGCGCTCATGCCGAACCCGATCACTTCACCGTAGATCCTGGCACCGCGTTTCTTCGCATGTTCCAGTTCTTCCAAAACAACGACACCCGCACCGTTGGAAAGCACAAAGCCGTCGCGATTTTCATCCCAGGGCCGACTGGCCTTCTCGGGCTCATCATTGCGGGTGGACATGGCGCGCGCCGAAATAAACCCGCTCATCGAGGTCGGTGTGGTGGCAAATTCCGCACCGCCGGCAACCATGACGTCCGCTTCACCGTACTGGATCATCCGGGTCGCCGATCCCATGTTGTGGGTTGCCGTACTGCAGGCGGTCACGATCGCCAGGTTCGGACCCTTAAGGTTGTGCACCAGGGATACATAGCCGCCGATCATGTTGATGATCGAGCCCGGGATAAAGAATGGACTGACCTTGCGCGGACCACCGTTCAAATAGGCCTCGGTGGTTTCTTCAATGGTCTTGAGGCCGCCAATACCGGACCCCAGCGCACAACCGATACGCTCCGGATCAAAGCCTGCGTTTTCTTCCAGCAAGCCGGAATCGCGCAGTGCATCGACCGATGCGGCAAAACCATAATGGACGAAATCATCCAGACGCTGGATTTCACGTGGGCTGAGATAATTGGCCACGTCGAAGTCAACCACTTCACCGGCGATACGTGTCTTCATGTGACTCGCGTCAAATGAAGTTACCGTTTTGATACCACTTCGGCCATTGCAGATGGCATCCCATGCGGTATCAATGGTACTGCCCACGGGCGATACGATACCCATGCCAGTCACTACAACGCGGCGTTGTGACATTTGGAAGACCTCAATTGTTAAATGCCTAAAACGAATAACGGCCGACAGATCGTCGGCCGAAATCGTCTAGTTCATGGTTTTATGTTCAGCTTTTGACGGAATTGACGTAATCAATAGCCTGCTGGACACTGGTAATCTTTTCGGCTTCTTCATCGGGAATTTCACATTCGAATTCCTCTTCCAGCGCCATAACCAGTTCAACGGTATCCAGAGAGTCCGCGCCCAGGTCGTCTACAAAAGATGCATTGGCAGTTACTTCCTCTTCTTTAACACCAAGTTGCTCTACAACAATCTTCTTAACGCGTTCTTCAATGCTGCTCATTATTTTATATTTCCTAAAATGTTTGACTCGAGAGACGCAATTTTAAAGAATCTGCGCCAGTTCTGCCAGTTTAATCCTATTCGCCACCGTATGGTCTCGGAATGGCGCGCCCTGAAATTAAAGTTTATTTCTTATATCAATCACTTGAAAACATCATGTCACGTACATGCCACCATTGACGTGAAGTGTCTGGCCGGTGATATAGGCGGCCTGCGGCGATGCGAGAAAGCTGACGGCCTCGGCAATTTCAAATGCTTCGCCCAAACGGTTCAGTGGTATGTCCTTCAACATGGCTTCGCGTTGCGCATCGTTCAATTCGCGGGTCATGTCGGTATCGATGAAACCGGGTGCAACCACGTTGACCGTAATGCCACGCGAGCCGACTTCACGAGCAAGAGAACGGCTAAACCCCATCATGCCAGCCTTGGCTGCAGCATAGTTGGCCTGGCCGGCGTTGCCCATGGAACCGACCACCGACGAAATACTGATGATTCGTCCCTGGCGGGCTTTCATCATGCCGCGCAGACAGGCCTTTGACAGGCGGAAAACCGAACGCAGGTTGGTGTCAATCACGGTGTCCCAGTCTACCTCGCTCATTCTCATCAACAACTGGTCGCGGGTCACACCGGCATTGTTGACCAGTATGGTTGGCGCCGAGGCCTGCGTTGATATTTCAGCCAATACCGAGCCGATATCTTCGGCGTCATTGACATCCAAAACCAGGCCACTCAGGCCGTTGACATTCCGCCCGTTGATCGCCTTTGCACCGTCTTCGGTCGTTGCCGTACCGAAAACCCTGGCGCCCTCACCGGCGAGTGTATCGGCAATGGCCGCGCCAATACCCCGGCTGGCGCCCGTGACCAGGGCAACCTGGCCGCTCAATTTAATTCCCATCGTTATTCTCCACTTGCAAGGCCTCGTTCATCACGTCCTGTCCCGTCAATGCGAAGATGGCGGAACCCGGTGTGATCTGGCGATTGAAGTCCGCCAGCACGCCGCCGGGTCCACACTCAAAAAAGCAGCCAACGCCAGAATCCACCAGTGACAGTATCGTTTCTGCCCAACGCACCGGCTGCCATAATTGCCGCGCCAGCGCTTCCCTGATCTGTTCCGCATCGTGATAGGCACGAACGTCCGCATTCTGAATAACCGGTATCGAGCTGTCCTCAAAATGAACTGTCAGAAGTGCTTCCTGTAGTTTGCTTGCCGCGGGTTTCATCAAACGGCAATGCGATGGGACGTCAACCGGCAGTAACTGGACGCTCCGGGCGCCCGCCTTGAGCGCCAGGTCACCCGCCAGTCTGACGGCCTCGCGATTACCCGAAATGATCACATGGCCGGGGGCATTGTAATTTGCACAACTGACGATTTCGCCGTTTTCCACGCGACTGCAAATCTCACGCACTGCCATATCTTCAAGGCCCAACACGCACGCCATGGCGCCGCCTTCCGCTGGTGTCGCCTGCTGCATGAACCGCCCCCGTTGCGCAACAATGGACACGGCGTCCGTAAATTTCATAACCCCGGTTGCCACCAGGGCGGAGTATTCACCCAGACCATGCCCGGCAAAGAAATCGGGCCGTGAGCCGCCGAGTTGTTGCCAGACCCTCCAGGTGGCGATACCGGCGACAAGCATCGCGGGTTTCTTGATTTCGGCCCGGTTCAGTTCCGTAGCCGGGCCGTGCGTGGTCAGCGCCCACAGGTCATAATCCAGCACCTCCGACGCCTCGTTGTATGTCTCGCGCACAAGGCCATAAGTCTCAGCCATTGCCGTCATCATTCCGACCGAGTGAGAACTTTCACCGGGGAATATAAAAGCGGTTTTTGTCATTTGTTTGCCTGCATGCGACCGCCGTACGGTCGCCTGTTAGTATTTGATCAACGCTGACGCCCAGGTAAATCCTCCACCAAAGGCTTCCAGCAGCAATATTTCACCACGTTTGATTTTTCCGCCGCGCACCGCTTCGTCCAGGGCGAGCGGAACAGAACCGGCCGAGGTGTTGCCATGCCTGTCGACTGTTACCACAACCTGATCCATGGTCATTCCAAGCTTGCGCGCTGTCGCTTTTATGATGCGAAGGTTGGCCTGATGCGGAATCAACCAGTCGAGTTCGGATTTTTCCATCCGGTTATGTTCGAGTGTCTCATCAACAATCCTGCCCAGGGTATTTACGGCAACCTTGAACACCTCGTTGCCCTTCATGCGGATACGGACGCCACCACGTTCCTCGGCTTTGAATCCCGTACTTACACCTACGTCGACACCCAGCAGATCACTGTGTCTGCCGGCCGCGTGAATATGGGTGGAAAGAATACCCGGCTCGTCCGAGGCCTCGAGCACCACCGCACCGGCCCCGTCACCGAACAGTACCGCCGTGCCGCGGTCGTTCCAGTCAATCATTGCCGTCAGCTTGTCCACGCCCACGACCAGTGCGGTTTTCACATCTCCGCAACGTATGTACTTGTCTGCGATCGACAGGGCGTACATAAAACCGGAGCACGCGGCATTGATATCCATCGCACCGCAATCGGGCAGACCCAGGCGCGCCTGCAACAGGCACGCGGTACTTGGGAAAACCAGGTCGGGGGTTGTCGTTCCAAGTACCAGCAAGCCTATGTCTTCCGGCTTGACGCCCGCCGCTTCCATTGCCCTTTGCGCTGCCACCTCGGCCATGTCGCCACTGGTCTCACCGTCACGCGCGACACGCCGCTCACGAATACCGGTACGATCGCGTATCCAGTCATCTGAGGTGTCCAGTATATTTTCGAGATCGGCATTGGTGACGATCTTTTCCGGCAAATAACTGCCGGTACCTATTATTTTTGAAAATTTCACAGGTCTACCTCAATGGAGTAATCATTAATCATCGATTCTATCAGTCGCGGCACCTGGCGCTCGGCCTCCACGACAGCCTCTTTTATGGCATGACCAAGCGACTTGCGGTCGGAGTTCCCGTGACCTTTAACCACCACGCCTCGAAGCCCGAGCAATGGCGCACCATTATGCTTGGATGGTTCAAAACGTTCCAGCAGGTCTTTCAACGAGGGCCGCAGCAGCACGGCGCCCGTTTGTGCCAACAACCCGGTTTGCATCGCCAGGTTGAACTGCTTGAGAAACATTGTGGCCAGGCCTTCCGCGGATTTGAGTATCAGGTTCCCGGAAAATCCGTCACACACCGCGACGTCAGCCTTACCCGCAAAGATATCATGCCCTTCGATAAAACCCAGGTAATTGATTGGCAGTTCCCTGAGCATCGCATGAGCCTCTTTTACCACGCTGTCACCCTTGCTGTCTTCATGACCCACATTCAGCAAAGCCACGCCCGGTGCGCCGCTTAAACCCTCCCGCGGGCAGGCTACGGAGCCCATGATGGCAAACTGAACCAACTGGTTGGCACTCACATGCAGATTCGCTCCCAGATCCAGCAAGCTGGTATGGCCGCTGGCCGAAGGCACCCGCGACATCAGGGCCGGGCGCTCTATACCCGGAAGCATACCGAGCAATTTCACACCCAGCGCCAGTATTGCAGCAGTACTGCCGGCGCTGACGCAGGCGCCAGCCTGGCCATCGGCAACCTGCTCAAGGGCAAGCCACAGGCTACTGCCCTTGCCGCGCCGCAGTGCCGCGACCGGTCGCGCATCCGAGCTCAGCGCATGTGTCGCTTCGACGATCCGCAGACGGTCAAAACATTGTCGCAGAGCCCGTTCGGACTCGAACGTCTTGAGTACCTGTGCCAGTTCCTCCGCGATACCGCAGAGAAGGATTTCAAGATTGGCATGTGAAGCGAGGACATCCAGGGCAGCCGGGACAGTCACACCCGGACCAAAATCGCCACCGTGTGCGTCCAGTGCCAGTACAACTTTCTCGGCAACCCATTTTGCTGGAATATTCATTCAGATCCGGGGTGGAAACAAAACCGCCGGCATTATGGCCGGCGGTCATTGCACCCAATTAATCCCATGCAGAGCTTAGTGCTTATGCTTCGTCTTCTTCGATCTCAACCACTTTCGTGTCGATAACCTTGCGACCCTTGTAATAACCTTCAGGGCTGACATGGTGACGCAGATGCGTCTCACCCGTTGTCGGATCTACGGATAATGTCGGCGCTTTAAGCGAGTCGTGTGAACGTCGCATTCCACGTGTTGATGGGGTTCTTCGGCTTTTTTGTACAGCCATGGTGATCTACTCCTGATTAAAAAATAACATTAGTTCTACTTGTCCCGTTTCAGCATTTCCTGCAAAGCCGAAAAAGGGTTTTCCTTGCGCCCTTCCTGAGTTGTTTCGCTTTTAAACGCCTGACCACCGGTCGTAAATTCAACCGGTTGCAAGCCCGGTTTGCGTGGAACCGTTGGCAAACCAAGTAACAATTCATCTTCTACGAGACTGGCAATTGCCAGCCTGCCATTTTCCGTTTGAACCGGTTCATAGTTGTCCGGCAGATCAAATTGCTCGCTATCGTGCCCGATTACGGCCAACTCGGTGCGCCGACTGATCAGTTCATCGTACACCTCCAGACTTGCCTGGCAAACCAGCGGCAAAGCCGCCTCTACCTGCAAATCAATAATGACACGATGATCGAGGTCAGTCCTGAAAGCCACTGAAAATGTGGCCTCACCACTCGCATCGACCAGCAACGCGGCAAGCCGCTTCATCCGCGATAACGGAATGGTGCCGCTGAAAATGCGCTTGCCTTCCGCAGCACGACCTGGCGAAATCCAGTCTGGATATTCCCGCGACATAGCTTCACAATCCTTAACTAAACCAATGCCGGCCAAACTGCTCACCCGATCCGCGCAATGGAAACCCTGAACCAGAACACAGTAAATTACTGATAACGAATCAACTTAACCGGCAATTTTACTATATAAATGAATAGTGAGTCACTATCTGTAAACCTAATTCTTGCTTCGTCGAGCAAATACCGCAGGTCGTTGTTGCAGCGTCTCGGAATTCCCTTTACGTGCCAGTCACCGGATATCGACGAAACCATGCAGTCCGGTGAAAGCCCGCCTGAACTTGTGGCCAGGCTGGCCCTGCAAAAAGCGCAATCTGTCAGCCAGGCCAATCCGCGGGCGGTCGTCATCGGCTCGGACCAGATCGCGGTCTTTGACGGCAGGATTATCGGTAAACCCGGTAACTACCAGGCGGCCCTGGAACAACTTTTGTCTTTTAGCGGGCAGGTTGTTGAATTTCTCACAGCGGTTTCGGTGCAATATCCTGAGCAACGGTTTCAATGCTACACATATCGACACCACCCGGGTCGGTTTCCGGGTATTGCATGCCGGTGAGGTCGAACGTTACCTGGTTGCTGAAGAACCATTTGACTGCGCGGGCGCGTTCAAGGCCGAATCGCTGGGTATCGTGTTGTTCGAGTACATCAAAAGTGAAGACCCGACGGCCCTGATCGGCCTGCCGTTGATACGCACCGCGGCCATGTTGCGTCAGACCGGGCTGCAATTGCCGTAGATCACTCACCAAGCGCATAAAATCAACTTGCAAGCTGAATAAATGCCCTCATGTTTTTAAATTGGAATCACTGCCAGGAGCGCCGGAGTCCCAATGAACAATACAGCCATAAAAGACACCACTTTCAAGCACTGGAAGCTCTCAACCGATCTCGACGATGTTCTGTGGCTCTACCTTGACCGCGAGGCTGAAAGTGCAAACAGCCTGTCGCTGGAAGTGCTCAGTGAACTCGGCACCATTGTTGACAGACTGGAACAGAATCCGCCCGCGGGTCTCGTCCTGCAATCGGGCAAGCCCGGGACATTTATCGTCGGTGCGGATGTGCGGGAGTTCGATGACTACGACGACGCCGAAATGGCCAGTGATGGAATCAACCAGGTCCACCGCCTGTTTAACCGCATCCAGGCCCTGCCCTTTCCCAAGGTGGTCGCCATAGATGGCTACTGTCTCGGTGGCGGCCTCGAGATCGCGCTCGCATTCGATTACCGCATTGCCACCAATGTCGAGCATACACGTCTTGGCTTTCCGGAAATCAAGCTGGGTATCTACCCGGGTTTTGGCGGCAGTGCACGCAGTGTCCAGCAGGCAGGCGCCTCCAATGCCATGCAATTGATGCTCAGCACGCGTAACCTGCGGCCCGCTGCCGCCCGTGCGATGGGACTTGTCGATGAACTGGTCGGACCGCATGGTTCACTGCGATGGGCAGCGCGGCGGGCAATCAAACAGGGCCGCAAGAGCCGCAAGCCCGGGCAATTGAAGCGCTTACAGAATGTCGGCCCGGTCAGAACGCTGTTGGCGCGGATGATGCGCAAGCAGGTTGCCGCCAGGGCCAATCCGGAGCATTACCCCGCCCCGTTTGAATTGATCGAGGCCTGGGAACGTTACGGCGATGACCCGCAACGGATGATGGCCGAGGAATCCGAAAGGGTCGGAAAACTGATAACCGGTGAAACCTCAAAAAGTCTGCGGCGGGTATTTTTCCTGATGGAACGGCTCAAAGACATTGGCAAACAAAGCAAAATCGAGCTGCGCCGTGTGCATGTCATTGGCGCGGGTGTCATGGGTGGTGATATCGCCGCATGGTGTGTCCTCCAGGGTCTGGATGTGAGCTTGCAGGACCGCGAGCTCAAATACATAGAACCTGCCCTCAAGCGGGCAAAATCCCTGTTTCAGAAGAAACTCAGAGACCGCAACAAGGTCGCTGGCGCAATGAGCCGCCTGGTCCCCGATGTGGAAGGTAAAGGTGTCAGCCACGCAGATGTCATTATCGAAGCCATATTTGAAGACGTAGAAGCAAAACGTGAACTGTTTGCAAAAATCGAACCACGCATGAAACCTGACGCGGTACTTGCCACCAATACATCGGCCATACCACTTGCCGAGATCTCCTCGGTGCTCAAGGATCCAAGTCGTCTCATCGGTATTCATTTTTTCAACCCGGTAGCAAAAATGCCACTGGTCGAAGTCGTGTATGACAAGTCATCGGATGCCGGGCAGGTCGCAAAGGGTGCGGCATTCTGCGGGGCGATCAACCGCTTCCCGCTGCCCGTCAAGAGCTCACCGGGTTTCCTGGTCAACCGGGTTCTGTCAGGTTACATGGCAAAGGCCATGAGCATGCACCTGGAACGGGAAATTCCGATAGAGGTACTCGACAAGGCCGCGACTTCATTTGGCATGCCAATGGGTCCGGTCGAACTGGCCGACACCGTGGGCCTGGATGTCTGTTTGAAAGTTGTGACCTTGCTGGGTGGCGAGTCAAGCAAGAAGGAAGCCTCGCTGTTACAGGAAAAAGTCCACGCGGGCGAGTTGGGCAAGAAGACCGGCAAGGGTTTCTATGTGTGGGAGAAAGGCAAACCCAAACGCGAAGACAAGGACACCGGCCAATACGCGCTGGACGAGATTACCGATGCCCTGATGCAGCCCTATTTCGATGCCTGTGAAGCCGCGCTTGCAGACGGTATCGTCGAAGACGCGGATGTCCTGGACGCCGGTATGATATTTGGCACCGGCTTCGCGCCCTTCCGTGGCGGCCCGTTGTATTACCTGGAACAAAAAGGAGCGAAACAATGACGCAATCACTGCGCAGGGTAGCCATTGTCGGCGGCAGCCGTATTCCCTTCTGCCGCTCCAACACGATCTATTCCGACAAGAGCAACCTGGATATGCTCTCGACAGTCATCGATGGTGTCGTGCAACGATTCGGCCTCGATGGCATACAACTGGACGAAGTGATGGCCGGCGCCGTCATGACACATCCAAGGGATTTCAACCTGGCGCGCGAAGCTGTATTGTCCAGCCGGCTTTCAGCATTGACTCCGGGGATAACCTTACAGCAGGCCTGCGGCACCAGTCTGGAGGCCGCTCTGAACATTGGCGCAAAAATTGCCTGCGGACAAATTGAGAGCGGAATTGCCGCCGGTACCGACACGACCTCGGACCCGCCAATTGTTTTCAGTGACAGATTTGCCCACCGCATGATCAAGCTCAGCCAGGCCAAAACCATGCAACAGAGACTTGCTGCCCTGAAAGGGTTCAGCCCGGCTGAACTAAAACCGGTCTCACCCACAAATGGCGAAATGCGCACCGGTCTGTCGATGGGCCAGCATTGTGAGCGCATGGCGCAGGAATGGCAGATCACACGCGAGGACCAGGACCTGCTGGCCTTTGAGAGCCATCAGAAAGCCGCCGCCGCCTACGATGCCGGTTTTTTTGACAGCCTGGTCAAACCCTGGGGCGGCGTCAGCCGGGACAACATCCTGAGACCCGACACCAGTCTCGAAAAACTGGCCACATTGCGTACGGTCTTTGACAAGGGACCGAAGGCCACCATGAGCGCGGGAAACAGCACCACGCTGACCGACGGCGCGGCCGCCGTGCTGTTGTGTTCCGAAGAATGGGCTGCCGAGCACAAACTCCCGGTGCAGGCATTTTTAACCACGGGAAGAACTGCCGCAGTGGATTTTGTCGATAATGATGAAGGTCTGCTGATGGCGCCGACGATCGCTGTCGCCGAAATGCTGCAACGCACCGGTCTGCAGTTACAGGATTTTGATTTTTATGAAATCCACGAGGCCTTTGCAGCACAGGTGTTGTGTACGCTCAAGGCCTGGGAATCAAAGGATTATTGCAAACAACGTCTCGGTCTGAAAAAACCACTCGGCAGTATCGACAGGGAAAAACTCAACATCCACGGCAGCAGCCTGGCAGTTGGCCATCCATTCGCGGCAACAGGCGCCCGGATTCTGGCTACGCTGGCGCAGATACTGGAGGAAAAAGGTTCCGGCCGCGGGCTAATTTCAGTTTGCACGGCAGGCGGCATGGGGGTTTGCGCGATCGTGGAACGGCCCTGACGCATCACCGATCGAATTTATTACAAAACGTTTTGGTGGTTTCGTTCAAGGCCGTACGCTCAACAGGCCGGGTGGACTTCACTGCCCAGCCTTATCCGGCCCTGCGGGCTACCCTCAGCCAGGATCCCGCCTGATCGGGACCGCGCTGGCGGTACATCCTGTACCGTCAGCTCTCGATTTTCATCCTGAAAATCGCCCCGGGCGAAACCCTGTCTTCGGCGGATAAATGGGCACTGAAGTCCACCCGGCCTGCTGAGCTTCAAAGCTGAAAGGCGTGCACACCTGGTTCAGACCCGGCAGGTGCTTGCTGACTGGGCGAACTTTGAAGCGCCGAGTAGCCGGACGGATCAGGGACGATCGGGCGGGATGCCCGATCGAGGCCGTCCAGTACAGGATGTACTGTGAGGCCGGTGCCGTTAAGATCCGGCCGGCTGCGAGGGGAGTCCCGGATCTCGATCCGGGACCGCTGGCCAGAGAGCACAGGCAGCAAGCACTTGCCGGGTCCTTGCACCTTCGTCAGTTCAGCTGTTCCCCGGCGTTGCTCGGCTTCAGTGTATACCGCGTAGCGGGATTTGACCGCCGGTGTTTTGAATATGCTTTCTAAACTACGTTATATTCTCTATGCGGATTGCTTGTGCGGTTCGCCGATGAAAATGCCGGCCGCCTCGGCTGTATTCAGCATCAGCGTGGCGCGCGTCATGGGTCCGACACCACCCGGCACCGGTGTTATCCATGAGGCATTCCGGGCCGCGACTTCGAAATCGATATCGCCTACCAGTTTGCCGGTTTCCAGGCGGTTGATACCAACGTCCACCACCACGGTGCCCTCCGAAACCCAATTGGCGTCGACGATTCCCCGTTGACCGACTGCAACGATCAGGATCTCAGCCTGCCTGACAAAGTGTTCGAGGTTTTGGGTGAAGCGGTGGCAGGTGGTGACCGTCGCCCCCTGGATCAGCAACTCCAGGCCCATCGGCCGGCCGACGATATTGGAAGCGCCGACGATGACACAGTGATGGCCTTTTGCATCGATGCCGTAGTAATGCAGCAGAGCCATGATGCCACGCGGCGTGCAGGGTCGAAGACCGTGTTGGCGCAGGGCCAGCCTGCCGACATTGAAGGCATGAAAGCCGTCCACATCCTTGCTGGAACTTATTGAATTGGTAATTGAAATCTCATCGATTTGCGCTGGCAGGGGCAACTGCACCAGCACTCCGTGAATCTCATCGTCACGGTTGAGTTCGTGTATCAGCGCAAGCAGTTCCACCTGTGTCGTGGTTACGGGGAGATCAAAATCCCGCGTTCTGATGCCGGCCTTTTCACAGTCCTTGCGCTTGGCCCTCACATAAATCTGCGAGGCATGATCGGAACCGACGAGAACCACAGCCAGTCCAGGTCTCTGGCCACCGGCTTCGACGTGCGCATCGATCGCCTTGCGCACATCGGTTAAAACGACTTCGCTGACTTCCAGACCATCCAGTATGGCGGCAGGTTTGTGCATCGGGATTTCTTTCAAGGCGGTCTTCCTGGCTAAAATTATTGCGTAGTGTAACGGATCATGAGCAAAAACGGGGTTCATACGTTATGCTATATAAGTGTAATTTAACGGGGCTTTAATCATGAATGTTTTTGAATATGTATTTGTGGGTCTTCGCGGGAACAGTATGCCGTTATCGAATTATCGCGGCCAACCGATTCTTTTTGTCAATACGGCCTCGGAGTGCGGTATACGCACCCAGTACGCACAACTGCAGCGCATCTGGATGGACTACAAGCAAAGTGGCCTGATCGTGATCGGTATGCCCTGTGATGACTTCGGACACCAGGAACCGGGCGATGAGGAAGCCATTGCGGAATTTTGTGAAACCAACTACCAGGTCGATTTTCCGATGACCGGTAAATATCATGTCATGGGTCATGTCTGCACATCCCCTGTTTCACGCCATACGCGAGGAATTTGGGGACGATGCCACACCACGCTGGAATTTCCATAAATACCTGTTTGACCGCTATGGTCAAATGGTCGGTTACTGGCCTTCCGCAGTACCTCCGGATGACACGGCAATAACACACAAGATCGAGACGCAATCTCCAGTCCTGGGTTTTGTAGACGCTTAAAAGCCGGTCTATTTCTTGGCTTTGCCCTTGGTGAATTTTTTCAGGCGTTTGCGCTTGGCCATCTGTCGCGTGGTGAGTGTGTTCTTGTTGTCCTTGAAAGGATTTGTCGCCACTGCGGAATTCGATTTGCAGCGGTGTTCCGCGCAATTTGAAATGACGGATGAAAACGTTTTCCAGGTAACGTTTGTAGGAAGCCGGTATGACATCGGTGCGGTTGCCATGAATGATAATCTTGGGTGGACAATGTCCGCCACTGATGGGCAAATCTCAAACGTGAAGCGCTGTCCCTGGCTCATTGGCGGTTGATGGGCCTCGAAAGCCTTGAGCAGTACCCGCGTCAGTTCCGGGGTGGGCATGTCGATACTCGCACTGCGCCAGGCTTCAATTACTGCCGTGAATAACTCTTTCAGGCCGGATCCGTGCAATGCCGACAGACGAATTTTCCGTGCCCACGGAACAAATTGCAGACGCCGGTCCATCTCGGACAGCATCTGCTTGCGGTCATACTCGGTCATCCCGTCCCATTTGTTCAAGGCGATTACCAGGGCCCGTGCCGCGTCTGCAGGATATGGCCCAGCAAGGTGGTATCCTGATCGGTCATGACCCTCGCTCGCATCCAGCATCAGAACCACGACGTGCGCGCGGTCAATTGCCTGCAGTGCCTTGATAATACTGAATTTTTCGACCATATCCGTGACCCGTGAACGTCTCCGGACACCGGCCGTATCAATCAATTCGTAGCGGACGCCATCGTGCTCCATCAGCGTGCTGATGCTGTCCCGCGTGGTGCCGGGCTGATCGAAAGCCATGACCCGTTCTTCACCCAGCATACGGTTGACCAGGGTCGACTTGCCGACATTGGGCCGGCCTACGATGGCCAGTCGCAGACGGTCGTTATCTTCTTCGGATCATCCTGGTCGGTCTCGGGCGGCGGCAACATGCCTGCCGCTTCTTCCATCAGGCTCTGCATGCCCTGGCGGTGTGACGCGGCCACGGCCAGGGCCGGGCCCATGCCCAGCGCGGCAAATTCGGCGAGCGCGATATCCGGGTTTGTCCCATCGGTCTTGTTGCCGATCAGCAATACCGGCCGGTTGTGTTCACGCAACAGGCGGGCGATCTCCTGGTCCTCGAGCGTCAGTCCGTCCCTGGCACTGACCACGAACAAAACCAGTTGGGATTCATCGATGGCATGGTGTACCTGCCGGGCGGTGAGGTAGTCGATACCCTCCGCCTGCGCAACCAGACCGCCGGTATCGATCAGGACACAGAGCCTTCCCCGACATCGCTGATGACCGTACTGACGGTCACGCGTAACACCCGGCATGTCCGCCACCAAGGCATCCCGGGTGCGGGTCAATGCATTGAAAAGCGTGGATTTGCCGACATTGGGCCGGCCTACGATGGCGACGACTGGTAACATGAATTCAGGGTATCTTCAGGGCATATGGTGTGGCTGCATCATACCTCAGCAAGACCTGCAAAGTAACGAAACCGGACTAATTAAGCGCGGCACCCGCCCGGTACGCAACCATTTCGCCCTTTTGGGTCATGACATACAGCGTATTATCCACCACCAGCGGCGGCCCGGAAAACCCGTCCCCTCCGACTTTCTCACGTGCAGCAAACTAGTCCGTCGTCCATATTGATCCAGTGCAGATAACCCTCGTAGTCTCCCACGACGATAAAATTCCCATAAAAAACCGGACGGGTCAGACCCCGGTTCAACAATTGCGTCCTGCTTCCAGGACTCGGCGCCGTTGCGCCGGTCGAGCATCCACACATTACCGTCCTTGTCGCTGATGGCCAGGTTGACGCGGTCCACGGACACACCTGTTGCCGAAGAAATATCCTTGAACCAGAGCAGACGGCCGGAATCTGCGGCCAGTGACGCCGAGGCGATTCTTGTAACTGGAAACCAGCAGGTCGGATGCAACAAATACCAGTTGCCCGTCAATATCAGACAGACGATCCAATTCGGTCCGGCCTTCGACTGTGACCAGGGTCTGTTCCCACATCAGGACACCGTCTTCCAGTTTCAGTGCAACCACCTGACCACCGTCATAGCCGATAAAGACGACGCCGGCCCTGAGTAACAAGGGAGCGTTACCGCGCAGCGTCAACAAGGGAACACTGTGGTCATATACCCATAATACGCCGACCGGTGTCAGCATCCAGACCGAAAACACGTCCATCGATGCAGCGCACAACGACGATTCCATCGGCCTCCGCAGGCTGCGCCAGCACTTCCGAGGTTACCGTCGCGGACCACAGCTGGGTACCGCTGCTGGCATCGAAGGCGAAGACTTCACCGTTTTCTGTGCCCATCATCAACAGCTGTCCTGAAACCCCGGGGCCGCCGGTAAATGGCAGTTCGGTTTTGATTTCCCAATGTTTGCGGCCATTCTGGCATCGAGCGCGATCACAGCCCTTGTAGTCGGCTGCGAATACGAACCTGCCGATTATAGACGGGTCTGATCTGCCTGCCGGCACTTGTCCAGACCCTTGCCGACGCCGGTGGACCAGACCTTGCCGACTTTCAGTGTTGGTTCGAAATCAACCAGCTTCGCCGGGTGCATCCTCAGGTTCATCCTTGTCACCCCAGCTTTTTATCCAACTGCAACCATTGAGCAGCAATACCGCCATCAGTGCAGGGATAAACCATTGCCTCACTCTTCACCTCCGCCGGCACCGTCACCGGCGCTCTGCGGCGTTCTCAACATCTGGCGTTCAAGTGCCTGCAGTTTTATGTCGAGCAAATCGCGATTGCCGACGCCTTCCTCGAGTTGCGTCAAGCGCGGCCTGGTAACTCTCGATCGCCTGGTCTTTTTCACCTTTGGCGACATAGATATCGCCCCTGATTTCTGCAAACTGTGCTTCAAAACCAACGGTCTGAAGGCGCCTCGTCAAGCAATTTCATGGCCGCATCCGCATCGCCCTGGCTGAGTTTCACACGTGCAAGCCTTTCCCGGGCAATCACCTTGAGGGGCTCGGGCTGGGCATGTTCCATTGCGTATTCCAGATCACTTGCTGCCAGATCCGCCTGACCGGCAATCATACGCGCCTTGGCCATCATCAGCGCAGCCATCGAGGTGTAGGCTGATTTTGGATACTCGGATTTCAGCACCTCGTAGTTGGGCACCGCGGCATCCATATTGTCTGTCTTCGATCAAACTGGACATCATCTGGTATTCGGCCGAAGCCTGTTGACGTTTGCTGGTTTCCCAGGCCTGCCATTGTTTGAATCCAAACATCAAACCGAAAGCCAGTACCAGGCCCATTACGATGGCGCTGCCATTTTCCCGTAACCAGCTTTTTACGCGTTCACCCTGTTCATGGGTATCATATATTTCAGACATTACTTTTATTTATCCATCATTTTGAAATTGCACCGGGCTTTATCCGGCAAAAATTTTATAGCTTTCAATATAAGTAGCGAATCCAGTCCCCGACTTCATTACGGTCGAGACTTAACTGGTTTTCACCGCTTCGCAAAAATTTAATCGTAACCCGTTCATCGAGGATCTCGTCCTCACCCAGCACCAGTGCCAATTAGGCGTCACTGCGGTCCGCGCGTTTGAACTGGGTTTTAAAACTGCCGTCATTCAAATTGACCATCAGACGCAGGTCCGGAATCCCGGCGCGCAAATCATACGCGAGTTTCAGCGCAGATTCAGTGCTGTTTTCACCCACGGCAACGAGATAGGCATGTGTCGACCGGAGGTGCAGTGTCATCTTTTTGGCTTAGCAACTCAACCAGGCGCTCTTCACCCATGGCAAAACCAATACCGGGCCAGGGTTTTCCACCCTGTAATTCAACCAGGTTATCGTAACGACCACCGGCACAAACGGTACCCTGTGCACCCAATTCATCAGTGATCCATTCAAATACCGTATGACAGTAATAATCGAGCCCACGCACCAGGCGCGGGTTTTCATGAAACTCGATACCCAGCCTGTCCAGGTAGCGTTTTAACTGTTGGTAATGAGCACGTGACTCTTCACCGAGATGATCTGCCAACAACGGCGCATCCATCCAGCAAGTGCCTGCACCTGCCGGATCCTTGCTGTCCAGCACGCGCAACGGGTTACGTTCCGCCCGTTCATTGGTCTGATCGTCCAGTTCAGCCTTGTGTGCATTGAGAAAGGCGTACAGCTGATCCCGGTAGGCACTGCCGTTCATCCGCATTACCCAGTGAATTGATTTCCAGTCGCAGATTCTGCAATCCGAGATTTGTCCCACAAGTTGCTGCCAAGCATCAATATCTCGGCATCCGCATCGGCACCCGGTGCACCGAACAGTTCCGCTCCAATCTGGTGAAACTGCCGGCTCCGGCCCTTTTGCGGACGTTCGTAACGGAACATCGCACCGCTGTACCAGAGCCGCCTGACCGGCCCGTACAACAGACCGTTTTGCAAGGCTGCACGGACCACGCCGGCGGTACCTTCGGGACGCAGGCTCAATGACTCATCATTGCGATCATCGAAACTGTACATTTCCTTGGAGACCACGTCGGTTGCCGATCCGATCGCACGGGTAAAAACCTCTGTTTTTTCCAGCAACGGCAATCGGATCTGCTCAAAACCGTAAGCGGCAAACACCTGCTCAGCCGTACTTTCCAGTGTTTGCCAATAATGGATATCTTGCGGAAGGATGTCGTTCATCCCGCGGATTGAGCGGATGGGGGAATTCATTTCAGTTGCCGTCTGGCTCGCTGTTTTCGGCCTGTAATTTTTGTGGCCAGGTCAACTGCGCAACATCCTCCTTGGTAAATGCGGTCAAATCCACGGCTTCACCATCCACCGTCAGACGTACCGCTGATGCACGACCAAACAGGATTCTGAATGGCGGCTGCCCGTGGTACGCCCTGTCGCTCCCGCCACGCAGCAGGTCCATCTCAAGTTCTTTACCCGTGGCGTCGGTGATTTCGACCCAGCTGTCTGCAGATACGACGATCTGCAGACGGCTTTCACCTTCAGGCAAAGCCGGCAGGCCGGTTTCGAAACGGCCGCCCATGCCTGCTCGGCCGTATCCATGGCCATCCGGACTTCTTGCCGTGCAGGGCGCCGAGTGGCGCAATCGAAGCATTCACCGGACCTTTGTACTGCTGTTGCTGTTCGGGACTGGCCACATTTTCCGATGCCCCACCATTCTGCAGCCGCGAACCGTTTTGTGACAGCCTTACCGCTTCATGGGTAAATTGCCAGGCCAGTGTTCCGACCAATAGTGATGCCAGAACATAGCTGCTTGCACGCAACCACTTCTCCGAAGAATTGCGTTTTGGCGGTTCGGCAAAAATATTGTGCAAGACCGGTTCCTGCGCAGCGGTGGGCGCCAACAGAGCCGGGATTTCATCTTCCGGCACCTGCAGAAAACGCGCATAGGTCCGAATGTAGCCATTTCTGTATAACAAGGCGATATGCTCCGCCTTGTCCTGTTCAATGGCGTCCAGCAGCTTCTCGTCCAGGATGACCGCGCTCGCAACTTCCGCCAGGGTGAGCTTTTCGTTTCAACCGCAACGATCTCAGATACTCACCCGTTGCCATTGGAATCAGATCTTGTTGTTGTTTCATTTCCAGAGAGCCTCCGAACCTCAGCGGTCTGATCAGAATCGGGATAGTTGTTTTCAAGCATCAGTTTGTACGTATTGGCAGCTGGTACGTTGTTTGACGCGATTTCAATCTTGTAGGCAAGTAACAGCGTTTCTGCCGTATGCTGGATAATCGCTTCATATCTTTGCATGAATGCGCGCGCCTTCAGGTAGTTCTGTCTGTTCATAACTCAGCCTTGACATATTCAACAGGGCGTCAGGTAAATTAGGCTCTATTTTCAATGCGCTGCGCAGGTACTCATCGGCCCTGACATGTCGCCCTGCCCGAGCGCACAGGAACCGGCATTGGTCAACGCAATCGACGGGGTGGAGTAAAACGGATCATCCAGGGCCGCGAGAAAATGCTTGATGGCCTCGTCCGGCTTACCTCTCTGGCACAGGTAAGTACCATAATTATTATTCACATCGCCATCCTTGGGGGCTGGCCTCGTAGGCTTTTTTATAGTGCTTGCCCGCCAGTTCCTCTTCACCGATACGTTCGTAGAGTACCGCCAGCACGGTTTGTGCCGGAGCATAATTCGGGTCTTCCTTGATCGCCTTCTTCAATTTACCCATCGCGACTTCGTACTGGCCACGGTTCATGTACTCGAGACCCAGGGAGGTATTGGAAATTACCGCTTTCTGGGTTTCGGTTTCATCATAGGGGTCCTTCGGCTGTTGCGAGGCGCATGCGCCGAGCAGCACGGCGATCATCGCCACCGCAAAAAATCCGCCAACCGTGTTGAAGACAATACGGTGTGCCGACAAACACTGTTGGAAAAACAGTTCATGAAGTGATTTCCGCCATTTTCATTTTTATCCGTTCACTTCTCTTTGTACGATCCATTCACCTTGCCGACCAACTGCCCGCAAGCTGCATCGATATCCTCACCGCGGGTCTTTCTGACCGTCGCGATCAACCCGCCCTGCATGACTATCTCCTGGAACCGGTCGATACGTTCCTGGGTGGAGCAACGGTAGCGTGTACCTGGAAACGGGTTAAAGGGTATCAGATTAAGCTTGCTCGGTACCGTTCTGAGTAATTTTACCAGTTTACGCGCCTGTTCAGGGTGATCATTTACACCATCTATCAGGGTATATTCAAAGGTTACCGTGCGTTTGTGTTTATCCGATACGTAATCCCTGCAGGCCTGCATCAGTTCAGCGATCGGATATTTGCGGTTGAGGGGTACCAGTTCCGTGCGCACGTCGTCAACGGGTGAATGCAGTGATACGGCAAGCGCGACATCAATGGTATCGCGCAAACGGTAGATACCGGGCACAAGGCCCGCCGTGCTGACAGTGACACGCTTGGCGGCAAAACCAAACCCAAGGTCATTGCGCATCAGGGACAGGGCCGGCACGACCGCATCGAAATTCAGCAGTGGCTCGCCCATACCCATCATCACGATGTTGGTGATCTGGCGCTGGCCATTGCGTTCATGACCCAGCGCCTGGGCAGCGAGCCATACCTGGCCGATGATTTCACCTGTGCCCAGGTTACGCGCAAAGCCCTGTGCACCGGTTGAACAGAACGAACAGTTCAGTGCACAACCGACCTGGGATGACACACACAAGGTGCCGCGTTTTGGTTCCGGGATATAGACCGTTTCAACCGCGTTGCCGCCATGAAAACCGATCAGCCATTTCACCGTGCCGTCCGTGGAACGCTGTTCGCGCAGGATTTCCGGCAGTTTGATCTCCGCGATCTGGCCCAGTTTCTGGCGCAATGCGATACCGAGATCGGTCATTGCCTCGAAATCGGTTACCGCGTGGTGGTAAACCCATTTCAGAATCTGCTGCGCCCGGAAGGGTTTTTCGCCGATGGATAGAAAAAAATCGCGTAAACCCGCCTCGTCAAAATCCAGCAGGTTCAAACGACTTTTGATGGCATTCACGGTAATTGGGCTATCCGTGCGGCTACTTGCCAAAAAAGTACGCGATTTCGGTTTTGGCCGTCTCCGGACCATCGGAACCGTGCACCGCATTGGCATCGATACTTTGCGCGAAATCGGCGCGTATGGTGCCCGCTTCGGCTTCCGCCGGATTGGTGGCGCCCATCAGTTTGCGGTTCAATGCAATGGCGTCCTCACCTTCGAGTGCCTGGATCATCACGGGGCCGGAGGTCATGAATTTGACCAGGTCTTTGAAAAACGGGCGTTCCCTGTGGACCGCGTAAAAGCCTTCGGCTTCCGCACGGCTTAAATGCTGCATCCTGGCCTCAACAATCTTCAGTCCGGCCTTTTCAAAACGGCTATAAATTTCCCCGATCACGTTTTTTGCCACCGCATCGGGTTTGATAATCGATAATGTACGCTCAACAGACACTTAAGAACTCCCTACAGGTAATTGATAATTATTAAAATATAAGCAATGATAAGCTTATTCTGATTTGATTGAAATCAACAGGCAATTTTAAGCTGACACCGGCGTGCTTGCAATCGGCTTTCAGGTTTTAGCCAGTTATCCTACCGCCCCCCTTTTAATCTATTATGTTCACCCCTAAAATGAATTGGTTCGGAATCCGGATCGATACATTTGTAACGCCACCTGAAAGCGAGGACATGTATGACCGCTCTTTTTCTGGTTTTGCTCATATTCTCCGTCCTTTTGTTGGCGTATTACCGCATCCCTTTATTGATCTCCATTGCCATTCTTGCCGGCCTGACTTTCGCGTTTACTGAACTGCGCCACTTTCTGGAGATCCCGGCCTGGTTCCGCTGGTCGCTGGGTATTGCGACCGTCAGCCTTGCCGGCTTTGCAATCAAACCACTACGCAGGTTGTTTATCAGCAACCGGCTGTTCAGCGTCTATCGGAAAGTCATGCCCAAACTCTCTTCCACCGAGCGCGAGGCGCTCGAAGCGGGAACCGTCTGGTGGGATGCCGAATTATTCAGCGGCAAACCCCGCTGGCGCCGCCTGCTGCGGCAACCTGCCCCGGCTTTGAGCGAACGCGAACAGGCATTCCTGAACGGACCGGTCGAAGAACTTTGCCTGATGCTCGACGACTGGGAAATCTCCGAAAAGCAGATGGACCTACCCGAACCGGTCTGGCAGTTCATCCGTGACAACCGCTTCTTCAGCATGATCATTCCGCAGGAGTACGGCGGTCTCGAATTTTCCGCGCAGGCCAATTCCGCCGTGGTCATGAAAGTTGCCAGCCGTAATGTCACCGCGGCGGTCACCGTCATGGTGCCCAACTCACTCGGTCCGGGTGAATTGCTATTGCACTACGGTACCGACGAGCAAAAGAAGCATTACCTGCCGCGTCTCGCCCGTGGCGAGGAAATACCCTGTTTTGCCCTGACTTCCGCGCTGGCGGGGTCAGACGCGAGCGCAATGCCGGACAAGGGCATTGTCTGCAGGGATGTATTTGAAGGTAAAGAGGTACTGGGTTTACGTCTCAGCTGGGATAAACGCTATATCACCCTGGCGCCGGTCGCGACACTGCTCGGCCTGGCGTTCAAGGCCTACGACCCGGATGGCCTGCTGGGCGACACAAAGGACCTCGGCATCAGCTGTGCACTGATTCCGACCGCCACACCCGGCGTCGAAATCGGCAACCGTCACATGCCGATCGGGGCGGTGTTCATGAATGGTCCCACCCGCGGTAAGGACGTATTTATTCCGATGGACTGGGTCATTGGCGGCCAGGAACGTCTTGGCCAGGGCTGGCGTATGCTGATGCAAAGCCTGGCGGCCGGGCGTGCTATCTCGCTACCGTCCCTTGGCGCCGCAGGCGGCAAGATGTCCGCCTTGCTGACGGGCGCGTACGCAAGGATTCGCACCCAGTTCGATGTGCCCATCGGCAGCTTTGGCGGCGTTGAAGAACCGCTTGCGAGGATAGGCGGCCGAACCTACCGGATGGACGCAGGCCGGGTGTTGACGTTGATCGCGCTGGACCAGGGTGAGAAACCCGCCGTGCTTGTCAGCCATCAACAAGTACCACCTGACCGAAGTCAACCGCCAATGCATCATCGACGCCATGGATGTGCACGGCGGCAAAGGCATCATAATGGGGCCAAATAATTACCTTGCCCGCGCCTACCAGACCCTGCCCATTTCCATTACCGTTGAGGGCGCCAATATCCTGACCCGTTCGATGATCATATTCGGCCAGGGCGCCATCCTGGCGCACCCCTGCCTGTTAAAGGAGATGAAAGCGGTCTCGGGTATTGCCAATAGCCAGGCCAGGCGAATTTTTGACAACGCACTGTTTACGCATATTGGTTATAGCATTAGCAACGCGGTGCGTAGCCTGCTGTTAGGCCTGACCGGCAGCGGCATGACGCCGGCGCCCGTTAGCGGGCCGCATGCGAAGTATTTCCGCCAGCTCAGCCGCATGAGTGCCGCTTTTGCTTTCATTGCGGACATGGTGCTGGTGTTGCTGGGCGGCAAGTTCAAATTCAAGGAAAAACTGTCGGGCAGACTGGCAGACTCACTTGATCCATCTGTACATGGGCAGCGCCATGCTGAAACGTTTCGAGGATGATGGCCGGCCCGCCGGCGACCTGCCCCTGCTGCAATGGGGCATGGAAGACAGTCTGTACACCATCCAGCAAAGCCTTCTCGGTGTTATCCAGAACTTTCCCGTGCCGTTGCTCGGCCGTATCGTACGCCTGATCGTGTTTCCACTAGGTCTGCCACATGCCGGTCCGTCTGACAAAACCTCCAAACAGGTGGCGCAGTTGTTACTCAGCGAAAACGCAAGCCGCGACCGCTTGACCGACGGCGTATTCATTTCCGATCGTGATGATGCTACCGGATGCGTAAACAAGGCATTTCACCTCGTTCTGGAGGCGCAGGCCGCCGAACGCGCAATCAGGAACGCCCTGAAACAATCCGTCAATTTTGAAAATTACGAAGGCCTGGTCAAACGGGCAACCGAGAGCGGTGTGATAACCGAAGAACAGGCAACGATGGTCAGGCTGGCTCAGAAGGCAAGCGCCAGGGTCATAGAGGTGGATGATTTCCCACGTGAACGGATAGAAAATCCCGCCAACCCCGAGTTCAGAACCGTGCCACCGAATACGGCGGAACAGGGTAAGCTGGCCGAAGTCAAACCGGCACGGTCTAATCTTTCAGGAAACGGATAATTTCCGCCTGCGCGTTCATACCATCCGCGTAACCAAGATCGATTAATTCGCTGCAGTAACTGGATGCAAACAGCAGGTAACTGGCCATCCGCCAGTCCCTGCCCCATCCACCCAGTGCGCGCAGTAAAAGCTGGACGCTCAGCGGGATTTCCCGGACGTGATCGCGGGTAATATGACGTAAATCCTTGCTGGGTTTGATCACCAGGCTATCGATTTTGATCAGACCGGCCTGCATGCGCTTTTCTTCAGGTACAAGTTCAAGGGTACGATTAATCCGCCTCATCCGCGCCAGGTCGGCATTGAGCGTGTCCATGAAAATGGTATCCATCAGGTAACCGCCAATTTCACCTGCCGACGGATAGTGTGTCGGACTTTCAGGCGGCAAGTCAGGTTTTTCATCACGTGTGCCAATGACCATGATGCGGTTTGCACCGAGGTGTATGGCGGGGCTCAGCGGGGCCACCATGCGCATACCGCCGTCACCAAAGTACTCGTTACCGATGCGTTCGGCGGGAAACAGGATCGGCAGGGCTGCCGAGGCCAGCAGGTGATGGATGTCCAAGCGGGTGGCCGTGCCCCTGCGGCGTGTGCGTTCCCACGCCGCAATACCCGCCTGCGCCTGGAAATAGCTGGTCGCGCTGGCGCTGGTATAGCCCGATGCAGTAACTGCAACTCCGCGCAGTGCACCAAGGTCGATGGCAGTCTGGATACCCTCCAGGCGCAGCGTGCTCTGCAAAAACCGGCGTAACGGCATATTGTCCAGGAAAGCCTTTGGATCGGTCCTGATCAAACCAGCCGAAAACAGGTTTATGGCAAACCGCATGGCGTGTTTGAACACCGTCCAGGCATCGGTACGGTAGACACGCGCACAATACATACTCCGCCAGAACTTTTCGAGGCGCTGAACCCCGGTAGAGAACTCGTGGGCATGACTGGCCATGACAGCCGCATTGATGGCGCCGGCCGAGGTCCCGCAAATGACGGGGAACGGGTTTTTGCCATGCGCCGCGAGTTCATCGATGGCTTTGAGCACCCCCACCTGGTAGGCGCCACGCGCGCCACCACCGGGCAAAACAAGTGCTATGCAGGTTGACGGTCTATTTTGCATATCGGATTATTATTATTTCAGCATTCAGAACAAGTGTTCACTCAACATACCGAGTTGCGACCATGATACTTCCATGAAACGGCTTGCAACACCAGTAGTCGTATACTGTGACAAGGGCAACGCCGGCGCAACAGGGACAATAAAATTTTGCCCCGCCGGTCCGGGGCGGTGATTGAAACCTTCAGGTCATTTTTTGGGTTTGCCCAGTGTGCCGGGCACCGCCGGTTCCGGTTTTGGCTCCGGTCTTGGTCGCGGGCGATGTAGCGGCCGCAAATATGGATTGTTCAGCCAATACCCGGCGGGTTCCGTGTTGACGGTGGTGAACTGATTGTTAATCACGGTGGGGTTCGCCTTGAGACGGTTGGCCGCAGTGCGCTCCGCTTCACGTTGCGCCTTATCTTTGGCCAGTTCCGCTATGGTTTCATCGTAGACACCACCCAGCCCGGAAGTCTCTTCGATCTCGACTTTTGTCGCTTCGGGCCCACACACCTTGTCGGTAAAGATGGGTCCTGCCGGGCCATTACACTTATAGATTTGCGCACTTGCCGCTGGCGCAGTTGCCAGTAAGACCAGGACGGCAATAGCAAAAATAAATCTGTGCATGTTTTGCAGCTTCCCAAAACCCGTTTTTCTTACACCGACTTTAATCGGCATGTACGGGGTTACAAGCCGTTCTGCAAGGGCTGCCGGTGTCTTTCAATCATTCAGCTTCAGTATAGCAAAACCCCTCAATTACTGGCGCTATTATACGTACCCCGTCGTGACCTGGGCCTCAATGATTGTGGGCGCCACAGAAACGGTATCAACATGCCGGTGAAACCAGGGGCATAAGCAATGTCCGTACAGGTCGGCTTTGGCATTCGTTGACCGGTTTGGCTTTGACCCGGCGTTCCGATAAAGTGTATTCCCAACAATTGCTGATGCAGCCATGTTTCTTCCATGAAATGAGTTTCATCGCCAGTGTATGTATACTGTGACAAGGGATAAGCCAGCGTGACAGGGACAGCAGCATAAGTAATGAGATCGGACCAGGGAGCAGGTTTGGAGAACTTTAGCGACAAGCATTGCAAGCCTTGTGAAGGGGGCGTTTGTCCACTGGACGAAGATATTTCAGCAAGCTACCTGGGTGAACTGCCGGGCTGGGATTTGTCGACTGACAGGAAAAGCATTGTCAGAACGTTAAAGTTCAAGGGTTTTTTGCAAACCATGTCATTTATCAACGCCCTGGCTTACCTGTCCGAACAACAGGGACACCACCCGGACTTTTGCGCCGGATATGGTTATTGTGAAGTCCGTTACACCACCCACGCCATCGGCGGCCTGTCCGAAAATGACTTCATCTGTGCCGCAAAAGTCAACGAATTGCTGGAAACCTGAAGCATGAGCGAATTCTCCCTACAGACACCCGTCTCCGAGGCCGATCGTCACGACAGGCTTAAGGATGCAGTCAACACCGTCAACAACATTGTCATGGGCAAGAGACAGCAGGTGAAGCTCGCATTCAGCTGTTTGCTCGCCGGCGGCCATCTGCTGATCGAGGATCTGCCCGGTGTCGGCAAAACCACGTTGGCACACGCGCTTGCCGCCGTCATCGGCGTCCGCTACCAACGTATCCAGTTCACCAGCGATCTGTTGCCAGCCGATATCCTGGGTGTTTCGATCTACCGCCGTGACCTTGAAAAATTCGAATTTCACCCGGGTCCCATTTTCGCCCAACTGGTGCTGGCCGATGAAATCAACCGTGCCACGCCGAAGTCGCAGAGCGCCTTGCTCGAGGCGATGGCGGAAGGCCAGGTCACGATCGAGGGTCAGACGCATGCACTGCCAAAGCCATTTTTTGTCATTGCCACGCAGAATCCGCTCGATCTTGGTGGCACTTTCCCCCTGCCCGATTCCCAGTTGGACCGGTTCCTGCTGAGCATATCCCTGGGGTTTCCGGAACCGGAAGTTGAACGTGAACTGTTAACAGCAAGGGACAGGTTGCTGGTATTGCGTGACACCCGGCCTATCATCAGTCCGGATGATGTATTGCTGCTCAGCGAGGACTGTACCAAGGTACACGTCAGCCCGGCGCTGCTGGACTACGTACAGGCGCTGCTCGCCGGCACCCGCAACAACCGCTGGTTCGAAACGGGTCTTTCACCGCGCGCAGGTATCGCCATGCTGCATTGCAGCAAGGCATACGCCTACCTGGAAGGTCGTGATTTTGCCATCCCCGAAGACGTCAAGGCGATATTCCCCAGCCTCGCACGTCACCGCATGAGCGTACCGCATGGCATGGAAAGATCGGTAAAAGAGCAAATTTCAGATTTGTTGAACCAGGTCGCCATCCCCTGAGCCGGACGATGGCAACGGTCGCCGCCCCAACCGCCCGCCAATCCATCAGAGACAACATCACCGGCTGGATCAAGCGGCGCGTTCTGGCCAAGCGCGGGCCGCTGACACCGCCGTTTGAACTTGAGTACCGGCACATCTTCGTGCTGCCGACAAAGTTTGGCTGGGGGTTTGGCTTCATGCTGGTTTTCATGGCGCTCGGCGGGCTCAATTTCAACAATAACATGGCCCTGATACTGGTCTTCTTACTAGGTACCATCGCCCAGTTGACGACGCTGATCGCCTACCGCAACCTGTCCGGTCTGAAAATAGACAGCATCTGGTCCGAACCCGTGTTTTGCGGTGAGGATGCGCAGTTCCGTGTCTTTGTGTCCAATGGTGATGAGCGTCAGCGTTTTGCGGTACAGGCCGGCTTCAACAAGCCCATGGACTGTACGGACTTCAGTCTCAACAGTAACAATTCAATGGTTTTAAGGCACCCGACACTGCGACGCGGGTGGCTGGAAATGCCGTCTTTTCGACTCGAAACGCGTTTTCCACTGGGTCTTTTCAAGGCCTGGTCATGGATATTTCCAAACACCCGCTGCCTGGTCTACCCGGCACCGGCGAGGATGGCGCCGCCGTTGCCGAAGACGGGCCATGGTCAGACCGGCCGTGCCACAAAAGGTGACGGTGACGAGGTTCACGGTCTGCGTAAATACCAGGCAGGTGATTCCAGACAGCGGATCGCCTGGCGAGCCAGCGCCCGCCACGATGAACTTTACAGCCTGGAAATGGAAATCCCGCGTGAAAATGCATGTGAACTCGACTGGGACCTGTTAAGGGGTGATGACATTGAAAAACGTCTGTCCATCCTCACCGCATGGGTTATCGCCGCCGACCACAAACAGCTTACCTACAGCCTGAAACTTCCCGGCATTTCGATCGGGACAGGTATAGGCGCGGCTCACCGCTCGAAGTGCCTGGAATCGCTGGCACTGTACCTGTCATGAAATCGACACCGACAGCACTGCTTGACCGGCGCGGAATTATCTGGGTGATAACCACCCTGTTGATAAGCATGACGCCGCAATTGGCCAGCATGCCCCTGCACCTGGTGCCGATCACGCTGTTGCCCATTGCCTGGCGCCTGCTGGCGGAATTCCGCGGATGGAAACCGATGCCCATGATCCTGCGTATCGTGGCGACGGCGCTGGCCGTGGGTGCGCTGGTCATCACTTACGGCGGGCTGCTTGGCAGACGCGCAGCGGTCAGCATGCTGGTACTGATGCTGTCGCTGAAATTACTGGAAACCTTTCGCATCCGCGATGCACGGGTTGTCGCCAGCCTGAGTCTGTTTCTTTGCGGCACCCAGTTCCTCTTCTCCCAGGGCGTGCCGATGATCATTTACATCGTCGCCTGCCTGCTCAGTTCGTTGATCGCCTTCCTGTACCTGCAACGCTGCGAGGCATACGCTGTCCTCGACAAGATGCCTGCGACCGACCGGAACCTGTTATCGGAACTGGGGTTCGGCGCCGGCCTGCTGGCGCTCGCCTTGCCTGTCGGCCTGGCGCTGTTTTTACTCTTTCCACGCTGGGGCAGCCCGCTTTGGGGTCTGCCCGAGGATGCGCTGGATTCCCGCTCCGGTCTGTCCGACTCGATGTCCCCAGGCAGTATTCAAAGTCTGTTCATGGATGACTCACCGGCGTTTCGCGCCACCTTTGAAAGCGCCATACCCAGGAGCGCCGACCTGTACTGGCGCGGACCGGTATTCTGGGATTTCGACGGCAGAAGCTGGCAGGTTGGTTACCTCGGCCGCAACCTGCGGGCCGACAGTAAGCCGGACCCGGAGACAGCGCCGATTCGTTACGAAATCCAGATGGAACCAACGGAACAGAAATGGCTGTTTGCGCTGGACTATCCGGCGCTGATCCCGGCAAGAACAAAATTGACCGTTGACTACCAGTTAATCGCCTCTCATCCGGTCACCGAGTTACGCGATTACGTCATGGCCTCCGATCCGGATTTTCACGACAGCCCGGTACTCAGGCAAACCCTGCTGCGGGCGGCGCTCGACCTGCCGGAAGGGTTTAATCCGAGAACTGCGGAGATGATGTCCGAGTGGCGTAGCGAGGCCAGCAGTGACACCGAAATTATCCGCAGGGCCCTGGACTATTTTCACCAGCAGAAATTTCGTTACACCTTGAACCCGCCATTGCTCAGCCAGAACACCGTGGACGAGTTCCTGTTCGATACCCGGGAAGGGTTTTGCGAACATTATGCCTCAGCGTTCACCGTCATGATGCGCATGGCCGGTGTCCCGGCGCGTGTGGTAACCGGTTACCAGGGGGGGTATTTCAACAGTATCGGCGCTTACGTGCTGGTCCGGCAATCCGATGCCCACGCCTGGTCGGAAGTCTGGGTCAGGGGTTCCGGCTGGACACGTATCGACCCGACCGCCGCGGTGGCGCCGGAACGTGTCGAACAGGGCGCAGTGGAGTCACTCGACCAACGCCGCTACCTGTTCGATTTTGAATGGCTGAGGAATGCGCGCAACACCTTTGACCTGTTTCAGCGTGGCTGGAACAACTGGGTGGTCGCCTTTGGCTCCGACCGCCAGTCGCGTCTGTTTTCAGTTTTCGGCTGGGAAATGCTGGGTCCGGCGAAACTGGTCATCGCGATGATCGCTGTCATCCTTGTTTTCGGCACCATCGTTTTCATGCTGGTACCCATGCTGCTGAAATTCCGTTCATCCAGAAGCCCGGACCCGCTGCTGCGTTTATGGAAGAAATTCACCCGGAAACTGGCAAAGGCCGGCTTTATTTCGAACCCCTCCATGGCCGCCACGGAACTCGCGCTAAACGCCACAGGTCAATTAAAATACAAGGGAGATACTATATTGAGGATTGCTGAACTCTATACCCGCTGCCGTTATTCGCGCGATTCGGGCAACCAGCAGGAGTTGTCGGACCTGATCAGACGCTTTCAGCCACGTTCAGCGTCCTGACGACCGGCACAGCATCCGGACATCAACGCATGGGAGATTTGAAATGAAGCGTCTGCTTTGCATCACCTGCCTGATCATGATAATGGGATTTCTGCTTTCCGCCTGCACCACCATTCCGGAGCAACTGAAAGGCGATTACGTTGCGTTGATTCCGCAAAACACCAGCGACAAAAACCTGCAGACGCCGGTCCGCTGGGGTGGCGTGATACTCGAAACCCGGCCAGAGAAGGACTACACCTGCTTTGAAATCCTTTCCCGGCAATTGGGCACATCAATGCGCCCTCGGGACACCGACAAGGCCGACGGACGATTTATCGCATGCAAGCCGGGTTTTTACGACCCGGAGGTATTTGAAAAGGGCCGCGAGGTCACGCTGACCGGAAAGATCATCCATATGGATATCCGCAAGGTGGGTGAATATGACTACCTCTTTCCAGTTGTCGATATCGAGTTCATGACCCTGTGGCCCGAACGCATAGACCGGGTTTATTACGACTATTACGGTATGTACACACCGTATTACTGGCACTACCCGTTTTACGGTACCTATTACTGGCGTTATCCGTACTACCGGCCTTGATTCAGGAACCAAACATACAATGTCAAAATTCAAAGGCTTTCCCAAGGATTTATTCGCCTTCTTCAACGAACTCAAGAAGAACAACAACCGTGACTGGTTCGCCGCCAACAAGCAGCGTTATCTCGCATCCGTGGTTGAACCAATGGGCGAATACATCAGCTGCATGGCGCCACACCTCGAGTCCATCTCGCCTTACTATATTGCAGACCCGCGGGCGCATGGCGGATCCATGTTCCGTATTTACCGTGACACGCGTTTTTCCAAGGATAAAACGCCTTACAAGACCCACGCGGCCTGCCACTTCCGGCACCGGGCCGGCCGCGATGCCCACGCCCCCGGTTTTTATCTGCATATCGAAACAGACGGTATCTCGATCGGTGGCGGCATATGGCGTCCGCCGGCCAAACAACTGGGCATGATCCGGGAGTTTATCGCCGATAACCCTGCGGCATGGGGAAAGCTGGTTCGCTCAGCCGGCGCCAAACGCATGGGTGGTGTGCAGGGCGATTCGCTGCAACGCCCGCCACGCGGTTACACCCCCGATGCAAAACATATCGAAGACTTGAAACGCAAGAGCTTTTACCTGATGACCGGGGTCGATAAAGAAGAGGCACTCAGTTCTGCACTGGTGACCAAATCGACGCGGATTTTCCGTACTGCGGCCAAGCTCAACCATTTCATCAGCGACGCGTTGGAGTTACCTTTTTAAACCCCGGGCGGAGTGACGGAAAGGGCCCCGGACCCGTGTTTATGCGGCAGTTGAATAAAATCAGAATACTGTATATATTTATAGTATATAAACAAGGCTGCCGGCATGCGCGAAAAACCATTAACCAAGCGTCAAAAGGAAATTCTCACATTTATATCAGATCATATTGATTCTGAAGGATTTCCTCCAACCAGAAATGATGTCTCAAAACACTTTGGCTTCCGTTCACCCAATGCGGCTGAGAGCCATCTGCGCGCACTTGAACACAAGGGTGTAATCCGCATCGAGGCGGGGCGCTCCCGTGGCCTTACACTCACCGCCCTGTCGCCCGCCAACCTGCCCCCGTCAAACGCCCTGCGCACGCCCCTGCCACTGATCGGGCGGGTCGCGGCCGGCAGCCCGATACTGGCGCAGGAAAACATTGAAAACGAGTACAGGGTGGATCCGCTGTTGTTCTCCTCCCGTCCCCATTACCTTTTGCGGGTCGAGGGTGACAGCATGCTCAATGCCGGCATCCTGGATGGCGACCTGCTGGCCGTGCACCGCACACCCGAAGCCCGCAACGGGCAGATTGTCGTCGCACGCCTGGATGACGAGGTGACCGTCAAGCGTTTTATGCGTAACGGTCACCAGGTCAGCCTGTTAGCCGAGAACCCGGAGTTTCAGCCCATCCGGGTCGACCTGCGCCGCCAGTCGCTCGTCATCGAAGGCCGGGCCGTGGGCGTGATAAGACCCAGCATGGAAAGTTGAGCCGTGGCATTACCGTCTTCCCCTGCGGCAACGTCACCCGGCCCGTTAGCGGCCTTGGCCTCCCACCCGTTGCTCTGGCGCGGCAAGCAGGTCACACACCGTATACCAGCCTTGAGCACCGGCCATACCGTCCTGGATGAGGCCTTGCCTGGCAGTGGCTGGCCGCTGGGTGCGGTCACGGAACTGGTCACTGATACCGCCGGTTGCGGCGAACTGAGCCTGCTACTGCCGGTGCTGGCGCTGCTCAGCCGGGATGGCCACTGGATAAGCATGATCGACCCGCCATGGATACCCTACCCGTCCGCCCTGCACGGTCATGGCCTGGCGCTGGAGAAGTTACTGCTGGTGCGGACAAAAAACCGGGCTGAATCGTTATGGGCCTGCGAACAGGTCGTGCGCGGTATTGCCGGTGGCGCGGTGCTGGCCTGGCCCGATGCCCTGTCCTTTGCTGAACTGCGGCGCTTGCAGCTTGCCGCGGAACACACGCAAAAAAACGTTTTCCTGTTCCGTGATGGTAAAGCCGCAAAGGCCTCGTCACCCGCCGCATTACGACTGCAATTGACGGCGGATGAGGACGATCTTTGCATCAGGGTATTGAAATGCCGTGGCCAAAGACCGGCGGCAGACATCCGTATCCGCCGCGCACAATTGCTTCAGCCCCTGATCCCGCCCCTGGTCAACTCGAGCGGGTCCAGCAAACGTTCCAGTTCCTCATCGGAAAGCCCGGTGGTTTCCCTGGCCACATCACGGATCGAGCGGCCCTCTTTGTAAGCCTGCTTGGCCGTCGCCGCGCCCAGTTCGTAGCCGATCACCGGATTCAGGGCGGTGACCAGGATCGGGTTACGCTCCAGCGAATCCCTGATTGAATCGAGGTTGACCGTAAAACCGCTGATGGCGGAGTCGGCCAGCAGACGGCTGACATTGGCCAGTAAACCAATACTCTGCAGCAGGTTGTGCGCGATCATCGGCAACATCACGTTGAGCTGGAAATTACCGGCCTGGCCGCCGATGGTGACGGCGTTGTCATTACCGATCACCTGGGCGCAGACCATGCAAACCGCTTCCGGAATGACCGGGTTGACCTTGCCCGGCATGATGGAAGAACCGGGTTGCAAGGCCGGCAAGGCAATCTCGCCAATACCCGCCAGCGGTCCCGAATTCATCAGACGCAGGTCATTGGCAATTTTCATCAGGCTGCAGGCCAGGGTCTTTAGCTGCCCGGACAGTTCGACCGATGCATCCTGGGAACTGATGCCTTCGAAATAATTCTCTGCAGGCACGAACCCGAACCCGGTTGACGCACTCAATGCTGCCGCCATGCGTGGTCCGAACTCCGGGTGGGCGTTGATCCCGGTACCGACCGCGCTGCCACCCTGGGGCAAACGTTTCAGACGCTCAAGGGCACTGCGGATACGCTCGATGTTTGACTTGTACCTGCTGTGACCAGCATCCCAGTTCCTGTCCGAAAGTCACCGGCATGGCGTCCATCAGGTGTGTGCGGCCGGTTTTAACCACGTCTTTCAGTTCCTCTGCCCTTGTATCGAGCACCGTGCTGTAAATGCCGTAACGCCGGCAACAGTGCTTCACTGGTTTCGAGACAGGCACTGACCTGGATGGCGGTCGGGATCACGTCATTGGAACTCTGCCCCATGTTGACGTCGTCGTTGGGGTGCACCTCGAGTCCCTGCCGGGCGACCAGGTGGGCAATGACCTCGTTGGCGTTCATGTTGCTGCTGGTGCCGGAACCGGTCTGGAATATGTCGATTGGAAACTGGTCATCTAAATCACCATTGATCACCTTGCCGGCCGCCGTCATGATGGCTTCCGCCTTCGCGTCATCCAACAGGCCGAGGCCACGGTTGACACTCGCTGCCGCCGACTTGATCAGACCCAGCGCGCGGATCAGGGCCGCAGGTATCGGTATGCCGCTGACCGGGAAATTGTTCACCGCACGTTGCGTTTGTGCGCCCCACAGGGCATCTGCCGGAACCTGTAATTCACCCATCGTGTCCCGTTCGGTCCGCGTCTTGTTCATATCAATCACTCCAGTCAAATCCCAGAAAAAAAACCAACCGTTACAAGTTTATACCGTTACGCTGCCGGTATTTTTATCAGCACGGAATTAAAGCAAGCAGCGGACTGGTCCGAATGGTTGCATACACCGGTTTCGATGCCGAAAATAATAATTATGTATTCCTGCCGCGAAAAACGCCGGGCAATGGCCCTTTGCACGGCTCCCGGTGGTATCATAATCCGGCCTTGAAAAGAGTTAAAAAAACATGCAGCTTTCACCCCTTAGCGCTATTTCATCTGTTGACGGACGTTATGCCGGCCGTACCGCCGGTCTGCGGGAAATTTTCAGTGAATACGGTCTGATCCGTTACCGCGTGATCGTCGAGATCCGCTGGTTCCAGGCGCTTGCCGCCAGTTCTTTCTTTCCCCAGGTACCCGCCCTGGGCAAGGAAGCAAACACGTTTCTCGACAGCCTGGTCAGCGATTTCGGGCAGGACGCGGCGCAAAGGGTCAAGGCCATCGAGGCGACCACCAACCACGATGTCAAGGCGGTCGAGTATTATCTGAAAGAGTGTTTTGCTGCACAGAAAGAACTGGCCGACCTTGCCGAATTCCTGCACTTTGCCTGCACCTCGGAAGACATCAATAACCTCTCCTACGCGCTGATGGTAAAAGACGCGCGCGAGCGAATCTGGCAACCGGTCTTTGCCGAAATTGATCACGCCCTGAAAAACATGGCGGACGAATATGCCGGGGTCGCCATGCTGTCCCGCACGCATGGACAGACGGCTTCTCCGACGACCATGGGCAAGGAAATCGCCAACGTGGTCATGCGTTTGCAACGACAGACAGGGCAACTGCTGCAGCAACCCATATTTGGAAAGATCAACGGCGCAGTCGGAAATTTCAACGCGCACATCGCCGCCTGCCCGCAAGTGGACTGGCCGGTTTTTGCGCAACAGTTTGTCGAATCACTGGGTCTGACCTTTAACCCGTGGACGACCCAGATCGAGCCCCATGACTGGATGGCCGAGTGCTTTCACACGCTCAGCCGTTACCACACCATCCTGATCGATTTGTGCCGGGATATCTGGGCCTATATTTCCATCGGCTACTTCAGCCAGAAAACCGTTGCCGGTGAGATTGGTTCGTCCACCATGCCACACAAGGTCAATCCGATCGATTTTGAAAATGCCGAGGGCAACCTCGGCGTTGCAAACGCACTGCTGGGTCACCTGGCTGAAAAGCTGCCGGTTTCACGCTGGCAAAGGGACCTTACCGATTCCACCGTTTTGCGCACTATCGGCACCGCGGCGGGCCATGGAATAATCGCATATTCATCGTTGCTCAAAGGTCTCAGCAAACTGCAACTCAACAGGGAAAAACTCGGTGAGGACCTAGACAACAGCTGGGAAGTCCTGGCCGAGCCAATCCAGACGGTGATGCGTCTATATGGCATCGAAAACCCTTACGAGCAGCTCAAGACCCTGACACGCGGCAAGACCATCAGCGCGGACATCATGGTGAAATTTATCCAGTCGCTGGAAATTCCCCCTGAAGCCAGGCAGAAACTTTTGCAACTCACGCCCGCCACCTACACCGGCAACGCAGAAGCAATGGCCCGGTCCCTCGGCCGGGAGCGTCAGTGAGCGCACCGCTGGGCACGCTGACGCCCGGACAGTTCCTCGAGCAATACTGGCAAAAACAACCCTGCCTGATCCGGCAGGCGATCCCGGGCTTTAAGCCCCTGCTCGACGGCGACGACCTGGCAGGCCTGGCCTGCGAGGAAATGGCCGAGTCGCGTATGGTCAGGGGTTCATTCGAAGCCGCGGACTGGGAACTTGAGCACGGTCCGTTCAACGAGACGTATTTTTCCGATTTACCGGAAACGAACTGGACCCTGCTGGTGCAGGATGTGGAAAAGCACTACGCACCGCTACAGGATTTAATCCAGCAGTTCAGTTTTATCCCACGCTGGCGGCTGGATGACCTGATGATCAGCTTCGCCGCCCCGGGTGGTTCAGTCGGGCCACATGTCGATCAGTATGACGTGTTTTTGCTGCAGGCCGAGGGCAGGCGCCGCTGGCAGATTGCCAGTGTCTTCGAACCGGCATTGCTGGACGGCTGTCCCTTGAATGTCCTGAAGCAATTCACCCCTGAACAGGAATGGGTGCTCGAGGCCGGCGACATGCTCTATCTGCCACCCAATATTGCCCACCACGGTGTCGCACTGGAAGCCGGTATGACCTGGTCCATCGGTGCACGCGCGCCCTCTGCTGCAGACCTGCTACAGGGTCTGGGTGAATGGCTCGCAAGCGAAGGCCAGGAAGGCGGGAGATATGCGGACCCGGAACTTGAAACGGCCATCCGGGCCGGTGAGATTGACCGCAAGGCGCTGCAAAACCTGCGTAAGCTGATGCTGGCGGGTATTGATGCGAACCCGGATCTGGACAACTTCCTGGCCGCCTTTATGAGCCGCTTCAGGCTGGCAAACGACCCGATGCCACCGCCCGCCGCGATCAGTGCTGAAAAATTGCACAAGGCGCTAAGCCAGGACGTCCGTCTGATGCGCAACCCCTGGACACGTCTGACATGGGTTGAAAACAACCGGGGTGCCCGTCTGTACGCCGCCGGCCAGGCATATGACTGCAGCGTTCTGCTGGCCGAGACCCTGTGTAAAAGCGAACAACCCCGACTCAAAGCTGACATGCTGGACCTGGCGTCACTCGAGACCCTGGCAAACTTGATCAACAACGGCCATTTCCTGTTGGTGAGTGGTGACTGACCTGGTAAAGCAGCCACATCACTGTTTCCTGCGAGGTTTCGTTTTAACTATTGAAAGGCTTTTGTGGCAATAATAATCTGACCTCACAGGTGTCCCGCTTATTCTGCTTGGGGGTGGGAAGCTGGGGTGGGTAGTTATTCCCAGGACACGCCCATGAACCCATCCATGGGGGGCTCGATACTCGGCTTTGGCCCAGGCCACCCTCTCGACCGGTTCCCGGTCTCACCTTGCCTGCCTCGTACGGTCCTGGTAATAACCACCCACCCCAGCTTCTACTGACCGCCGTGCATATCCAGCTGAAACCATTGACCTACGCTTAACCTCATAGCCGAGGGGGTGTAGTATCCTGTTTCAGGACCGTGCGAGACAGGAGTCGAGCCCGAATCCCCATGGATGGGTTAACGATGTGTCCTGAAACAGGATACTACGCCCCCTCGGCGCCCATGCAGATTAGGAATCAATGTCTAGTTATGGTCAGCATCCGCAATTCTGAAATGGGACTCCGGTTGAGCATGGGGATTCTGGTTCATGCAGGAGAGCAATTTATCTGACCCGGTTTATCGACCTGCAAACACTCTCCCCAGTCAGTTATACTGACCGCTGGGCAATAAAATGTTCGAGTAGGACATTTTAAGGTGTTGTATCCTACGTGGCTCGACACCAGATAATCATCAATTAGCAGAACCCGGAAGGCACCGACATAGTGAGCTCAACACTGGAGCAGTTATACCTGACCTCGCACCTTTATGGTGGCAATGCGTCCTATATAGAAGCATGGTACGAAACCTGGTTGGAAAACCCGGCAAAAGTACCGGAGCAGTGGCGCAAATATTTCGAATCGATGCCAGCAGCGGAAGAACCGGAAACCGGTCACATCGAAGTCGAAGAACGTTTTCGTAACCTGCCACTGGGCACCATGGGCTACCCGGCGACCGGTACCGAGTTCACCGACCGCAAGCAGGCCAGCGTATCGCGCCTGATCAACTCCTACCGCATCCGTGGTCACGAAATCGCGAAACTGGATCCGCTGGGCCGTGCCCACCATGCGCCGGTCGCCGATCTCAAGCTCGACTTCCATGACCTGAACGAATCCGACCTCGACCACGAGTTTGATACCGGCTCCCTGGCAGTGTCCTCGCCGCGTATGAAGCTCAGGGACATCATCGAATTATGCGAACGTGTCTATTGCAAAAGCATCGGCACGGAATACATGCACATGGTCGATACCGTCAAGCGCGACTGGATGCGGGGAAGACTGGAAGGTTCCCAGGGTTACTACGACGTCAACAACGCCGACCGGTTGCGTATCCTGCAGATGCTGACCTCGGCCGAGGGATTGGAAAAATACCTGCATACCCGTTACGTCGGTCAGAAAAGATTTTCACTCGAAGGCGGAGACAGCCTGATTCCGTTGTTGCACGAAACCATCCTGTATGCCGGACAGCACGACGTTGAAGAGGTCGTCATCGGTATGGCGCACCGCGGGCGTCTGAACGTGCTGGTCAACATTCTCGGCAAATCCCCGTCGATACTGTTCGATGAATTTGAAGGCGTCCACGCCAGCAACAATCCGGATCGCCCCGGGGATGTCAAGTATCACCTGGGATTTGCATCGGATATCCAGACTCCGGGTAACGAGGTGCACATGGCGCTGGCCTTTAACCCGTCACACCTGGAAATCGTCTGCCCGGTGGTGGTCGGTTCCGCACGCGCACGCCTGGTCCGTCGCAGGGATGAGACGCTGGACACGGTCATGCCAATACTGATCCACGGCGACGCGGCCTTCGCCGGCCAGGGCGTGATCATGGAATTGTTCCAGATGTCCGAAGTGCGCGGTTTTGCAGTCGGCGGCACGATGCATATCATCATCAATAACCAGATCGGCTTTACCACCAGCAACAAGCTGGACGTGCGCTCCACGCTGTATTGCACCGCGATCGCCAAGATGGTTCACGCACCGATTTTCCACGTCAATGCAGATGACCCGGAAGCGGTCCATCACGTCATGAAAATCGCCTGCGATTTTCGCCAGGAGTTCAACCGTGACGTGGTCATCGATCTGATCTGTTACCGCAAGCACGGTCACAATGAAGCCGACGAACCCGCCGCGACCCAGCCGATGATGTACAAGATCATCCGCGACCTGCAGACGACCCGGCAAAAATATGCCGATGACCTGGTCAGACGCAACATCATCGAGCCCGATTATCCGCAAATTTTAATGGATGAATACCGCCGCAAACTGGATGACGGCGAACAGGTGGCCGATGTCGAGTCGCATCCGCGCACCAACAAGCACGCCGCCAAGTGGCAAAACTTCGATCACGGCGGCGGCTATGCCGGCAGCGGTATCCAGACCGGCGTCGATGCCGATGAGATCAAGCGACTGGGGGAAAAGATGACGACCTTGCCGGACGGGTTCGTTCTGCATCCCCGGGTCAAGAAAATTATCGATGACCGGAAAAAAATGGCACGTGGAAAGCTACGTCTGGACTGGGGGTTCTGCGAGACTCTCGCCTACGCCACCCTGATCAGGACCGGCACAAGTCTGCGCCTGGTCGGCCAGGATACCGGTCGTGGCACCTTCTTCCACCGCCATGCCGTTTTGCATAACCAGGTTGATGGCTCCGTGTACACGCCATTGGAGGAAATCAACCCGCAGATCGATGTGCACATTATTGACTCCCTGTTATCCGAAGAGGCCGTACTGGGCTTTGAATATGGCTACGCCACCGCCGCGCCGGAAACGCTTGTCATATGGGAAGCGCAGTTTGGGGATTTTGCCAACGGCGCACAGGTCGTCATCGACCAGTTCCTGAGCTCCGGTGAAGCCAAGTGGGGCCGTCTGTGCGGTCTGACGCTGTTTTTGCCACATGGTTATGAGGGCCAGGGACCGGAGCACTCGAGCGCGCGCCTGGAACGTTTCATGCAGCTGTGCTCAAACGATAATATCCAGGTATGCGTACCCTCGACACCGGCGCAGATGTTCCACATGATCCGCCGTCAGATCAGGATGACGACACGCAAGCCGCTGATCGTCATGACACCGAAAAGCCTGCTCAGAAACAAGGCTTCCACCTCGACCCTGGAGGAACTGACAAGTGGCGGTTTCCAACTGGTTATCGATGATGGGCGCATCGTTGACAAGCAGCAGGTCAAACGCGTGGTCCTGTGCGCCGGCAAGGTTTATTACGACCTGATGGACGCGCTTGACGAAACCGAACGCAATGACATTGCAGTGGTACGGGTCGAGCAACTTTACCCGATTCCGCACCAGGAATTGTCCTTCATTTTTGACAGCTACCCTTCCGACTGCGAAATTGTATGGTGTCAGGAAGAACCCCGAAACCAGGGTGCCTGGTACCAGACCATGCACAACCTTCTGCGGGATATGCACGAAGGGCAGACACTTTATTACGCAGGCCGGCCGAGTTCGGCTTCTCCGGCTGTGGGTTATCATAAGGTGCATATTGAAGAGCAGCGCAAACTGGTACAGGAAGCCATCACTATCGGTGCTGGTGAAAGACCCTGAAGCGGGCGTTTAACAGAACACATGGCGCACTTTAATTTACTATCCGGGGTTGGCAGCCAATTTATGCCGTCGCACTGATCCCGAACGAGGAAAACGATGAGTACAGAAATCAAAGTTCCGGTTTTCCCGAATCCGTCGCAGATGCAACGGTCGCCGCGTGGCATAAAAAACCAGGTGACAGCATCCGCCGGGATGAAAACCTTGTCGATCTGGAGACCGACAAGGTGGTGCTGGAAGTGCCCTCCCCGGTAGACGGTGTGCTCAAAAAAATACTCCGCGAAAGCGGTGAAACCGTCACCAGCGATGAACTGCTCGGCGTTATCGAAGAAGGCGCTGTAGCAGCCGCGGAAAAGCCGACCGAAGAAGCGGAGAAGCCGGCCGAAAAACCGGCAAAATCCGCTGACGAACCGGCCAAACCTGCTGCAGAAGCCAAAACAGCGCCCGCGTCAGAGATACGGCAAAATTGAGTCCGGCAGCGCGCAGGGTCGCGGAAGAAGAAAAGGCCGATGTCAGCAAAGTCTCCGGCACCGGACGCGGCGGACGTATCACCAAGGGTGACATGATCAACTACGTGCGCAATGCGGATTCATCTCCGTTACGTCCCGTAGAACGCGTCAAGATGACACGCCTGCGTGCAACCATTGCAGAGCGGATGAAACAGGCGCAAAACACCGCGGCCATCCTGACCTCGTTCAACGAGGTGGATCTGAAGGCGGTCATGGATCTGCGTGCGAAATACAAGGAGGCCTTCGAGAAGGAACACGGCGTCAAGCTGGGTCTGATGTCCTTTTTTGTCAAGGCTGTGTGTGCCGCCTTGCGCAAACATCCGATCGTCAACGCCTCCCTCGAGGGCGATGAAATCGTCTATCACGGTTACCAGGATATCGGTATCGCCGTATCGACCGAACGCGGACTGATGGTGCCCATACTCAGAAATGCCGAACACATGTCCCTGGCCGATGCGGAAGTCAGCATCAGGGACTTCGCCACCAGGGCGCGTGACGGTTCCATCACGCTCGAGGACTTGCAGGGCGGGACCTTTTCCATCACCAATGGCGGCACCTTTGGCTCATTGCTCTCAACACCGCTGTTAAATCCGCCACAAAGCGCGATTCTCGGCATGCATGCAATCAAGGAGCGCGCGGTGGTTGACCAGGGTCAAGTGGTGGTGCGTCCAATGATGTACATCGCCCTGAGTTATGACCATCGCATCATCGATGGCAAGGACGCGGTGTTATTCCTTGTTGCAGTCAAAGACGCGCTCGAAGACCCGGCGCGCCTGTTGTTAAACCTATAAAAAAGTTGTCAGCTTGAATTAAATTTAATTCAAGCTGACAAATAAGATCCAAGGAAATGAAATGACTGAAAAATTTGATGTAATCGTAATCGGCGGCGGCCCCGGCGGCTATGTGGCCGCGATCAGGGCGGCGCAGTTGGGCCTGCACACCGCCTGTATCGACATGAATACCGGCAAGGATGGCAAGGCGGCCCTGGGCGGCACCTGTCTGAATGTCGGTTGCATCCCCTCCAAGGCACTGCTGGACAGTTCCAAGCATTTCCATCACCTGCAGCACGATTACGCCGCCCATGGCATCAGCGTTGCAGATGCCAGCATTGACATCAATACCATGATCAAGCGCAAGGATACCGTGGTCAGCAAGCTGACCGGCGGTGTCGCCCAGCTTTTCAAGGCCAACAAGATCAAACAGTTTCACGGCAAGGGTCGGCTGCTAGCCAATCGCCAGGTGGAATTCACACCCCATGCGTCCGAAGAGAAGGTCATGCTCGAAGCGCAGAACGTCATCCTCGCGAGTGGGTCCGTGCCAATTGCAATACCCAACGTGACCTTTGATGACAAGTACATTATCGACAACGTGGGTGCGCTGGATCTGACCGAGGTGCCAGCGCGTCTTGGCGTCATCGGCGCCGGTGTCATCGGTCTCGAACTCGGTTCCGTTTGGCAGCGGCTGGGCTCCGAGGTCATTCTGCTCGAAGCATTGCCGGCTTTCCTGCCCGCCGCTGACGTGGATATTGCAAAACAGGCAGCCCGTTTGTTCAAGCAACAGGGTCTGGATATCCGTCTCGATACCCTGGTCAAATCGGCCAGCGTCGTCGATGACGAAGTCAGGGTCAAGCTCGAAAACAAGCAGGGTGAAAGCGAACTTGTTTTCGACCGTTTGCTGGTTGCGGTCGGGCGTAAACCCTATACGCAGGGTCTGCTGTCTGACGACTGCGGTGTCAAGCTCAACGAACGCGGCCAGATCGACGTCAATGAACGCTCTCAGACCAGCGTGACGGGTGTCTGGGCAGTGGGTGACTGTGTCCGCGGACCGATGCTGGCCCACAAGGCCTCTGAAGAGGGCATCGCCGTGGCCGAACTGATCGCCGGCAAAGCCGCCCATATTCACTTTGATACCGTTCCCTGGGTCATTTACACGGACCCCGAAATCGCCTGGGTCGGCAAGACAGAGCAGCAACTGAAAGAAAAAGGCGTAGCCTTCCGTAGTGGATCGTTCCCGTTTGCTGCTACCGGCCGCGGACTTGCGATGGGTGACGCCGCCGGTATGGTCAAGATGCTGGCGGATGAGACCACCGACGAAATTCTCGGCGTACACATCATTGGCCCGAATGCATCTGAACTGATTGCTGAATGCGTTGTGACCATGGAGTTCCAGGGCGCCAGCGAGGACCTTGCGCGTATCGTCCACGCCCACCCGACCCTTTCAGAAGCCGTCCACGAAGCGGCATTGAGCGTCGACAAGCGGGCAATACACAAGGGCAACTGATTAGCAGAAAAGGTGCAATACCAATGACACAGATACCGGATTCGTTCAAAGCATTTCGTATTCACAATGATGCCGAGGGTTACCGCTCCGGCATTGAAACCATTGGCATCGACGACCTCAGCAAGGGCGATGTCGTCATTCGCGGTGAATGGTCCAGCATCAATTACAAGGACGCGCTGGCCGCAACCGGCAAGGGAAAAATATTGCATCGGTTCCCGCTCGTCGGCGGTATCGACGTCGCCGGCGAAGTGGTCTCTTCGGAATGTGAACGGTTTTCCCCCGGCGACAAGGTGCTGGTCACCGGTTGTTCGATGTCTGAAAAACGCGATGGCGGCTATAGCCAGTACCTGCGTCTCGACAGCAACAGCGTGGTTCCACTGCCTGCCGGCCTGACCACGCGCGAAGCCATGGGTCTGGGCACCGCGGGTTTCACGGCCGCGATTTCACTGTATCGCATGGAAGCGCTGGGCCAGACTCCCGCAGCAGGGCCAATCGTGGTAACCGGGGCATCGGGCGGGGTCGGAAGCTTTGCGATCGATATCCTGACGCGTGTCGGCTACGAGGTACACGCGATCACCGGCAAAGTCGAACAGTTTGATTATCTTGAGGAATTGGGTGCCCGCCAATGTATTTCCCGTCACGATCTGCACTGGGGCCAGCAACCGCTTGAATCCGTACGCTGGGCGGGATGCATCGACAGTGTCGGCGGTGACATGCTTGCAGGTATCAGCCGGGTCATCGACCTGTGGGGCAATATTGCGGTTTGCGGGATGGCTGGCGGAATTGGCCTGAATGCCACCAACCTGCCGATGATTCTGCGTGGCGTCAGCCTGATTGGGATCAGCTCCAACAACGCACCCTATGACCTGAGAAAAATTCTCTGGGACCGTCTTGCCAACGAGTGGCGGCCCCGGCACTTCGACAAGATCGTCAATAACGAGGTCAAGCTGGACGACCTCGGTGAGGCCTTTAATGTACTGATGAAGGGCAATGCACTCGGACGTTCGGTGGTCAATCTTGCATAGACCGTTTGCGCGCGGACGAAGATTGCTGCTTTTTTGTCTGTAATTGGTGCATAATTCTGTACATAGTCCAAACGTTCAACATGGATTGAGAGCAATGGCAAAAATTTTAATAGTAGATGACTCCCCGGCCCAGATCTTCTCCCTGAAAAGCCTGATCGAAAACTGGGGTTATGAAGCTATTAGTGCCGAAAATGGTGATCAGGCGCTTGAAATTGCACGCCAGGAGGCACCTGACGTTATCCTGATGGATGTTGTCATGCCGGGTATGAGCGGCTTCCAGACAACGCGCAAATTGTCCAAGGATCTGGCCACATGCAATATTCCCGTTATATTTGTCAGTACCAAGGACGGCGAGGCTGACCGTATCTGGGGCATGCGCCAGGGCGCAGCGGCTTACCTGACCAAACCGGTCAACCCCGATTCATTGTTTACTGCCATTTCAGCAGCCATCGCGGCCTGAGACAATCATTCAAGGAAGCAGATCATGACCATCCGGATTGGTGACCGTATTCCATCGGCAGCACTCAGCCACATGACGGAAAATGGTCCGCAACCACTTATGACAAAGGATTATTTTGCCGGACGCAAGGTGGTTCTGTTCTCGGTGCCCGGGGCATTTACACCCACCTGCTCGGCTTACCATTTGCCCGGATTCGTAGAACTCACGAATGAAATTAGATCCCGGGGCGTGGACGCCATAGCATGTATGGCGGTCAATGACGTGTTCGTTATGCACGCATGGGGCAAGAGTGCCAACGTAAAGGGTATCGACATGCTTGCCGACGGGAATGGTGAATTTACCAGGGCGCTCGGTCTGGAGTTGGACGGAACTTCTTTTGGAATGGGCCGGCGGTCACAGAGATTTGCGCTGGTGGCCGAGGACGGTGTCGTCACGCAGCTAATGATTGAAGCGCCCGGAGAATTCCGTGTGAGTTCTGCCGAATCGGTTTTAGCGGTACTTTGACAGGAGGATGATATGCAATGCAATGTAGGTAAAACGGAGCGCGTGATACGCGTGATCGCCGGTATCGCCATCGTCGGCGTTGGATTTATGTATCAATCCTGGTGGGGCGCGATTGGTCTCGTGCCACTGCTGACCGGTGCGACAGGTTGGTGTCCGCCCTACCAGTTGCTGGGAATTTCAACCAACAAGAAGTAAATCAGTCGGCCGTTCACGGCAGGATGTGTCCACCTGAAGCGGACACATCCAGCCCGATCTATTCCACAACTTCGTTAGCGTCACCCTCTTCCACAGAACCTTCAGCAAAACCTTCCTCGGACCCTTCCACAGATTCCTCGGCTTCATCTTCGATCTGAATCCGCGCCAGTCCGACCAGGTTTTCCTCCTCGCTGAGACGGATCAGTGTTACGCCCTGGGTATTCCGGCCAAGTGTGGATATTTCACGGGCGTGTGTCCTGACCAGTGTTCCACCATCAGAGATCAGCATGATGTCATCATCGTCCGTCACCTGCAAAGCAGAAATCAACCTTCCGTTCCGCGGTGAGGTCTGGATACCGATGACACCTTGACCACCCCTGCCCTGGCATGAATGTTCTTCAGGTTTTGTACGTTTGCCGTAACCACGTTCGGTAACGCTGAGGATATCGCCCTCACCCATCACCAGCATTGACACGACTTTCTGGTCTTTCTGCAGGCGTATACCGATAACGCCGCGTGCTGTTCGACCAACCGAACTCACATTCTTCTCCGCGAAGCGAATGCATTTACCGGAACTGGAGAAAAGCATGACCTCGCTGTCGCCGTGTGTAATTTCAACATTGACCAGTTCGTCGTCATCATCGAGGTTGATCGCCCAGATTCCGTTGGCGCGCTGGTTGCTGTAAGCCTTCAACGGGGTTTTCTTGACGATGCCGTTGCGGGTTGCAAAGAAAACAAACAGGTCTTCTGAATATTCACGCACCGGCAACACGGCATTGACACGTTCATCTTTCTCCAATGGCAACAAATTGACAATGGGCTTGCCGCGACTGACATGGCTCGCCTGGGGCAGTTCGTATACCTTGAGCCAGTAAATCTTGCCACGCGAGGTAAAACACAGAAGTGTATCGTGCGTATTGGCAACAAATATCTTGTCGATAAAGTCTTCTTCCTTGACCTTGGTCGCCGACTTGCCCTTGCCACCCCTGCGCTGCGCCTGGTAACGGTCAAGCGACTGCGACTTGGCGTAGCCCTCGTGGGATATGGTGACCACCACGTCTTCCTCGGTGATCAGGTCTTCCAGGCTGAGATCAAGTTTATTCTCAAGAATGACAGTACGCCGCTCATCCCCGTATTTTTCCAGGATCTCTACCAACTCCTCACGGATCACGGACATCAGGCGACCCGGGTCGGAAAGGATTTCCAGCAGGGATCTCACCATGGCGAGGATCTCCTCGTATTCCTTGGTCAGTTTCTCCTGCTCAAGCCCGGTCAGCCTGTGCAGACGCATGTTGAGAATTTCCTGGGCCTGTACCGGCGACAATTGGTAACCGGAATCCTGTAAGCCGTATTCGGGATCAAGATTTTCAGGCCGCGAAGTTTCTGCACCACCCTGGCCCAACATCGCGCGTACCAGGCCGGGGTCCCACAATTTGGCAACCAGGCGCTCCTTGGCCTCCGCCGGTGACGGCGATGTCTTGATCATCTCGATCAGTTCATCGAGGTTGGCCAGGGCAACAGTCAGACCTTCGAGTACATGGGCGCGGTTGCGTGCCTTGCGCAACTCGAAAAGGGTACGCCGGGTCACGACTTCGCGGCGGTGACCGATAAAGGCGTGCAAAATCTCCTTGATATTCAGCAGGCGCGGCTGGCCTTCGACCAGCGCAACCATGTTGATGCCGAAAACGTTTTGCATCATGGTCTGCTTATAAAGGTTATTCAGAATGACCTCGGGTACTTCACCGCGGCGTAACTCGATGACGACACGCATGCCGTCCTTGTCGGACTCATCACGCAGTTCCGTGATGCCATCCAGCTTTTTCTCCTTGACCAGTTCGGCGATTTTTTCCAGCAGACGCGCCTTGTTGACCTGGTAAGGTAACTCGGTGACGATCAATGCGTTCTTGCCGCTGTGTTCATTGGTTTCTACATGTGTAACCGCGCGCATGTAGATCCGGCCACGACCCGTGTGATATGCGTCGTAAATACCCTGTGCGCCATTGATCAAACCGGCGGTTGGGAAATCCGGCCCTGGCAGATGCTGCATGATGCCATCGATATCAAGATCCGGATTTTCAATCAGGGCAATGGTGGCACTGATGACTTCATTGAGGTTATGCGGTGGAATATTGGTGGCCATACCAACCGCAATTCCGGCCGATCCATTGATCAGCAGACCCGGAACGCGGGTTGGAAGCACCAGCGGTTCGTATTCAGATTCATCGTAATTCGGACCGAAATCGACCGTCTCCTTGTCGAGATCAGCCAACAGTTCATGGGCCAGCCTTGACATGCGAACTTCGGTATAACGCATGGCCGCCGCTGCATCACCGTCCACCGAACCAAAGTTACCCTGGCCATCCACCAGCATGTAACGCATCGCGAACGGTTGCGCCATGCGAACGATGGTGTCGTAAACTGCGGAGTCGCCATGCGGGTGATATTTACCGATAACATCACCCACCACACGGGCGGATTTTTTGTACGCTTTATTCCAGTCATTGCCAAGTTCACTCATGGCAAAAAGCACACGCCGGTGTACCGGTTTCAGGCCATCCCTGACATCCGGTAATGCACGGCCAACAATGACGCTCATTGCATAGTCCATATAGGACTGGCGCATTTCATCTTCGAGGTTGACCTGCAGGACTTCTTTAGCGAGTTCAGCCATTAAATGTAATTACTCCGGAAATTGATATCTTATTGATTTATAGTGTATTTATTAACACAGTCCAGGCGGCGCCATGTAGCTGTTTTGCTAAGCTATACCAATGCCAGATAGTACCATAAAAACACCGCAAAATGGACCAGGGAACAGCAAAGGACAAAGTAGTTTCTTGCGCTCACAGCACCGCGATGACGAAAGTAACTTTATACCGAAACGATAGCCCAGTATCATTGTCTCAACCGACATTGAAAATACGGAGTACCACACCATGAAGCAGTTGATTTCCTTTTTCGCTGTAATGATACTCAGCCTGTCTGCAGCAAACGCGCAGCAGGAAACGGACAACCCACAAGTCACCCTGCACACCAACCACGGCGATATCAGGCTGGAGCTATTTCCCAAAGAGGCTCCGATAACTGTTGCAAACTTCCTGCAATACGCCAGGGACGGTTTTTACAACGGCACCGTTTTCCACCGCGTCATCAGCTACTTCATGATCCAGGGTGGTGGACTGGAGACCGTGGAAGGCGAAGACGGGGTGGAACTTGTCGCCAAACCAACCCGTGACCCCATTGTCAATGAGGCCGACAACGGACTGAAAAACGTTCGCGGCACGGTTGCCATGGCACGCACTAACGATGTGGATTCCGCAACGTCCCAGTTCTTCATCAATGTGGAAATGAATGGCTCGCTAGATCACGTCAGCAAGGAAAACTCACGCACGTGGGGTTATGCCGTATTCGGTCGTGTTATCGAGGGTATGGACGTGGTTGATGATATCCGTTTTGTCAAAACCGGCCCACAGGATGCACCGCTTGAACCCGTCATCATCGAATCAGTTGAAATCAACTCCGCGCCGCCAGGCTGAAGATGCCTACCTTATTCATTTCAGACTTACATCTGGATGACCGGAGACCGGAAACCACCACCCTGTTGCTGAAGTTTTTGCAGGATGAAGCCGTCCATGCGGACGCCCTTTACATCCTCGGGGATCTTTTTGAATTCTGGCTGGGTGACGACGTGCCTTCAGAGTGTTCCGTCGAAGTTGCCAGCGCTTTGAATCATCTCGTAAAAGACGGTGTGCCCTGCCATTTCATGCACGGTAACCGTGATTTTCTTTTGCAGGACAGATATGCAAACCTGGCCGGGATGAAACTTTTGCCCGAAGAGCACGTGATTGATCTCTACGGCGAACGCGTTTTGCTGATGCATGGCGACAGCCTGTGTACAGATGACGTTGCCTACCAGCAGTTCAGAACCATGGTCAGGAACCCTGCCTGGCAGCAGGAGTTCCTGGCCAGGAGTCCGCAGGAACGCCTGCAAATTGCCTTGCAGGCGCGCGACGCCAGCGCGACCCACAAGGGCAACCTGGACATGAATATCATGGATGTCAACCAAGGTCAGGTGAAGGCGGCATTTGAGCGACACGGCGTTCTCAGGATGATTCACGGCCATACCCACCGTCCTGCCATCCATGACCTCGAGATACAGGGCCAAAGTGCACAGCGAATTGTCCTGGGCGACTGGTATACCCAGGGCAGCGTCCTTCGTGTGCAACCCGGAAGTTACGAACTCTCCCCACTTTCTTAGTAGGTTCAAATTTCCTGTGATTCACATTGGGCCTTTACAGGGGTGATAAGCCTGCGATGTGAATGTTGATCTGTCAGCGCGCCGGGCGCGCGCGGTACCTCTTTTCAGGACACGCCATGAACCCATCCCTGGGGTCTCGAGCTCGACTCCTGTCTCGCACGGTCCTGAAAAGAGGTACCGCACACCCCCGGCTATGTGGATACTTTAACAACATTGGTTTCGAATAAATGCACAACTGTTTGGCCGAGGCTGGGGTGGGTATAGCCTACCAGGACCGTTATGTTCAGGATGAACGGTACTTCGCGAAAGAGCACATGGATGTGCGGCGCGAAGCGTCTCTGAGGCCACAGGTGTGTCTGGCGTGTCCCTGGTAGGCTATACCCACCCCAGCGCCCCCACTGCGCACTTGAATAAACAAGCACCAAGAATGAAAAGCAATAGATTGAGCCAGTCGAAAAAATGGCCTGAGATCCTGCTTTGCACTGACTGCTTTAATAACTGGCTAGTAAAGTGCCGAAATCGCGTCCATTTCGCTTTGGGTAAAACCGGCTTTAATACGCGCTGGCATATTGAAAGGCCCCCTGATTGCGCCGGTGAAATATTCCTTCAACAGGCTCAGGAACATGGCCTCGGACTCCAGACCGCGCTGGTCGCAGCAATAGCGAAACCAGCGACTGCCAATCTCCACGTGGCGGACTTCTTCAGCCAGGATGATCTCGAGAATCCCGACGGTTTCATCGTCACCGACTGCCTGCAGGCGTTCAATCATCGGCGGCGTGACATCGAGACCGCGCGCCTCCAGCACCCTGGGAACCAGCGCCATGCGTTTCATGCAGTCGTCCGCCGTGCGTTGGGCCATTTCCCATAAACCGTTGTGGGCGGAAAAATCACCATAGCTGTGACCCATCGAATGCAGGCGGGCCGACAACAATTGAAAATGCCGGACCTCGTCGGCGGCAACGGAAATCCAGTCGAGGTAATACTGGGGCGGCATGTCCCGGAACCGGTATGCCGCATCCAAAGCCAGGTTGATGGCATTGAATTCGATGTGCGCGACAGCGTGCACCAATGCCGCGCGGCCGCCTTCACTGCCAAGCCGGCGGCGCTTGAGCTTTGCCGGTTCGACGAGTTCAGGTCTGGGAGGACGACCCGCAACACCGATCCGGGTGACCGGAGTTGCGGGATCAAACTTGTAATTGCCTATCTGCACCGCCAGCCACAGATCCGTGACGGCGGCGCATTTCTCTTCCGGTGAACTGATCGCCAGACAGTGTGCTGTGTGTTCAAAAATTGGCACCACAGCAGATTGCCCGCTTACATATTGCCGATAAGGGCATCCGCAAAGGCAGAAGTTGAAACCTCTTTGGCACCTTCCATCTGGCGGGCGAAATCGTAAGTCACGACTTTCTGCTGAATGGTTTTGCCAAATGCCTTGGCTATCAGGGCGGATACTTCCGTCCAGCCGATGTAATCAAACATCATCGAACCGGAAAACATCAGCGAACTGGGGTTGACCTTGTCGAGGTTGGCATACTTCGGCGCGGTGCCGTGGGTGGCTTCAAAAACGGCGATGTGGTCTGCCATGTTGGCGCCCGGGGCGATACCCATGCCACCAACCTCGGCTGCCATTGCGTCGGACAGGTAATCACCGTTCAGGTTGGTGGTCGCCAGCACACTGAATTCCGCGGGGCGAAGTTGCATCAACTGGAACATGATATCGGCGATGCGGTCCTGGATGACCACTTTGCCTGCGGGACGTTTGCCATCGTATTTGTCCCACAATTCCGCTTCGGTGATGGTCGAGTCGGCAAACTCTTCGGCCGCGACTTCATAACCCCATTTGCGGAACGCACCCTCGGTGAATTTCTGGATGTTACCCTTGTGAACCAGGGTGACAGTTGCCTTGTTGTGATCGATCGCATACTGGATGGCTTTGCGCACCAGTCGTTTTGAGCCGAATGCGGATATTGGCTTGATACCGATACCTGCACCTTCGAAAAACTGGGCGCCCATTTCTTCACGCAGGAACTTGGCCAGTTTCTTGTTTTCCGGCGTGCCGGACTCGTATTCGATGCCGGCATAAACGTCTTCGGTGTTTTCCCTGAAAATGATCGCATTGACGTCCTGCGGGCGTTTCATCGGTGAAGGCACACCCTCGAAATATTCGACCGGACGTACACATGCATACAGGTCGAGATCCTGGCGCAGTGACACGTTCAATGAACGGAAGCCGCCACCAATCGGGGTTGTCAACGGGCCCTTGACTGAAACGATGAGTTCCTTGACGGCATCCAGGGTTTCGGCGGGAAAATAATTACCATCATAGATACCCGCAGCTTTTTCACCGAGAAACAATTCAGCCCAGTGAACCTTGCGTTTGCCACCATAGGCCTTCTCAACCGCAGCATTCCAGACACGCATTGATGCGCGGGTAATATCGCCGCCGATGCCGTCGCCCTCGATAAAACCCAGGATCGGGTTATCGGTAACAACCAATTTGTTATTTTCTATTGTAATTTTATCGCCGGTGGAAGGAATTTTAATATGTTGGTAGCTCATGGTTCGTGTTCCTTGTATGAGGTCTTCAAAAGGTGTCGCACATTATACGTGTGACAGCCCCAAACCGCATTCAATTTGGTGAGTTTAACGGCTAATCCCGCGTTGGTGGATTTCGCCAAATTTTGTGGATACCCCGCAACCTTGCATGGCTGCCTGATCAAAAGGCCGTCTAAAAGTACTGCTGTATAAATACCTCAGGGCTCGATACACAAGCATTGCAGAGCGCTTGGCGCCGGCCCCGCCACAGGTGGCATGAAACCTGCATAAAAGAAGATATCCAGAGTTCAAATACGCAAGGAGATAATTATGAGTCGCGGTTCAGCAGGCAATGTGATTGCAGCCTTATGCAGCTTCTTCATCCCCGGTCTCGGGCAGTTGTTACAGGGCCGCTGGATACTGGCGGGATTCATGTTTGTCATGTCCATCCTGTTATGGGTCATCCTGCTGGGCTGGGTTATCCACCTGTGGTCGATCATCGATGCCGCCCTGTACACGCCACCGGAACCCTACCGGGACTACCGGGACTACCGCCACTACCGGTACTACCGGCATCGCCGGGACTACGATTGGTGAAAACAGTTTTACGTTCAAACGGGCCAACTCCGGAATGACGGGCTGACCACCCGTGGGAGCAGGAAATCCCTTTTGAAACCAGTGGGGGCGGAAATGCAGCGTGAATGTTTTCACAGCCCGAAACGCTCACAATGCATATCCTCCCCCGCCACTTTATGACCCGACAGGCTCAGTTCTTTCGACACATCCACACGTCGCCCTTCCTCTGCTAAGATGCAATCCGTTCTGGCGCCGTACTGGAGATAGAGATGTATTTCAAACCGCTGTTGTTACCTTTGCTGGCACAGGTGGCCCTGACCTTTATTGTCATGACCAGCATGTACCGGACACGTATTGCCGAAATGAAATCAAAACAGATTCACCCGCAGAAGATAGGCACCCGGTCGAAATCAAGAGCACTGCTGACTGACTCGGCATCCGCAGCGGACAATTTTTCAAACCTGTTTGAAACGCCGGTGTTATTTTACACCGCGATCCTGCTGACCCTGATCCTGATGGTGCAGGACAACATCCTGGTCACGCTCGCATGGGCCTACGTCGCCGCACGCTATGTCCACAGCTACATCCACATAACCTACAACCGTGTCATGCACCGTTTCTCGGTTTTCATTTTCAGCAGTTTCGTACTGTTTGCCTTCTGGGTAAGACTGGGCTGGATCATCTTCCAGGCCTGAGGATTGTCAATGAATGCGGATCATCAAGTGAACGGCAGCTGTTTATGCGGCGCAATCGGGTTTACGGCCAGCCTGCCGAGCAAATGGTGTGCGCATTGCCATTGCAGCATGTGCAGGAAAGCGCACGGCGCCGGCTATGTCACCTGGGTGGGCTTTGAAGCCGGTCAGGTCAGCATCACGCGCGGCGAACAACAACTCAAATGGTTTGACTCGTCAAAGGGCGCGCAACGCGGTTTTTGCAAACGGTGCGGCAGCAGCCTGTTCTTTCGCTCCGAACGCTGGGCAGGCGAGTTACACATTGCGCTCGGTTGCATGGATGACGTCATCGACCGCCGACCGCAGGCCAACGTATTTTTCGACAGCCACGTCGACTGGATGCCCATTGATAAAACACTTAAACAGGTGGACGGATAACGGGAATTCCGGGCCGAAAGGCCGGAGGTACAATTTCCTTGAGACTTCCTGGCTCTCGTTGTAGCGGTTTGAGCGACAAGCGGCGAAGATTATTCAGGCACGGCCCAGTCAACAGCTTGCTGCTGGTGCTGCCTGAGATATTCATTGGCCTGCGAGAAGTGACGGCAACCAAGGAAGCCCCGATGCGCCGATAGCGGCGATGGGTGGGGGGCCTTGAGCACCAGGTGCTTGCTGCGGTCAATCACCGTGCCCTTCTTCCATGCGTAGCTGCCCCAAAGCATGAAGACCAGGCCTTGCCTCTCGTCGTTCAGCAATTGCACGATGGCATCGGTAAACTGTTCCCAGCCCTTGCCCTGGTGTGAACCCGCCTGGCCACGCTCCACGGTCAATACCGCGTTGAGCAGCAACACACCCTGCTCTGCCCAGGACTGCAGGCAACCGTGGTGCGCTGGCGCAATACCCAGGTCAGCCTGGATTTCACGGTAGATGTTGGCCAGCGATGGCGGAATACGGACCCCGCGCTGCACCGAAAAGCACAGGCCATGCGCCTGTCCGGGTCCATGATAGGGATCCTGTCCGAGGATCACGACACGCACCTGCTCGAACGGCGTGCTGTCGAGCGCATTGAAGATCAGCGGACCCGGAGGGTAGATGACTGCGTGGTGCTGCTTGCGTGTCAGCAGAAATTCGCGCAGCTTGTGCATGTAATCCTGCTCAAACTGCCCCTCCAGCCTGCGGAGCCAGGATTCATGCAATTGGATTGGTCTCATACCGTTTTGCCCGCACCTGTTTCTGAAACGAGTTTCCCGAGCGGAAAACAGAGCACTCACAGTCTTGATTCTATACACTTTGACCCAAGTTATCAGGTCAATCAACAAGACCTGGTCCGTACACACCGGAGTAAACATGCCCATACACACAGACGTAGTCATCATCGGTGCCGGTCCCGCCGGCTTATTCCAGGTATTTGAACTGGGTTTGCTGGACATTCATGCGCACGTTGTCGACTCCTTACCACGTGTTGGCGGCCAGTGTGGCGAACTGTATCCGGAAAAACCGATCTACGATATTCCCGCCTACCCGGTGATCGGTGCACAGGAACTCGTCGACCGGTTAATGGAGCAGATTGAACCATTCCATGCACAATTTCACCTTGGACAGGCGGTTACCGGACTGGAGAGGAAGGACAACGGACGTTTTGCGCTGGTGACTTCCGCCGGTACCGAATTCGATACCGCCACGGTCATCATCGCCGCCGGTCTTGGTGCTTTTCAGCCACGCCAGTTGCGCGTGCCGGGTGCAGCTGATTTCAATGGAACACGCATTCATTACAGGATCACCCAACCGGAGGAACTGGCCGGCAAGGACATTATCATCCTCGGTGGCGGCGATTCGGCCCTGGACTGGACGCTGGAATTACACGGCAAGGTTAAAAGCCTTACCCTGATCCACCGGCGTGTCGAGTACCGCGCCCAACCCGCCTCGGTGAAAAAAATGAAAGCACTGGTGGAAAAAGGCCGCTTGCAGGAGTTTCACGGCATGGTGCGCGAAGTGCTTACCGAAAACGGTAACTTCCGCGGCTTGAGTGTTGCGGATGCAGAAAGTGCACACCATGAAATCAACGCTGACGAGGTCTACGTGTTCTGGGGCCTATCGCCAAATCTCGGACCGTTGGCGGAATGGGGTCTGGATATCGACAAGCGCCAGATCCGGGTGGATACCGAAAAATTCGAGACCAGCGAGCCGGGTATATTCGCCGTGGGTGATATCAACACTTATCCCGGCAAGAAAAAACTCATTCTCAGCGGTTTCCATGAAGCTGCACTGGCGGCCTTTGGCGTGCAAAAACATCTCGATCCGAACAAGCGGGTGTTTCTGCAATACACTACGACCAGCCCGATCATGCATAAGCGTCTGGGTCTGGAAAAGGATAAATAACCGAGGGAATATCAACCCGCATTTCAAGCGGGGTCGAACGCCGGTTCAGGTCTCTTCCGAGTCTTCCCGGGGCAACTTTGACCACTCCGAAACATCCAGGGCGGCCCGGTAACCGTGCCAGGTGGCGTAGGCCAGCCACGGTATGATGACAATCAGGCCAATGCCCGCGGTCAGAAAGCCGATCCCGGTCAATGTGCAGATCAATACGGCCCAGACAAACATCGCCGGCTTGTTACGCAGCACCGCGTTGACACTTGAAATCACCGCCGTGATGACATCGATATCCCGGTTGGCCAACATCGGCAGCGAAAACACGCTGGCGGCAAAGCTCACGCAAGCAAATATCGAACCGACCGATGAGCCGATTAGCAAAAAATTGACGATATGACCCCAGTTGGGCTTGCCGCCCAACGGGAAAAACACCTGTACCATCATGCCGGCCCTGGCCCACAGCAGGAAAATGATCAACAAAACCAGCGTGTAGACCATGGAATTGCCCAATGGTCGTTTGATCGCCCTGAAGGTATGCCCCAGCGCCGGTTTCCTGCCTTCACAAAGCTGCCTGCTGACCGAGTAAAGACCAAACGCCAACATCGGGGCAACAAACACAAAACCGGAAAGCGTGCTCAGCAACAGGACATAACCACCCAGTTTCCACGCCATGAATGCCACCAGGATACTGAGCAGGAAAACAAACAGGCCGTAAAGCAGACTGAGCCCCAATGCATTCCTGAAATCACGCCAACCGGCGCGTAGCCAGCCAAAGCTGGCGCCGGCACTAAGCTCACGGCTTGGCACCAGCATTGTCTTTGGCGGTATGTATTCACGCTGTGGCTGGTTTTCAGACATCGCCCTGACCCGGGGCCGGATAAATGGCTAAACCCGTTGTTTTCATGTTGCGTTCTTTTCCCGGTGACCTGCCAGAGTATCGTTGATCAGCTGTTCTTTTTCCTCCCAGATACCACCCAACCAGGTTTTCAGCTCACCCTTGGCTGTGGGGTCATCGCGGAAATCACGGCCACGCAGGTTTGCGCCAATCGGACGCAACTCGATATGGATGGTAATTTTCTTTACCTGCCCCGACACGTACTGCCAGACCGTCGGCACACCATCGGGATAAATGATGGTGGCGTCGATTAAACAATCCAGCGCATCATCAAACGAGTATAAAACCTGACCGATACCGCCATAGCGTGGCCGTAAAAGATGCATATAAGGTGAGTTCTGTGTTTCCCGCTTGGCCTCTGTAAAGCGTGTCCCCTCCGGGAATGTCATCATCGAAACCGGGATATGCTTGAGCTTCTCGCAGGCGCGCGCGGCGTTTTCCAGATCCTTGCCGCGCAGGGATGGATTTCTGATCAGTTCCGCCCTGCTGTAACGGCGCAGGAAGGCCATATCGAGCGCCCACCAGGCAACACCGAGCACCGGCACCCAGATCAACTGGTGCTTGAGCAGGTACCGCCCGAACGGCGCGCGCCGGTTGAGACAGTGCTGTAAGGCGAGTATGTCCACGCCCGACTGGTGATTGCAGAATATCAGGTAGCGGCCCGTGTGACTGATGCCCGCGGGCATGTGCACGTCCCATTCCATGTCGCGATAAAACCACACCATGGCCTTGTTGACCGAAACCCAAAGCTCGCCCAGCGAGGACAGCCAACGGGTCATGGCATTCCTGGCCCGGCCTGCGGGGGCGAGCAGCTTAAAAATTGCCAGGGTGAAAATGAGCGTCGTCAACGTGATCGTGCTGATCGAAACGAGCAGCATCACGATTACGCCCTGCAGGGTATAGCGCGCCCTGGTCAACACGGCGGCAGCGCTTAGCCTGGCTTTCTGAACCGTAGCGTCATGCGGTCACTCTCACCGATGTCGGCATATTTGTCATGATCAACCTCGCCCAGTTGGTAGCTCGGAGGCAGTGTCCAGACCCCTTTGGGATGATCCTTTGTATCTTTTGGATTGGCGTTGATCTCGGAAGCCGCCTCAAATACCAAGCCGGCATTGGCCGCGATTTCCTTGACGGCCGCCTCGGACACGTAGCCATTCTTTGCAGAAACCAGCGGGTCAGCGCCATCATCCGCACGGTGCTGGACGACACCGAGCACACCGCCCGGCTTGAGCACGCGGGCGAATTCCTTGAATATGTCCTGCGCCTGGCCGGCGGTTATCCAACCATGGGTGTTGCGGAATGTGACGATGACGTCGATCGAATCGGCTTCACCCAGCGATGGGGATTGGGGCGGAGAAAAGTATTCAAACGTGACCTGGTCATAAATCTCCGGATGCTCTTCGAAGTTTTCTTCCATCTGCTTCGGCAGTTCATAACGGTAGGCCGGTTGACCCTCCACCTGCGGATCCCAGGTCGCGATGATCAAATTACCGTGATCGCGCATGGCGGGCGCGAGGATCTCGGTGTACCAGCCTCCGCCGGGCCAGATTTCCATCACGGTCATACCGTCTTCTATACCAAAAAATGCCAGGGTTTCGGCCGGGTGGCGATACTGGTCACGCGCCTTGTTTTCATCCGATCGGTGGTCGCCGTTCATACCGATTACAACCCGCTCGGCAAAAGTTGGTTCGTCGGCATACGCGGACGTCGAGAGCAATATCACTGCCAAAATGGAAAATATGGACTTCACCTGACCTCTCCTGAAATGTTGATTGACGCATCATACCCAAACTGCAACCCTTGCGAAAGTTGACGCGTTACCCCGACGGGCGAAGCCACCAGACCCGGGCGTTTTGCTGAGAGTTGAAGCCAGAATTAATGTACCAGTATGGGCTCCAGTACCTTCCACACGTTATCCAGCAAAACCGGTTGGCCCTTTTCGTTCGGGTGGATATTATCCGCCTGTAACAGGTCCGGTTCGAAGGCGATGCCATCCATGAAGAATGGCACAAGCAATGTATCGAATTCACTGGCAAGATCACCGTACATGGATTCGAATTGCTGCAGGTACTCACTGCCGTAGTTCGGCGGTAATTTGATACCGGCGAGCAGCACCCGGGCGCCGCTTGCCTGACTCTGCCGGATCATGCTCGACATGTTCTCACGGGTGACATGCAGGATCAATGCCGCGCAGACCGTCGTTTGCACCCAGTTCGATGATGACGATTTGCGGTTGGTAACGATCGAGCAGGCGGGGAAGACGTGTCAGGCCGCCCTGGGACGTGTCACCGCTGATACTCGAATTAAGCACCCGGTAGGGATATCCGTGCTCCTTGAGGCGGGTTTCCAGCAAGCTGACCCAGGATTGCCCGCGATCCATGCCATACCCTGCACTCAGGCTGTCACCCAATATCAGCAAGACGGGTGGTTCTGATGCGGATATTGCGGGTTGAATAAAACCGACAATACATAGCAGAAGCGATAAAATGACTCTCATGAATATTCCTGTATCAAAAGCCAGACCATTTGCCCTCGAAGCCGAGAATCTTAGCAAAACAGTCACCAGTCCCGGAGGGTTGTTGACCATACTAGACCAGGTCAGCCTGCAAGTCAGTCACGGTGAACGGATCGCGGTTGTCGGCGCATCCGGTGCCGGTAAGTCAACCTTGCTGGGTCTGCTCGCCGGACTCGACCTGCCCACGTCCGGCCGCGTCTGGCTGGCCGGAAACGAATTGACCGCGCTGGATGAAGACGGACGTGCTGCCCTGCGCGCCAACGAGGTCGGTTTCGTTTTTCAGTCATTTCACCTGATCCCGTCGCTGACCGCGCTGGAGAACGTCATGCTGCCGCTTGAACTGGCCAACCACGAGCGGCCAATGGATGCCGCAAAAACGGTTTTGCAGAACGTGGGTTTGGGTAAACGCGCCGACCATTATCCGCGCCAGCTTTCAGGTGGCGAAAAGCAAAGGGTGGCCATCGCCCGTGCTTATGTCGTACAGCCGACCGTGCTGTTTGCTGACGAACCCACCGGAAACCTTGACCAAAAAACCGGTGAGACGGTCATCGAAATCCTCTTTGATATGAACCGGGAGTATGGCACCACGCTGGTGATGGTCAGCCACGACCTGGCACTGGCCGGTCGTTGTGACCGGATCATACAGATGGAGGCAGGGCGGATAATACTGCCATCCGCAGCGGCTGCGGAGTCAGGCCGTTGAAAGGCCTGGCGCTGGCCTGGCGCCTGTTGTTGAGGGATTGGAAATCCGGTGAATTAACCGTACTGGGTATCGCGCTAGTGATCGCGGTAACTTCACTGACCGCGGTCGCATTTCTTACCGACCGCGTCAGTCATGCGGTGCAATTGCGCGCCGCCGAATCTCTGGCGGCCGATTTGCGTCTCGGTTCCAGCCAACCCCTGCCGGATCGATATCTACCGATGGCAGAGCAAGCCGGTCTGCAAACCGCCACCGTTATCAATATGCCCAGCGTCGTATTCGTGGATGACCGCAGCACACTCGCATCCATCAATGCAGTTACCGCCGGTTACCCTTTACGCGGCCATCTCAAAGTTGCTGCGCAACTGCTGTCAGCAGGTGTACAAACCAGCGAAATACCGGCGCCCGGCGAAGCCTGGGCGAGTACCCGTTTGCTGGCGAGGCTCGGCGCCGACACCGGCTCGGTCATCGATGTTGGCAAAGCCAGCTTCAAGGTCACAAAGGTGCTGGATTTCAGACCGGACCAGGGCTGGCAGTTTGTCGATCTGGCCCCTGCCTTGCTGGTCAACATGGCGGACCTTGAAGCAACGGCCCTGATCCAGCCCGGAAGCCGCGTCAGCTACCGCGACCTGTTTGCCGGACCCCGTGAAAAAATTGCCGTCTTCAAGAAGCAACTGGAGGCACAGCTGTCCGGCGGTGAACAGTTACGGGATATTGCCGATTCTGATCCGCAAATACGTTCGGCGATGGATCGGTCCAGCCGCTTTCTCAACCTGGCCTCACTGGTCAGCGTGTTGCTGTCCGCGGTTGCGGTTGCCATGGCATCGCGTCGTTACGCGCTGCGCCATCGTGACCGCATCGCCTTGCTCAAATGCCTCGGTTCACAGCAGTCCTTTATCCTCAGGTTAAACCTGACCCAGTTGGTGATGCTGACGCTGTTTGGTGCCGCTGTTGGTACCGTATTGGGGTATTTGGCACAACAGGGTCTGGCATGGATTGCCAGTGATCTGATCGCTCAGGAACTGCCGGCAGCAGGTGGCGCACCGGTCCTGCTCGGTTTGATGACGGCCCTGTTTATCTTGTGTGGGTTCGCCTTGCCCGACCTGATCCAGATGGGCAAGACACCTGTGTTACGTGTACTGCGACAGGACGTCGAGCCGCCACCGATACGCTACGGCATCAGCTATATCGCCGGTCTGGTGGCCGTGCTGGCACTTTTACAGTGGCTGGTAAACGACATCAAACTGGTGCTTGGCATCGCCGCCGGCGCCGCCGGAACATTCGCCGTCCTGGGCATCGCCGGCTGGTTGCTGGTCAGGCTTACCGGACGTTTGCGCGGCGTGGCCGGCGTGGCCTGGCGCTATGGACTCGCCAATCTGAACCGGAGAGGACGTGAAAGTATTGTCCAGGTCGTGGCCTTTGGTTTGGGTCTGATGGTTTTGATGCTGTTGACCCTGGTCAGAAATGACCTGATGGAAACCTGGCGCGGCAGCCTGCCGGCGGACGCTCCTAACCAGTTCATGATCAATATCCAGCCGCAGGAAGTCCCGGAGATGCAGCGCTACCTGGCTGCGCAAAACATGGAAGTGCCCGAGTTCGTGCCGTTGGTGCGCGCCCGGATGACGACCATCAATGGTCAGGATGTCAGCAAGATCAGCTTCGAAGACCCCCAGGGCGAGCGCTGGGCGAAGCGGGAATCCAACCTGAGTTTTGGCGACAGGATGCAAGCCGGCAATGAGTTACTTGAGGGTCAGTGGTGGCAGCCCGGCACGCAGCAGCACGAGGTGTCGGTGGAAGCTGATTTTGGTCACGACCTGGGGATTAAGCTGGGTGACGAGCTTGGCTTTGATATCGCCGGCGAACCGGTCACCGCCAGGGTTACCAGCTTCCGGAGCGTGGAATGGGATACCTTCAAACCCAACTTTTTCATGGTTTTCTCAAGCGCCACGCTCGAGGGCTACCCGGCCAGCTACATCACCGCGCTCTATGCGAAACCCGAAGACGACCGGAAACTCATTGAACTGATGCGGCAGTTTCCGAGTGTGACCGTCATCGACCTCGATGCATCCCTGGCGCAGGTGCGCGACGTGATGGACAAGGCGTCGTTGGCCGTGCAGGCGGTATTCCTGTTTACCCTGGTTGCAGGCCTGGCCGTTTTATGGGCGGCAGTGCAGTCCAGCATGCAGGAACGCAGTTTTGAAAGCGCCATCTTGCGGGCACTGGGCGCCTCGCGTGGCCGGGTTTTGGCAGGCGTGGTGGTCGAGTTTACGGCCATCGGTCTGCTCGCCGGTTTGTTGGCGTCCACCGGTGCGGGTCTCGCTGCCTGGCACCTGGCAGTGAATGTGTATGACCTTCAGTATCACTTCAATCCGGTACTTTGGCTGGCAGGACCCGTGCTCGGCATGCTGCTTGTCGGCTGCAGCGGCTTGCTCGCAACCTGGCGGGTGGTCGGCCATTCACCGCTGAGTGTGTTGCGGGCGACTTAGTCAACCAAAAAAAAGCCCGGCGCTATGCCGGGCTTCAGAATCGTTCAAATAACGATTTTATATATCAGGACAGGACTTTAGAAGGAATAAGATGCCGCAACACCCCAGATAGCCGGTTCGTTAACAAACCCGGTGTTATTGCTGAAGTCCACGTAGCCTTTGACATTGTCCTCATTGGTAATATTGGTTCCGAACAGGGACACTTCCCAATTGTTCCTCGATATTCCGGTAGCCAATTTTGAGACCGCCTTCAAACTGGTTATTGGTAACAAATTCAGGTGTGTAATACAGGGGCATGTTGATTTTGCCGAAGTAAACCCAGTCGGTATAGACAAAAAATTCGCCATCATCGCCAACCGGGGTACCGTACCGCAGTGTAAAGGCATAATTGGTTTTAGGTGTCCTCGGGAACGGGTTTCCATCGATAGAAACCTGACCATTTTCATCCCTCCACTGCCATGCTTCACAAAGCGTAGAACCACAGGGAACCACGCTGAGGTTCTTATCCTTGATCTCGGTATCGTTATATGCGGCACCGAAGGTGGCCATGAAGTTATCATTGATCAACCATTGAAGATCAAGCTCGAAACCTTTCGCTTCACCTTTTTTGGCGTTGATGACCTGGTTGGTGTTCGTGGCGCCACCGATTATGGACAGTTGCATATCATCCACGGTGTAGTAAAAAACACTCGCGTTAAGCCGCAGATGACTTTCCACCAGGTCCGCCTTGTAACCCATCTCATACGAAAGGATCGTTTCCGGAATGGCAACCGTGGGATACTCAAGAAATGCAACATCACGACCCTGGATGGATTGCGCCCTGAAACCCGATGCTATCCTTGCATAAATATTGGAGTCGTCGTTAATTGCGTAGTCAGCGGTCATATCCCAGCTGACTTTATCGGCCGAAACGTCAATCGGCTCAGCCGGTGGCAGACCCAGATCAAGCCAGAGTTGGCCATATTGCAATACCTTGAAGTCTCTTTTGTCATCGGTGTAGCGCACACCGGCACTAAGGGTCCATTGATCCGAAATTTCATAGGAGCCCTGACCGAATATTGCCCACGCCTGGTTGGTTTGCCTGGTAATCGTGTTTTGTGGCGGACCGCCAAAACCGAAAGAAGCAAACGAGTCTGTTTCAACGCTAAGCGAGCTGTCAAAATAGAAAACACCCGTTTGCCAGCTGAATGGACCTTCAGTATCGCTGGCGACACGAATTTCCTGGGTAAATTGATCGGTATCTGCACCATCCTGGGTCACCGAAGGTACCGTGATTGTTCCCGGGAATGTCAAGGTTGGAACACCGAAAACAGGTGCCGCCGGGTCATAGGAAATACCAGGTGGAACCGTTGCAGTACCACTGAAATCGACCACACCACCGTCGATATCGCCACGGCTGTAGCCATGACCTTCCTGGTAGGAAGAGATCGACGTCACGGTGACACTGGCGAGATTCCACTCGAGATTCAGGGTATAACCGGAACCATCGTATGCCTGCGGGTTATTGTTACCGTCGTCGTAATATACCGTGTTGCGGTCATAATTCTCGTTGAGCTTATTGCTTCCGGTATTAAAGACATTGGCCCGGAATATTGAAGACGTGCCTTTCAGATCACGAGCCTGTGCAAGTAAAAGAGCCGTAAAATTTTCAGTTGGCGTCCACATTAACTGCGCACGACCCGCAATTTCAGTGAATTCACCCATGGCATTCTTTTCATTCTTGTAGCCATTATCTATCCAGTTGTCACGGCCCTGGTACATTACCGAGATCCTGCCTGACAACACATCCGGAACCAGGCTGCCACCGGCGGCAGATTCAACATTTCTGGTTCCATAGGTGCCGTATGACGCCCTGGCATAACCACTGGTTTCCTGTTGCGGACGGCGACTGTTGAATTTGAGAATACCGGCGGTCGTGTTCCTGCCGAACAACGTACCCTGCGGTCCACGGAGAACTTCAACCTGCTCTATATCAAACAGCGGAAAACTTTTAAGCACGACATTTTCCATCACCACATCGTCCATGATGACGGACACAGGTTGTGATGCAGCAAGATCGAAATCGATATTACCCAGGCCTCGAATATAAAAACGTGGCGCAGCGCGGCCATTTGATGACTCTGCATAAAAACCCGGCACATGACCTGACAAGGCAAGAACATCCGCTCCACTGGGGAACATTGCCTGCAAATCTTCACTCGAAAGCGTCGCGATGGATATTGGCACGTCCTGTATGCTTTCGGCACGCTTGGTGGCCGTTACGATCACTTCCTCCAGCACGCCTTCAGAATATGCCGCTTTATCTTGTGCATATAATTGGCTTGTGCATGAAAGCGAAATAATGCCTGCTATAACAGATAGATATAGTTTATTTCTAGAAATGGCTGGAGTTAAATTTGTTTTCATTGAAGTGCCTCTATTTTTGAATTTTTGTACCGGAACCATGACCTTCCGGTGTCGATTATTCAAGGCTTGTCAATACGGGATACCGGCACTGAAGCGGATAAACCGGCGACAAGGCCCCGAGCAATTTTTAGTTAGCGCTTTATACCATATTTCGCAATTTAATGGACTGAAATCCGGTTCACAAACCACCTTTTTACAAACGCAAAAATCTTTCACAGGAGTTGTCTTATACTAGAAACAGAATTCAACACTTACCAAGGGTAATCCTGCGAGGTCGATACATGGATCCAAAAGTAACCGAGTTATACAACGAATATATTCATGGCGACATGCCAAGACGTTCATTCCTGAAACAGTTGGCTGTCATCACCGGTGGCGCCAGCATGGCCAGCGCGGTCCTCGCGCTGGTTGAGCCCAATTACGCGCTCGGGCAGCAGATCAAACCGGATGACGATCGTCTGCAGCAGGGATACATCAGTTACGAGGGCACCTGGGGGCCTGTGAACGCATACTTTGCCAGGCCAGCCAGGGCGACAGATGCCCTTCCGGGTATCCTCGTTGTACACGAAAACCGGGGCCTCAATGCGCACATTGAAGATGTCGCCCGGCGCGCCGCACTCGAGGGCTATATCGCGGTCGCACCGGATGGACTCAGTTACGTGGGTGGTGCACCCGAAGACCAGGAGGCGGCAAGGGACAAGTTTAGCCAGGCGGATACTGAAACCATTACGGCGGATGTGATCAAGGGCGTCGCCTATCTGAAAACACGGGATGACTGTAGCGGCAAAACCGGTTCAGTCGGGTTCTGCTATGGCGGTGGGGTCTCATTGCAATGCGCCGCGGCAGAAATTCATACCGATGCCAGTGTTTCCTATTATGGGCGCGCGCTCAGTGCCGAACAGACGGCCAGGGTAACGGTTCCGCTGATGATGCACTACGCCGGCAATGACGAACGCGTCAACGCGATGATCCCGGAATTCCGGCTTGCGCTGGATGCCGATAAGATCCCATACAGCCTGCACATGTACCCGGGCACCGGTCACGGTTTTCACAACGACACCAGCCAGGCGCGTTATAATGAAAAAGCCGCCAAATTATCCTGGCAAAGAAGCGTAAATTTCTTCAACCATTATCTGAAGACCTGAGTTGAGCGCGGTCTGTTTAACCCGCTGCGTCAGGGTCGGTTAGCAGTGTGCGGATGATAAATGGGATGTTGAGCGCGGATCAGACAAGGCAGTACCGTGATGATGGCTACCTGGTGCTGGAGGGCGCGATTGTGCGGAGTGAAATCGAGGCGCTTAAATCTGCTGCGCTTGAGATTGTCGACGCTTTCGATATCAGCCAGCGGCGCACGGTCTTTACCACCTCGGACCGGGACAGTGGGCGTGATGACTATTTCTTCAACTCCGCGGAAAACATCCACTGCTTTCTCGAGGAAGGCGCCCTCGGTCCGTCAGGTGAACTGCTGAAACCCGCCCGCCTCGCGATCAACAAGATCGGTCATGCGATGCATGATCTGAACCCGGTATTCAAAGCCTTTTGCCGACAACCCGTTTTCGGCCAGGTCCTGCGCGACATTGGCTATAGGAGTCCCCTGCTCTGGCAATCCATGTATATCTTCAAGCAGCCCCATATCGGTGGTGAAGTCCGTTGGCACCAGGATGGCAGCTACCTGATCACAGAACCTGCGACGGTAACCGGCATATGGGTCGCCATCGAAGACGCCAACCGGGACAATGGTTGTTTATGGGTGCAACCCGGTGCACATCGGTCACCGCTGCGGCAAACCTACCAGGTGGACTGGCGCACGCGTCAGGGCCAATTGACCGATCTGGACACAACACCGTGGCCATCCGCCGACTGAAGCCTTGCGGTTGAGGTCAAGGCAGGCAGCGTGGTGATCTTTCACGACCACATGCCACACTACAGTTCGCAAAACTTCTCGGACCGATCACGGCACGCGTTTACCATTCACGTCGCCGAACAAAGTGCTCAATGGTCAGGGCAAAACTGGCTACAGCGCCCTGCCCTGGGTGATTTTAGACTTTAACTCCGACTTTTCCTGTTCACTCAAAAAGGCCATTTCCAGACCATCGCGCTGCGACTGGTGAATCAGATCGCGAGACAGTCCAACCGCCGGTGCGGCGATGAAATATTCATGTGAAATATCGATAGCACTGATACCCGGGTCATCGGTATTCAGACAAAACCTGACACCCCGTCCGGCCAGCTCACCAAGCGGGTGTGCAGCGTAACTTTTAACGGTGCTGGTATGTAGATTTGAGGTTGGACAGGCTTCCAGTGGAATGCCCTTCTCCACCAGGTAATCGACCAGGGCGGGGTCTTCGATGGAGCGGAAGCCGTGGCCGATACGCTCTGCACCCAGGTCGTGGATGGCCGACCAGACACTCTGCGGTCCATCGGCTTCACCGGCGTGGATGGTCACGTGCAAGCCGGCATCGCGGACCCGTTTGAAATGCGTCTTGAAAAGATGTGCCGGAAAACGCTGTTCGTCGCCGGCCAGGTCCACTGCGACGATGTGGTCACGGTGTGCAAGTATCGCATCCAGTTCCTTCATACAGGCCTCGACGCCATAGGTCCGGCTGAGGATACCGATGATATTGGCGCGTATACCGGTATCACGTTCGCCCGCCCTGATGCCATCCGCACAGGCCTCCATGACCTCACGCGGATCCATACCGTGTGATTGAGCCATGAACCACGGACTGTAGCGCAGTTCGATGTAATCAATGCCCTCGGCCCAGGCGTCCTCAACGTTTTCATAGGCGACACGACGGCAGGCTTCCGCGTTGACCAGTACCGCTGTCATGTGTTCAAAGCGGTCCAGAAACGCCATCAGCCCCGGTGCAGATTTGTCGATATGGACATACGGTGCGAGGCCGGCCACGGTCTTGGCCGGAAGCGGGATACCATGCTGGTCAGCCAGGTCGAGTATGGTTTCAAGACGGATGCTGCCGTCGAGATGACGGTGCAGTTCAACCAGTGGCATCGTGTAGTCAATCATTGCGCTCGCCTGCTTCTTTACTGCTCGCGGTAAAAATTGTTGCTTGAAAAACGCAACTACCATGCAAGAAGACAAATTGATCCATTGGTTATCGTCTTCCCAGGTGCCCGTAACGTGCTGCATTGTAACCATGTTGAAACCGAATATGCAGCAGCAAACTTTCCGGCATGCCGCGGCAACCGAATACGTGCTGATGATTGCCGGCAGTTGGGCATTTCGTCAACGACAGGTTTTTTTGCGGCTATACTTTCTGACGATACCCGCAACAAATGAAAAGGTTGGATCAATGTCCAGACCATTGGAAAACATACTATTTGCCATTGGCAACACACCGGTCATCAGGATCAACAAGTTATCACCACCCGGCATCAATATATATGTGAAGGCCGAAAGCTTTAACCCCATGGGTTCGGTCAAAGACCGGATGGCGCTTTCGACCATCGAAGCCGCAGAGGCCAGCGGGGAACTCAAACCTGGTCAAACCGTGATTGAAGCCACCAGCGGTAATACGGGTATCGGCCTGGCGATGGTATGTGCTGTCAAGGGTTATCCCGCTGGTGGTGACCATGGCCGAGAGCTTCAGTATCGAACGACGCAAAATTCTGCGTTTTCTCGGCGCAAAGGTTGTGCTGACCCCGGCTGAACTGAAGGGCACCGGCATGCTCGCAAAGGCAGTGGAACTGGCAAAGGAGCATGGTTGGTTCCTGGTCCGGCAGTTTGAAAACGAGGCCAATGCCGATGCACACAGCCGGACCACGGCAGAGGAAATCCTGGCTACTTTTGAGGGAGACCAGCTGGATTACTTTGTTACCGGCTTTGGTACTGGCGGGACACTCAAAGGCACCAGCCGGGTCTTGAAAAAGAAAAGTCCGCAAACAAAGATCGTTGTCTGCGAACCGGATAATGCGCAACTGCTCGGTAGCGGCATTCCACAGGAAAGAGAAGCTGATGGAAGACCTTCCGCAAGTCACCCCAGTTTCCGTCCCCACCTGGTACAGGGTTGGTCACCGGATTTCATACCCCGGTTAACCGAAGATGCACTCGCAACCGGCATGGTCGATCAGATTGTACCCATAGATGGCAAAAAGGCATTACAGTACACCCGCGAATTGGCGCAAAAAGAAGGCATCTTCTGCGGTGTTTCCGGCGGCGCAACATTCACTGCCGCAATCGAGATCGCAGCGAAGGCCGATGCGGGCAGCAATATACTGTGCATGTTGCCCGATACCGGTGAACGTTACCTGTCTACACCGCTGTTCGATGATATCGTGATTGAAATGAGCGAGGAGGAGTGGAAGGTGTCGCGCTCGACACCCAATTACCGCTTTGATGCAGCTACCACCGGCAAACCCGCGCCCAGTGCTGAAAAAGCAGGTGGAGCGCAACCTGCCCTGGACGAATCAGCGCTGAATTTTTTCAGGCGGATAACATCAGATCAGCAAAACCCTGTCGTGCTTTTCGCCCTGGAATGGTGTGAGTTCTGCTGGGCCGTACGCAAGCTTTTTGCCAGGCTGGGGATACCCTACAGGGCCGTCGATCTCGATTCCATTCAATACCAGGAAAACGACATGGGCGGCAAAATCCGCGCCGTATTACTGGATCAGATCGGCTCACCCACCATCCCGCAAATCTTTATTAACGGCGAACACCTCGGCGGTGCGACAGATTTGTTTAACGTGTATAAAACCGGCGAATTGGGCAAGCGTCTCTCGGACCACAAAATTACTTTGAAAGAGATGCCGGAATCATTCGAACCGGCCTCGCTGTTGCCCGGTTGGCTGCATAAGCGCTGACTATCGAATGCATGTATAAAATCGATTTAACCATGCCTTGATAAGTGGTCATAATCCCCCCAAATTTAATGCAGTCATACTTTTTACTGCCCCATAATTTATTCAAAGGAGATATGCAAGTGACCCAACAGGTACCACAAGTTACATTCAAGACCCGTGTGCGTGATGAAAGCGTTGAAGGCCCTAACCCTTTCCGCTGGCAGGACATTACCTCGGACGAGATATTCAAAGGCAAAAAGGTGGTTGTATTTGCCCTGCCGGGCGCATTTACCCCCACCTGTTCAAATTCCCACCTGCCCGGCTACGAGGCCAACTACCAGGCGTTGCGTGATGCCGGTGTCGATGAGGTCTACTGCCTGAGCGTAAACGACGCATTCACCATGTTCCAGTGGGGCAAACACCAGGGTGTCAAGAATGTGAAACTGCTGCCGGATGGCAATGGTGATTTTTCACGCCTGATGGGCATGCTGGTCCGCAAGGACAACCTTGGCTTCGGCATGCGCACCTGGCGTTACTCGATGCTGGTCGAAGACGGTGTTGTCAAGAAGATATTCAGCGAACCGGGCAAGCAGGACAATGCACCCTCTGACCCGTTCGAAGTCAGCGATGCCGATACGATGCTGGCCTACGTCAAATCAGCAGCCTGACAGGCGATTGGAGTCAAGAAACGCAGAACCTTCGGGTTCTGCGTTTTTTTTGATCGCTGGATTGCAGGTGACCGCTTGTATTCACCCTTCAGACCACTTGTGGAATATTGCGATTTTGAGTCGTCCGTATAGCAAAACGGCGCCACACATGGCAGCGCCGTTCTGTTTTTCCCCGAGTTTCGTTTAATTTACGAAACACATTTCAGATCTTGAACCGACGCTCGTATTGATCTCAAAACCAGTGGGTTCCAGACTCATTTTTGCGCAGTTCAGAGGACATCAAACCGGTCGAGCGTCATCACCTTGGCCCATGCGTTGACAAAGTCATTGACGAACTTTTCCTGTGCTTGATCTTCGGCATAGACTTCCGCTACGGCACGCAACTCCGAACTCGAACCAAATATGAGATCGACGGGGGTTGCCGTCCATTCGAGTTCACCAGTGACGCGATCACGCCCCTCGTAAACACCTTCGTCCGTCGACGACTTCGACCACTTTGTAGACATGTCGAGCAGGTTTACGAAAAACGCGTTGTTCAGCGTACCAGGATTATCGGTGAACACACCTTTTTCAGATTGCCCCGTATTGGCATTCAGGGCCCGCAAGCCACCGACCAGAACGGTCATTTCGGGAACGGTCAGCGTCAGCATATTCGCCCGTTCGACCAGCATTTCCGCCGGTGATCTGTGGTTGCCGCTACCAAAGTAGTTGCGGAAACCGTCAGCAGTTGGTTCAAGCACTGCAAAAGAATGTACATCGGTCATGTCCTGCAACGCATCCGTGCGTCCGGGCGTAAATGGAACATTGATGTTCTGACCGGCATTCTTTGCAGCCTGCTCGATGGCGGCACCACCTCCCAGCACGATCAGGTCGGCAAGCGAAACCTTCTTGCCAGATTGAGCGCGGTTGAAGTCTTGCTGGATGTCCTCCAGTTGCTTCAGCACTTTGGATAGTTCAGCCGGATTGTTGACTGGCCAATCCTTCTGCGGCGCAAGGCGGATACGTGCGCCGTTAGCGCCACCGCGCATGTCGGTGCCGCGGAATGTCGCGGCAGACGCCCAGGCGGTCCTGACCAGTTCGGGGACGGTCAGTCCTGACGCCATGATCCTTGACTTCAGTACGGCTATGTCGTCTGCATCAATCTGTGCATAGTCTGCTGCGGGAACGGGGTCCTGCCAAATCAGTACCTCGTCCGGCACCTCGTCGCCGAGATAGCGTGAGCGCGGACCCATGTCGCGGTGTGTCAGCTTGAACCAGGCCTTGGCAAACGCAAGTTCAAATGCTTCCGGATCCTGCTGGAAACGCTTTGCGATTTTCTCGTAGCTCGGGTCAAACCTGAGCGCAAGGTCAGTCGTAAACATGATTGGCGCATGCCGTTTCGACGGGTCATGCGCATCCGGCACGAGATTTGCAGCGGCCTCGCTATCGGGAACCCACTGGATCGCACCCGCCGGGCTCCTTGTTTGCACCCAGTTGAAGGCGAACAGGTTATCCAGGTATTGCGAGGTCCAGGCCGTCGGGTTGGCTGACCAGGCACCTTCCAGACCGCTGGAGATCGTGTCGCCGGCATTGCCGCTGCCGCACTTGTTCTTCCAGCCAAAGCCCTGCTCCTCGATGCCCGCAGCGGCCGGTTCCGGACCTACGCAATCAGCGGGGTTGCCCGCACCATGCGCTTTGCCAAAGGTATGACCACCTGCGATGAGTGCAACGGTTTCCTCGTCGTTCATCGCCATGCGGCCAAATGTTTCGCGAATGTCCATGGCTGCGGCAAGCGGGTCAGGATTGCCGTTGGGTCCTTCGGGGTTAACGTAGATCAACCCCATTTGAACAGCGGCAAGCGGATTCTCAAGTCTCCGCTCCCCCTGGTAACGCTCGTCTGCGAGAAATTCCTTTTCGGGACCCCAGTAGACCATGTCAGGCTCCCAGTCATCGATACGCCCGCCTGCGTAACCAAAAGTCTTGAAGCCCATGGATTCAAGCGCGACGTTACCCGTCAGGACCATCAGGTCGGCCCATGAAATGCTATTGCCGTATTTCTGCTTGACCGGCCACAACAAACGCCGCGCCTTGTCCAGGTTGACATTGTCAGGCCAGCTATTGAGCGGTTCAAAACGTTGTTGACCACCGCCGGCGCCGCCGCGGCCGTCGGCCACGCGGTAAGTACCTGCGCTATGCCAGGCCATGCGGATAAAGAACGGTCCATAGTGTCCATAATCCGCCGGCCACCAGTCCTGTGACGTCGTCATCAACGCCGCGATGTCCTTCTTGACGGCTTCGAGGTCGAGGCTTTCAAATGCCTCTGTGTAATTGAAGTTTTCGCCCAATGGGTCGGACTCGGCAGCATTCTGGCGGAGCGGACCCAGGTTCAGTTTTTCGGGCCACCAGAACTGGTTCGATTTCGCCGCCCCTTCGGCAAAAGCAATGCTGGATAGCATTACCGCTGATATAGAGACCGCAAATGCGGCAATAAATCGCATGGTTGGTTTACGCATTAAAATTTTCTCCTCCGGTTAAACAGGGTAGCGTGAGAAACGTATGTGGAATCGCAGCTACCAGGTGTGTGACATAAATGCACGAAAGTCATACTGTCACCCCCAGTTCTATATGTAAAATTGATTGATACTATAATTTCAATAGCAATATTCAATAGCCGCAAAGCATGTCGATGGAATTTCAGGATTCGGCGCAGAGGAACGCCTTTTGTGCATCACCGGGAGTCAAAGCTTCACGCGCCTTCTGTCAGGCAACGGAGCTTTCATTCAAGCACGTAAAGTTGCCAAAGGTCCTTGCGTGTCATTTTCAAAAACGGACTCATGGCCAGCAGACCGGTTTTGCCGATGCTTTTCTCAAGGTAATGCATTTCCTCGAACTTGGCCCGTGTGCGCTCCCCGACCGGCGTATCCAGGCCATTTTCGCGCATCATCAGTACACCTTTCGCGCGCAACGCAAGTTCGGTGTAAAGACGCAGGTAACAGAGCATGTCGACGACCACGGTACCAGGGAATTTCTGTTTCAGATCCTGCAGGAAACGACCGATCCTTGTCTGTGTAAATTCACCCGAGTTGATCTGCTCCAGCAGCATCGCATCCTCGTCGAAATCGACTTCCAGCCACTCATGCATGCTGCGCGCACTCTTCCTGAAAACGATCAGGAAAATCGGCGGCAGGGCCAGTAACGTGCCCAGCGTTGTCAGGATGGGGGTTCCGGGAAAGTGATTGAAAACCGAGTGTATGGTGATGGCGAGGATAAACCCCGGTAACAGTAACAGCGGGTTAATCTTCATCTGGCGCTCGGTCAGGGTTTGGGCCATGACGCCAAACAGCGCCATCGTGCCGCCGTGCATGACGGCGGTTCCAAAACCCCGCACGATCCAGACTGCGATCTGGGCATCGGCGGCCAGGTAAAGGTAGTAGAAATTCTCGACCACGCCAAAACCCGCACCCACTGCAAAACCCAATATGGCCGCATCCACCAGGAATCCAATGCGATGGGTCCTGAACAGGTAGACCATGACGCAGGCTTTCATGCCCTCTTCAATCACGGGTGCTGCATAACGTGAAAAGACCGAAAAATCCCAACCCAGCAGTTCAATGGCAAATCCATTGGCCCAATAACCGATAACCGGCAGCAGTGCACCGGTCAGGATGACCCACAAAACGGTGTGCAGATTGACCAGCTTGTAACTGTCCATGTAAAGGAGTAGCAGCAAAAAAATCAGCACCGGTAACAGCCCTACCGGCGCCCGGGTGAGTAAATCAATCGACATAAAACAGTGAATTCTCGCGAGGGGCTCCCATACCCCTATTTTGCTTGATTTGGACGCCCTTTCATAATATTTTCAGCGAGAACATGATTTCGTCATCCAGTTTGGTGCCCTTCCTGAATCCGGCGGCGTAACCGGCAGACAGCGTCATGGGCAGGCGGTGCATCACGGTGAACTGAAGATCCATCTGGAAACCGACGCTGGTGTACGTCCTTTCAAAGCTTTTACCGGGATCTGCAACCAGGGCCGCGACAAAAATAGCCGGACGTATCCAACTGAGGAAGAACCCCGGCGAACCCACCGATTCGAAGCGTATTGGCGGCAGGTTCCACTCCGCTACCGACTTCGCGAAGTCCCGCGCACTGATGGCATCTATCTCGAAACCCGGCATGGAATCATATTCCCGGTAGCGTTTGACCTCGCCATCATCCACGTAGTTATTGCCAAAACCGCCGAAATAATAATTGGTCAGGGTGTTCAGACGGTCACCATCGGCAATACCGGCTGAGTTGTAGAACCATATTGAAGAATGTTTCCACGGCAAGGCAAAACCAAAGTTCAGTCCGGCGCGGAGCTTGGGAATAGTGTCGCTGTTGGCGCGGTCGGCGGAGGCGACCACGTCCCACTGCCAGCCTTTTTCATGATCGACCGCACCCATGGACCTGCGTGTGTTGGTGTAATTAAATTCAACCTGGCCATGCAGAATGTCCTGGAAAAAGAATGTTGGCACGTTCTGATTGCCTGGCAAGGTGTCGAGACCCGTGTAATAGGCGACATCCGCGGAGAAATCCAGCACCCTCGGTTTGTCAAAGATCAGTGCTTTTTTATAGCCGACTATGTAAGCGTCACCTTTCCTGCTGCGTTTTGTCGGGCCAAACAGATCATAGAAGTCCGCATCGTTGTGCCAATAACGGGCATGCCAGTTCAAAGCCGAATACTCGGCACTGAAATGAAGTCTCTGGCCGGCATCGAGACTGCTGTCCGGCGAGTATGAAGCGCTGATATCCAGGTTGTGCAACTGCGCCGGATCCTGGATTTTCGACGCCCAGCCAAATGCCACCGAGTCACGGTAGCCTTCGATGATCGGATAACCCGACTCATATCCGAGTTCCCGGTAAGGCCGGTATTTACCCTGGCTGGTGATCTTGCCCTCATAATCGACTTTCGACAACGTGCTGACGACATTCCAGTCTTTTAGTACCGGGTGTTTCTTGACGATTTCATTACCAAGGAAAACGATTGCGCTAAGGTCTTCGAGCGGTACCGGATCAATCACGGTGGGTATGAAACCCTGTCCACTGTATTCGAATACGACCAGGGAACCGTCCTCGCGTGGAATCGGGCGGAAAAAACCGGTTTCAGCATTACTGACCGCTTGCATATCGCCGGTTTTTATTTCGTAACGAAAAATATTGGAAACACCGGTTAAAAAAGAACTGCCGAACAGGTAGCGTCCATCGGGTGAAAACACAAATCCTTCGGGCGCCGAGGTCATGAAGTTGTATTCGGAGATCGGTTCAAGCTTCTGCCGGAGCAGATCATCGGTACGATAAACCCTCAGGTACTGGGTTGCGTCGATTTCCCCGAGTGACAGGGACAACATCGAACCATCCGGTGAGATGTCCATTTCATAGGCGACCTCACCGTACGGCCATGTGTAAACCTGGTTCCACTCGGTATATGGTGGCGGAATCCTGACCAGTGAGACATAACCGTTCAGATGGCGCAGACCCCAGATGGATTTGTCGGCTGCATTGAAGGCGAGATCGCCGACACGCGCATCCTTGATCAACATGTGTTTTTTACCCGTTTTCAGGTCAACTGCCATCAGGTCGCGATAGGCGTTGTTATCAGCGGTGTAAAAAAGCGTTTTCGAACCGGGGTCATAGGCCGGTGAAGTCACCGGGTATACCTTGGGGCCCTTGATATCCGTGACGTGCTTGATACTTCCGTCAGCCAGCGACATCAGCCCGATGTGGGCAACGACACCCGGGTATCTGAACGCGCCGATCATCACGCCGTCGTCTGCATCGATAAAAGAGCGGGAAATCGAACCCAGCGCCTGGGAAGCGAGCGGAGTAACCGGTGTTAATGCATGTTCCCTGACCGCTGCAAGGTTCTTTTGCTGAAAGTCATGTTCAAAATCGATCCATTGGTTCCACGCATCCTCCAGCGGCAGACCGAACACCTTTGTGAACTGTTTTGCGTAGTACCTTTCACTATCCTCACCACGCTTGAGCCAATCAACCAGCATTTCGGGCGAATATTCATACGCCAGGTAGCTCATGAAGCGTGTCCCGTAGAGGTAGGCGTTGACCATGCCCTGGAAATCGATGCTGCTGCCCTCGGCGACGATACCAAGATTGCTGTAGAAATGCGCATCGTCCCGGACCATCGAACGGAATACCATTTCGTCATAGGCCCCCTGAGCCCGGCCGACACCACCCGACATCCAGGTCTCGACGAATGTTGCGGACCCTTCCTGGTACCAGCGTGGCGCACTGAGCCTCGGTGTTGCGAGGTAGTTATACAGAATGGTCTCCGGGTGTACATCGGTTTGCCGCGGCTTGCCACCGAAAAAGCGTCGCCAGCGCAGATCCTGTTGATTGGCAGCGTCCATGGTCGACACGTGGGTCAGTTCGTGGTTCATGATCATGAAGGTTCTTTCATTGCCAGGCAGGGTTTCGAGCGTGCGGTTGGATGGTGCAGTATCGACGGAGATCGAATCGCGCGGCGAAACACTGGCGCCTGCGTTCCCATAGTCACTGAAGTCGGTCAGGATCACCGTGGTTCTTTCCTGCGGCTTCCAGTCAAACAGATATTTCTGAAAATCGAACGAATTATGAAAACTTCTCGAAACGTGCGGCACCAGGTAGGTCTGGAACGGATCCTGGTAAATCAGTAACATATCATCGGTCTGGATGAAATCAAGCTCAAAAGGCTCTGCTTTCGCCTGTGTCTGCATCCAGCCAAAAATGAAAGCAACTAATAGACTTCCCGCACGCACCCCGCACCTCTTATTCGTTGGAATTGTTTTACTTAGCATACTATCTAATTGATATATCTGCTTTGCCATGATGGTTCCGGAAATTTACCGCTGTCTGATCCGACGCCTAAATTTTCTTACGCGCAAAAAAAACCGCCTGCCAAATGGCAGGCGGCGGTTGCGGGCTTTTTGCTTTCGCTTTGATTGCTTCAGCGATCAGCCCGTTCCCCCCAATTATTGGGATGCATTGCGGAGCGCGTCGTTGGCCATTGCGGTACGGAAGCTGTCACTGGCCAGCGCGTTACGGAAACTGTCGTTGGCAAGCGCCGTGCGGAAAGCCTCGCTGTTCATCGCCGAACGGAAGCTGTCACTGGCCATCGCGGAACGGAAGCTGTCGTTATTCAAGGCCGTACGGAAAGCCTCGCTGTTCATCGCTGTACGGAAAGCTTCACTGTTCATCGCGGTACGGAAAGCCTCGCTGTTCATCGCGGTACGGAAAGCTTCGCTGTTCATTGCGGTACGAAAAGCTTCACTGTTCATCGCGGTGCGGAAAGCCTCGCTGTTCATCGCGGTACGGAAAGCCTCGTTGTTCATCGCGGTGCGGAAAGCCTCGCTGTTCATCGCCGTGCGGAAGGCTTCGCTGTTCATCGCCGTACGGAAGGCTTCGCTGTTCATCGCTGTACGGAAGGCTTCGCTGTTCATGGCCGTGCGGAAGGCCTCGCTGTTCATTGCCGTGCGGAAGCTGTCGTTGGCCATTGCAGCGGAGAGAGCCGCATCACCTGCCAGGGCCGCATCAAAAGCCGCGTCATTGGCCATCGCCGCACGGAAATTGTCACTCGCCATTGCGGTGCGGAAGGCTTCATTATTCATTGCCGTACGGAAGGCTTCGCTATTCATCACGCTGCGAAAGTTGTCACTGGCCATCGCGGTACGGAAAGCTTCGCTGTTCATCGCCGTGCGGAAGGCTTCGCTGTTCATGACGGTGCGGAAACTGTCACTGGCCATCGCCGTGCGATAGCTGTCGCTGTTCATCACCGTACGGAAGGCCTCGTTATTCAGCGCCGTGCGGAAGGCTTCACTGTTCATCGCTGTACGGAAGGCCTCGCTGTTCATCGCCGTGCGGAAGGCTTCGCTGTTCATCGCGGTGCGGAACGCCTCGCTGTTCATCGCCGTGCGGAACGCTTCGCTGTTCATGACGCTGCGAAATGCTTCGCTGGCCATGGCTGTCCTGAATACATCACTATTCAGGGCTGCGGCAAACGAGGCATCACTTACGATCTGCTGAAACAGATCAGTTTGCATCAACTGTGAAACACTCTCGTCACCGAGTTGCACGTCACTCTTGGTGATCTGCTCACCGCGATAGCGCTCAGCAGGAACAATCGTTCCCGAGACCTGGTTGTTGCCAGACGGGAAATCGCTACCCAGAAAAGCAACACCGCCGAGGACTACCGCCAAAACGCCAACTACTATCCAGGTTTTCTGATTGTTCATGCTCATTTTCTTCATCCTCTTATATTTTAAAACGCCCTGACCAAAACCGGTCTTAATACTCATTACCAACATGTCCCGAAAAAGTTGGTGTATTTACTAAAAAATAGATTAATACCGTGAAATATTCAATTCGGCCTGCTTGACCAGCTGGTCCCTGGCAAGGAAATTCAGCACGATCGGATCATTTGTTTGAAGGTCCGATATGCGTCTAAATGTCACAGTGAATTGTTTGTCCCCACTACTGGCAAGATGGATGGCGCCATCCCTGACCGAAACGGCGTCATTGGGGTCTTGCATAGGTGCCGCACCGTCAAAGTCCAGTCCGCGCCCGGCATAATCAACGACCAATTCCACCGGACCTTCGGAGTTCAGCTTCACGTCCAGGGTAAACAGATCATCCTTTTTGCGTAACTCGACCAGGCCGTTCAGCTGCGCGGTGTCAACATGAACACTGTCGAGAATTTTGCCCTGCAGACTGTGGGTTCCTTTCTTCACCATGGTGCCGGACATTTTCTCGGCGTCCCCGGGCGTGATCGGCCTGGAGCCCATTTCATACACACTGAAGCTCAACACCACTGCCGCTGCCAGTGCCAGACCGGTCCGCAACCGTGGCGAGTCCAGCCATGGCCCCAGGATACCCGGCTTTTCACGTTGACCATTGCCCGCCGGCAACCTGACCCGTCTCTCGATGGCTCCCTGCAGGTATTTTGGAGGCTCAATCACAGGCAATGCATTCAGAAGTTCCGTGATGGTCCTTAGTTCCTTATCCAGGTTTCGCACGCTTTCTGAACCGGCAAGCAGACGCTCAAGCTCATCCTTTTCGGCAGCGCTAATTTCACCATCAATATTGGCATTGAGAAGATCCCGAATGTGTTGTTCAACAGGGGTCGGTTCAGTTTGATTTTGATCTTTCATACTAGCTATTACCCCTGAAAAACGGATTGATCGTTTTCGAGTGCTTTTTTCAATAACTGTCGGGCGGAATACAAACGTGACTTCACGGTCTTTTCGGGCAATTGCAGAATTTCGCCGATCTGCTGATAGCTGCAACCCGAAATGTGTTTTAAAATCACCACGGTCCTATAGTCGTCACCCAGTAACATCAGCGCGTCCTGCACCCGTTTGCTAAGCCTTTTAGAGTCCAGCTCTTCAGCAGGACCCTGCCACGGTGAAACCTGGCTATCATCCAAAGACTCCTGTGAACGACGCTTCTTGACCTGGTTGAGGGATTCATTGATGGCTATCCTGTATACCCAGCTGAAAAATTTGAATTTCTGATCGTAGTCGGAGATGTGCTCGAACACCTTGAGAAAAACCGTTTGTGTTGCATCCGCTGCGTCATCCAAATTCCCCAGTATTCGATAAGCTGCATTAAAAACCGGCTGCTGGTATTGGTTGATCAACTGGGCCATCGCCCGCCGGTCACCACGTTTACAGTCTTTTACAAGGGCAGCATCCTTGTCCTTATGCATAACTACTTCCGTTGACGGAAAAAGTTGGCGGGAATGTAGAAATAATTTCCATTCGATACCTAGACCGTGTCGCTAATCATCGGCGGGCACGATTTCAAACAGTTTATCGAAACCTGAATAACGGAAGATATCGTGGATGTGATGGCTGACATTGACCAGTTTGATACCGCTGCCCGCCCCCATCAGGCGCTTGTGGGTTTTCAACAGGACACCCAGACCCGCGCTGGAAACATATTCCAGTTTTTCAAGATCCAGCACGCACTGGCCTTCGACCTTGTCAAGAAAAGTCTGGGCCTTGACGGCCTGCGCAGCATCCAGCCGTCCTTGCATAACAACGGTTCCATCTTCTGCTAGTTGAATTTCAAACATCGGATTATTTCCTGTCCACAATGAACGTGATCCTGCTTTGCCGGTTCCGGTATTCATAATGAATGGAATCGACCATTTTCATCACCAGGTACAAGCCCAGACCACCCGGTGTACGCTCCTCCAATGGTGCATCGACATTGACAGCCGCGACCGCTGTAGGGTCAAACCTCTCAACATCATAATCCGTTAACCTGACCTCGAGACCGAGCGCATGCGGTACCATTTCGATGAGGATCTCCTCGTCGGTTTCCGTGTTGTAGGTCACCATATTGACAAACAATTCTTCGGTTGCGAGATCGACGACATTTCGCAGACCTGCCGGAAAGCTCATTTCATCAAAAACCGATTCTGTCATTCTGACGATATTCTTCAGTTCATCAAAGTCACGTTTAAATTTGCGTTGCATAAACCCCGTCCTCTTGTTTCTATTCCGGCAACCGTCGCACCAGTACCAGTGTGATATCATCCGCCTGAGGCGCATCTCCACCAAAATCCGTCACAGCCTTTATGAGGTTTGCACTCAGTTCGGTCATCGAACAATGAAAATTGGCCCGCATAACCTCCGCCACGCGAGCTTCACCGAACTCTTCCCCATCAAGCCGCGCATATTCATAGATACCATCCGAAATCAATGCCAGGATATCGCCGGGTTCCAGTTGCAGATGCGCCGACGCTTGCGTGTCTTTCATCTCCATGATGCCCACGGGAAAGCTGGTGGGTTTGTACCAGTCACAAGCCTCATCGGCGGCGCGAAAATGCAGAATGGGCCCCTGCCCTCCCGAGTGGTAATTGACACGGTGTGTTACGGGATCCAGGAAACCCATGAAAGCGGTGATAAACCGGTCATCAGGTAGATCCTCGGCCAGTTGGTTGTTGACGTGCATATAGGCCTGGTCGAGGTTGGCGCCGAGTCGGAATGAAACCCGCAACATGGCCTGCATCTGGGTCGCGGACAAGGCCGGGCCGAAGCCGTGGCCGGTTGCATCACCCAGCAGCATGAAAAGCCGGCCGTTCAGTACCACGAGGTCATACAGGTCGCCTCCGGTATGATCAGTCGGCTGGAAATGCCCATGCAGATCATAACCGGGTACATCGGGCATGCAATCAGGCAAGGTGCTCATCTGAATATCCCGCGCCACCGCTACCTCCTGGCTCAGGATGGCATTGGCGAGTAACTCATCGGTCATGTAAGAGTGCTGAATTGCCACCGCCGCCTGGGCGGCCAATGCCGGTCCCACCCATTCGTCGTGTTCATCGAACTGCCCGGTTTCTGCACCGAGCCATTGCATTACACCGAGGATGGATTCATCTGAGCCGGTAATCGGTATATTTAACAGTGAGCGGCTCTCCCCATCGGGAATGTGCGTTGGATATTCAAGAAAAAGCGCGTCCTCCCGGCACTCGCTTATATTGCTGATGGCATGTGTCCTCGCGCACTCGCCCGCCCAGCCCTGGCCTATCTCGAGCCTTTCGGGGCCCTCGCTTGACGGTACGACCATCACCAGTTGTCCGCTACTCTTTTCAAGTAACCACAGCACCCCGGTTTCGGCAACGATGGCGACCTTGCCAACCTCGATGATTTCACGTAAAAGCTCCGGCATCGCCTCAGGTGCTGCCAGGCGATGCATGATATCCAGGATTCGAACCAGCGACTCTCGGGTAATCTCGTTGGGATTATCAAGAAAATTCATTGCTAGCACCTTATTCTTATCTTCTGATAAATATAGCAAAAATACGCCTTGCTTATCGGTCTATCGACACGTGGCGCACTTGGTGGGGTTCTGGATGATGCAATCCTGGCACTGAGCAGGCAGCCTGCAGTGCTATCTCACTTTATCGAAAATCCCAATACTCAAGTAAAGGCCCCATTCCATTTGGCCTGGTGGTGACCACAATTGAACTATTGTGTCGATATCCGCATGGGCGCCGAGGGGGTGTAGTGTCTTCTTTCAGGACACATCGTTAACCCATCCATGGGGATTCGGGCTCGACTCCTGTCTCGCACGGTCCTGAAACAAGACACTACACCCCCTCGGCTTAGTGGTAATTCATCGGTCAGTGGTTTCTGGAAGATTTGCACGGCGGTCAGCTGAAGCTGGGGTGGGTGGTTATTACCAGGACCGTACGAGGCAGGAAGCCGAGTATCGAGCCCCCCAGGGATGGGTTCATGGGCGTGTCCTGGTAATAACCACCCACCCCAGCTTCCCCACCGGATTAAGTGGGACAACAGTGGTTAGCCAATAATTTTTTCTGAGCGAAATAGAGTGTGATTCAAGTTGGGCAACCGGGCGACACCGCCCCAGGGTTTTATTCGGTCGCCCGGTTGAATTCCAGCGCCAGTCTTTTCAACAGTGCCAGGAGGTAATCAACCTGTGGCAGATGGGTGCGGAAATGCAACGCCGCCAGGCGCAAAAAGAAATGCCCATTGATCAGGGTTGAACTTATGAAAACCATCCCATCCGCCTGGACGGCATCCACCAGCCGTTGGTTAAACGCGTCAGCGTCACCGTTTCCAGGAATAAAACGATATGTCACCACCGAAAGTTCCGGATAGGGACCTGTTTCCCATCCGGGAGTTTCTTCCAGCTGTTCGTGAAAATAGCGCGCCAGCCAGATTTTTTCAGCCAGCGCGGCGCGAAACGGCACCAGCCCGAACAGCTTTAACGGCAGCCAGAAACGCAACCCCCTGAACGGCCGGGTCAACTCCAGTGACAGGTCTGCGGGTGAATAATGTCCGGAGGTCTTTCTCGCGTCCTGCATATAGTCCGCCTGGTAGGCCTGCGAGCGCGCCAGCCACTCTTCGTCCCTGACCAGCACCGCCCCCGAACCATAGGGAAGAAATAGTCCCTTGTGCGGATCCAGTACAACTGAATGTGCCTTGTCGAGACCTGTCAACACCTGCCTGCCCTCGTCACACAACAGGAAAAACCCGCCGTAGGCGGCATCGACGTGCAACCATAATCCATGCTGTTCAGCCACCTGCGAGATGGCCGCAACAGGGTCAACCGCACCGGTATCGGTGGTCCCGCCGAGGCAATCACCAGCCATGGCCTCAAACCCGCATTTTTATCCTCGATGACCATTCGTCGCAGCGCCGACACGTCCATCCGGTAACGTTCGTCCATCGGCACAACCGCTTGTGACAGTCCGCCAAACCCGCGGCGCGCAGGGCCTTGTCAATACAGTGATGTGAATCCGAAGTGGTGTAGATACAACCGTTGTCCACATCCCGCGCACGCATACCCATGGTTTCCCGTGCAGCAATAATTGCGGTCAGGTTCGCCATGCTTCCACCTGAAGTCAGGTCGCCTCCGGCGGTTTCCGGATAACCCACCAGGGAAGCCATCCACTGCACCAGTTGCCGCTCCATTTTCGCGCCACCGGGGGATGCAAAAGACACACCGGAATAACAATTGGTGATGTCGGCAAGGAAATCCCCCCAGGCCGAGGGATAGATTCCACCACCAGGTATATAGCCCATGTGGCCACCGGAGGCCGGGTTGATACCATCATGATTGACCGCCGTTTCAAGCGTTTCCAACAGCTCCGGAAAATCTCCCCCGTCCTCGCTGAAGACCTGTTCAAGCAACCGGCTTCGGCCCGTGTCAGGCTCAAAGGTTTTCGTCACCGGCAAGCGCTCGAGAAAACGCTCGGCATAGGCGAGGGCCTGTTGCGTCAATTCATCGCGACGGCCTGCGGGCGGTTCAAGCACGGAGGACGCACATTGGAGTTGTTTAATCTTGTTTTGCATTCTGCAATCGTTAATGGATTGTTTCTGTCATTAGTTTTGGCATCCCTATATCATCTGTGCATTATTCCAGATTTGAGTCTTGATGGGTTGCGAAATGAGTGAACTGGGGGAAGATAAACCGGCAAATGGCGTACCGCCGTCAGCGTCAGGTCATTCCGGATGCGGAACCCCGCTGGAGATGGACATGGAACTGATTGGGTCGCGCTTGATATGAGTTCAAAGACGCCGAAAATCCGCCTGGCGGGAAAAACCATCGCTATTGCCGGCAACATCGGCACGGGTAAGTCTTCGCTGGTGGAATTCCTGACCAGGACTTACGGAATAGAGCCGTTTTACGAACCCAATGACGAGAATCCCTACCTGCCTGATTTTTACCGGGACATGAATCGTTGGGCGTTCCATTCGCAACTTTATTTTTTGAGTAACAAGTTCCGCATGCACCGGCAGTTGGAACAATTGTCCGGTGTCGTGGTACTTGACCGGACAATTTATGAAGATGCGGAAATATTTGCCACGGCCCTGCATGATATGCGCAAGTTCACCGGCCGTGACTGGGACACCTACTGGAACTTCTACCAGATCATACTCGAGTCAATCCGTCCACCCGACCTGATGATTTATCTGCGCTGTTCCATGAGAACACTGCGCAAACGTATTCGCAATCGCGGCCGGACCATGGAGAAGGACATACCCCTTACCTATCTGAAACGGTTGCAAAACCTTTATGACCAGTGGGTCTCCTCCTACCAATCCAGCGAAATGCTGATCCTGGAAACAGACAAACTCGACTACATCAACGACATGGTGGACTGCCTCGAGGTGATGGAACGCGTCGAGGCCTTGCTTCCCGCTACGCTGCAACGCCCTGAGTAGGATCAGGCGCTCGCGTTCTGCATAAAAAATACATTGAGTTTATTGCCATCGAGATCGCGAAAATAAGCAGCATAAAAACCGTCCATGCGTGGACCTGGAGGACCTTCGTCAGTGGCGCCCAATTGCAGGGCCTTCGCGTAAACCATATCAACCCTGGAGGCCGAATCCACAGCCAACGCAATCATGCCACCATTGCCAACGGTCGCTTCTTTACCGTCATAAGGCAGACACACTGAAAATGCAGGTTTGTCAGGTGCGACGGCCCATGCGACTAACCGCTCTGTCTGCATAAATCGACCTGCCCCGAATTCTGCGAATAACTCGTCGTAAAATGCCGCTGCTTTTTCAAGGTTTTTTGTACCCAAGGTGATGTATCCAATCATTATTTTCTCCAGAATCTTAACTGCCGGGTGAGATTAATAGCGCATAAAGCACCGCAACATCAAGCAACCTGCTATCTGCATAACTCATCTCTATAGAAATCATATCTACATGTTTTTAAGTGCTTTTTATACATCGCATAGACTCTGGCTATAGACAATTTGCCAATCTGGCTATAGACAATCTGCCAATCTGGCTATAGACAATCCGCCATTCTGGCTATAGACAATCCGCCATTCTGGCTATAGACAATCCGCCATTCTGGCTATAGACATTCTGCCAATCTGGCTATAGACAATCCGCCATTCTGGCTATAGACAATTTGCCATTCTGGCTATAGACAATTTGCCATTCTGGCTATAGACAATCCGCCACTCTGGCTATAGACAATTTGCCATTCTGGCTATAGACATTCTGCCAATCCGGCTATAGACAATCCACCATTCTGGCCATAGACATTCTGGCCATAAAAAATGTTCCGGTATTTGAAATAGGCGGATATTTGAAATCCTTTGCAGTGCATAAAACAAGTGAGCGGAGCAAAATGACTCGGGCACAAAAAATGCGCTACCCCAAGCGGACTCGATCGTCCAACCGGAACAACGCACTATATTTTAAATCTCAAAAAAACAGGACTAATAAGTTACCAGATTTACCAACCCCATGGAGTTTTAATACCACCCCTTGGACCGCGAAGCCTGAAATTCCTGGCCTGTCCCCCGGAATTCGAAGCCATCGAAATGAAACCTTGCTGTAAGCTGATCTTCATCCTGCCTGCCTGACGTGGCCGGCCAACCACTGCATCAGTGAAACCGTGCCAGCCTGATATTTTGCGATAAATCCAGACAGCTGTCGCGGACATCGCCAAAGTGATCAAAAAAATTGTAACGAGTGCGAGCATTTATATTCTCCTTTAAACAAGCCCTTTATCAGGACCCGCCAAATGATTTCGGATGACCTTCAAGGCATATCTGAAACCACTTAAGGGAGACTTTGTGGAAACGGAGAACCCGTAAACCACTTTCCATGTCAAAAATTTCCCGGTCCGAAAACCGTAAAACCTCACCAGTCGTTGGTGATGAGTTAACCAGACCCCATGTCTGTTAACTATTTCAAGTTCCTTATTTTGAGGAGGATTCAATTTCTAAATGGCTTATCGCGATAAGGCTACAAACCATTACTTGTTTGGAAGGATTCCCCCCTTCAAATAACCAAGACAAGTGTATGTTCTTATCCTCGTTAAAAGTAGTATAGACCATGAATAAATAAAATGCATCAGGAATTAAAGTCAAAACCTGGTTGTTTGTGGAGAGCAGCTTGTCATCAATAAATAGCAGACAAAATCCTGATCAGAACATAACTGAATAAGATACGACAAAACTATTGATATCGGCTCCTGTTGGCTTCTGCGTACGGCCCCTTACCCAGGCGATTTTGAATCCCTGCCTGCGATTGATCGGTAAACCAAGACTCAACGCAGTGAGCCAGTTGCCGGATGGGTTATTCTTTGCATCGCCATTCACCGTTGCTTCACCACCCCAACCATAAGCCGTGCTGATGGAGGTCCAGAGGCCGGGTCGGAATGTGTATATCAGGTGCGCCTGGGCGGCGAAAAGCGGGTCGGTCTCCAACTGGGTATCCCGCCAGAAATGATTGTTATCACTATAAAAAAATACTGACCCGGTGAGCTCGCCGGTCCACTTTCCACGACTGTGCGTGACACCCAACTGGGGCCGGATCGTCCAACGGTTTGAGCCCAGGTTTATCAGACGTTCACTGTTGTAATCACCGGTCGGCATCGAAACGGCTATTGCAGCCCCGATAACCGTGTTGCTTTTTTCGCTGCTGGCAAACTCCTGCGGGGTCTGGGCCGGCGCGCCGTAAAGCAGTACCGAAAACCGGGCCCGTGCATCACCGGGGCCGCGCCGTCGTATATGGACGAATTCGCCGTCAAGCAATCCTTCCCAGCGACCGGCGGAATAGGGAAGATTGAAATCCACACGGGCGCTTTTACCCATGAAAGCCATCGAGCGTATATATGAGAGTGCGACCGTTTGCATTTCAAAGGTTGCGTCCTCGATGCGCAATAGCGGATCAAAACTGATACCACCATCCGTGTAACCGTAACCGATACCGACAAAATTAACACCGGTGGGCATTTGTGCCCAGCGACGTGGCTCGGTGTCCTGTGCATGTGAAGCACTGCTCCAGCAAAGGGCCAGTACCACAGTCATGGCAAAAACCACTTGTTTACCGGTTAATTCTGAAAATGTCATAGTTGTTCGGGGCCTGGGCGATGGCAACGGAAAGAACAAGCAATGCATGATATATCGACGCACACCGCTACGCCAGATGGCGCAATTGAGAATGCACGACCAGCGCTCAATACACGCCCGGGCGAACCGTGCGATCACGACTCCCTGCCGGGGTTTGCCCGTGTGAATGATGGAAGTTCGGTACTGCGAACATGTTCGAATATCAACTCGGTTTCAATGTGGGAGACTTCCTTGCGCGAAGTAAATGCAGTCATTGCAAGATCACGCAAATGATCGGAATTGCGGGCCCAGACGTGAATGAGAAAATCGATCGGGCCTGCAACGTGATAGAGCTGTACGACTTCGGGCAGACTGAGTGCGTGCTGCCGGAAGGCATCGACATCCGCCTTGAAGTGACGTATCAGCCTGACCGCTATCATGGCCTGGATACCAACCCCCAAACTGGCCGGCGCGATCTCGGCGTGGAACCCGCTGATGACACCGCTGCTTTGTAGCAGGCGGATACGGACCAGGCAGGTCGAAGCCGCCAGACCCACCTTGCGGGCGATATCCTTGTTGGAAATCCGCGCATTATTTTGTAACAGGGCCAAAATTTCGTAGTCGATTCGATCCAAGGTCTTTTTCATCATCATATTCCGTATTTAATTCGTGTTATTACTTAGTAACTAAACTTTATTCTATAATTATCACATGTACCAGAATATTCCACACTCAAACGGTCAATGTGACCGAACTTAACCAGGCTCGTGACCGAACCCTCATTCAGGAAGGTGCTAATCAAATGAAAAACCGTAACCCAGTAGAGACACTTGCCAGAACCCGCCACGAGTTCGGCGAACATGGCGGCGTGAACATGTCGGTGGAGGCCAGCACGACTTTCACGGTGATGCATTCGAACACCATGCCTGAAATTTTTGGCGGCAAGAAAGGGCCTGATCAGGGTGGTTGCTACCTATACGGACGGCACTTCAATCCAACCGTTTACAACCTCGGCAAACAGCTGGCCGCCCTGGAGGGGACCGAGGCGGCGTACTGCACCGCCAGCGGCATGTCGGCCATTTCCGCGACCCTGTTGCAATTATGCGATGCAGGTGACCATATCGTTTCATCAAACACGGTCTACGGCGGCACCTATGCATTGTTGCACGACCTGTTACCGCCCAAAACGGGGATTACCGCCACGCTGGTTGATATCACCGACCTGGTTGCAGTCGAGGCTGCGATAACTCCACGTACACGTGTGCTCTACACCGAGAGCATGGCCAATCCCACGTTGCGGATTGCCGACATCCCGCGTTTGAGCGCCATTGCAAAACGTTACGGCATCAAGCTGGTCGTGGACAACACCTTCAGCCCGCTTATCCTGAGTCCGATCAAACTGGGTGCGGACATCGTGGTACACAGCATGACAAAATTCATCAACGGCGCCTCGGATCATATCGCCGGCGCCATTTGCGCCGATGCCGACTTCATACACCAGTTAATGGATTTGCATACCGGTATGCTGATGATTCTCGGCCCGACCATGGACCCGCAGGTTGCCTTTGACATCAGCCTGCGCATACCGCACCTGCCGTTGCGCATGGTCGAACACGGTCATCGCACCCAGCTGTTTGCCGAACGGCTGCATGCCCTGGGTTTGACGGTTGGCTATCCGGGTCTGCCGCAGCATCCGGACCACGTCCTGATGGGCCAGTTGCACTGCCCTGATTATGGATATGGCGGTGTCCTGACAATGGATATGGGCAGCGTTGAAAACGCCAATGAACTCCTGGATCTGCTACAGAACAAATACCACTTTGGATACGTTGCGGTCAGTCTTGGCTATTTCGATACATTGATGACATGTTCCGGCAGCAGTACCTCAAGTGAATTGACCGACTCGGACAAGAGCGCGGCCCATATTTCACCTGGACTGGTGCGTTTGTCCATCGGCTATACGGGCACAACGGAACAGCGCTGGAAACAGCTCTCAGAGGCATTGCAAACGGTAGGTACAATCCCGCAGAGACAGATTGCTTAAAGTCGACGGACTATATTAGCAGGCCGACCTGCAAACACTCACCAGGGCAATTCTTCGCCATTGGCGTGCCAGAAGCTGCCGGTGTGTTCCATATCCAGCGCATCCATGCGTTGAATCAGGCCGCGCACGGACTCTTCGGGCGGTATGCCACGACCGCCGCTCATGTCCGTGGCGACCATGCCGGGGTGCAGTAATGCAAGCGCAATTTCCCGTTCCTGCAAATCACGCGCCAAACTCATTCCAAGCATATTTACGGCCGCCTTGGATAGACGATACCCATAATAACCACCCGATGTGTTATCGCTGATCGAACCCATGCGGCTGGTGATGATGCCAATTTTTGAACCCGGACCCAGTTTCGGCAACAGCGCCGAGGTGACACGCAGAGGACCCAGTGTATTGACCCGGAACTGTCGCTCCAGGGCATCGAAATCGAGGTTATCGAGACTGTCGCTCGACAGGATGCCGGCGTTATTGATCAACCAGTCAAGGTTCTCCAGACCCGTCTGTTCACGCAGTTTGGTCATTGATTCGTTTGTGGCGACGTCAATACCCTCAAGCACACGAAGGTCCAACGACCGCAGTTCACGGCTGTCCGTGCGGCAAACCGCAATCACCTCGTCGCCGCGGGCGGATAGTTGCCTGCATAACTCCAGGCCGATGCCCCGATTGGCGCCTGTGATCAATATTTTATTCATTGGCGTGCTCCATATAGTTTCATTCGCTTGAGCAATTCACTCAAACACCTCTTGAAGAGTCCTCGGAATTGCCGATAATGCACTGCTATACTACCGTACTGTCACCCGGTTATTGAAACCCTATGGAATCCCGTTTTAAGTCCAATAATTTCATCGCCATATTAATCGCATTGATACTGATGGCGACTGGTTTTGCACTGGCGTTCGTGCACCGGAATTCGGAGTCGAAACCAGGTGACGAAGAAAAGCCCGTTGCCGGCACCACGATTACCGTCTCTGAAAATGACACCACTTCTGCCTAGCTCCCCATCGGAATGACAAGAACACGCGCCGCATTAACCTGTCTCTGGCCAAGCCTGCTGATACTTGCAGCACTGGCCTGCCTGGTTTTCTTTGCATGGTATCCCTACCCTTTCAGACAATTTGAAGAAAGCGGTAAATTCGCTATGGCGTTGATCGTTACCGCGGCCTTTATCGGACCGGCCATGACATGGCTTGTGTACTCGAAGGGCAAGCGTGGTCTGCTACTTGACCTGGTTGTCATAAGCCTGATCGAGCTTGCGGCTTTTGGCTGGGGCGCCTTTTCCCTTTACCAGAACAGACCTTATTTCATGGTGTACACCGTGGACCGTTTCGAAGTCCTGTCGGGACGGGATGTCGACTTCAGCTGGATCAGCGAGCCGAAATTCCTCGACAAACCTTTTTCCGGGCCAATCGTGCTATTCGCAAATATGCCTTCAGACCCTGCCGCATATCAAAAATTATTGCGCGAGGTCATGTTCGAAGGTAAACCCGATTTACAGTTCCGGCCTGAATTCTGGAGCCTTTATCCCGAACGAAAACAACTTGCGCTGCAGAAATCCCGTCCCCTGAATGATTTACGCGACAATCGTCCGGACTCGATCAGCGCCATAGACCGGTTGGTCAACCGTCATGGCGGTGATATCGATCAGCTCAGGTTTGTGCCCGCAATGCTTAAGGACGGACAGTTCGCCGTCATCCTCGATGCCGACAGCGGCGATGTCATCGACACACTGATGACAGACCCGTGGCTGGAGTAGTAATCGGGTGAACCCCCGGACGATGGGGCCACCCGGTGCCGTAAACGATGGCCGTGTGCCAGGGAAAAGTGTTTCTATCCCGCCTTTTCTTCAGCGATATACTGTTTGACCATATCTTCAAGAATATCCAAGGGTACCGAACCATTGGTCAGAACGACATTGTGGAATTTGCGGATGTCAAATTTATCCCCCAGTTCGGTTCGCGCCAGCTCACGCAACTCGAGCAATTTTGTCATACCCACCTTGTAGGCCAGCGCCTGGCCGGGCATGACGAAGTAACGTTCGATTTCAGCAACCACGTCGCTTTCGGCCATACCGGTATTGTTTAACATGTAATCAATCGCCTGCTCGCGGTTCCAGCGCTTGTAATGAATACCGGTGTCGACCACCAGGCGTACGGCACGGAACAATTCCGCCTGCAGGCGTCCGATATTGTCATAGGGGTCTTTTTCGAAACCGAGTTCCCAGGCGAGACGTTCCGCGTACAGCGCCCAGCCTTCGGAATAGGCTACCGAGGGTATGATACGGCGAAAGAACGGCAGGTCATGCTGCTGTTGCTGAATGGCCAACTGGAAATGATGACCCGGTATGCCTTCATGATAGGCCAGTGTGCGCATGCTGTAACGGGGCGTCGCCTTGATGTCGTAAAGGTTGGCATAAAATGTCCCGGGCCGCGAACCGTCCATGGCCGGTGGTTCATAGTAGGCGCCCGGCGAGGTTTTCTCCTTGAACTGCGGGATTCGTTGCACCGCAAGACTCGCTTCGGGTTTAACGTCGAAATAAGGGTCAAGACCCGCGGATACCTCATCCAGTATCGCCTGGTAATCCGCCAGTATCTGCTCACGGCCTTCGACACTGTCGGAGTAATAGAACTTCGGATTCTCCGCCATTTCCGCAATGGCCGCATGAAAACCCCGTGAAACATCCCAGCCCTCGGTCGCGAGGATTGCGAGAATTTCAGACTGTATCCGGTCCACCTCCGACAAGCCGAAATCATGTAAATACTCCGGTGTGTAATCCGTCGTGGTGAACAGGCGCACGGCCAGCCGGTAGTAGTTATCGCCATCCGGCAAGGCCCACACACCGTTGTTTTCGCTGACCTTTTCGTCGAGCGCCTCGAAATAGCTGATCAGACGTGAATAGGCCGGGTAGACCGTGTTGATAATCTGTTCCCTGGCTTCCAGCGCGATTCTCTGCTGGTCATCCGCCGGCAGGTCCGCCTGCTTCATCTTGTCGGTCAGTGATACCATCAGGATGCCTTCCTCGGCTGGAGTCGCGACGAAATTCTGCATTTCCTCGATCACCTCGGTGACCACGAATTGCGGTGGCAGGATTCCCAGTTCCTCGCGGTGACGGAGCCCGTCGAGCACCTGGTCAAATTTTCGCCCGACCTGTGACAGGCGGCTGACGTAATCCTCGGCATCCCTGACGCTGTGCACCTGGTGGGTCGACTGCATGAACGACGGGAAACTGCTCTGCACTCCGAACAACTGGTTAACCGGGTAATTGTGGTAACGGTAAGGCTCCAGATCGATCAGGGTATCCATCAGGTCCAGCGCGATGCGCTTGGACATCCGGTCGGGCTCGGCAAGGTCCTCATCCTGGTAACTCACCAGGACCTGCTTGCTGTCTTTCATCAAAGCGAACAGGCGATCTCCGGCAGCTTCGCTCTCATCGTCCAGTTCAGCATTGTGGCCCTTGATGCCAAACTGCTCCAGCACGTGGATGGAACTGAGCATTTCCGGGCTTTGCAGGGCGGCCTGTAAAAACGCCCGGGCAAAGAAAATATTGATGTTGACCGGTTTGAAATACCAGCTGTGCGCTATGAATGCACCACCCAGAACCAAAAGCACGGCCAGGGTCAGGCCGGTCCATTTCATGATTCGTTTAAAGATTCGCATGACACCCTCTGACTGTTGATTTATTGGTCTGCACGGTTGCTTCCTGAATGTGACAGCGCGCGCAAATGGCGCAACCGGAAACGGTGGAAACATTGTTTTGCAACGAGTTTAAAACGACCACGAAGCGCTTGCTTGAAAGTCGTATCAAGGTTGTAATTGTACCATCCGTAGAATACCGCTCGTGCTATGTATTTCCCGTTTGACTCCGCCGTCGCTGCCGGGCTGTTTGCGCATAATACAAGCGTGTTCCCAGCAACACGGCCAGCACCAGCGCGTATAGCGTGGGATCGAGCGTATCCAGTTTCACCTGCCAGTAAAAATGCCATACACCGACGATGGCAATGACATAGACCAGGCGATGCAGCTTCTGCCAACGCCTGCCAAGCCGCCGCATCCATCCTTTGGTCGAAGTGATGGCCAATGGAACCAACATCAACAGACCCGCCATGCCCAGGGTTATGTAGGGCCGCTTGAGAATATCCTCACCGATGGCCTTGATATCCAGACCCTGGTCCAGAACGGCGTAGACCGTGAAATGCAGAACGATATAGAAAAATGAGAACAAACCCAGCATACGCCGGTATCCGATCAGCCAGTTCCAACCGGTCCAGCGCCGCAGGGGTGTGACACTCAGGGTCAGCAGCAGGAATTTCAGCCCCCAGCGCCCGAGTTCATGTAACAGTTTCTCCACCGGGTTTGCGCCCAGACCCAGTCCCGCCACCGCAAACGCCCCCGCCGCGAGATATGCCAGCGGTAACAGGCACAACAGGAACAAGATCGGCTTGCTGAGCCGGTAGAAAGATTTCGAACCGGGTTTCATCAACAGGGTGTGTCAGACATCTAGAAATTCTTGCGCAAATCGAGACCGGTGTACAGGGAGGCTACCTGGTCGGCATAACCATTAAACATCAGGGTAGGCTTCTTGGATGCGAACAGACCCGCGCCGATTGGCCTTTCCATGGCCTGGCTCCAGCGGGGGTGGGAGACCTCGGGATTCACATTGGCATAGAAGCCATACTCATTTGAAGCCGCCTGCTCCCAGCTGCCGAGTGGGCGTTTGCTGGTAAAACTGATCTCGACGATCGCCTTGATGCCCTTGAAACCGTACTTCCAGGGGACGATCAAGCGCATTGGCGCACCGTTCTGGTTGGGCAACTCGCGGCCATAAAGACCGACAGCCATCAGGGTCAGGGGATGCATGGCCTCTGCCATGGTCAGGCCCTCCACGTAAGGCCAGTCCAGTGTCCGGCGCTGTTGGCCGGGCATGCGCGACGGGTCATAGAGTGTCTTGAAGCGCACGTATTTCGCATTCGAATTGGGGGCGAACTGTTGCAGCAGACTGGCCATTGGAATACCCACCCAGGGAATCACCATGGACCAGGCTTCGACGCAACGCATACGGTAGATCCTTTCCTCCAGCGTATGTGACGCGACGATATCATCAAAGGCGTAGTTCCCCGGCTTGTCGCATTCACCGTTGACGGCAACGGTCCAGGGGCTGGGATTGAAATCGACGGCATAACGCGCGGGGTCGTCCTTGCCGGTACCAAACTCGTAATAGTTGTTGTAGGTGGTGATATCCGTCCAGGTATTCGGCGCTGCATCCGTGCTGTAGGAACTCTTTTGAACGTCGGGCAATACGCGACCGGTCGGACCCTCATCGGAACCGGCGGCCAGCACCGAATGTACGGCAAGCGCACCAACTGAAGCCAGACCGGCCTTTTTCAGAAACTCCCTGCGTTGCAGGTAGACCGATTCAGCCGTGATTTCAGAAGGAAAAATATCTCCGGGTCTCTTGATCAACATAAATTCCTGTACTCCGTTTCGGGTGTATTGTCGTTACTCACACTTAGACCGGCGATGGCGCAGTTTTATTTCCAAAAAATCACACTCCCGCTGCAATTTCACCGTTATTATAGCCGCTGCCCCCGCAAACGAGCCCGGATGATGCAGGCAGATGCCCTAGCCGAACAAGCAAAACACCCGCACCGGACGATCATCGCAATTGCTTTCCCTGCGATCCTGGCCAACTCCTCCGCGCCGCTGGTCGGCCTGGTGGATACCTGGGCAATCGGTCATCTCGCCGACCCCGCCTACCTGGCGGCGATCGGTCTTGGCAGCGTGATATTCAATTTCATTTTCTGGGCCTTCGGCTTTCTGCGGATGGGTACCACCGGCATCATCGCCCAGGCCAATGGCAGGAACGATAGCGAAACACTGATCGCGGGCATTTGGCGCAGTGCGGCACTGGCGGTTGGCCTGGGCGCTGTACTGCTGTTGTTGCAGGAGATCATCCTGCTGGCATCCATCAAGGCCCTGGCGCCGCCGGAGAGCGTCGCGATGCTGACGGCCAGTTACTTCCATATCCGTATATGGGCAGCCCCGGCCAGCCTGTTGGTCTATGCGGTTTCAGGTGTACTGTTCGGTCTTGCCCGAACGGGACTGGTGCTCGCGCAACAACTGGTGTTGAACATCACCAACGCCTTTCTGAACGTGATTTTCGTGGTTGTGTTGGGTATGGGTGTCGAGGGTGTAGCCCTTGGAACCGTGATCGCCCAGTGGCTGGCCGCGCTGGTGGGCGTGTTATTGCTGGTGAGGATCTTTGGTCTGCATGCCCTGCTGGCCGGTTTGCGCAGCAACGGTACCTGGCTGATATCCGGTTTTAAAAAGCTGATTGCAATCAATGGATATATTTTTGTTCGCACCATACTGTTGATGACAGCCCTGTCCCTGGTGATGCGAGTTGCCGGGGCGCTCGGTGAGGTGGAGATGGCCGCCAGCCACGTGGTCATGCAATACATGTTGTTGATATCTCTGGGACTGGACGGGTTTGCCCATGCCACCGAAGCACTCGCAGGTTCCGCGTGGGGTGAAGGCAATGCCCGATTGTTTCACCGCTGGGTTTTGTTGACGGGTGTCTGGGCACTGGCAGCCAGTGTGGTTTATGCACTCGGCTTCTGGCTGGCGGGCAACAGCCTGACCGCTATGCTGACAGACATTTCTGCCGTTCGTCATTCCGTGGAGACATTAATGCCGCTGGTTGTCGTCCTGCCGGTTATTGCGGTGGCATGCTACCAGTTTGACGGTGTTTACATCGCCGCGACCGCCGGTGCCGCGATGATGGTGACAATGGCGATTGCTTTTGCCATCTACTGGCTTGTGCTCAACCCGATGTCGGATGCCTGGGGATTGCGTGGTTTATGGCTCGCCGTGCTGGTCTTTATGGCCGCACGCGGATTAGCCCAGGCCTTCTGGTACCCGCGACTCAAGTCGAAACTCCATTGACGGACTGAATCCGTTTTAAAGAATCTCGGGTCATAAAAAGCCGGACATGAACCGCCGGCAGTATCCGGGTAGTTCCATGGTTCCAGGACCTGGAACCGTTGTAGCACGCGGCGGTGCCTTTATTTTGGCGGTTTGACCGATAACTGCTCTGCCGTTACCAGTTCGATCTGTGCTTTGCCCTTATAAACCTTGACCTTGCCATAGACACAGGCCTTGTAGCCGGTCAGCGTTTCAGGTTCAGGACTGAAGTTCTTCCGGTTCTTGCCAAAAATAATCGCACTGAATTTATGCTCTGGATAGGGTTTGTCGAAATTCAGATACGTCGGTGCACCCTTTGCGTCCTTGAGGTACTTCGCGCTGGCAATCACACCGCAGACCATGGCGAATTCTCCGGCATGTTCAATGGCGTCGTTTGCTCTCACCATGTCTTCCGGTTGTGCCTGGGCCGCGCTGCCCAAGAATAAAGTCAGGCTGGCAATGATCAGGTTTTTCATATTGGTTCGTGCTATTTCCGGCAGCCTCGTTGACGTCTTCGTATGTGTCTCATCATAATACAAGTTGCGCATTTTGCAGATCAAAAAACATGCTGATTTCCGATAGTCACCAATTCGTTTTCCTGCGTATGCGCAAAGTCGCCAGCACCAGCATGAAAACCATCCTGCTGCCGCTGTGCCTGCCGCGACCGGCGGGCAGCCTGGCGCATTTGAAGAGCCGCGCCTATCTGGAGTGGGACTACCACAAATATGTTTTCCGCGCGCACGATGACATCCGCGCGGCGCAAAGACGCATGCCTGCGGACACCTTCGAACGCTACTTCAAATTTGCCTTTGTGCGTAACCCCTGGGACCGGCTGGTCTCGGAGTACGAATTTCTGCTGAAAAAGACCAACCACGGACGTCATGAACGGGTTAAAAAACTGGCGGGATTCAGGCAATTCGTCCACATGCAGATACCACGCAAGGACGCCTACCAGCTCAACATGTTATGCGACCGCCGGGGCAAGCTGCTGATGGACTTTGTCGGCAAACTGGAAAACCTGCAAAGCGACTGGCAAACCGTTTGCACGCGAATCGGCATACCCCAGCAGGAACTGCAACGGAAAAATGCCACGCAACGCCGGCACTACCAGGATTACTACGATGCTGAAAGCCGGCAGCTGGTCGCCCGCCACTGGGCACGCGAAATTGAAATGTTCGGCTACAGCTTCGACGAATAAACGCCGACGCCTGTATTACCCGCAGGTCAGGCCGTGTATACAGACACGCATGTCGGTACTGTGAAAATAGTAATCCACCAGTTTTCCGGAGCGTTTGTCGATACACACGATCGTCGCCGGTGAAAAACCCGCGAAGATGTACTCGGGTGTAATTGACAAGCCACGCAGATACAGCGGCTTGGCAGTGGCCTTGCGCTTGCTGCCAAAAAACGAAACACCCATCTCACGGATCGCACGGGCCGCGCTTTTCACCAACAGTGACTTGATACCGGACATTTTCTTGATGTCGATGGCCCGGATCTGCTTGCCGCTCGGCAGGTCATACTCACGTACCACGGTACGGTGGGTATCATTGATATAGGCCACGCCGGGTTCTTCAATAATCAGGTTGTGCGCGTGTTTCAGTTTTTCATCCTCGATGACGATGGTGCCCTTGCTGAGGTTGGCAACCACGCACCTGGAGTGAAACAGGGCATAGATTTCGCCGCGAAACTCACATACCGCGTTCAAATGCAGGTGTGAAGGTCCGCGGAAAGAATCCTGCTCAAGGTAATTCAGGCGGTTGTCGACGGACTTGTCAATCGGCAGTGGTTCGAGCCCGAGCAAACGCTGGTATTCAGGCATCTCACGCGGCCAGAAGGAGGCCTCGAGTGCGCCGTCTTCGAGACGGTATTTCAACGCGGCATCAAGGGTCGTGGAGGTGATCCAGAGCGATGAACCCTCGAGCCAGGTTTCGTGGATGCCAACCATCAGGCCGTGGGACAGCTTACGCTGCAAATTCAGATCACGGTCGAAGAAGTTCAGCGTGTGATAGTCGGCGGCGATGACCTGGTTATTGTGGATACGGATTCCGCGCACGCCGCGCACGTTACCGCGGGCATTGGGATCATGGTACAGGGAGGGCTCCACCGGTACGTTGGGCACTTCCCTGACGATGGCCTTGCGCTCCCAGTCCAGTTTGAAAAGGCTGCCGCCTTCGCTCACAGGTGCGGCCCTGGCAACTGTTCCAAAGTAGATGTCCATAGCGCCGGTCCTGCTTCTGTTGCTGAATAAAGTTTGCTAGTTTAGCCGATGTAAGCTGGAACAAAAACTACCGTGATTGGCCGTTATGGGTAGTGCTACAATCCGCGCAGACGTCGACCATGGATCATTTATTCCGAAGTTCTGAACAGGGAAACACCGACCATTATCGAATCAAGGCAACATTCCGGACGTTTTCTGTTCTATCTCGAACAGGACTATTCGTTTGCGGTATTGCGTCCATTGCAAAGCGCAGCTCAAAATCGCGGCTACCAGGTGCGTTGGCTGCTGGTCGAAAATGCCTCGCAAGCGCTATTGAAGCCGGGTGAGGAAACGCTGCCGGATATTGCCTCAGCCATTGCCTACAATCCGGATGTCGTGTTTGCCCCCGGTGACCAGGTGCCGGGCTTTATTCCGGGTCTCAAGGTACAGGTATTTCACGGGCTCAACGAGGACAAGCGCGGCAATATTTATCCTGAACGCGGTCTGTTTGACCTCTTTTGTACCGAAGGGCCGATTCGCACCGCCATGCTCAAACCGTTGGAGAGGAAGCGTGGCTATTTCCAGGTTCGTGAAACGGGCTGGCTAAAACTGGATTCGCTTTTGCAAGAACCGCAGGAGCAACAGCGTTTTAACCGGCCGCAAATTCTTTTTGGTTCCACATTTACACCACGCCTGTCGGGTGCGGAGGCCCTTTGCCCTGAAATTGAACGCCTGTCACAAAATAGCCAATGGCAATGGCTGGTCACCCTTCATCCCAAGATGGCCAGGGAAACCGTGGACCGGTATCGATCACTTGAAGGCGAAAATTTATCCTACTACGACACCGGTAGCGTACTCGATTTGTTACACCGTGCCGATGTGATGGTCAGTGATAACTCTTCAATATTGCAGGAATTTTTATTACTGAAAAAACCGGTCGTCACCTACAGAAACCGTGATCCGCAGGCCTGCATGATCAATATCACCGAGGTCAAAGACCTGGAAGCGGCCATTCGCCAGGCGCTGGCGCCCACTGATGCATTGCTTGCGGCAATCGAAGCTTATGGGCCGTCAATGACCCCGTTCCTTGATGGCAACTCATCAGAACGTGTGCTGGATGCCGTTGAAGAAATGATTCAAAACGGTTGGACAGACACCAAACCAGCCAACCTGTGGCGTAATTTCAGAATGCGCCGGCGTCTTAAATATACCGGGTAAGGCACCGAAAACACCCCGCCCATCCATCAGCAGACATAAAAAAACCCGGCAGTTTTCACTGCCGGGTTGTAAAGGTCATTTCGTCAGGATCTTAGTGGCGCAACTCAACCCGACGGTTGGCTGCACGACCTGCTGCAGTATCATTACTTGCTACCGGGTCAGACTCGCCATAGCCCTTGACCGTCATATTGGCAGCCTTTGCACCGTGGGCAATCAGGTAATCAGCCACAGACTGTGCCCGGCGCTGTGACAGGCCCATGTTGTATGCCTCGCTACCCACGCTGTCGGTATGCCCGGCAATCTCAACTTTCAGGTCGGAATGACGCTTCAGAATCTGCACAGCCCCATCCAGGCTCTCGGTTGAATCCCCCGTCAGTTTTGCTGAATCAAATTCGAAGTTTACATGTTCGAGCTTGAATTCCGCGGCAAGGGTACAGCCGTTGTTATCAACAGGTGTTCCGGCCGGTGTATTCGGGCACTTGTCCTTGCTGTTAACAACGCCGTCGCCGTCATCATCCAGTTCACAACCGTACTGGTCGACTTTCGCACCAGCAGGTGTTCCCGGGCATCTGTCGCGGTCGTCAGGAACGCCGTCGCCATCACTGTCATTCGGACAGCCGTGCTCATTGACCTTCACGCCAGCCGGTGTTCCGGGGCAATCGTCCAGACGATCGACAACACCATCGCCATCGCTGTCTTTCTCACAACCATGTTCATCAACAATACCGCCCGCCACGGTTCCGGGGCACTTGTCCTTGTAATTCTTCACGCCGTCGGCATCGGTATCGCTCATCCCGCAGATCGCGCCGCCAACGAGGAAACCACCTACGGTGCCGTACATGGCTGAATCAAAATCATCTGTGGCACCACCGGCCATACCAACTGCCGCGCCTGCAGCAGCACACGCACCCCACTGGTCATACCAGCCGGTTTTGCCAGGACCTGAGGCACAGGCACTGAGCAAAAATGACAACGTAATTGCAACTAAGCCTAACTTGAAATGTTTCACTACTTTCCTCCTCCAAATGTAAACACGAAACCCTTAGGGAGATATTATATATGACTACAAATCACAAACTCACTTTTTTTGGTTAATTGTTAAAAAAACATCAACACACTTTTTTGTCTCGTCAACCATCGCTTAAGTGCTGAAAAATTCACTGCCCGTGCCGTGGAATCCTGGCCACCGGATACAATAAATATTGTGCATCATAAAAGGGTGTTTGTTCATAAAACCACATCAAACGCTGATACTGACTGTTCGCAAATGTCTCATCATTTGCCAGTTTTTCTTCAAAGCGGGTTTTTAAGGCCGCATCACTGGCCAGCATTTTCTCCGCCAGGGGTTCCATTACGTAGGCTTCGGCGTATTCCGTGCGGGTGAAAATTTCGAGAAAAAAGCCCCATTGCAGAAACGAATCGGGGGCCTGTGGTTCCAGCATCAAAACCAGCAGTTCGCCGAGTGGCTGATCGGTGCTGATGCGGTAACAACCGGCTGGAAAAGTGGTTTCAATAACTTCCTTGATGGGCTCACCTGGATCGATCCGGATGTGGCCCTCGAACGGATTTGGCGTCCAGTCCGTGGATTCTGCAATGCCGGCAGCGGGTAAACGATAAAACTCGGCGCGCGTGGTAAGCGGTTCCGATAACTGTTCCACCGCTATACCGTGCAATCTTATCCGTTCAACCACGTCGGCCCAGGCCGGTGGCACAATGTAGGCGGCCGGCGTTTCCACCGACACCTTTGGTTTGGTTATGAAAATTTCAGGAATTGTCAGGGTGACCGGCTGCCCGGTCCAGCGTACCACCTCGGCGCCGCTTGCCGTGCCCTTGTAACGTTCCGAGCTGATCGCCTTGAATGGTACTTTCTTCGCAAGCTGGTTTTCATCACGTTCAAATGTCAGTGGTATCGATTGCGGCCGGCTTTTTTGATCCGTCTCCCTCGCTTTGCGTAAGGTGGTTTTTTCCCTGGCCAGCAAATCCAGGCTTTCCGCCAGTAGCACGTATGTGCCCAGCACACGGCGCTTGTAGGGTTTGAGAGAGTGGTTCTCCACCAGGATGGTCGGCAGGTGGATGGCGTCCCCATAGCCGTTGGAGAAACGCGGATCACCCGACCAGGTCAAAAAACCATCCTGCATATCCTTGTCATTGGCTGCAAAGATCAGCCCGCCAGGCTCATGCCCGTTCTCAACAAGGGCAAGGTTTACAGCCGGCCGGTAAACGTCTTCGATCCAGTTGCCAATGGCAGGTGACCAGCCATCACGGCCATTGCCGCCAAACGTGATGTCATACTGGTAGTCCACGCCGTCGGTTACGTGCAGGTCGATGTACAGATCGGGCTGCCACTGTCTGAAAACCCCGATCAGGGCACGCACACCCTCGGTGTCAAGCTTGGTGAAATCGCGGTTCAGGTTCTGGTTGCGGGCATTGGTGCGCCAGCCCATCTCCTGCGGTCCACGCTGGTTGATGCGGTTGTATGCAGACCTGCGTTCGTGGCCATCGACATTTAAAATCGGTATGAACAGGAAATTGGTTTTTTCCAACAGGTCCTTTCGTTTTGCCGCCACGGTCATGTCGCGCAACAACATCAACCCGGCATCCTTACCGTCGATTTCACCGGCGTGGATACCTGAATGGGCGAGTAGCAGGGGTTTACCGGTGTTTTTCATCGCCGCGGCGCTGAAGGCCCCGTCGGCGCTTGCGATCACCATCCAGATGTCCCTCCCCTGCAGGCTGCGGCCAATGGAGACCATCTCCAGTTCGGGTGCAGCGTCGACCAGGTTGTGCAGCCAGGCCACGGTCTCGTCGTAGTCCGGTGTTGCCACCAATTGCATGCGTTCGGCCGGCGTAATCCACGGATCATCGGCCGTAACCACCAGCGACTCGCTCGCACCTGACCATTCCTGCACCGGTGGCAGAAGGGATTCGGTGTCAGAAAATACATCCGTCGTGTTATCTGCCAGCGCCTGTATGGCAGTTTGTGCGAGGAAAAGCGCAACAAGCAGCGTGGTCCGGGGTTTCATTTGTCAAGCCACTCCAGCAAGCGATAAAAACCCCGGCAATCAGAGCAAGGGTGCTATGTAGTTCTCAATTTCCTTTCTCAATTTCTCGTCCGGCAGACGTCCCACTGCCGCACCCAGATTGTCCCTGACGTGGTGCGGCTTGGTGGTCCCGGGAATCGGCAGGGTCGAAGCCGGGTAAGATATCACGTACTTGAGGAAGACCTGTCCCCAGCTTAGCGCGTCAATCTCGGCAGCCCAGTCCGGTAATGGATGGCCGGCCACCGCACTGAACAGCTCACCGCGGGCAAATGGCAGGTTGACCAGCACCGCAATGCCGCGATCTCTCGCCAGGGGCAATATGCTTTCTTCGGCCGCGCGCTCTGCGAGGGAATAATTCAATTGTATGAAATCCAGCGCATGACGGCGCATCACATCCTGCATTTCAGCGTATTGACCGGGATTGTGCGTGGTAACTCCGACGTAGCGGATGCGTCCCTCCGCCTTCCAGGCCTGCATGGTCTCCAGTTCCACTTCGGTGCCACGCAGGTTGTGAACCTGCATCAGGTCGATCTTTTCACCGCCCAGCAATTTGAATGAACGGTTCATACGCACGATACCCTGCTGCTGATCTTCGCGGTCCACCTTGGTCGCCATGAACACGTCATCACGTATGCCGATATCAGCCAGTAATCGACCGATGACCGTTTCCGCTTCGCCGTAGTTGGGCGAGGTGTCGATGACGCGTCCGCCTGCCGCATAGAATGTTTCCAGCGTATCCCTGAAGCGTTGCATCTCTTCCGCATTGGCGTCAGAACGGAAATCACGTGTGCCGAGTCCCACGGCCGGCAACTGTTCCCCGCTTGAGGGTATGGTCGTCATGATCCTGGTCCCGGTTTGCGCCAGCAAAGGTCGCCAGGGTCCGGCCGCCGCCACCAGGCCTGCGCCGCCACCGATCTTGAGTAGTTTTCGTCTTGACATGCGCATGAAGAATCAACCTCCGCTTTTGCCAGAATTTACTGTTTTAATCCCAGTTTGGAAGAACTTGCCGATCAGTGTATCAGGCAAAATAGTTGTCCATTCGCCGACCGGTCAAAACTGAATCGATTGATCCAGTGTCGCATAATTCCGCACTTTCCGTTACCCCTCCGCGTCTCGTTGATGACCGTGCCAGGCAGAAAGAACCCGCATCTCCTTGTCAGCTTCAATACCCGCCCTGGTAAAGGCTTGCTGATCCGCAGGCAGACTTCGGTACCACTCGAGTGTGGCAGTCACCGTTTCGACAAAAGGACGGTATGTGAGCCCCGCATCAATACTGGATTGTTGCTCCGAAAAGATACCTGTAAATCCGTCGTCCTCTTCCGACCACATCGGCATTTCTTTCCAGTCAACCTGTTGTTGCTTCAGGAATGCCGCATCGACCCAGGTGAAATTGACCGGCTGGCTGTTAGTCGCACGAATGCCGTTTAACATACCGCCAAAGCTGAACCTGCCGGCAGGTCCGCTGACATTGAAGATGCCGGACTGTCCGTCTTCAGCCAGTCTTATATAGAACCCGGCCAGGTCGCGGACATCGATAATCTCAAAAGTCGTATCGGGGTTACCCGGGGCCAGCACTTCACCACCACGTGTGACCCGGTCGACCCACCAGGTGAAGCGCTGCGTTTTGTCTCCGGGACCAACGATATAGGTCGGCCGGACAATCAATGCCCTGTCTCCATAGGTCTGTTCAACCAGCCGTTCGCACTGCGCCTTGAACTCACCGTAGTAGGCGCCCACGTCTTCCGAATCCGGATTGGTCCACGGGATCAGTTTTGAACCTTTCGCCAGGGGACGTTCGTCCACGCTCAGGTCGTAGGCCGAGATCGAAGAGGTAAACAGGTAGCGGCCAACCCTGTCTTTCAGCAAATCGGCCGAATCCTGCACCAGGCGGGGCACGTAACCTGAATTATCGATCACAACATCCCAATGGCCCGAGCGCAAGGCATCGAGACCACCGTCCCTGTCGCCAACCAGCTTTTCAACGTCGGGAAACAGTTCCGTATTGGAGTGACCTCGATTGAACAGGGTCACTTCATGACCCCTGGCAAGGGCTGCGCGCACGATATGCGGCCCGATGAACCCGGTGCCACCGAGGATCAGTATCCTGAGGTGTTTTTCGGCCTTGGCAGAGGTGATCCGCGGTGACAAAACGGCGCTTATCCCCGCCACACCCATTCCCATTATCAAATTGCGTCGCTTGATCCTGATCATTTTCATAATTTCCGACTGGTTTATACTCTCCTAATCTAAACGAAGGCATCCTGCTTGTCAGCATACCGACTTCGAATTTCGAAACGGGAGTCAACATTGAAGATTATAAAACGGAACAATCTGCGCCGTGGTGGCTTTGCCGGCTTGCGCGAAACCCGTATGGTGATGAATCCCCGTATATTCCGTAGAAACCGGGAATCGGGAACTTTGAGCGGAATTGGCAGGTTCTGTTACCTGGCAGACGCAAGTTTTTTACCTTTTGGTGAAACCAGGATGCACACCCACCGCGAAATCGACGTCATCTCGGTCATGGTGGAGGGCCGTTTGAAGCACGCAGGTTCACTGGAAGACGGTCAGGACCTGCAAGTCGATGACATACAGGTGCAGCGATCCGGCAGTGAAGGTTTCAGTCATAATGAAATCAACCCCGACGATGCAAAAAACCGCATGATACAACTCTGGGTGATTCCCGAAATCCGGGGTGAGTCCGCGGATTACCAGATGTTTCACGCCGAACCCGGCACGCGCACGAGGGTTTACGGTGGCCCCCCTGGCCAGGACAACACAGTTACTGCACGAACTGCCATCGACATCGCCCACCTCAATGCCGGTGACACTATCGTCCAGTCCGGCAGGAGCATCGTCTATATCACCTCGGGTGAAGGCGTTTGCGCGGGGGAAACATTGACGGAAGGCGACCTGGTCGAAACCAGGGACTTCAAATTCAAGGCAAACACTGACAGCAAACTGATCCTGGCATTTGAAATCTAAGCATCGTCGCATTGGTCTGTGACCAGTCCCTGCCGGACACAAAACAGGCATTCCGCTTAAATATTTAGCCGCGTATTGAATAATCGATTCGGGTCCCAGCTTTGGTTTGACCGTCTTTGACTTTTGCACCTACAATAGAGATACACGCAGAGGGCATTAGTCGATGCCACCGGTCAATATACAACAAGAGGTAGAATGTTTATGCAGTGCCCAAAATGCTCAGGTGAAATGGAGCTGGTTTCATACAACCAGATCGAAGTAGATCGTTGCACCAAGTGTGGCGGTCTTTGGTTCCAGCCAGATGAATTACGCAATCTCCGAGACGATATCTGGATGGCTGATTACATTATCGATAGCGGCGACAAATCTGTCGGTAAAAAGGCCAATGCCATAAAGGATTACCATTGCCCCGAATGCAACGCCACGATGCTGCAGGAATTTGACCCGGAGCAACCGCACATCACCTACGAATCCTGCCCCAATGGACATGGCACCTATCTTGATTCCGGTGAATTTACCGACCTGGTGCGTAAAACGTTCTGGGATAAATTCAAACGCGCACGTTAAAAACCAGCCAAATCAGGATTAAATGAGTGACCGCGCCGGATGACTGCAATCATCCGGTGCCTCCTTTCAATATCACCAAACCTGGATTACAGGCTGGTTGACATCAGCACCTCGAGTCTTCCATCCGGCAACAGCATGCCCTGATCGATATCAAAACTGGACAGCAGATTCACCAGGATAGCCTGCGTGTGCGGGAAGGTCCGGAATTGCTTATCCGCGCGCGGACGGATACTGAACATGTGGGCCTGCTCTATACCGTATTGCTGATTGGAAAATGACGTATTCAATGTGCGTACGGTGAAAGCGTGTGCGCGTGTGGATTTGTGCAGAAAAGGCCGGATTGCGGTATTGAATGCCCGCAGGGCCCTGTCATCCAGGTAATTCAGAAAATCCCAGAACAGACAAATGTCAAAGCGTGTGCCCTTTGGAAAATCCAGCGAACGGGTGATGTACTCAGCGAGTTCGGCTTCGCTGTGATCATCCAGTTGCATTTGCAGAATGGGATCCGAATACATCGCTGCAAAATGCAAACGGCATTTGAATTGGGAAAAAAATTCGATTGTCTCTGGTAGCGCAGGTCCGATTTCAAGCACAGACACACGTGTGTCTGGCCTGATCTTTTTCATCAGGGTCGGAAACAACAGGGATTGTTGTGATCGTGACGCAAAGGGAGGGGCAGGCGTAGTACCTACGCCTGCCGTTCCTGAAGCCGTACTGTTCAACTCACCAATCTTCTTTCAGACGATTCGCGCTGCATACCGGTTGAACCCGATAAACGCCTAGCTACCATTCAATGAATAACTCTTGTTTTCGTTCAGACCGCCGGAAGTGACGGCTTTGGGTGGTTCGGTAACCTTTTCAAGCGGTTTCTCGACTGCCTTCTTTGCCGGACTTGTAAGCTTGGCCTTGGCGCTTTCGCTGGGATCCATGTCGATGCTGCCCTTGAATATCGCACCGTCCTCGAGTGTCATGCGCGGTGCAACGATATTGCCGTGGACATTGCCCGAACGGGAGATGACGACCTTTTCCGTACCGGTGATGTCACCACGGACCTCACCGGCGATTTTTATCACCTTGGCCGTAATGTCGGCATTGACACATCCGCTCTGACCGATTTCAACCTGGTAAAGGTCGAGACGGATTTTGCCATCCACCTTGCCTTCGATGACCAGGTTTTCGTCACCGCTGATATCACCGGTGATATGTATGCCGGGACCGATCAAAGCAGACCTTCCACTGCTGACGGGTGTGCTTGCCGGTGCCGAAAACTTTTCTGCTGAAGACGGTATGTCCTCGGGTTCCTGTTTTGTATTTCTGTGTTTTTCAAACATGTGAAATTTCCAATAACTTCTTGAACTGGGGGCGAATAGTCTAGCAGAGATTATCGGCCGAATACCAAAATCACGGTGATGAACCATCTTTTTTCATAATATTTTTATACGCGGATGGGTACAATCCCGTCCTGGTTCCTGAATTTCCGGCCAAGACCGGCTACGCAAGGTCAATAATGAGAATAAACCCATGACTTACAAATGTTGATGATGTGGCGAACAATACGGCCCCGTTACGGGCTAAAATTTTTGCTCTGTTTCAGCCTGACTACTATTTTACAGTTTGCCTGTATACCAGCCTCCGCCGCAGATCCATTGCTCGAGATGGCAACAGACTACGAACATTTTTTTCGGCAACTGGTGGCGGAGCATCATTACCCGGGCGCCGCCTTTGCGATCGTCAGCCGTGAGCGGATTATTTACATCTCCACCGTGGGTTTCACGACCGCGGCGGGCAAACGTCCGATTGACCAGCAAACCACATTTCGCCTGGCGTCGGTTTCCAAAACCTTTGCCGCCGAGTTGGTCGGCCTGTTGGTGGAGGACGACGTGCTGGACTGGGATGACCCGGTCAGCCGCCATGTTCCCGATTTCAGGATCGACGGCGATGTCACGCAAATCCGTATCCGGGATTTGCTCGGGCAAAGCACCGGCCTGATTCCCCATGCCTACGACAATTTGCTGGAGGACGGCAAAAGCATGGAATATATCTGGTCAAAAATGTCCGACCTGCCCTATCTGTGCGAGCCGGGTAAATGTTACAGCTATCAGAACAGTGTCTTCAGCCTGGTTGAGCCGGTCGTCGCGCAAGCCACGCACAAGGACTATGCAACACTTGTCGGGGAATACATATTCAAACCACTCGACATGACCACGGCTTCAGTCGGTTTTGACGCATTCGTTAACAATCCCAACCACGCTGAACCGCACGCCAGGCGCAAAGACCAGTGGAAGACGGTCGCCGTCCAGCCTAATTATTACCACGCAGCACCAGCGGCCGGTATCAACGCCAGCATCCTGGACATGGGCAAGTGGCTGCAGGCCCAACTCGGCGGCAAACCGGAAATCATTTCACCCGCAATGCTGCACGAGCTGTTCCAGCCACGGGTAAAAACGCAACGGGAAACCCATCGAAAAGAGTGGCGGGACATCATCAGCGATGCGCATTACGGCCTGGGTTGGCGTATTTATCAACTGGGCGATGAACAACTGGTCTATCACGGCGGCTGGGTTTCCGGTTTCCGCGCCGATGTCGCCTTTTCCCTGCAGCACGATATCGGCATCGTCGTGTTGATCAACGCTGAAAGCAGCGGGATCAATGAATTGACCACACACTTCTGGCAAATGGTCCTGGCCCCTTGAATCAGGACTTTGTGATTTAGCGTATGTATGGTCTTCCTTCTCGTGGTCGGCTGGTTTATTCTTGCCATTCCCTTCCATGTGAATAATCAATCATGTCTGCGTTGAAAATTGCCTTTACCCTGTTTCTGCTAATAGCTCTGCAATCCTGTAAGCAACCGGTTCACTGGAACGCCGGTGATGTGGCCGGTGCGTTACCGGACCTGGAATTCTCACTGACCGGACCGGATGGCGAGCCTGTCGAAGCCCGGTCACTGCGTGGCAAGCCGGTGCTGCTGTTCTTTGGCTTTACGAACTGCCCGAACGTGTGTCCGACGACGCTGGCCCGCCTGTCGGTGCTGATGAAGAAACTGGGAGAGGATGCAAAGGACATCCAGGTCGTGTTTGTTACGGTGGATCCGGATCGCGACACGCCCGAAGTCATGAAACGCTACACGGCCGCTTTTGGTCCATGGCTGCTTGGACTGACCGGCCCGGAGGCAGATCTGAACCGGCTGAGTGAATCCTACGGTGTTTACGCCGCCATGGAATCAGCTGACAGCAAAGGCGCCTACAATGTCATGCACAGCACCGTGATATTTGCATTTGATGCAGATGGCCATATCCGTTTATTGATTTCAGACCTGGATGACGGCGATGCCGTCGTCGCAGACCTCAAGCAGTTAATTGATTTATAGACGCGAGGAGCTCCGATGCCTTCATTCGATGTAGTTTCCGAAATCGACCACCACGAATTGCACAACGGTGTTGACCAGGCGAATCGCGAAGTCAGCACCCGGTTCGATTTCAAGGGTACCGATTCAAATTTTGAGCTGGCCGGCCTGGTCATCACCATGAACACCGAATCAGAATTCCAGCTTCAACAAATGTACGACATTCTGTGTAACAAGCTGGTCAAGCGCGGTATCGATATCGCCTGTCTTGAAAAGGGTGAACCCGTCATCCATGCCAGGAGCGCAACCCAGGTCATAACGGCCAAAGAGGGGATTGAGACGCCGCTGGCGAAAGAAATGATCAAGCTGATCAAACAGAGCAAGGCCAAGGTCCAGGCAGCCATACAGGGCGAGCAACTAAGGGTTACCGGCAAGAAACGGGACGACCTGCAGGAAGTCATTGCCCTGTTGAAAGACGCAGCAATTGACACGCCGTTGCAATACAAGAATTTCAGGGATTAACCGAACGACGCCGCGGAAAACAAATCCGCAAAACCGTTTTCAACAAGTGACCCGGCCGCCTGTTAAATTTCAGACGGTCGGGGACGTGTCAGAGGTTTCGCGGATGGCGACGTAATTTAACCGTTTACCTCAAAGCAGGAATTCGTTGGTGACCCGGACCCTGGATGCGAAGGCGCATTATGTGCCTCTGCAGGTCGAAGGTAAATACTTCAGCAATGACGGCGCCGTCGCGCCACGACTGCAGCGCCAGGCGATGGTCGTGACACTGGTCACTTGCGGGCTCAGCTGTGGCTGTATCTGTCCGAGCGTCGGGTAGATCGCCATTTCATTGACATTGATCTGGAATGAGCCCACCGCGGGGTCATAACCGTCAAAACCGCTGCAATATTTTGAGATATTGCCGCTGCTCAAAGCGGCCTTGTCCATGTCCGGCGGCCACTGCCCCACCGTCGACATGTATTCTGAAACGGCCAGCTTGGCGGGCGCCGCCCCGACCATGCATTCGGTTACCTTGGCGCGTATGTTGTACTCCTGGTAGGCCGGTATCGCCAGCGTCAAGAGGATGGCGATGATCGAAACGACGATCATCAGTTCAATGAGTGTAAATCCGCCGGAACGGCGTCTGTTTGACAGAAATGAATAATTACAGTTGAGCATGATCCTTCACCCTCGACTAATTTTTTGCAATTGACTGTATGTAATCAGACATGGTCCCTCATATCCTTTTACACCGCATATTGGCTAAATTTGTATGATTTCCCTGATTACAAAATTAACCACTTGCGGTGAGTATAGGTCAATCTAAACGAAGATTGAAGCCGGGCCGATCACCGAGAGCAAAATCGCACCGGCTCAAATGCCGTTCCGACTAACGATTACCACCTTCTGATGAGGTATTAAGGCTCCTTTTAAGGTAAAATCACCTGTTGCCCTTTGGCATAGAAAAAAGGAAATTCTGATATGAAAACGACATTGTCGCTGGCGCTAAGTACCGCGCTGGTATTGACCATAGCTGGCTGCTCCAAAACCGACAACAACGCGGTCACGGAAAAAGCCCCCGCAACCCCAACCGAAACCGCAATGACAACCAACACAACTGAAGCCAACCCATTTCTCGACGAAAGCCCGTTGTATATGCATTACCCGCAATTCGACAAAATCGAAAATTCGGATTATGTGCCGGCATTCGAGCTTGGAATGGAGGAACAACTGGCGGAAATCGACGCCATTGCCAACCAGGCGGAAGCACCCACGCTGGACAACACCCTGATCCCGATGGAACGTTCGGGCCAAATCCTCAACCGGGTTTCCACGGTGTTTTTCAGCATGACAGGCGCCAACACCAATGATGAACTGGAAGAAATTCGCAGCGAGATGGCGCCGAAATTGTCAGCCGCACACAGTGACCAGATCCGCCTCAACAGCAAATTGTTTGCACGTATCCAGGCCCTTTATGATCAACGTGATACGCTTGAACTGGATCCGGAGTCCTACCGCCTGATCGAAGAAAATTACAAGGATTTTGTCCGTGCAGGTGCACAGCTTTCCGATGCGGACAAGGAAAAGCTCAAAGCCATGAATGCCGAACTGGCCAGCCTGCAGACCAAGTTCAGCCAGAATGTATTGAACGAAGTCAATGCTTCGGCCGTGCTCGTAGACAGCCGTGAAGAGTTGGCCGGAATGTCTGATGCCAATATTGAAGCAGCAGCAAAAGCAGCAAAAGAAAAGGGCATGGAAGGCAAGTATCTGATCGCGCTGGTCAACACCAGCCAGCAACCGCCACTGGCTTACCTGGAAAACCGCGCCTTGCGTCAGCGCATCATGGAGGCTTCGCTGGCCCGTGGCAGCCACGGCGGAGAATTTGACAACCGTGAAACACTGACACGGATTGTCAAAATTACGTGCAGAACGGGCCCAGTTGCTGGGTTTCCCGAACCACGCGGCCTACAGTCTCGAAAACCAGACCGCACGCACCACCGAGGCCGTCAACGACATGCTTGCACAGCCTGGCGCCACCAGCCGTTGCCAATGCAAAACGTGAGGCCGCGGATATGCAGGCACATCATCGATGCCGAAGGCGGTGACTTCGAACTGGCCTCCTGGGACTGGGATTTCTACGCCGAAAAAGTACGCAAGCAACGTTACGATTTTGACGAATCACAACTGCGGCCATACTTTGAAATGAACAACGTATTGCAAAAAGGCGTGTTCTATGCCGCCGGACAGGTATATGGCATCACCTTCAAAGAACGCCATGACCTGCCGGTTTACCAGGAAGATGTTCGGGTCTTCGAAGTTTTTGACGCTGATGGTTCACACCCTGGCGATGTTCATGCTGGATCCCTTTGCCCGTCCTTCCAAGAGCGGTGGCGCCTGGATGAATTCCTATGTGGATCAATCCGACCTGATGGGTTACAAACCGATTGTGGCCAATCACCTGAACATCACCAAGCCGGCTTCGGCTGATGAGCCCGTGTTGATGACCTTCGATGAAGTCACGACGATGTTTCATGAATTTGGCCATGCCCTGCACGGCATGTTTTCAAATGTGAAATATCCGGAATTCTCCGGCACCTCGGTACCGCGCGACTTTGTTGAGTTTCCTTCACAGGTCAACGAAATGTGGTCGATCTGGCCGGAAGTCCTGCAAAACTACGCCGTACATTACCAGACCGGTGAAGCCATGCCACAGGAATTGCTGGACAAGGTGCTGGACACCCAGAAATTCAACCAGGGTTACGTCACCACGGAATATCTCGCAGCCTCCCTGCTGGATCAGAGCTGGCACCAATTGACACCTGAAGAGGTTCCCGACGGCTGACGGTCTGCTGGATTTTGAAGCCAAAGCCCTGCAGGACGCAGGCGTGGCACTCGATACGGTGCCGCCACGTTACCGCAGCACCTACTTCTCGCATATCATTGGTGGTTATTCAGCCGGTTACTACGCCTATATCTGGAGCGAAGTACTGGATGCGGATACGGTTGAATGGTTCAAGGACAACGGTGGCATGACACGCGAGAACGGCGACCGTTTCCGCCAGACGCTGTTGTCACGCGGCGGCGCCGAAGACGCCATGACGCTGTTCATAACTTCACTGGTGCTGATCCGGATATTCAGCCCCTGCTGGAACGTCGCGGTCTGAACTGACCGATTAAAACTGTCAGCGCCGGCACCGCTGGCGCTCCAGGTCAGAAGCAAAAGCCCCGGTCAAAAAGCCGGGGCTTTTGTATGTCTGAAGCAGATCAATCACTTGGCGGATGCTTATTGGAATACGTGTAAAAGCCCGGTGTCATATGCAAAACCGGGGCAAAAAAAACCCGGTCAGGAGATACCTGACCGGGTCTTTTTTGGAACTTGGAAACCTTACAGAGGGGTTACGTTCTCTGCCTGGGGTCCTTTGAGGCCTTCACCAACGGTGAATTCAACCTGCTGTCCTTCCTTCAGGGTCTTACGGCCGTCGCCGATGATCTGACGGAAGTGGACGAAAACATCGCGTTCGCCTTCACGGGAAATAAATCCAAAACCCTTTTCGTCGTTGAACCATTTAACGGTTCCGGTAACCTTATCTGACATTATCATTAACTCACTATATATAGTTGAAAAACCACCTTCCGGTAGTGACAGTGCTGTAGTAGAACGGGACCGGGGTATATCTGGAAGGAAGCATAACGACCTGTACAGACTAAACACTCAATCACTCGCCGCAACAAGCAGCGATGTCATTCTACATTCTTACGCAGGTATATGCTATTAAAACAATCAACTGCAATGTATTTTGAGTTTCACTCCAGCATGATCGTCTGAAAGATTACCGTGCTGTCCGACCAGGTATATGGTTTACGTATCGAATTTTCCGGCCTCGCGGGCGCCCCCTCCGGCAATCTGTAATCGACTTCGATGACCTTTGCCCTCAAGGGTCGGTTCGCCGGTAACGTCAACACGATGTCGGCGCCCTCTTGCGGTAATCCATACCAACGCCAACGCCACCATGATTCCGTAGATGACGCCGTTGAATCCATGACGCTGCTTTGCTCATTTTCAGGAACATCAAGCGCAAAGCCGTTAACTGCCGCCGCCACGATACCCGCGTCGCTGGCAAAAAGCAGATTGACGTATTCACCTGCGCCGGCAACCTGCAGGTGCAGGTGGAGTTCCCGCACGCCATCGCCCACGCTGTCGCTTTCGACGCTCAAACTGGCTGCGGTGTATTGCGGTAGATCACCATCCCTGACCTGTATCGGCTGGTCATAGCCTGGCAGGATCCGGGCGCTATTGGCCTCCCTGACCCGATCACCCATGAAGACACCCAGCCAGGAACCCGGCCGTGTATCCGGACTGGCCCAAAAACCCTTTTGCTGGTCAACATCGATGGCGTAGAAAAGTTCTTCCGGTCGTGGATGACGCGCATCGAAGCCACGCCCGAAGACCACGACCGCGGTCATCACGACACCGACGCCGAGTATTGACAGGGCGGCTTTCCCCTCCGCCACCGAGGCGATACTGCGAAACAACGGCCAGATAATCAGCAGCGACAGGCAGCAGATGACCATCAATATCTGTGGTTGGGCAAGTCCCAGTGCCAAGTAAGCCAGGATATAGATGGGAGGCAACAATAATAAGGGTAGCAAAGATGCAACCAGCATCACCAGGAACCGGGCCCCGCCGGCGGCGCCATTTGACAGTTGACGCTGGACAACGATCCCGAGTAAAACAGATGCCAGCGGCCAGACCAGCAAATAGGAGGCGTTTGGCGCAAGGTACAACAGCAGGGCTGTCAACAACCACCACAGGGTCAGAGATGCCGTCCACACATCCGGCCGGAACCGGAGCAAGCGGAGTGTCATCATCAGCGGGATCAGGAGCGTCGGCGCGACAAATGCAAGCGCTGAAGGTCGGCCTGCGAGCAGGACCAGGAGCACCAGCACCAGCGACGACAATAAAACATCGAGTTTGCCCAAGCCCTTTCTGAACCTGTAGCCCAACCACAACGTCAACCCCAGGGTGGTGACAAAGTATGCCAGCAGCGGCCATTCCCCAAGCGAGACGAGTCGAATCATCCCGGCATCCGCACTGCGCATGAACACCACGAGGTTTTCAAACACGGAATACACGATCAGAAACATGCCCAGTACAGCGAGCAATCCTGAAACGACAGGACCCGGCCTGACAGTACCCTTGCGCAAGGCCGTAGCAAACAGCCAGACCGCCAGCAACAGAACGGCAATGCCAAACGCATTTGCCAGGCTCATGCTGTAACTTACGAGCACGCCCCGCCAGATATTGAAGTAAGTCAGGTCACCTTCTGCGCTCTGCCAGTCATCGAGATTGGCAAAATACCTGGCGGTCGAAAGTACATAATTGGCCTGTTGTGCGAGGCTATTCCGATCGAGGTTGCGGACGCTGTCCGTGATCGCGTGGTAGTCGGCCAGACCGGCGGAAAAGGCGAAGTTAAGACCGGCAAAGCCCTCCCCCTTCGCAATGCTCAAATCGGTGTCATTCGGCATCCGCCGGTAGATTTCGTAGGACAGGGAACTGGCCAGCAGACCGGGCGTTGCATCGATCAGGCGGTCAATCAGCCAGGCATTGCCGTTGCTGGTTTCAAACATGAACGATGCACCGTGACTGCCACGGGCTTCGAAATTCAGCACCAGTCCGACGTTTATGGCCGACGGGTGTTGCCTGAAAAACCCCTGGGCGCCCAACAGGCCCATCTCTTCACCATCGGTGATCAGGAAAACCACATCGTGCGCCGGCGGCGGACCGGCAGACATGATCCGTGCGGCCTCCATGATGGAGGCGACACCCGAGGCATCATCCGCTGCTCCGGGTCCGGACGGCCTGGAATCGTAGTGCGCCATCAGCACCAGGTCATTGGCCGCTTCCGGAGCGCTTTTGGAACCGCCGGGCAGGCGCGCGATGATGTTTTCAACCTGGCCGATAACGGTGCCGCGGGTCGCCCGGTACGGGTGACGGTAAACCACCGTGGTCTTCTGCACCTCGGTCTCGAGACCAAGTGATTGAAAGTATCCGGCGATGTAGTCCCTGACCTGCTGGTTGGCGATGCTGCCGATGGGGTGCGGCTTTGCAGCGATGACGGCAACATGACGAGTCAGTGCCGTGAAATCCAGGTCCGAACCGGTAGCCATGGCAGGCGCCAGGGTTTGCCGGTAGCCAAAGGCCAGCATGACGGTTAACAGAATTGCGCTGATGGTAGCCTTTTGCCAACAAGTCATAGCTTTCCCCTGTCCGGTTTGCCAGGCATGTTACGCCGCCGGCGAACCGGGTGGAACCGTTTACCGCAGCCATTCCCGTCAAACTTCACGGCTTGCCGTGGCAGTGATTTCAGAACGGCAGTTCCGTCGTGTACTTGACCCTGCGCAAGGCAAAACTGGAACTGGCTGAGCGCACACTGGAATGATGCAGGACTTTGCTGTTCAAAAACTCGTTATAGGACTCCATGTCCCTGGAAATGATCTGCAACACGTAATCCCGTTCACCCGACACCGAAAAGCAGGTCATGACTTCCGGCAAGCCCTCGACATGGGTTTCAAAGGCTTTGCGGATCCGGTCCGAATGTTCGACCATGCTGACGGACAACAGCACGTGAATCTGCAAACCGATGGCCTTTGGATTGAGCAGGGCCACCCTGCCCTCGATCACGCCAGCGTCCTCCAGTTCCCGCACCCGCCGCCAGACGGAGGTGCGCGACAGCCCGGAACTCTCCGCCAGGTCGATCTGGCTGAAGCTGGCATCCTTCTGTAATGCGGCGAGTAATTTGCGGTCGGAAGCAGAAAGTTTAAATTCCATTACATTTGTTTCAGTATATTTTATACAGGAAAACTATTGTTTCAAAATATTATCTTTCCTGTCAATTCAGAAACACATTATTCCGCTCAAATGGGGATAATGATTAACAAACTTTCTCCATTAACCGACCACAGGTAAACCTACCAGGTGCAATCATGACCGAGCATTCCAGCCATCGCCCCAGTTGGGCAGAACCCTACAAGATCAAATCCGTTGAACTCATCCGTATGACCACCCGCGAGGAACGCGAACCGGCAATCCGTGAAGCGGGTTACAACACCTTCCTGATCCGCAGCCGGGACGTCTATATCGACCTGCTGACCGATTCCGGCACCTCCGCGATGAGCGACAACCAGTGGGCCGGCCTGATGGTGGGTGACGAGGCCTACTCGGGCAGTGAAAACTTCTATCACCTGCAGGATGCCGTACGGGAATATTACGGCTACAAATACCTCGTACCCACCCACCAGGGCCGCGGCGCCGAGAACCTGATGTCACAGATCATGATCAAGAAGGGCGACTTTGTACCCGGCAATATGTATTTCACCACCACCCGTCTGCACCAGGAACTGGCGGGCGGCAACTTCGTCGATGTGATCATCGACGAGGCGCATGACCCGGCCAGCCGGCATCCGTTCAAGGGCAATGTCGATATGGAAAAACTGGACAAACTGGTGCAGGAAGTCGGCGCGGACCGTATTCCCTATATCAGCCTGGAGGGCAATGTGAACATGGCCGGCGGACAGCCGTTCTCGATGGCCAATCTGCAAGGAACTGAACACCTATTGCCGAAAGCATGCCATCCCGATCATGCTGGATGCCACCCGCACGATCGAAAACGCCTGGTTTATCCGGGAACGCGAAGAGGGCTATGCCGATAAATCATTGCGTACCATCCTGCGCGAGATCTGCGACCTGACCGATGGCTGCACGATGTCCGCCAAGAAGGACCTGCTGGTCAATATCGGCGGCTTTTTTGCCTGCAACGACGAAGACGATCTTCCAGCAAGGCGCAAAACCTGGTGGTGGTCTACGAAGGCCTGCATACCTATGGCGGGCTGGCCGGACGCGACATGGAAGCCATGGCGCATCGGTCTGCGCGAAGCCGTCATGGAAGAGCACCAGGCTGCGCGTATCGGCCAGGTCCGCTACCTCGGTGACATGCTGCGCAAGGCCGGCGTGCCGATCGTCAACCCGATCGGTTCGCACGCAATCTTCCTCGATGCCCGTAAGTTCCTGCCGCACCTGGACCAGGATGACTACCCGGCGCAGGCGCTGGCCGCTGAGTTATACTTGGAAGCAGGTATCCGCTAGCATGGAACGTGGTAATGTATCGGCCGGCCGCGATCCGGTTACCGGCAAGAACCGCCGTCCGGCGCTGGAACTGGTCCGGCTGACCCTGCCGCGGCGTGTTTATACCCAGGCGCACATGGACGTGGTGGCGGAATCCGTCATCCGCGTGTTTGAAAAGCGCGAGCAGATAAAGGGTCTGAAGATGGTCTATGAACCGGAGTACCTGCGGTTCTTCCAGGCGCGTTTCGAACCACTGGCCTGAAAATCCGAACCGATCCACTGGAGGTTATGAATGACAGATCTGTTTGACAACCCGATGGGCCTGGATGGCTTCGAATTCGTCGAATTCGCATCCCCCACCGCGGGTGTGCTGGAACCCGTATTCGAAATGCTGGGTTTCACCGCCGTTGCCGAGCACCGTTCCAAAAAGGTCCGCTTTTCCGTCAGGGTGAGATCAATTTCATTCTCAACGAGGAACCGCACAGCCACGCAGGCTATTTCGCGGAAGAGCACGGACCGTGTGTCTGCGGCATGGCTTTCAGGGTGAAGGACGCCCATGCCGCCTACTACCGGGCCCTGAAACTGGGTGCTCAACCCATCGATATTCCAACCGGTCCGATGGAATTGCGTCTGCCCGCGATCAAGGGCATCGGCGGTGCACCGCTTTACCTGATCGACCGTTACGAGAAGGATCAGAGTTTTTACGACATCGACTTTGTGTTTTACGAAGGCGTGGACCGCCACCCGGAAGGCTGTGGCTTCAGACTCATCGACCACCTGACCCACAATGTTTACCGGGGGCGCATGGAATTCTGGGCGAATTACTACCGGCGTATATTCAATTTCCGTGAAATCCGTTATTTCGATATCAAGGGTGAATACACCGGCCTGTTGTCCAAGGCCATGACCGCACCGGACGGCAAAATCCGTATCCCGCTGAACGAGGAAGCCTCCCACGGCATCGGTCAGATCGAGGAGTTCCTGATGGCCTATAACGGTGAAGGCATCCAGCATATCGCGCTGATCTGTGACGACCTGTATGCGTGTTGGGATGCGCTCAAGGCCAGGGGCCTGCCGTTCATGACGCCACCCCCGGCCACCTACTATGAAATGCTGCGTGAACGTCTGCCGGGTCATGGCGAGCCGGTTGCAGAACTGCAGTCGCGCGGCATCCTGCTCGATGGCTCTACCGCCAACGATGACCCGCGCCTGTTGTTGCAGATCTTTTCCCAAACCATGATCGGACCGGTGTTTTTTGAATTTATCCAACGCAAGAAGGACGAAGGATTTGGTGAAGGCAACTTCACCGCATTGTTCGAATCCATGGAACGCGACCAGCTACGCCGTGGTGTGATCAGCACTGAAGACGAGGCCTGAAGACAAGCGGTAAAATGCCCTGGAATTATTATGAATATCAGAAAAATACACCACGTAGCCTACCGCTGCAAAGACGCTAAGGAGACGGTCGCATTTTACAAGGAGGTCCTGGATATGGACCTGGTGCTGGCGATCGCCGAGGACCGGGTTCCGAGCACCAGGGCCCCCGACCCTTATATCCATATATTCCTTGACGCCGGCCAGGGCAACGTACTGGCCTTTTTTGAAATACCCAACTCGCCGCCGATGGGCCGGGATGAAAACACGCCGGCCTGGGTGCAGCACATCGCATTTGAAATCGGTGACATGGACGAGTTGCTGGCGGCCAGGGAAAAAATCGAGGCTGCCGGTCTGGAAGTCATCGGACCGACCGATCATTACCTGTTCAAATCGATCTACTTCTTCGATCCCAACGGCCACCGCCTTGAACTTTGCGCAAATGTCGAGCGTCCCGGCGCATTGGAAAAACTGCATAGCCTGGCGCCGGAGATGGTCGAGGAATGGAGCCGGACCAAACGGGCGCCCAAGCATGCCGCTTTCATGCATGAACAAGAATTCAGTCTCGAATCCTGATCAGCTTCAGTATTTGAATCAGCGGCCGTACACAGCTCTCAGCAGTGTCGCTCAGCCAACCATCACAAGCAAAAACAGAATCCAGGAACACCCATGAAAACCATTATCGAACCCTTCCGCATCAAGACGGTTGAACCGATCAAAATGACCACGGTCGAGGAACGTCAAAAGCTGATCAGGGAAGCCCATTACAACCTGTTCTCGCTGCATTCCGAGGATGTCATCATCGACCTGCTGACCGATTCGGGTACCGGTGCGATGAGCACAAACCAGTGGGCGGCATTGATGAAGGGCGACGAATCCTATGCCGGTTCACCCTCCTATTACCGTTTTGAAGCCGCGGTCAAGGACCTGATGCCGTTCAAGCACGTCATTCCAACCCACCAGGGACGGGCGGCCGAACATATCCTTACCTTTGTCGTTGCCGACGGGCATGGCAAGGGGAAAATCGTACCCAATAACACGCATTTCGACACCACCCGGGCCAATTTTGAAGACGCGGGAATCGATGCGCGTGACCTGGTGATCCCGGAAGGCCTCGATACGGCGCTGGAATACCCGTTCAAGGGCAACATGGACCTCGACAGGCTGGAAGAACTGCTCTCTCGCGAAGCCGACAACATCCCGATGGTCGAGATCACCATCACCAACAACGCCGGCGGCGGCCAACCGGTCTCGATGGCCAATATCCGCGGCACCAAGGCCATCTGTGAAAAATACGGCAAGCCGTTGATCATCGACAGCGCCCGGTTTGCGGAAAATGCCTATTTCATCAAGATGCGCGAGGAGGGCTACCAGCAAAAATCCGTCAAGGAAATCGTGCGGGAGATATTCTCACATGCCGACGGCATGACCATGAGCGCGAAGAAAGATACATTTTCCAACATGGGCGGCTGGCTGGCGCTGAACAACGATGACTGGGCGGAAAAGGCGCGCACCCGCCTGATCATGACGGAAGGTTTCCCGACCTACGGCGGCCTGTCGGGTCGTGACATGGAGTGTATTGCCATGGGTCTCGAGGAAATCGTGCACGAGGATTACCTGCAGTACCGGATACGCTCAATCCAGTACATCAACGAACGGCTTGATGCGATGGGTGTTCCGGTTATCAGGCCGGCCGGCGGCCATGCCATTTTTGTCGATGCGAAAAACATGCTATCGCACATCCCTGCCCTGCAGTACCCGGGACAGGCGTTGGCGATTGAGCTTTACATCCGCGGCGGCATCCGCGGGGTGGAAATCGGCAGCTTCATGTTCGGCCGTCAACCTGACGGCAGTGAAAAACCGGCCAGCATGGAACTGGTCAGACTGGCCATGCCACGCCGGGTGTACACCCAGGCCCAGGCGGACTATATCGTCGAGGTCTTCGAGGATTTGAGAAATAACATCTCCGAGATTCCGGGAATGGAACTGACCTGGGAGCCTTCGTCCCTCAGGCATTTCACCGCCCGTCTGCGCCCGTTGCAGAAAAGCTGAACGTGGCCGGTCAATTTAAGCCGGCAAATACAGTACAATCGCAATAACGAACAAGGCTGGATTGATAACGGACTTCAGGGGGCCCAATTGAAAAAACGCGCACTCATCACCGGTGTGACCGGTCAGGACGGAGCCTACCTGGCGGAATTCCTGCTTGGCAAGGGTTACGAAGTCCACGGCATCAAACGTCGCGCCTCCTCTTTCAACACCGACCGCATCGACCACCTGTACCAGGACCCGCATATCTCCGGCCGGAGTTTATCCTGCACTACGGTGACATGACCGACTCGACCAACCTGATCCGCGTGGTGCAGGAAGTACAACCCGATGAAATCTACAACCTGGCAGCCCAGAGCCATGTGGCGGTTTCGTTTGAGACCCCCGAGTACACGGCAAATACCGACGCAATGGGTCCGCTGCGCTTGCTCGAAGCGATACGTCTGTTGAAGCTGACGGACAAAACCCGTTTCTACCAGGCCTCCACCTCCGAACTCTATGGCCAGGTGCAGGAATCCCCGCAGAATGAGAGAACACCGTTTTACCCGCGTTCCCCCTACGCGGTAGCCAAGCTCTACGCCTACTGGATCGCGGTCAACTACCGCGAGGCCTACGGCATGTTCGCCTGCAACGGTATCCTCTTCAACCACGAGTCACCGATCCGCGGCGAGACCTTCGTCACGCGCAAGATCACCCGTGCACTGGCGCGTATCAAGAGCGGTTTGCAGGACACCCTGCATCTGGGCAACATCGATTCTAAACGCGACTGGGGCCACGCACGCGATTTCGTCGAGGCGCAGTGGATGATTCTGCAGCAGGACATGCCGGATGATTACGTCATCGCGACCGGCGCGCAATATTCCGTCCGCCAGTTCATAGAGCAGGCACTGACACACCTGGGGATCAGCATCGCCTGGGAAGGCCACGGGATCGACGAGATTGGCCGCGTCGCCGCAAACAGCGGTGATTCCGGCCCGCAGGCAGGTGATGTCATCATCCGCATCGATCCGCGCTACTTTCGTCCGACCGAGGTGGCAACGCTGCTCGGTGACGCCAGCAAGGCGCGGCAGAGACTCGGCTGGCAACCACGCACCAGTTTCGCCCAACTGGTCGAGGAAATGGTCACCGAAGACCTCGCCGAAGCACAGCGCGACGCGGTCGTGGCCAAAGAGGGTTTCAAGGTATTCAACCACCATGAATGAGCCGGCACATGTCTAAACCGGACCCGGGTGAACTTGCCGGCCTCAGGCAGGGCAAGATCTTTGTTGCCGGACACCGGGGCATGGTGGGTTCAGCACTGGTGCGGCGCTTGCGCCAGGCCGGCTGTGACAACCTGCTGTTAAAGACACGTGCCGAGGCAGACCTGGAGAACCAGCAGCAGGCACACGACCTGATCCTGTCCGAGAAACCCGATTACATCTTCCTGGCCGCCGCCAAGGTGGGCGGTATACATGCCAATAACAGCTTCCCCGCGCAGTTCATCCACCGCAACCTGATGATCGCCGCCAACGTCATCCATGCCGCCTGGGAAGCCGGTGTAACACGCCTGTTATACCTCGGCAGTTCCTGTATTTACCCAAAGAACGCACCGCAGCCCATACGCGAGGATTACCTGTTGAGCGGTGCGCTGGAACCCACCAACGAGGCCTACGCGATCGCCAAGATCGCCGGCATCAAGTTGTGTGAATCCTATAACCGTGAATACGGTACGGATTTCCGCAGCGTCATGCCAACCAATCTGTATGGCCCGAACGACAACTTCGACCTGCAGACCAGCCACGTCCTGCCGGCCCTGCTGCGCAAGTTTCACGAGGCAAAGATCGATAATTCCGCAACGGTTGAAGTCTGGGGTTCGGGTAAGCCGCGGCGCGAGTTCCTGCACGTAGATGACCTCGCCGATGCCTGCCTGTTCCTGTCCTGCCTGCCAAAAACCGTCTACGCGACGCACACCCGGCCGAGGCTGTCGCAGTTGAATATCGGCACCGGCACAGACATCACCATCGCGGAGCTCGCCGCGTTGATCAAAACGATTGTCGGCTACGAGGGTGAGATCAGCTACAACAGCGAATACCCGGATGGCACGGATCAAAAACTGCTCGACGTTTCAGCGGTTGCAAAGCTTGGCTGGAATGCCTGTATCGGCTTAAAGGAAGGAATCGAGTCGACCTACCGCTGGTACCTAGATCAGTTGTAGTTTTGCGACCTGGGCCACTGCTGTACTGTAAATTCCCTTACCCTAAGCACAGGTAGTGCCTCTTTGCCGGATTGCTTGATGCTGAACATTATTGCACAATTCGTGTGGGCGCCAAGGCCATGCTGTGTCTTACTTCAGGACTCGCTGAACCATCCATGGACGCTCGATCCTCGGCTTCCTGTCTCGTACGGTCCTGAAGTAAGGCACTAGCATCCCTCAAGCCGTGCAGTAATCGTCGGCCATTGGATTCCTGATGATTTGCACGGCGGTTGCCGGACGCTGGGGTGGGTAGTTGATTACCAGGACCGTACGAGGCAGGAAGCCGAGTATCGAGCGCCCATGGATGGTTGAGCGAGTCCTGGAAGTAACTAGCCGCGCCCCAGCGGTCCCTCTGTCAGAGAAGATACGGTATAGTGGGATAACTAATGAGCAGCGGCAGACTCAGTTACCGGTACCGATTCTCTCGAGGCGATAACTGCCATCCACGACCCGCTGCCACCACTGGCGGTTGTCCAGGTACCAGGCAACCGTTTTGCGGATACCGGAGGCAAAGTTCTCCTGCGGAGCCCAACCGAGATCGTTGTTGATCTTGCCGGCATCGATGGCATAGCGTTCGTCATGGCCGGGGCGGTCTTTTACAAACGTGATCAGCTCTTCAAAACGGTTCACACCCGCCGGTTTGTCCGTGACCAGTTCATCCAGGATCGCACAGATTTCCCTGACCACGTCGATGTTCATTTTCTCGTTGATACCGCCGATGTTATAGGTTTCACCCGGCTTGCCGCCGGTCAGTACACGGTAAAGCGCACGTGCGTGGTCATCGACGTACAACCAGTCGCGTATCTGCCTGCCGTCACCGTAAATCGGCAGCGGCTTGCCCTTCAGTGCATTGAGGATCATGTGTGGGATGAGCTTCTCCGGAAACTGGCAGGGTCCGTAATTGTTCGAACAGTTGGTCACCAGCACCGGAAATTTGAAGGTGCGTCCCCAGGCCCTGACCAGGTGATCCGAACCGGCCTTGGTCGCCGCATAGGGCGAACTGGGGTCATAGGAGGTGTCCTCACGGAACAGATCATCGCAACCGGCGAGATCACCGTAGACCTCGTCCGTAGATACATGCAGAAAACGGAAGGCGGCCCTGGACGTATCGCTCAGACCGGACCAGTACGCCCTGCCGGCCTCGAGCATGCTGTAGGTGCCGACCAGGTTGGTCTGGACAAAATCACCCGGGCCGTCGATCGAACGGTCGACGTGACTTTCCGCGGCCAGGTGGATCACCGCATCCGGCTGGTGGCTGGCGAAGATGCGGTCCAGCGATTCGCGCGAGCAGATATCGGCCTGCTCGAAACGGTAGCGTGGTGAATCCGCAACCTCAAGCAGGGAATCGAGGTTACCGGCATAGGTCAGCTTGTCGAGGTTGATCACTTCCTCACCGGTCTCATTGACCAGGTAACGGACCAATGCCGAACCGATGAAGCCGGCGCCGCCGGTAACAAGAATTTTCATGCTTTTTCAGGTGCCAGATGGGGTGCTGTGATTATAATGGCAGGCTCCCACAATTAAAACGGAAGCTGTATTATTGATGCGGAATCACATGTATATCTCAAAGGGGCGATATCCTTGAACAAAGCGATACTGGTCACGGGAGGCGCCGGCTTTGTCGGTTCGCATACCTGCGTGGCGCTGCTCGATGCAGGACATGATGTCATTGTTCTGGATAACCTGTGTAACAGCGATGCCACGGTCCTGAAGCGGGTTGGCCAGATTTGCGGACGCGAACCCGTCTTTGTCAGGGGTGACATACGTGACCGGGCGCTGTTGGATCAGCTGTTTGTGCAACACTCCATTTCTGCGGTCATGCATTTCGCCGGCTTGAAGGCGGTCGGGGAATCCATGCAAACGCCGTTGGAATATTATGCAAACAATGTCAGCGGAACCCTGCATTTGTTGCAGGCCATGCGACAGGCCGCCGTGAAAACCATCGTGTTTTCGTCATCGGCCACCGTTTATGGCAACCCGGCCAGTGTTCCCATTAGCGAGGATTTTCCCCGCTCCACGACCAATCCCTATGGCACGACCAAGCTCATGATCGAGGACATCCTCGCGGACCTCTCCCAGGCGGAACCGGATTGGCGAATCGCACGCCTGCGTTATTTCAACCCGGTCGGCGCGCACGAAAGTGGTTTGATCGGCGAAAACCCCACGGGCATACCCAATAACCTGATGCCGTTTATCGCCCAGACTGCCGCCGGCCTGCGCGAGGAGTTGGCCGTTTTCGGCGATGATTACGACACACCCGACGGAACCGGTGTGCGGGACTATATCCACGTCGTCGACCTGGCCGACGGGCATGTCGCGGCACTGGACTACCTGCAAAATCACCCGGAACTGCTGACCGTGAACCTCGGTACCGGCCACGGCGTATCGGTGCTGGAAATGATCGCTGCTTTCGAGAAGACCAATCACTGTCGCGTGCCCTACCGCATCAGCGACCGCCGTCCGGGTGATATCGCCCGCTGCTGGGCGGACACGCGTCTCGCCAACCGTCTGTTGCGCTGGCAGGCCAGCCGCACGCTCAAGGATATGTGCGCGGATTCGTGGCGTTGGCAGAATACGCTTGGCAAGCGCATAACCCCGGAGATCACAAGCCGATGACAGAACTCAAACAACTCGCCGCCAGCCTGCCAAAGGCCGAACTGCACATCCATATCGAGGGCAGTCTCGAACCGGAACTGATGTTCAGACTGGCGGAAAGAAACGCCGTTGTCTTACCATATCCTGACGTAAAGTCCATTGCTAAAGCATATAATTTCAATTGCTTACAGGATTTTCTTAATCTTTATTATCAAGGCATGTCGGTGCTGCAAACCGAACAGGATTTTCACGACCTGACCTGGGCTTACCTGCAGCGCTGCCGACAGCAAAACGTCGTGCATTGCGAGATATTCTTTGACCCGCAGGGACACACGGATCGCGGTATCGGATTTGAAGTTTTCATGCACGGTATCTGCAGCGCACTGGACAAGGCGCGGGCCGAGCTTGGCATCAGCAGCAAACTCATCATGTGCTTTTTGCGCCACCTCGACGAGGCGAGCGCTTTTGCCACCCTCAAGGCCGCCGAACCTTACCTGGACAGGATTACCGGCGTGGGTCTCGATTCATCGGAACTGGGTCACCCGCCTGCCCGCTTCCAGCGGGTCTTTATCAGCGCTGCCGAACTGGGGCTCAAACGGGTCGCCCACGCGGGTGAAGAAGGTCCGCCGGAATATGTCCGTGAGGCGCTCGACCTGCTGGACGTAGACCGGATCGATCATGGCAACCGTTCACTGGAAGACGAAAAACTCGTACAACGCCTGGTGGATAAAAAGATGCCATTGACCGTCTGCCCGCTTTCCAACCTGCGACTGGCAGTCGTTAAGGACATGTCACAACACCCGATCCGGAACATGCTTTCAATGGGTCTGAACGCCTGTATCAATTCCGATGACCCGGCCTATTTCGGTGGCTATATGAATGAGAACTTCAATGCGCTGATCGACGCCACCGGCCTGACCCGCGACGAGATTTTTCAATTGACCATCAATGGTTTCAATGCATCGTTCCTGACCCCGGCCGAGAAACAAATCCACCTGGAGCATATCCGTGCGATGCACTGACCGTAACCGGAGACCGACCCGCCATGCCTGAAAATGACCCCACCCAACACCGGTTTTCGATGGCCGATGTCGCTGCCAAACCGGTCACCTATCGTCTCGCACTGGCCGGCGGCAGGATCATCGTCGGCGAGGCGGCATTCAAACTGCTGAAAAACGGGGCGCTGCCCAAGGGCGATGCGCTGGCACTGGCGGAATTCGCAGGCATCCAGGCGGCCAAGCAGACACCCAGCCTGATCCCGCTGTGCCACCCCATTTCACTGAACCGGGTCGCGATACACACCCGGCTCAGGCAGGAAGATTACGCGGTCGAGGTTTACGCCATCGCTGAAATCAATGCCCAGACCGGCGTCGAGATGGAAGCCTTGTGCGGTTTGAATATCGCGCTGCTGACCATCTGGGACCTGACCAAGCCCATCAATGCGGCACTGGAAATCACGGATGTGAAACTGTTGTACAAATCCGGTGGTAAACGTGGGGTGTGGACACACCCGGACGGTTTACCCGCGGCAGCGCAAGCCATTCTGGATCAGCACTGAATTCCATGTCGAGGTATTCTGCGCACCTGCCCCTTAGCGCTGTCGGCGCCGGGGGTCAGCAGCGCATACGCACGGCCCACGTCGCACTGATCGGTGTCGGCGGACTGGGGTGTGCGGTTGCACAATACCTGGTTGCCAGCGGTATCGGTCAGTTGACGCTGTGTGATTTTGACACGGTGGCCGAATCCAACCTCGCGCGACAGATCCTCTACCGCCAATCAGACCTCGGCCGACTCAAGACCGAGGCGGCAAGCGAGGTCCTGGGGGCCCTGAACCCGGAGACCCGTTTGCACGCCATCAACCGGCGCATGACCGATGAGGATATGCAGACACTGTTTCCCGCCTGCGACCTCGTCATCGATGCGAGTGACAATTACGGTACACGCCTGGCCGTCAACCGTGCGTGTCTCCAGCTGAAAACACCCTGGATCATGGCCTCGTGTATCCGCATGGAGGGCCAGATCATGGTCCTGCGCCCCGACAGGCCCGCACAGGCCTGTTACCGCTGTGTCTACGGCGCTGCACCGGATACCCTGGAAGATTGTCCGGGCGCGGGTATATTTGCGCCCGTGGCCGGCATCGTCGGCGTTTCCGCCGCGTATTTCGCGTTGTCGCAGCTGGCCGGGATGTCGCAGCCCGCAGGTTTGCACCTGTTCGATGCCGCGGACTGGCAATGGCAGACACTCAGATTACACAGGAACACCGCTTGCAAGGATTGCAGCCAGGCAGACGCCGACCTCACTCGGTAGTGGCCACCGTTGCATCCTGTGTCAATGCATGTTTCAGGACATGCCATGGCAATGTCGCGCATTTGACCCTGGAAGGATAACGGCCGGCAAATGCCAGTGCAGCCAGTTCCCCCAATGTCTCGTCACGCTTCTCGTCCGCGGACCGGTAATGGCGTTGCGCACCTGTTCAAACAACTCCTCCGCCTGCGACAGGTTGAGACCATGCAGATGGCTGGCCAGCAACGAGGCGGATGCGGTGGAGATGGCACAGCCGACGCTTTCGATGGCCGCCTGCTCGATGATACCGGCAGCGTTGACCGTGAATTTCAAACTGACCCGGTCACCGCAAAACGGGTTTTCACCCCTGCCCTCGTGGGTGGGGTTTTCGATGTTGCCGTGGTGACGCGGAAACTGGCTGTGCTCGATGATGATCTCGCTGTAACGCTGCATGCGTGCATCATTCATGCTAGTACCCCGCTTGCCAAGGGCTGGGCCATTGCCTGCGCGGTGCGCCTTGTCCCGGCACATCCGGGGGGCTCTCGATGTGTCGAAATCTATGGGTCACGGTACTGGTGCCCGTGCGCATGTCCTGCCGCGGCGCACTGCTCGCAATTCACCCACTCGCTGACGCCGTTGACGTAGTGCTCCTTCTTCCAGATGGGCAAACGGGTCTTGACCGCGTCGATGATATACCGGCAGGCGTCGAATGCGGCACCCCGGTGGGGGGCGGATACACAGACGATGACCGCGATATCACCCAATTCCAGCAGGCCTTCGCGGTGTACGCACAGGGCGTGCCTGATCGCGAAACGCGACAGCGCCTCATCGATGATCCTGGCCCCTTCCTTTTCCGCCACGGGCCGGTAAACCTCGTATTCGAGACGCTCTACCTCCTGGCCCTCGTTGTGGTCCCTGATCCAGCCCTCAAATACCACCAGTGCGCCGCAGTGATTGTCGCTCACCGCATTTCTGGCGGCCGCCACATCAATCGCCGTGTCGCTGACAGAAAACTTCATCCGCCGGCCACCGGAGGGAAGAACAGGACTTCATCGTCTTCGTTCAGGGGCGTTCTCCCAGGTGCTCATCTCATCATTGATGGCAACCAGCGCCGCGGCCTGGGACTTCAGGCGCGGATGTTTTGCAGCCATCAATTGAAACAGTTCCGCAGCCGTGCCGCCCGGCCAGTCGACGGTCTCTGACTGCACAACCCGCCTGTTCGCGGAACAAGGCAAAATAACGCACCCTGGTTTTCATTTTGTTACGGCCTCGTCATCCACCCATTCGATACATTTCAACGTGCGGCTGTGTACGTCGGCAGTTTATTGCGCAATTCGCTGTAGCGGTCGGCCCGCTTCTGCCATAGTCCGGTTATCACGTCAGTCAACTCGTCTGCGTCCATGCCATCACGGATTCTATCGCGTAATTCCGTTCCGCGCGCCGAGAACAGGCAACTGTAAAACGTGCCATCGGCAGTGATCCGCGCACGTGAACAGTCACCGCAAAAAGGCTCGGAGATCGAACTGATAAATCCGATTTCGCCGGCGCCGTCGGTAAAGGCATAACGCCGGGCGGTCTCTCCGAGCGTTTGTTCGGCAACCGGACGCAGCGCCCAGCGATCATGTATGGTCTTTAACAAGTCGGCGCTCGGCACGACCATTTGACGGTCCCAGTGATTGACGTTGCCGACGTCCATGAATTCGATCAGCCTGACGGTGTGGCCGCTGTGTCTGAAATGCTCCACCACCTGCGGCACGGTATGGTCATTGATATTTCGTTGCACCACCGTGTTGATCTTCAGATGGCTGAAGCCGGCCTGCTCGGCCGCCCTGATGCCATCGAGCACCTCGGTGACCGACCCGCGCCCACCGGCCATTTGCCGGAACACCTCTTCATCGAGGCTGTCCAGGCTGACCGTGATGCGGCCCAAGCCGGCTTTCTTAAGCGCCACGGCATGCCGCGGCAGCAATACGCCGTTGGTCGTCAATGCCAGGTCCGTTATCCCTTCAATTGCCGAAATCCGGCTGACCAGTTCGACAAAACCCGGCCGCAACAACGGCTCACCGCCGGTCAGGCGAACCTTGTGCACACCCAGGCGGGTAAATACGCGCACCAGTAATTCGATTTCACCATCGCTCAACAAGTGGTGGGATGGCAGGAACACACCCCGGCCATGCAGTGACTCCACCGGCATGCAATAGGTACAACGCAGGTTACACCGGTCGAGGACGGAGATGCGCAGGTCTTTCAATGGTCTGGAGAGCGTGTCGGTAACAGGCTGCAATAGATATCCTTCTCTGGTGTGATATTCACGAGCCTTTTCCGGCAGGCCGTAAATGTGAAAGCAAGGGCAGATTCTAACCCGAGCGCAACGATTAACCCAGCGCTCGCTGATCCGGGCCGGTGCCAGCCGGATCTTTACATGCCCGCCCAGCGCCAGATCAACCTGACCGCGACGTACAACATCAACACGGCCGTCAGACGTTTTATCCAGCTCTCCGGCAGGTGATAGGCGCCAAGATGACTGCCGATCTGGCCACCGATGATAACTGCAATGAACAACGGCCATGCCTGTATCCAGCCATCGAATGGCGAATACTCACCTGCCTTCATCAGTTGACCGGACAAACCTGCAATTGAATTCACCAGGATAAACCCGCTGGTGATACCGGCGACCGTGCGGGCCGGCGCCAATTGGAACAAATAGATGAGCGGCGCGAGGAATATGCCGCCGCCAATACCGGTAATACCGGCGAGCAAGCCAATAAAACCGCCCATGGGCGCGGCCAGCAACCAAAAGCGGGCCGTCGTGGAGGTCTTTGGGGTGATCGAGGTATCCGGTTTCAACAGCATCTGCGCCGCCGCCACCAGCAGGCTGAAGCCCAGCAACCCGATAAAGACCTGCTCGGAAACCGGCAGACGTCCGCCCAGCCAGGCCATCGGAATAGACAGTACGATAAACGGCAGCAACTTGCCGGCCGACAGGGAACCTGCACGGACATAGTGGTAAACGCCACCGGTGACCACCAGGATATTGCAGGTCAGGGCGATCGCCGGCACCAGTCTGAAATCCGTGCCCGACAGGATCAGCAAGGCGTTATAGGTCGAACCGCCGCCAAACCCCACCGAGGAATACGCCGCGGCAACCAGCAGGAACAAAGCGATGAGTATCAGCAGGGGCATATGGGATTCTTTTGGGTGAAAAACGGCATTATGAACCAACTGCAAACCGGCTTCCATGCCGGTCCCGGTTCATGGCTAACCATGTCCGGACTTTGCGTGAAGCCCGTGACCAACCGCCCATGCATAACAAAGTAATGCGCCATAGCATACGCAAACATTCTGAGGAGACTGATGATGGTGCTGCCCTACGGCAACCTGAGCAGGTACCGTTGCTATTAACCGTTGTGGTGTGTGACAGCCTGCCCACCACAACGGCCCCCCATTTAAGATTCCAAATGATTGCGTATTTACCCCGCGCTTACATGTGATATGATTTTTTCGTGGCTTCATTCAAACATCAAAACGGTTTTTTTTTACAGCCCAGGCTGAAACGTCTGCAGGAATTGCAGACTGAAATCTATCGCCAGTTACAGTTGCTGATACCTGACCAAATAACCCACTACGACTCGTTCCAGTCCAGGGTCCACGGCTCGCCGCTACTCAGGATGGATATACTCGAACGTCATCCATACACCCATTTCGTGCGTCTCACCTACCAGTTCAGCAGGAAAGACACGCTCGAAATCGCACCGGACGCACATATCCGGGTTTACAATGACGCGCGACTGGCCGAGGCGACATCTTTTGACCCCGTGCAGGGCTTTAACCGCCATGCCCATAACCCGACTGCGGATCATTCACCCAACGAAACCAGCGGTTCTGTTAACGATTCCCGCGCGCACCTTCTTTCGCCTTCCTCGTGGCTTCAACCACTGCATGTATTGCAGCGCAACTGGCGACGGAACGCGGCCCTGGACAAGTGGTTGAGTTACCTTCTGCACCAGGGCCACAGCCTCACCAGCATGCAGCCCACAAGCGAAAAGATCGAAGGAACGCCAGCCGTTCCGGTCAAACAAACAGCCGGTTCCGCCTGATGCGGAAATTGCGTTTGACAGGCCAGCAATAACTAAGTAAGATCACGCGCCTTGCGGGGCTATAGCTCAGCTGGGAGAGCGCTACAATGGCATTGTAGAGGTCGACGGTTCGATCCCGTCTAGCTCCACCAATCCTTGTCCCCTTCGTCTAGAGGCCTAGGACACTGCCCTTTCACGGCGGCAACAGGGGTTCGAATCCCCTAGGGGACGCCATACCCAAGGCATTGATTGTGAAAGAATCAACGCACTAAAGCCACTCAGCAATGGGTGGCTTTTTTTATGCATGTCAAATTTTCCGTGTAACTTTCAGGTCGAATAACGTGGGTGGTGATGCGGTTATGGTACCTGCTGATATTGAGGCACAACCACTTGGTGTTTATCGAATCAGAACCAGCTGAGGATAAGAATAACGCCGATAGCCACAACGATTGCGCCCACCAGGATAGCCATGGGTATCACGTAGCTTTGGTACTTCCAATTGAGCACCTTGCAGCCAGGACAACGGCTGCCAAGGAAAGTATGGGGATACACATCCCCACACCTGCTGCATGGTCTGGTGACAGGTCTTAACATTGCTCGATTCTAGCCGTTCGACAAGTTGCCGAAATTGACCCATGTCATGACTCTTGGTCTGGTGCAGCGTATGCTAGCAGGCCGTGAGGTAAAGGAGAGTGTCATGAAACGACCCGTATTGATTACTGTGCTGCTTGTGACAGTCTTCACATTTATCGGCTGTACCGATAAAAAAACAACAACACCCGTATTAACTGAAACACCTGCGAAAGTTGACGCACGAGTCCTGGCTGAAGCACAAGCCCTGGCAGAAACGGGCAATGCAGATGCTCAATTCAATCTGGGTAATCTGTATGCAGAAGGCAAAGTCGTACCGAATGACTTCGCCGAAGCTGCCAAATGGTTTCGCAAAGCGGGCGAACAGGGTCATGCACAGGCCCTGTATTCTTTGGGGGTCATTTACGCCAATGGCTTTAGTGTTCCGGTGGACTTTGCCGAAGCGTATGTCCAGTTTTGTTTGGCTGCAAAATCCGGATTTGAAACTGCGACCGATGACTGCAACAGCCTGGCAGGTGACCTCTCACCCGAAGAGTTGGCGTTGGCGAATAAACGTATGGACGAGTTATACGAAAAAAGCCAGTTGCAGGAGTAAATACCGGTTTTTTTGCGCAGAATCGGCAAATCTCATTTTTGCCGTAATTGCAAACGAAAGCGAACTTCATTAGCCGCAGCCGCATACCCGGCATGCCCTTGAACCCCACGGTCATTTGACCACGTAGGTGATCATCCGCCAGCATCCAAACGTCAAACTCAAAACCAAAATCAATTGAAATATCTGCAGTTTAGTTGCAAACTGCCCTCATTCGCATGGATGTGAAAGTTTTCGGGGGAAGAAGATGAACAAGTACTTTGCCACTCTGGTTTTTATTCTGTTTTACGCCTTTTGCACTAACCTCCAGGCAGCTCCGGCGGCGCCTCTCGTCGTGCTGCTCACTCAACAGGACGGCACGACCTTCAACGCTGTGCGACGTGGTGACGAGCACACCAATTGGATCGAAACCCTGGATGGACATACCATTGTAAAAAACAAAGGCAACTGGTTTTACGCCGAGAGGGATAACACGGGTGGTCTCAAGGCGACCAGCAATGCCGTAGGCACTACGAGTCCCGCCGAACTGCAATCGATACCCTTGCATATCATGCCAAAACGCGATCCGGAAAGTTCGGTTCCGAGGACGATCAGGAAGATTCAGCGCGATGAAGCTGTCGCCGGCAAACAGGCACCTTTGGCACTGTCACCTGCACACCAGCAATACCTGCTGACCGTGTTGGTCGACTATTCGGACGTTGCATTTACCTATTCCGACAGCAGCTTTCAAACACGTATCTACGGGTCCAGCAACAGCGTCAAGGACTTCTACCACGACAATAGTTACGCTGCACTCACCATCGTTGCACCAAGCGAAAATTACGGCAGCAGCAACGATGGCATCATCCACGTCGTGCGTGCAACGACACATCCGAACCAGGGCGACAACAAGGACCTGTCGAGACAGGAAGCACGTGAGATCGTCGCCCTGACCGACGCCTACATCAATTACGCAAATTACGATGCGAACGGGGATGGCACGGTCAGTGCGGACGAACTGTCTATCATGATCATACTGGCGGGCTATGAGACATCTTACGGCGTGCCGCCAACACCCAATGTCTGGGGTCATGCGTGGGCCTTCGCATCCAGCCTGACGCTGGACGGTGTTGCACTGCAGCCATATACGATGATAGGTGAACGACACCAGGATCACCAGGCGACGATCGGTATCATGTGTCACGAACTGGGGCACCTGATGCTTGGTCTGCCGGATCTTTACGACACGGATGACAGTTCTGCCGGTATCGGCGACTGGGGTCTCATGGGCACCGGCGAATGGAATGACTCAGGCGGCCTGCAAGGTGATTCGCCTGCGCACCTCGGCGCGTGGAGCAAGGTGATCACAAACCTCACCATCGCGCAGGACATAGACAGCAACCAGTCCGGCGTCAGTCTTGCGAAGGCGGATTCAAACGAGGCCGCCAAACGCATCTGGATCGACAAGTACAGGTTGAGGGAGTATTTCCTGGTTGAAAACCGTCAGAAGTCCGGTTATGACGTGGGTCTGCCCGGGGGCGGTCTGCTAATATGGCACATTGACGAAAACCAGCAAACCAATTCGGATGAAAACCACAAGCTGGTCGATCTGGAAGCGGCGGATGGTCATACGCAGCTGGACGCCAATAGCAACAACGGCGATACAGGTGACCCGTTCCCGGGTTCCTCAAACAACAGAACCTTCAACAACACGAGTACACCCAACTCCAAAGATTATTCCGGCAACGCAACCCAAATAGGCGTTACGGGTATTTCGGCGTCCGCCGCCACCATGACCGCTGACATGAACGCCCGCTCTGGAGGGGTCGGTGATCACGTGAGTTATTTTGAGAATGGGTCCATGTCCACCCTGGGCTTTTCAGGGACCACGGTCTGGGCAGGATTGCGCACCCTGAACAACACTGCCCACACGAACCTCGATGGCGTTGATGTATATGTCAATGATCCGGCAGGCGCGACGATCGACATCAAATATTACACGAGCATGTCCGGCGGAACACCGTCGGGGCTGATCCATTCCCAGACCGGTTTCACCGCCGGTCCGGGCTGGAACCGGCTATTGCTGACAACACCCCAGTCTTTCCCGATGGGGGCCGAGCGCGGCATCGTCCTTAAAATCGTCAATAAAAGCGCCTCCTATCCAGCGACATTTTCACCTTCGGGCTCTGGTTCAGGACGCAGCTACATCGATGACGACGGCAACGGCACGTTTTACTCCATTTGCCCGTCATTCTGCGGCGACCTCAACCTGGCGGCCCTGCTGAGTGACACGGTGTCTGCGCCCCTGCCCGAGCCGCCGGCCCAGGTCACTGCGAGTGATGGTGATTTTACCGACAAGGTCGTTGTGTCCTGGAGCCCGGTTGCCGATGCGACCGCATACAAGCTCTATTATTCGTCGAGCATCGGTTCAGCCAAAACCCTGCTGGGGCAGTTCAATGCAACGTCTGCAAATGCCGTCGGCATGACACCAGGCGTCGTCACGTATTTCTGGGTTTACTCTGTGAATGCCAACGGCGAATCGGCGACCGGCACCTATGACACGGGCTATATTCAGGCGGTCACGCCGCAACCCGCCGACCTGGCGATAACTTTACTTGACGCGGTGGGTGGCACCTATGCACCCGGTGCCAGCCTGATTGTCAGTAACAGGGTTGAGAATATTGGCGGCATGGCTTCGGGCGCATATCGTCTTACTTTTTATGCCTCGACCGATACAAGCATAAGCGCAGGTGACCATAGCCTTGGTTTCCAGGATTTTACTTCGCTTGCTGCCGGCCAAAGCCGTAGTTTCAACAACACCCTGACACAGCTTCCCGTATCTCTGCCTAATGGCCAATATTACATCGGTGCGATATTGAGCATTTCCGATGCCAACAGCAGCAACAACACAAAACATGACCCAAGTCCGGTGACGGTCAGCAGCGCACAACCATCTTTTCAGATCAATGCCGGTCTGAACGATGTCTGGTACTACCCGGTCACCACCGGGCAAGGGTTTTTCATTACCGTTTTCCCACAGCTCGGGTATGTTTCGCTTTCCTGGTTTACCTATGACACCGTCAGGCCCGATACAAGTGTGACCGCCAACCTGGGTGAACCCGGTCACCGCTGGCTCAACGCGGTGGGACAGTATGCCGGCAACCAGGCCGTGTTGAATATCAGTTATGCCAGCGGCGGTCTTTTTGATTCGGACACGCCGGTAACGGAGATCAACGACGGCACCATCATCCTGACTTTCAGTGACTGTAACAACGGCACGGTCGAATATGACATCCCCTCAATCAATCAACAGGGAACCGTACCCATCCAGCGTGTCGTCTCTGACAACATTGCCCAGTGTGAATCCATGTCACAACCCTCGCCAACCCGGCAAAGCAGCCCGGAACAGAAGACCGGCGAAAATGCCATCATGCAGTCCGAAGACCCGCCGGCCAGGGTTGAAGCAGGCACCTTGACCATTATGAACGCCGGTCTGAACGATGCCTGGTACTACCCGGTCACAACCGGGCAAGGGTTTTTCATCAATGTTTTCCCGGTGCTTGGTTATGTAACCCTGTCCTGGTTTACCTACGACACGGTGAGACCGGATGAAAGCGTGACCTCAAACCTGGCTGAACCCGGTCATCGCTGGCTCAACGCCGTGGGGCAGATTTCCGGCAACCAGGCGGTACTGGATGTCAGCTACGCGACCGGCGGACTGTTTGATTCGGCCACACCGGTAACGGAGGTCAACGATGGCACCATCACCCTGACCTTCAGCGACTGTAACAGCGGCACGGTTGAATACAACATTACCTCGATCAACCAACAGGGAAGCGTACCCATCCAGCGTGTTGTCAATGACAACATCGCGCTGTGCGAATCCCTTATCACGCAATAGCCTGAAACGTGGGTCGGGAACGCCCCGACCCACGCTGTTTCAGATTAAGCCGACGCTTTTGTGACCCTGACCGGGATTACAATAGGTGCAGACAACCCATGGGCAAAATCGTGCTAGACTTTTCCCTGGTTGACAATTCACCAACCCTCGCCGTTCGTACCAGGCCCAGGATGTAGCACCTCACCAACAGGAAAACCGGATCAAGCATGAAAATCGCACTTCTGTCACGTAACCCTAAATTGTATTCAACAAGGCGACTGGTTGAGGCGGCAAAGGAAAGAGGCCATGAAATACGCACACTTGACGTGTTGCGCTGTTACATGAATATCACTTCGATGCGACCTTCGATCCATTACAAGGGAGAAGAACTGAAAGGCTTCGATGCGATCATTCCGCGTATCGGCGCTTCCGTGACCTTTTACGGGACCGCGGTACTCAGGCAGTTTGAAATGATGAACGTATACCCGCTTAATGAGTCAGTTGCCGTGAACCGGTCGAGGGACAAGCTGCGGGCATCCCAACTGCTTTCACGCAAGGGCATTGGTCTTCCGGTTACCGGCTTCGCGAATAAACCGGATGATATTGAAGACCTGATCGATATGGTCGGGGGCGCACCACTGGTCATCAAGCTTCTGCAGGGTACACAGGGGATCGGTGTGGTGCTGGCGGAAACACGCCAGGCTGCCCAGAGCGTTATCGAGTCATTCCTGGGTCTGCAAATCAGTGTGCTGGTCCAGGAGTTTATCAAGGAGGCCGGTGGCTCCGATATTCGGTGTTTTGTCGTCGGCGACAAGGTCGTGGCGAGCATGAGACGCCAGGGGGGCGAAGGTGAATTCCGCTCCAACATTCATCGGGGCGGTTCAGCAACCACCATAAAAATAACGCCTGAAGAGCGCTCCACCGCGGTACGGGCCGCGCGTACCATGGGACTGAATGTTTGCGGCGTGGATATATTGCGATCCAACCACGGACCGGTCGTCATGGAGGTCAATTCGTCGCCCGGTCTGGAAGGCATCGAGAAGGTCACCGGCAAGGACATCGCCGGTCTGATCATCACCTTCCTCGAACAGCACGTCGAGAAAGGCAGGACCAATACGCGCGGCGCAGGCTGAACCATGCGTAAACCGTTCCTGATCGGGGGCGTTACGGTGGCGCCCGGAAGCCGGGCGGAGATCAACCTCGCAGTCCCGGCACTTTACACTCACAATCCCATGACCTGCCCGGTTTACGTCGTGCACGGCAAGCGGCCTGGTCCCGTGTTGTTTCTTTCCGGGGCCATACACGGGGATGAAATCAACGGCGTGGAAATCATTCGCCGGGTGCTGAATCGAAAATCCCTGCAACGCATTATTGGAACACTGGTTGCGGTTCCGGTGGTCAATGTTTTCGGCTTTATCGCCCAGACACGTTACCTGCCCGACCGTCGCGATCTGAACCGTGCCTTCCCGGGCTCTGAAAAAGGTTCCATGGCCGCCCGCGTTGCACATCTTTTCCTGGAAGAAATCGTTGCGAAATGCACCCATGGTATCGATCTGCATACCGCGGCCATACACCGTGATAACTTTCCCCAGGTCCGGGCAAACCTGGACGACCCGGAAATCGAGCGCATGGCGCGCGCATTCAATGCACCGGTTATTATCGATACCACCATTACCCAGGGCACCCTGCGCAACGCTGCGGCCGCCCTGGGAATCCCGGTCATCGTCTATGAAGCCGGTGAGGCACTGCGTTTTGATGAATTCGCCATCAGGGCCGGCGAACGCGGGATCATCTCCACCATGCGAGAACTGGCCATGCTGCCCAAATTAAAATCAGGCAAAAGGCAGGTCGAACCGTTTGTCGCCCGTTCCAGCACCTGGGTGCGCGCACAGAAAAGCGGCATTCTCCGGGCCAACCGCCGTCTCGGCGAAAAGGTTGGAAAAGGTGAATTGCTCGGTGTCCTGTCAGACCCTTTTGGCTCCAGGGACGAACCGGTCAACGCGACCCACGAGGGCATCATCATCGGCAGAACCAACCTGCCGCTGGTCAACGAAGGTGAGGCGCTGTTCCATATTGCGCGTTTTGATGATGCGCTCAGCGTAATTGAAACAGTGGAGCATTTTCAGCACGAGATGGATCCGGCAACCGACAGTACACCGTCGGCAGAACCGCCAATTGTGTGAGGACAAGCGTAAAATCGGGGAGATATGCCAGGCTGGTCACGCCGGCATTTTACTTCGTCTGCGGATACCCGCCAGCTGGCTTTTTCGATGTGCCACCGAGTAAGAATGATGAACCGCTGTCCACCGAATAGCGGTTCTTCAGGACATTTCTGCCAAGCAACATACGAAACAGCATCGAATCCCGATCGGTCAATGTCAGCTCAGCCCTGAAAGACTGATCGCCTACCACGAACTCGCGTTCAATGACGTAACGCTTCTCCTTGTGCCCGCCGGAATCGGATACCAGGCGCTGATCGACAACCGGCGCGTGGCACTCGATCTGCACGTCCAGTTTTTTCTGGTAGGGGTGAATCAGAAACTTCACGAAAAGCTGATCATCAAGCGTGTAGGGTTCGATAAAAAATGCGTGCAAAGCCGAGGTCCGTGCACCGCTATCGATCTTGGCCTTGATCGGAATACCGGTGAGTTCGGGCAGCATAATCCATTCGCGCCAGCCTATCGTGATGAGCGATGAACTTTCCTGCCTGACCCGGGGGCGGTTTACCATCGACAAATACATCTCCAAAACGTTTGACCTGAGGGCATGCTAGCCGCATAGACCGCCCAAGACAACCGATACCGGGAGACGCATGGTTACCGACAGACCAGAGCTTTATCACGACACCTCCATCCCGAACCGCACGATCAGCGGGCTACCAGACAATTTTGTCGAATCAAACGGAAAATCTTCACCGCACAGTTAATTGCAGGTTGTTGTAAAGGCAGCCGCCCAACTACAATATTGCGGTTCGAGTGGAGAGGTGCCAGAGTGGTCGAATGGGCTTGACTCGAAATCAAGTGTACGGTCTCCGTACCGTGGGTTC
>CAVSHP010000001.1:0-25636 GCA_963727635.1 uncultured Gammaproteobacteria bacterium | reverse complement strand
GACCAAAAAGCTCAATGATCGCCTGTTTGGCGGTGAAAACAGTGTTGGCAACTCACTGACCATGGCAGGCAAGCGCTTTCAGGTGGTCGGCGTCATCGATACCTGGGACCCACCCCGCGTTTTTACGACCCTATCAATGGCGGCTTCCAGGAAGTCAACGAGATGTTCATTCCGTACTAGCCTGACCCGCGTGCTGGAGTTGCAGTCAGCGGGCAGTGACTGGGGCTGGAAGGACGAAGATATCGAATCCTTCGAGCAATGGCTGAATTCGGAATCCGGTCTGGGTACAGTATTTTGTCGAACTCGATAATCCCGCGCGACGCGAGGACTATCTTAATCACCTTGATGCCTATGTGAATGAACAAAAGCAGCTCGGGCGTTTTGAGCGGCCTCTGAACAACCACATCTACAACGTCGAGGAGTGGATGGACTACCACGAAGTCGTCGCCACGTGACTCCAAGGTGCTGGTTGGCCTGTCATTTCTGTTCCTGGTGGTGTGTGTGATGAGCACCATCGCACTGACGCTGACCAAATTTGTCGGCAAGAAAGCTGAAACCAGTCTGCGCCGGGCACTGGGCGCCAGCCGCAGGACCATTTTCAACCAGCAGATTGTCGAGGTCGGCCGTATCGGTTTTACCGGCGGCCTGATTGGCCTGTTGCTGGTCGCTGTTGGGCCTGCAGGGCATCGAGCTACCTGTATGACTCACCTCCCGGCCTGGTGCGCCTGGACTGGCTGATGGTTCTCGACGGCCATGGGCATCGCCATCGCCAGCAGCATCGATCGCGGGCCTCTATCCCGGCCTGGCGGGTTTGCAGGATTCCGCCGGCCATCAACTGAAAACACAATAACAAAGCAAACAACAGGATGAACCATGAATTTTGGACCGATTCTGTCAGCCCTGATGCGCAACAAGACCGGCGCCATGCTGGTGGCCGTGCAGATTGCAGTGACCCTGGCGATCGTTATCAACTCGCTTTACATCATCGTCCTGCGGGTGGAAAAAATTAACCGCGAGTCCGGCATGGATGTTGAGAATGTCATCGTCAGCCTCAGTGCGCGGTTTTGGCGAGGATTTTGATGTCGTCGACAGCATTCGCAACGATATCGACCTGATCAAGTCCATACCGGGTGTGGTGACCGCCACGGTATCCAACCATGTGCCGTTGAGTGGCTCAGGTTCGGGTACCGGTCTGCGAACCGTTGCCAGACGAAAACATCGAACCGGTGCCCACGGCGCGTTACCGGTGGAGCGAGGATGGTCTGGATGCACTGGGTGTCAAATTATCCAGGGGCCGCAATTTTCTGCCCGAGGAAGTGGATTACGTATTGCCCGGACTGACGATCCGCCGCACCGGCTTCCGTCCTGGTCACCCAGAAACTGGCGGACGACCTGTTTCCGGAAGAAGATGCGCTCGGCAAGACGGTCTACTGGGGCAGCATGGAGCCGTCGACCATCGTCGGCATTATCGGCCGTCATGCACGGCTCCTGGGTGGGTTGGGACAAGCTGGAAAATGTCGTCATTCAACCAGGCAAGCCCGCCGTATACCACCAACCAGTACATCATCCGGGTCGAGCCTGGCATGCGTGATGAATTGATCCCGGTCATCGAAAAGAAGCTCGGCGAATCCAACCGCCAGCGCGTCGTCAAAATCGTCAAGATCATTGGAGGAACTGGCCGCACGCTCCTATCGGCAGCGACCGGGGCATGGCCATCATTTTGTCCATCGTCATTTCCCTGCTGATTGGTCTGACCGCACTGGTCATCGTCGGACTGGCCTCTTTCCACGTTACGCAACGCACCAAGCAGATTGGCACCCGCCGGGCGCTCGGCGCACCGCGTATCGATATCATTCGTCATTTCATGCTGGAGAACTGGTTGATCACGACCGCCGGCGCGGTGCTGGGCGTGCTGCTGACTGTGGGGGTCGCCTACTGGCTGGAAATTTCCTTTGAATTGCAACGGTTGGACTGGCGTTATCTGCCCGCGGTATCCTGGTCCTGTGGGTTTTATCTTCCCTTGCGGTGATCGAACCCGCACGCCGTGCCGCCTCCGTGCCACCGGCGGTTGCAACCCGCAGTGTCTGACCGGGATATCGGTCGATGTGCTGAAAATTTCTGACGACCCGCGTATCATTTGATCGCCATGGTTAAAATGAACCTTTTCCGCAAATCATTTCTGCTATTGAGCGCAGTGCTGGCGCTGCTCGTGGCCGGCAATGTAGTGGCAGCCGAAAAGTACCGTGTCAGCGCGCGATTCTTTCACCTCGGCGAGTTGATCGGCAAACCGATGCTCGAGGTCGAAGAAGGTATCAGCGCCGCCGGATCCTGGTCGCCACAGGGATGGGGACAGTACACCGTTGCCGCACTGGTGCGCCCCGTCGCAGACGGTCAGGTCTACGTTTCCATGCAATTTTCCAGCGGCAATATCGACATCCAGCCCAACCTGCTGGTCGATATCGGCAAGCCGACAACGGTGACGGTCAAAAAGGTCCTGTTGGAAGTGCTGGTGGAGGAAATCGACGATGATAAGGCGAGCGGCGCGGATAGACCGTTACAACTCACCCAGAACACCACCGGGGTTCACCCGCAGTAGTTTCAGACCGGTTTCCGTGCGGTGTCAGGCCGCTGGACCCGGCTTGCGGGTAAAAACGGACTGATCAGTTTCTGTACATCCACACGTGCGCCAATACGCGAGCACAGCATGAACGAGCCGACCAGTTTGCGGTGCAGGAACATCGTTTCAGGTGGCGGCACACGGTATTCGCTCATGTCCTCGAAGATCATTTCCAGACCCGCGTCACGTCCACGGGCAAAAACATCCGATGTGCCGAAATCGTAAACACCGCCCCTGGTAACCGGTTCCGAGACCAGGCGGATCAGGTTGAGTATCTTGCCGACGTATTCATCGCTGTTACCCGGGTTGATATAACCCATCTGCTCGGCCAGGCGGCGCACTTCAGGGTCATCCCCGTCGATCATCGCACGGGCGATCTGGGCATAGCGGCGGACGAATTTTTCCTCGAAACTGACCGTCGAGCCGAAGTCCAGCAGTACGATCCGGCGGTCTCCGGCTGGTACAGGTAATTGGCGAAATTGGGGTCCGATTGCATGGTGCGGAACTCGAACAACTCGCGGAACATCAGGTGCTGCAGCAGGGCGCCCACGCTGTTTCCCACATCCTGGGAGACACCAGCTTCGGCCAGCGAGTCCAGCGGTTCGCCATCGACGTAATCCATCGCCAGCACGCGCGTGGTGGTCAGGTCTTCGTGCACGCCGGGAACCATGAAGCGGGTTCATCCTCCACCAGCTTGCGATAGTCGCGCAGGTATTGCGCTTCGATGATGTAGTCCGCTTCCTGGTGCAACTGGCGCTTGGCCTCCTTGACGATACTGCCGATGTCGATCTCGACCGGCAACAGGTTGATCAGGCGCATCAGCATGGCCATGTTGTCGACGTCGCTGTTGATGCTTTTGGCAACGCCGGGGTACTGGATTTTCAGCGCAATGTCACGGCCGTCCTCGGTAAACACGCGGTGCACCTGTCCGATCGAGGCCGCGGCAATCGGGTTCGTAATTGAAGTCGATGAACAGGCTTTGCCAGCCCTTGCCGTACTCACGCCCCATCACCCGCTTGATCTGTGACAGCGGCATGGTATCGGCGGAATCACGCAGGATGGCCAGCGCGTCGGCGAATGCCGGTGGCAGAAAATCCGCGCTTTCCATCGACAGGATCTGCCCCATCTTCATGGCCGCACCGCGCATGCCGGCCAGCCGTTTGGCCAGTTTTTTGGCATTGGTGGCGGTCAGAAAGACGTTGTAAACATCGTCGGCGCTGGTGCCGGCAAGCCGGCGCACTGATTCCGCCATACCACCCATCGCCAGTTCACCCGCGGCCAAGCCCAGCCTCGCGAGGCGGCCGAAGCGGGTGGTGGGGACACGTGATTTTTTCATGCGGAGCGGGCAACCGCGGTTGTCCCTTGCGCTGGGCCCGCACTCCGCTCAAACAGGCGGTGAGCCTCGTTTTCGTTGACCCTGATGCCAAAGCGGGAGTCCAACACGTCCCGCAGTTGTGCGCCGTCTGCAATTTCGTGACGCTGCTCGCCGGACGCGGTGATCACCCAGCACTCGCGGTTACGCAGGGAATGGATCTCGCTGGGAAGTATCCTTGAAACCACCAGGTGGTTTACAAACGTGGCGCCGGGGTGTTTATGCGAATAAAAATGACCCACTTCGCAGTCCGACTGGCCATAGCGGTGAAGCTCAAACCGGTACAGTGAATAAAATGCCCCGTCCTTTAAAGTCTGCATGTGAAATTCACCCGGCCGACCCTCGGTGATACGGAAGACCCGGAAATCCTCATGCGATTCTTCACCCGACATTCTGACGGGGTAGCGGGGACCCATCGGTCCGAAGCCGACGTCGGCGACATACTGCTCGCCGCCGGTTTCCACCAGGTTGATACGATGCGTGAGACCCGGGTGGGTATCCTGGTTGTAGATGACCCGGCCGAGATAGAGATTCACCGCAAAACCGAGTTCGCCGAGCACCGCCTGCAGCAGACCATTCTGTTCAAAGCAGTAACCGCCGCGGCGCCTGATGACTATGCGCTGGTACAGCGCTTCGATGTCCAGCGGAAGATCATCCTTGAGCATCGGACCGACACTTGAGAAGGAAAAATTTGCCACGTGCCGGCTGGTAATATCCGTCAAAAAAGCAATGTCCGGGTCTCTTCTTTTCAGATCCAGCACGTGTAAATATTTATCGGTTATATCGGCGAGCGTCATATGCAGGTCCATTCTCCCAAACGTTTTTATCAATTGTTGTCCGGTTTGTTCCGGGTACCGCCGCCTTCCGGCAATCGGCAGCAGAGTTTACACCCAGAAGTGCGGTCGAACCCATGCAACAAGTATGGATCATGCAATCATGGCAGCCTGATTCAGGGTAAAATTACCAATTTCACCGGTGTGGAAACCGATTGCCATGATCATGCTGAAATTCAAGACCACTGACGCCTGGGCCGAGAGCTATCGTCGCAGCGATGGACGTATTTTTGCCGGACCACGCCGCGGCGGAGAAAAAGGCCTCCAGCATGGCAATGACCATGGTTTCGCATTACCCCGACAAGCCGAACTGGTGACCGCCATGGTCGATCTCGCCCTGGAAGAACTGAGCCATTTTCGTTCGGTGGTCAAATTGATGCACGAACGCGGTCTGACCCTGCAGCCCGATGAGAAGGATCCCTATGTCAATGCCATGCGCCGCCATTGCCGCCAGGGCAGTGAGTTCTACCTGCTGGACCGCCTGCTGGTGGCGGCAATTGTCGAGGCACGTGGTGCGGAGCGCTTTGGCATGATCGCCGCAGCATTGCCGGAGGGTGAATTAAAGCGCTTTTACGACGCGATTGCTCGTTCCGAAATGGGTCACGAAAAATTGTTTGTGCAATTTGCCGAACGCTATTTTGATCCGGCACTGGTGCAGCTTCGCCTCGATGAACTGCTGGATGCAGAGGCCGCGATCGTCAGCGAACTGCCGTTGCGGCTGGCGCTGCACTGATCCGGGCGGGCAGAGAAGCGGTCGAGTGGAAAAATACCTGCGTCACTACGCCGAACCGGAGATCGCCACGCTGGATGGCTTGCCCGCCCAACCGTGCTGGGAAAACGTCGTGGTCATCCCCGCCTGCAACGAAACTTCCGGGTTTCTGCGACCCCCGCCCGCGTGTGACGGGCGCAGCCTGCTGATCCTGGTGATCAATGAATCGCCGGTTGCTTGCCGGGAAGTTTCCCTGCGTAACCAGGCGCTGGCTGAAGAGGTGCGCACACGTTTCACCCCGCTATGGCAATCTGCACCAGGGTCGGGCTTGAGCCTGTGGCAGGATCCGTTGGCCGGACGCGATCTGCTGTTGCTGGATCGTTTTAGTGAGGGCCGGCAGATACCCGCAAGGGGCGGTGTCGGGTTCGCACGCAAACTCGGCGCTGATCTTGCGCTCAGCCTGGTTCACCGGCAGCGTATTCGCTCGGACTGGATCCACTGCAGCGATGCCGATGTAAAACTGCCGGCGACCTACTTTAGCTGCAGCAATGCATTGCATAACACGGGCGCAAAGTACGCGGCGCTGGTATACCCATTCAGTCATGTTGAAAATCCGGACCCGGCGGAAGGCGGTGAGAGTATTTCTGGCGACACAACTGTATGAATTATCCCTGCGATATTACGTTGCCGGGATGAAATTCGCCCGCTCACCCTACGCCTTTCACACCATCGGCAGCAGCATGGCGGTCAGTCCGGTTCATTATGCCCGGGTACGGGGTTTTCCCAAGCGCGAGGCCGGTGAGGATTTCTATTTGCTCAACAAGCTGGCCAAGCTTGGGTCTGTTCTGGAACTTGACCGAGGGTCCGACTTGCGCAGCTATCGAAATCGCATCGCGCCGCTCTGACCGGGTGCCTTTGGCACCGGCGCCGCGGTTAACAAAATCACCGCCATGCAAGACCCGGTCGCGGAGTTCCGATTTTACAACCCGGCTGTATTCGGCTTGTTAAAGCTTTGGCTGCAGAGTCTGCCTGCCATCTGGCAGTCCGGGTCCACCGGTCTCGGCACTGATGTGTTTTCAGCACAGGCTGAGGATCGGCAACCGATCCAGCGGCGCCAGGCGCTCAAGGACTGTCTGCAGACATTGAAAACGGAACAGGCGCTTGAACACGCCTTCAGGCAAAGCAGCAAGCTGGACCAGTTCACCCGCCAGATGCATACCTGGTTTGATGCCTTCCGCACGCTCAAGCTGATCCACGCCCTGCGCGATAATGAGTTACCTTCAATCAGCCATGCCAGGCTTATATGCGATCCGGTATATCAGCACCTGCTGGCAATAGACCCGGAGCTTCGGGCTTTTCACCAACGCCTGGATAAGAATTCCGCGAGGAGAACCGATGCGCGGCGATGGCATCCAGGTCTCTGCTGCGGCCCCGAAAAACGACTGCGTCAAGGATGTTTCAAATGCATAACTGGCAAGAAAAATACCAATCCAAAGTGACTACACCGCAGGATGCGGTCAGCAAGGTCAAGAGTGGCCAAAGGGTTTTTATTGGATCCGGTGCGGCCGAGCCGCAGTTGCTGGTCAATGCACTTGCCGATCGCGGCACCGGAACTGGCCGATACGCAGATTACTCACATCCTGACACTCGGGGTCGCACCCTATGCCGATCCGAAACTCAAGGATGGTTTCCGTCACAATGCCCTGTTTATCGGACCAAATGTGCGCGATGCCGTGGCGGAAGGCCGGGCGGATTTCACCCCGGTTTTCCTTTCCGAAGTACCAAGGCTTTTTAAACGCGGCAAGCTGCCGATCGATGTCGCGCTGATCCAGGTGTCACCGCCGGACGAGCACGGTTATTGCAGTTACGGGGTCAGTGTCGATGTCACCAAGGCGGCGGCAGAGAGCGCCTGCCACGTGGTCGCCGAAGTCAACCCCAACATGCCGCGCACGCTGGGCGATTGCTTTATCCACATCAACGACATCCACGAGCTTGTCCCCAGCGACATGCCGATCCTCGAGGCGCCGAAAGGGGAGGTTGACGAAATAGCCAGCCAGATCGGTGTGCATATTGCGGAACTCATCCAGGATGGATCGACCCTGCAACTGGGAATCGGCACGATCCCCGATGCCGTTTTGTCGTCACTTGGCGGCAAGAAAAACCTCGGCATCCATTCAGAAATGATTTCCGATGGCGTGATCGACCTGGTCGAACAAGGTGTGATCAACGGTTCACGCAAGAACAATCATAACGGCAAGATCGTTGCCAGCTTCGCCATCGGCACACGCAGGCTCTACGATTTCATCGATAACAACCCGATGTGTGAATTCCACCCCTCTGACTACACCAACGACCCCTTCCGCATCGCCGAAAATGACCGCGTGGTCGCGATCAATTCGGCCCTGCAGGTCGACCTGACCGGCCAGGTCTGCGCCGATTCGCTGGGGACCTATTTCTATAGCGGTATCGGTGGCCAGGTCGATTTCATCCGCGGCGCATCGCGCTCTGAACAGGGCAGGCCCATTATCGCCCTGCCTTCCACTGCCAACGACGGCAAGGTGTCGCGTATCGTGCCGACCCTGACCCCGGGCGCGGGTGTCGTGACCAGTCGCGGCGACGTGCATTACGTGGTCACCGAATATGGAATCGCCGACCTGCACGGCAAGACCATCCGCGAGCGCGCCATGGCGCTGATACTTATCGCCCATCCGCAGCACCGTGAACAACTGATGGAGGAGGCGCGTAACCGCAAACTCGTCTATGCCGACCAGGAAGCCGTATTGGGTCACGGTGACCTGGACCACCGCTCCCTTGAACGCAAGTTCACCACGCCCAACGGCAGCGAGATCCACATGCGTCCGATCCTGCCAACGGATGAGGACATGATGCGCGACCTCTTCTACGCCTGTTCAGCGGAGACCCTGTATCACCGCTTTTTCACCAAGCTGCAGTCCATGCCGCACCGCAAGCTGAAAAAGTTTGTCAATGTCGATTATGTGAAAAACATGGCACTGGTCAGCGTGACGCGCGAGGACGAGCACGAGATGATCGTCGCCGTCGGCCGTTATTCGGTCGACAAGTCCACCAACGCCGCGGAGGTCGCTTTCATCGTCCGCGACGACTGGCAGGGCCAGGGTGTTGGGGTTTCAATGTTTCATCAGTTGCTGGAAGTCGCACGCAAGCGCGGTATCATCAAATTCACCGCCGACGTATTGCATGATAACGCGCGGATGCTGCACATTTTCCACAAGTGTGCGCCCACTTCTATCGAGAGCACGCTCGAAGGTGGTGTTTATCACCTGTCCTTCGGCATCAGGCCCGGGGATACACTCTCCGCATAAAGGGGTCAGGTTTACTAATGTCCCACTTGATCTAAGTTCCCTATGCTCAAGTAAAGACCCCGTTATGGATTGCTTGGTGCTGACCACGAATGGACATTGAGTCGATTTCAGTGTGGGCGCCAAGGCTATGCAGTACCTTACTTCAGGACTCGCTATGAATACGTCCGTGTACGCTCGAGTCGCGACATCCATAAACGCCATGCTAACCTGAGAGGAACCGCTCCTCGGCAACTGCTCCTGCGTTGCTCTACCTCCTGCATCCCTGCAGTCGTGCGCGTCCTGCGCCCGCGGTTTACCGTTCATCCTGAACATAACGGTCCTGAAGTAAGGTACTGCACACCCTCGCCGCTGTGTGTAATCATCGGTCAATGGTTGCTGACAGATTTGCACGGCGGTTGCCGGACGCTGGGGGTGGGTAGTTATTACCAGGACCGTACGAGGCAGGAAGCCGAGTCTCGAGCCCCCAGGGATGGACTTCATGCGCGTGTCCTGGTAATAACTACCCACCCCCAGTGTCCCCACCAGCCCCAGTGTCCCCACCAGATTAAGTGGGACAGCAGTGGAGCAAGTTGAATTGTCATTATTCAACCTGACACCGTTATGCCTTTACGCCTACTGCCCGAACTCTGAGTAACCAAACGCGGTGAGCTTGACCGTCTCTCCATCTGCCAGTTGCACCTGTTGACAACTGCTTGTGGTCGGAACACGCCCTCCGCAGACGTAGTCGATGTCGACCATTACGAAGTAGGTGCCGGGGTCAAAACTTTCGAATTTGAAATTGCCCTTCTCGTCGGTCGATACCGTTTGTAGCGGTGTGCCGCCGCAATGTTCGGCATAGATCTGGACGGGGATGCCTTTCAGACCGCCTTCTTCACAGTCGCAGACGCCGTTCTTATCCCGGTCGCAGTAGACGTTACCGGTAATCGAGCCAGGTTGCGCCGCGAACAAAGCGCCGTAGGCAGATACCAGCAGGGTAAACAGAATCAATATGGCAATACGTGTTGAGGATTTCATGGTTGATCCTCCTTATTGCAAACCTAGTGCAGTTTGTCGACATGATCGACGATCGTGTCATCCATAACCGCCTGGATTGCCGTTTCAATATCGGTGATGTCAGTGAGGACAGGTCTGATCCCCAATGACTGCAGGCCCTGGTAAGCGCCACGGCCCATACCGCGGCTTAACAGCATGTCGCAATCCTTGATATTTTCAAACATCAGATCGTGTGAATGTTCGGCGCGGCGACCAAAGCCGCTACCCCTGGGATCCTGCCGGCCTTCATGCCGGTGCGAGGAATGGCAAGAAGCCTGCTTGGGGAGCGATATTCTTTCAACGATTTTTTCCTGATCAAACGAAACCACTATGTACTTTTCAGCGCGGCCAAAGTGTTGGCTGATGGTCTGTCCGTCATCGGAAACGACTGCGATTTTCATGCTTGTCAAACCTCTGGTTAATGGTGATTTTTTCATCACAAATGTACAACTATATTATGTTTATGTCAATTATATTTGTACAATATACAAAATCTCTGCTAATGTTCGGGCAGAGAAATAACGAGGTAAACAACATGGGTGACAAATTACTGGTAGGCCAGCGTATCCGGGAAATCAGGACGAAGCAGGGTCATTCGCTGCGGGCTTTGGCGGAGTTGAGCAATCTCTCGACCAACACGATCAGCCTGATCGAACGCGGCGACAACTCTCCGACGGTTTCATCCCTGCACAACCTGGCAACCGCGTTGGCCGTGCCGATCACGGCATTCTTTGAACAACAGCCCGATGGCCAGGTTATCCATTTGAAAAAGGACCGCCGACCGGCATCCGAAACCGCCGGGGTCAGGATGGAGAACCTCGGCAGCGGTTTGCCAAACCAGCAGATCGAGCCCTTCTTGTTGAGCATCGGCCCGGGAAGTAGCAGCACGAGCACCCAGATCACTCACTCGGGTGAGGAATTCGTTTATGTCATGAAAGGCGCACTGACCTGCAGGATCAATGAACAGGATTACGCGCTTGAGGAAGGTGACAGCCTGCTGTTCCTGGCATCACAACCGCATGTCTATCGCAATCACACGCAAAAGGCGGCGAATATCCTGATCGTATTCCAGCCAATGGTCGGACAACTGGTGGCGCACCGGCACTACTAAAGGTGCCTTCGCCCTAGCGCAATACGCCCCGCGCAGCCATCTTGCGTGAATACACCAACAGCAGCAGCGCAATGACCCAGATGACAGCGGTGAAGGCGACGGCGCCGTTGCCCATTAGCTCGATTCCTTCCGTTAGCACCAGGTTGTAAAGTGCGGTGATGACCATGCCAATGATGGCGAGGCCAAACAGCCATACCGCCCAACGCTGTCGCAACAGCAGGCCCACCGAACCGAGCAGGGAACTCCAGACTGCGGTCGCCCAGGCCGCGTCCAACCAGGCCGGGAAGCGGTAGAAGTAGTCCAGTTGTTCCTGTGTGAACTGGCTCATGTAAAACTCGAGACGCATCTGGGTGGCCGTATAGTCAAAGGCGCCTACCGCGTTCCACAAAAATGACAATAAGCCCACGATCCAAAGGTGTGCGGGGGTCTTGACGGTGTTCTGGTTCATAGCATTACTCCTCCGGTTTTATTCAAAAAAATACCGGCATCAGGTCTCCGGTATTCTTAAATAATATACCGCTCAGTCCTGTGCTGCTGACAACTGCCTGATCCAGTCGCTGACCACCTGCATCTGCTTGCCATTTCTCCAACGGTAGTCTGCGCCGGTATAACCCCACCAGTCCCAGCAGGCATAGGGGTTTAGCGCGCTGGGAACAGTCTGCGGAAAAGCCAGCACGATATCATTGGCTTCCGCCCATGGCAGGTAGCCGCTTTGCTGTATGAAGTCGGTGCCGACCTGCACGGCGGACTGGGCGCAGCCATGCAAAACCAGGTGGAGGGCGCAGGCATGTCCGCCTTCGGTGCAGGCCGGAGGCACGAACAGGTAGGCGGTGTCGCTGAGTCCGGCCTCTGCAGCACCCGGCAGCTTAACCTGCTGCAGTTCAGTGACCGCTTCCGACGCCGGCGTTTCGATACCGGCATACAGGTGCTGCAGGATTGTGCCGGCGGCATCGTAATCGCAGTTACCCACAAACGGCGCCTTCAAGGCAGTGCATTCGCCGCCATGTCCGCGGGTTGGAAAGTTGTGCCCGGCGGCGACATCGTTCACATAGGTGATCTGACCCGCGGGTACGAATTCGGCGTAGAGCGCCGCAGTTGCGTCACTGACGTCTGCGCCAACGGTGGTGTCAAGCGTACCGTGGAACAGCCAGACCGGATCATTGGCCAGGTTTTCCGGATCCGCGATGAGATCTTCTGCCGCAGCATTGCGGATGCTGTCCGCCAGATCCGCTACCGGCAGCGGGCCGTCGGTCTTACCCATGCAGCGCGCCATGGCCGTGGCTAGACTGCCGTCCGCACAGCCAAATGGCCCGGAGGAAATGATGCCGGCGCCCGAAAACAGGTCCGAATAGGCAATATGCAACTGCGTGGCCATCTGTCCGCCTGACGATATGCCCGATACCGTGACACGGTCCGGGTCTATTTTTGGTGACTGGGCGGGCTCGGACGCAAAAGCCGCGGTGGATAACAAAAGAGTGGTCAGTAACAACTTATACATGTTCATGTCTCCGCAGAAATAGATCGATGCCGTCAAGGGCAGGTTGGGTTTGAATCTGGCTGACAAAATTTTCGCGTTCGGCCTCAAGGCGCCGGCGCAGACCTTCGCTATCGGTATTGAGCAGTTTACGGGATCGTGTGACACTGCCTGCCTGTTTTTCGGCAACACTCTGCGCCCAGCCAAGTGCAGCGGCATCACAATCGTCCTCGACCACCTGCTGCACCAGACCCAGCGCCAGGCAGGTGTCCGCGTCGAAGCTGGCATTGTTTGCCAGCCAGTGCATGGTCTGCTGGCGGCCAATGATACCCGGTAACAATGCGGTCCAGCCGCCATCCGGGCTGAATCCCACGACCGAATAATAAGGTGTGATGGTCGCGCCACGGCGCATGATGACGTGGTCCGCGGCCAGCAGCAGACCGAGCGAACCCCCGGTTACTTGCCCCTGCACGGCACAGACTATTGGCGCCGGATGTGTGTAAATGGCGAGGATGACCTGGTTGAGTTGACCCACCAGTTCATGCGCATACGTGCCGATCGTTGCGCGGTGATCACGGAAACCGGCAAGGTCGCCGCCGGTTGAAAAAGAGCGCCCCTCGGCGCGCAGGATGACCACCGCGGCGTGCTGGCAATCCGGCTGTGCAAGCGTCTGCAAGAGCGCGGCAAGCAATTCGGGCACCAGCGCGTTGTGCCGGGCAGGGCGGTTCAGGCTGACCAGCGCAATCCCGTCCCGGCGTTGTAATTTCACCAGCGGTTCAGTTTTCATGACGGGTGTTTTTCATCAGGTCGCCGACGTAGACCAGTGCCCTGCCGCTGGCGGCAAGACTGCCATCGGCGCGGCGGCAGGTGGTGGCGAGGTCAACGAGTTGCTTGTCGGGTCTGAGCCGGGTAATTTCCACCCGTGCGGTCAGTGCTTCGCCGATCGTTACAGCGGTCCCGTAGCGGGTTTCCTGTTTCAGGTAATTGGTGCCAAGCCCCGGCAGTTTGACACCCAGCAGGTAGGAAAACAGGGCGCCGATCATGGGCTCGGGTAGCTGGGCATCCACGGCATCATGGCCGCTTAGCCGCGTGTAGTCGAGCAGGTCCTCAAGACTGAAGGTCCGTGTGACCTGTGCGTTGTCACCCACTTTCATGACATCATCCTGGCCTGACCCGTGCAGGTCACGACATCATCGGCCACGCGTTTAACTTCAAGCTCAAATTCGAGCGCGTCTGCGCTTTGACCTGCCAGGCTGACGCTAAAGCGCATGGCATCATTGGCATAGGTGGGCGCCGGAAACATTACCGCCTGTTCTTCCAGGCGTACCCCGGGCGCAAGGCGGTCAAGCAGACCACGCAACACGCTGCACAGCAGCAATCCGTGCGCCACGGTCCGCCCGAACCTGGTGCCAGCGCAGAAATCCGGGTCCGTATGAATCGGGTTGTCATCGCCACTGAGCCGCGCAAAGTCGTCAAAATCCGCCTGGCTGAAGACCTTGACGATACTGATCTGCCCGGACGGGGTCATTCGTCGCCCGCACTCATCGGCGGCAAAAGATGTTTCTGCACCTTGCCCGCGGCGCTGCGTGCGAAGTCATCCACGCGGATGAAATACCTGGGTACCTTGTAGGCAGCCATCCTTTGCTTGCAGAAGCTGATCAGTTCAGCGTCGCTGGCGGCTGGCTGACCGGGTTGTTGCAGCAGGTAGGCGCACCCGACCTCGCCCCATTTCTCATCGGCGACGCCGATCACCGCGGCCTCGAGGATGCCCGGATGTTCCGCGAGGTGGGCCTCGACCTCGGCGGCATAGACATTTTCACCGCCCGATATGTACATGTCCTTGAGACGGCCCACGATATAGTAATAACCGTCTTCATCCTGTCGCCCGAGATCCCCGCTGCGTAACCAGCCGTCTGCAGAGAACGCGTCCGCCGTTGCATCCGGGCGGTTGTAATAGCCGGGTGTAATGCCCAGTCCGGAAAACCATAACTCACCTGTCGCGCCGCGGGCTACGTCCCTGCCGTCGGCGCCAACCAGTCGCACCGCCGCCATCAGTTGCGGTTTACCGACCGAACCGATCTTGCCGGCTGCATTGGCCGCGTCCATCAGGAAAACGGTCGGCCCGGTTTCGGTCATGCCCATGCCGTTGAGTACCACGGCGCCGCGTGCCGCATATTGTTGCAAGAGCTTGTCAGGCATCGGCGCGCCGCCGCAACCCCAGCAACGGACACGGGTCAGATCCAGTTCATCGAATCGCGGATGCAGGCTGATCGCCTGGTAAATGGCGGGAACACCAAAGAAGGTGTCGAGGCGGCCCGTTTCCAGCAGTTCGACGGTGCGTTCGATGTCAAAGCCCGGTGTGATCAGGGTGCGCGCTCCCATGATCAGCGCCGGCAGGGTGGTCAGGTTGATCCCGCCGGTGTGGAACAGGGGCAGGTAGTTCAGGCTGGTATCATCGCTGCGCAAACCCATTGCCTGGGCGATATTGATGTAATTGGCCAGCGCCATGCCATAGGTCTGTATGACCGCCTTGGGTTTGCCGGTGGTGCCGGAGGTGTACAGCAGGTACCAGGTTTCATCCGCCGGCCAGTCGGGTCTGCCCCGCAGTGGCTGAAGTGCGTCACGACGGTAGCAAAAGCCGTTTTCATCGTTGTCATCCAGATCGAGCAGCGTGCAGCCATTATTGGCAAGCGCATTGGCAACCGCCGTGTCCTCGCTGCCGTGCACGAGCCAGCGTGCGCCGCAGTCGGCCAGTAACGGCGCCAGTTCCGGGGCGGGCATGCGCCAGTTCAGGGGCACCAGGATGGCGCCCAGTTTCGCACAGGCAAATAACAGCTCGAAGAATTCCACGCGGTTACGGCACAGGATTGCAACACGGTCGCCATGCGCCACACCGAGACTGGCAAGCAGGGCCGCAGTCCGGGCGCTGCGTTGGTTCAGCTCAAGGTAAGTGACCTGTTGCCCTCGAACGATATCCTCGAAGGCCACCCGTCGCGGACCGAGGTCGGCGCGGCTGGCGAGGATATCGAATAGCGGAAAGCCCACGGCGTTTTACCGTGGCCTGATCCCGTTGGCGATCAGGTCGGTTACGATTTCGGCGACCCGTGCCGCGGGCACACTATCATCCCACTCGGTGTACTTCATGCCGAGGAATACGGCGATACCCATGATGGCCCAGGTCCAGGTTTCATAATCGCCCTGGCGGATTTCACCGCTTTCACCGGCTTTTTCAAGGTTATCCCGGTAGGCGTCGGCAAAGTTGTTGTAATGTTCGCGATAGGCGTCATTGGCGACGAACTCGGCTTCGGTGATGATGCGGTAGATACCCTTGTGCTGGCGGGCAAATTCGATATAGGCCTCGATACCCAGGCGTTCCGCCGCCATGCGGTCAGGGGCGCCGGCCACGCGCTCACCGATCCAGCGGCGGGTGCGCTGGCTCATGTAGGAGACCAGGTCCTGGAAGATCTCCTCCTTGCTTTGGTAATAGGTATAAAACGTCCCAAGTGCAACACCCGCGCGGTAGGTGATCCCGCTGATGGCGGTAGCGTGGAAACCCTTGTCACCGAACTCTTTTTCGGCGGCTTGAAGTAACTTGTCGCGGGTTTTTTTACCACGCGCGGTCTTGGGAGTTTTGTCAGTACTTGAAAGTTGATTCATGTTTCATAATGTTGCATACTTTGAGTCACTTGGCAAGCAGTGGCTGCCATTTTTTTCCATTCTCCAGCGATCCGGAAGTCAGTACCAGTCATGGCTTTTTCTGAAAACTTTTATACCACAAACGACGGTTTATCACTGTACTACCGCAGTTATGGCTCGGGTGAGGACGTTGTGGTCTGCCTGCCCGGGCTGACCCGTAACAGCAAGGATTTCCACGAAATCGCCAAACACCTGGTGCCGCGGTACCGCGTATTGAGCCTCGATTTGCGCGGCCGGGGCTGGTCCAGCTGGGACCCTGACTGGCGGAATTACAACCCCGCCATCTATATCAGGGATACCTGGAAACTGGTGGATCAGCTGGGTATTTCCAACTTTATCCTGTTGGGCACTTCACTGGGCGGCCTGTTGGCAATGATCATGACGTCACAACGTCCGGAACGGGTCAGGGCGGTCGTGTTGAATGATGTCGGACCGGAAGCTGACCCCGCCGGTTATGCACGCATATTGGCGTCTTTCGACCAGGATGTTGAAGTGAAGAACTGGAGCGAAGCGGCCCTGCATTGCAAGCAGACCTACCAGGTGGCACTGCCGGGGATGCCGGACGAATTCTGGCTTGCCTACGTGCATAATAATTACCGTGTAGGACCAGCCGGCCGGCCGGTACCCGATAGCGATCCCGCCATCGCCGTGGCCATCCGCAAGGGTGATCAGCGCCACATTGCCGGTGTCGAGATCGACCCGTGGGCTGCGTTCAGGTCCATCACAGCGCCCTGCCTGGTATTGCGTGGAGAACTCTCCGATATCCTCTCTGCGGAAATTGTAAAGCGCATGCTCAAGGTCAAGCCGGATTTGAAAACGGCGGTCATTCCCAACCGGGGCCACGCACCGTTGCTCGATGAACCCGCCTCCCTGGCGGCAATCGATACCTTCCTGGAACAACTGCCGCAACAGGGCGCGTAACGGCCTGGGCGCCCTTCCTGCCGTGACTTCAATTACTGCGACCGCTGGCCTGCGCGGCAAAACCGGACACTCTCACCTATACTTTATGTGCGTCAATAACAACCGCCCACAAGGAAAATTACCATGAAGATAAGAATTTCAACCACCCTGGCAGCACTCACCATCATCTTTGCCAGCAACTCAGTTTTCGCCGATACCATCGTTAACTCTTATACCTGCAAATTGAAAGACGGCAAAAAAAAGGAGGAGGTGCAGGCGGTCAATGTCAAATGGCTGGCGTGGGTGCGCAAGAACGTCAATGAAAAAATAACCAGTTCTCTCGGAACGGCCGTGGTCGGTAATCAGGATGTCTTCATGTTTATGGACACTTACCCGGACCTCTCCATTTGGGCCACAACACAGACTGCGCTGGACAGTGAAGCCGGGAACGCAATCGAGGATATGTTCGCTGCCGTTTCTGACTGTTCTGAAAACAGCTTGTGGAAATTCCAACCCAGCGAATGAGCTAAGACCGCATAGCGGTCGGCAGGCTGGCCAGGGTGCTGCGCCGTTTGCCCCGGAGTGAACCGGATAGCTTTCACCCCGGATATTTGGCTGAGGGTGTTACCAGGTGACCGGTTTCTCGCCCGCTGCCTTGAGTTGGCCGTCCAGCGCTGCAAGCTCGTCCTGCTGTAACTGCTGCCACGCTTCGAGCGTGGCCTCCAGGGTCTGCAGCAGGCTGTCGTATGAGGTGAGCGCATCGACGCTGGGGTCCGCATCGGCGCCATCCACCGCCTGTGCCAGATTATCCAGCTTCATCGACAACGCACGCAGGCTGTCGGTGCGCCTGGGCGGGCTGCCCATCGAATTGCGTGGGTCCGGATGCAGGATGACACCGGAGAGATCTTCTGTTTTCGCCATCAGCTCGCCCATTTGCGCTGTCAGCTTGCCATCGGCATTTGCGACCCGCACATCCAGCGCCTCGAGCAGCCTGGTAGCCTCGGCACTGGCGGTGGCGTTGCGCACGGCGGCGTCTTCCACCTTGCGCGCGAGTTCGAACTCGCGTTGCAGGGCGGCATCCGACACCTTCACACGCGGATCGGGCAACAATTGCAACGGTTGCTCATAGCTTTTACCGCCCACGGTGAGGGTGATGCGGTAGTTCCCGGGTGGAGCCCAGACACCTGGCCTGGGTCTGCCACGAGACTCCGGCAAGGCCGGCGATGTATAACGCAGATCCCATACAAAGCGATGCATACCCGCCGTTTCTGACAGGCGCATCGGTACCGGTGCCCACTCCGGCGCGTATCCGAGTGTGTCCGGATCGGGCACTGTCACTTCGTCCGCACTGCTGAAACTCCGCACCAGGTGGTCCTGCGCGTCATGCACGGTCAGCGTCACCGGACCCTCGACCGACGGTGGTAAAGCGTAATCGATGATGGCGCCGTCGGGCGGGTTCGCCGCGGTTGGTTCATCCTTTGGCAGCGGCGTACCGGTGAAGCCGGACGGGCGTGCGCGGATCGCAACGGCCGGCTTGAAAAGCGTCGTGGCGTCGATCCGCACGGCAGCGACCTGGCGCAGCGCGCTGGTGTCATCCATGATCCAGAAGCCGCGACCGTGGGTGGCCAGCACCAGGTCGTCGCCATGGATGTCGATGTCGCGCACCGAGGTCATTGGCAGGTTCTGCTGCAGCGACTGCCACTGTGCGCCGTCGTCGAAAGACATATACATGCCCTTCTCGGTGCCGGCGTAAAGCAGGCCCTGGCGCTGCGGATCGGCGCGTACCACGTTGACGAAGCCGTCACGCGGAATGCCGCTGTCAATACGGGTCCAACTGCTGCCGCCATCGCCGCTGCGGTAGATGTACGGTGTGTCGTCGTCAAGGCGATGACGATCCACTGCCAGGTAAGCCACGTCGGCGTCGAATGGTGACAGCTCGATGCCGGCAATCTTTGACCATGGCGTGAGCGCCTTTGGTGTCACGTCGCGCCAGTTCGCGCCATCGTCGTCGCTGCGCCAGACCAGCCCGTCATCGGTGCCGACCCATAGCACGTGTGCGTTCAACGCTGAAGGTGCGATGCTGTAGATAACGCCGCGGCGTTTATCGACGTGGTTGTCATCGGCGGCGGTGACCGCATCGAGCGTGGCCGGTGTTCCCGCGTCTTCGCGGGTCAGGTCCGGGCTGATCGGCGACCAATGCTCGCCACCGTCGGTGGTGCGGAACAGACGCTGGTTAGCGAAATACAGCGTCTTGCTGCCGGTCTTGGAGAACGCCAGCGGCAGGGTCCACGCGCCACGGTAGTGTGCGGCGGGATAGGCCAGGGTGGGGTCGATGTTGCGGGTCTGGCCGCTTGGCACGTCCAGTTTGTCGACCTTGTCGCCGTAGATGATGTCGGGGTTGTCCGGGTCGGGTGCGATCATGCCACTCTCGCCGCCGGCGGTTATTTCGCGGAACTGTTGCATGGTGATGCCATCGCCGCTGTTGCCGCGGCTGGGTAGCGACACCGCGCCGGAATCCTGCTGCGCACCGTAGACCCGGTACGGGTACTGGTTGTCGGTTGAGACATGGTACATCTGCGCGGTCGGCTGATTGTGCCAACTGCTCCAGGTCTGGCCACCGTTGAGGGTGATGATCGCACCCTGGTCAACGCCGAGAATCTGCCGGTCGGAGTCGTTCGGGTCGATCCACATCTGGTGGAAATCATCACCCGTGTTGTCGCCCTTGAGTGCCATGAACTGCTTGCCGCCATCGTCCGAGCGCAACACGATGGTGTTCATCACGTAGACACGCTCGGCGTTCTTCGGGTCCACGGTGAGCCGGCAGAAATACCAGCCGCGCTTCCAGATCCGCTGGTCGTCGCTGATATGTTGCCAGTGCGCACCGCCATCATCGGAACGATACAGACCGCCCTCGTCAGCGGTAGCGTCCACCAGCGCATACACGCGCTGCGGCTGACTCGGCGCCACTGCGATGCCGATGCGACCGGGATGCGCCGGAAAGCCGTTGCCCTGCACCGGGCTCCAATGGCTGCCGCCATCATGTGACACGTACAGACCGCTGCCCGGTCCGTTGGACGGCGGGTAGACGCTCCATGGCGGGCGCCGTGTCTGCCACAGCGCGGCGTAGATCGTGTCGGGGTCGTCCGGTTTGAACGCCAGGTCGATCGCGCCGGTGTCGTCGTTTTTGAACAGCACCTTGCTCCAGGTCGTTCCGCCGTCAGTGGAGCGGAACACGCCGCGCTCCGGGTTCGGACCATAGGCATGACCGAGTGCGGCGACGAACACCACGTCCGGGTTGCGTGGATCGACCAGTACGCTGGCGATCTGCCGGCTGTCCTCCAGCCCGATGTGCGACCAGTGCTTGCCGGCGTCAATGGATTTGTACATACCGTTGCCATGGGCGATGTCGGAACGCATGTCCGCTTCGCCGCTGCCGACATAGATGGTCTGCGGATCGGACGGTGCCAGTGCCAGCGCCCCGACCGAGCCGACATTCTCACTGTCGAAGATCGGCTCCCATGTTCGCCCTGCATCCCCTGTCGCCCAAACGCCGCCACCGACCGCGCCGAAATAAAAATGCCGGCTGTCACCCGGGATCCCCGTCACGGTCAACACGCGGCCACCGCGGAACGGCCCGATCAGCCGCCAACTCAGGTCCTGGAACAGTGACGGGTCGACCGTGGCGTGGGCGGCGAGGGTGGTGGTGAGACCAAGAACAAAGACGGCAAGGCAATGACGAAGACGCATGAGCAATTTCCAGGGGCAGTTCAGGTTAATGTGGTTGATGACGAATAGGAAAGATTAAAGCCTTCTTTGCTGATTCAGGCAAGCCCTTTTACCTGGAAAACACGCATTGGACAGCTCAAATTTTCAATGTATCAGGTGTGACCAGAAGTGCAACCGGCGATACGTGGATTAATTCCCCTGGGGAAGGTCATGGATGTTCAGAATTATTTTCCTGGGGTGATTTTCCCCCGGCATGAATGTGCACATAACCGGTCTTGTAGTCGATGGTTACCACGAAGTGCTGAAGTACGTCATATCCCAATAAACCCTGCGCCTTGCCTCCCCTGGCGATGCGGGTGCCGAGGGGCGCGTATTTCTCAAACAAGGTCACGGACTGGCCCGGCGCAGGTATGGTGACTAAAACATTGGCCAGTTCGACCGGCCCAAAGACAATGCTTGGAACGGTGAAGTGTTCCATGTCGCCACTGGAATTGATGCCGCTCACCTCGCTCTGGATCCTGGCATAGCTATCAAGCCAATCCAGCCGCTTGGCGAGATCCCGATCGATCAGGATTCCGCCATTCGCGCCGGTATCCATGATCAGCCATGCGTCGATCTTTTCATTCAGACCTACCCTGACTAAAGGCGAACCTCCGTTCCTGTCTCTTTTCGAATCAACATTCTTGAGCTTTTTGAGATCGATACTATCCCGGGTAATCAGGCGCAAACGCTGATTCGGATAATCGAATTGAAAAATAAACCGTTCCAGAAAACTGGCTCCAAGAATCATCTGAACATCCGGCACACCCAAATCCAGCTCTATGAGATCATGAAAATTGACGGTGCTGCCGAAGATCTTGACGGGGACTTCCTTGTACGTGTCGTGACGTTCCTTGCCAAAGACTCCCGCGATTTCGATGAACCTGCCTTTGTCATAGTTGAGGTTCGCGGACGCCACAAACCCGCCGTTGATGGCGTTGACCTGCGAGCCGGTATCGATGAGCGAGTATCCCGGCACCCCGCCGATTTCCGTCTCGACGTACAGATGCCCGTTGGCGACGTGTATGTCGACCCACTCGGTTGCGCCGGCGTAAGCGCATGGTGCAATCAGGCCCTGGAGACTGAGCAGTGTAGCCAGCAAGAAAAGTGACTGCAGAAATGCGTGACGTGTCGGGTGCATTTGTTCTCCCTCGAGTTGTTTGCCCCGTCGTGGCCTTTTTTGTTTGAGTTTTGGCAAGGGGTTTACGGGTGTGATTTCGATCATGACCCACAAACCTACGTCATATAAAAATTCGAATGCATCAGATTCATTGTCGTTATCAGAGCTAATTCGGACTGTAATCATACACTTCCACACGTAAGCGGGGTTGATCTGTGTCAATGGGAAATGTCTATAAACGAGTCACACTGGAAAGAGGTGCTAAGCATGAAAAAGAAGAAAATTGGCTAAAAGTCCAGGCGCATTTTGATGCGATAATCAATCTTATTCCAATCTTAAACTTCAATAATATATAATCTTAACCTGATTTAAGATATATTATATATATGGTTTAAGAGAAAATTAAGACTATGGAAACAATCCAAAAAATACTGACGTTTATAAAGAAGAGAAAGGGAGGAGTCACTGCTGACTCGTTAGAAAAAGAACTTGGTTATTCCAGGCAATACATCGTGCGACTATTGTCTCGATTAATGTCACAGGGTGAAATACACAGACAAGGGAAAACGAGGGCCGCTAAATATTTCCCGGGAGATGCGAGCAATGAAATCAACCATCTTGAACTGGTTAAAGAAAGACAGGGACTTTCAGAGTACGCGGTTTTTGAAGAAGTCATAAAAAGAATGCAGCTTAATACCCTGCTCAACAGGAATTGCCTGACAATTTTTGATTATGCCTTCACCGAAATGCTTAACAACGCGATCGATCACTCGCACAGTAAGAAAGTCTGGATCAGCGTCGCATATTGATCATGCGAACATCACTTTCATCATTAAAGACCTGGGTATCGGTGCAATCGAAAGCATCAAACGGGGCTTTAAAATAAGTGATGATTTTCTGGCCCTGGAACACCTGTTCAAAGGTAAGCAAACAACTGCTAAAGAGGCCCATAGCGGGCAGGGTATATTTTTTACATCCAAGGTTGTCGACATATACAAAATCGCCACATCCGGTATGGAATTTAGCATCGATAATATAAATGCCGACGAATTCCTGAGGGATATCAGGCAAAGAAAAGGCACAACCGTTACCTGCACAATAAAGATAAATACCAGGCGCAAGATAAAGGACGTCTTCGATAAATATACCGGTGACGATTACGAGTTCAATCAGAATATTGTCAAAATTAATTTATCCAAACACAAACGGCTGATGTCCAGATCGGAAGCGAAAAGGCTATTGCTGGGACTTGATGAATACGCTGTGTTGGACTTCAATTTCAAAAATGTGGACGAAGTCGGACAGGGATTCTGCGACGAGATATTCAGAGTCTATGCCAATAGGAACCCCGGTAAAGTGCTGAGTTACCATGGCGCTTCGGATGTCGTTCGCTACATGATTGAGAGGTCGCGGAAGTAAGGAAGCTATGGGGTCTGAGTCAAGTGTCAGAGTAGACTGGAGACACGTGGCGAATTAATCTGACTGCTGGCATGCGCTCCGGACAAAGTGTTAACCGGAATTCAAAAAAACACCAAACGTCGAAAGCCTGTCACTTGTTTGGCCATTCGAGCAATCAAAAACAACAGCTATCATTCGGGGAGTGCGATTATGATGAGTGGATTAAAGGGCAGCCTGGCATTGCTGATATTGATATCCGCCAATGTGCTTGCCGGCACCTCCCCCGAGGATGATCCTCCCCCCGAATGGGCCTTCTGGGAATCCCAACCACTGAAAGAACCGCTGCCGGAACTTGGACTGACCGTTCCCGGTTCGAAACTGACCATCACGCAGGAAGCACACAGCCATCTGATCGCGGCACAGGACTGGTTTCCGGACGAACATCCGGCAATGCCTGTGGCAGTTGGACAGGGCCGTGCACCAGACCAATTGGGCTGTAGTCTCTGTCATTTGCCCAATGGTGTTGGTGTCCCGGATTCTGCCGCCCTGGCCGGGTTGTCTGCGGCTTATATCACACGACAGATAGAGGAATTCAAGTCCGGCAGGCGCGAATGTGCAGGCAAGGAAAAGACTCCCTGCCATTCGGATATGAAAGATCTTGCTGAGAAATTGAGCACGGCAGATATTCAGGAGGCGGCCAACTATTATTCGTCTTTGCCCTACCGTTCCGTCGTCAAGGTGGTCGAGGCAGCCATGGTCCCCGGCGTCGAGGTTTTTGGCTATGAACTCGCCGCCCAGGAGGGTGGCGTTATGGAGCCGATTGGCCTGCGCATCCTCGAGCTTCCAGACAATCCCATGAATACCTATCTTGCGGATTCACACGCGACAGCCACCGCCTATGTCCCGCCCGGCAGCCTGGCGCGCGGCAAGAGTCTGGTCGAAAGCGCAGAGGGCAGGGCACCCTGCACGACCTGCCATGGGCCAGATTTGCAAGGTGTCGGCGACATCCCACCGCTTGCCGGGCAAAGACCGAGCTATCTGTACCGCCAGCTATATGACATCCAGTATGGCTATCGCCGCGGGGCCACGTGGCAGTGATGTTAGTAGAGGTGGCAGACCTGAATGCAGCGGACAGGATCGCAATAGCCGCTTATCTGGCGTCGCTGAAACGGGGGACGGATAGTGCAGAGGGAAACGTGCAATGAATCCCGGGACTCGCGCCAACACAGGTTTCGCTAATGTGCCGGGGGGCTACTCTCGCATGGTGACATAAAAAAACCGGGGCCTGGGCCCCGGTCACGGAGCCTGCAGCGAGGCTCCCCGGTTTGTAACCCGGCATCCGTCAGCAGTTGGCATGCCGTTTTGCGTGGGCTTCAAGCGCGAGCCTGGCGATCATGGTGAAGCCGACGAACGGCAGTGCAATGACGTAGCCCAGGGCGATGAACGGTGAGGCAAAGAAGAGACCCACGTTCCTGGCAAACAGCCCGGCTTTTCTGAGCTTGTTACCCGCCACCGGGTGTTTCCTTGCATAGGCTTCATGGGCCAGTTTTGCAAAGTGGTAGAGACCGATGAACGGCAGCGCGATGACGTAAGCCAGTGCAACCAGGGGGGCTGTGATCAGCATCGCGATGCTGCTGAGCAGCGTGTGTTGTTTGCCATCATTGGCGGCTTTCAGGTTGGTGTTGACCTGGTGGCTTTTATCAGAGAGGACGCGTTCGAAACCGTGACCGAAGACTGCGTTTTCTTCAATGACCAGTACGTTTGATTTGGTGTTCATGATGTGCTCCTTCTCTGAATGTGTGTTTGTCTCACTATAGGTAGATGCAAGTTACGTGCCATAGAAGGGCTGGCCGTGTAAAAAGAAATTAATTGCAACAAATACAGAGAGTTAAAATTTTTATCGGTCAGGTAGAAAGGGGCAATCGATGTGATTTATGCGTCCGAAGTACATTTTGTTTATACCAAAAACTCTCTTGCTCAATAAAATAGCCATAAAATACAGACGGATAGATGCGATCCCGGTATGTATGGGTTTTATATACACCGGTATCCCTGATCTTTCGGAAACTGAATGCAATATTTGAGACCGGGGGTTGAAGGAAAAACCATCTAAACAGTCGGGTCTGATGAGCTATGGGTCGGCTCCTGGCCGCCAAACACAATTGCAGAACGAGGTGTTCCGCTTTGAGACACATAACTGCCATTCATCAGGTGTAAATTTCCCTAATGTGAACAGCAGTAAACGGCCAAAAGCTGATATTTTTGCCA